>JBBQNI010000053.1:0-23158 GCA_038329785.1 Anaerolineales bacterium | reverse complement strand
TCGCGCAGCACCTCATTCCCACGGTGGATGTAATAAGGCACCCAACGGATATGCAAGGATTGCAACAAGTCATCCGGAATGGTGGCGGTACTGTCGGTTACGATTGCGACATTTGGCATGATCCCTCTCCTTACAAACCATAACACATACAGTGGTGTGGAGATACGCGTGGGTTAAATGAAATATAAAGAAAATCGCTGTTCTCTACCAGTACTTTGAGTCACATTCCAGGTCATATTTATTACGAAACCAATTTGCACGAATACAGAGTTCGGATGAAAACAGGCAGGTGAAATTTTGCCCTTGGCCAAATAACGATAGAAACTATCACAGCGGCACGCTTGACTGCGATGGTATTGCTATTTTCGTCAAGGTTAGGATTATTTATTCGGTGGGTTAGCTGGGGCGAAACCCGAAAAATGAAAGGAATTTGTAGGGTGTGCTCGCTTTTGAACGCACCAATCAGCACGCCAGAAGGTGCAATCCCGAAACGCACCCTTTTTTTACAGAATGGGTTGCTAGCTCGAATTTGTGCTGATTAAGTGCTGCGGAGTTGTTATGAGCGGACGTAAAAATGATTATATCTTCATTGATGTATCATGGATTTACTGGCGCGCGCCAGAGCAGCATCTGCCCATTCAATTCACCCGATAATAACCATAGACGTCCGCGGGTGTCAACGTCCGCACCGATCCAATCGATGCTTGCCATAGACTCCCACTTCTCATCATTTAAAAGCAGAATTCCGTCAGGTTTGAGCAACCAGGTGGTTTGGTTTGCGCCAAACAGCAGGGTAGGGGGTTGTAAGATATCACCCAGGCGGAAATTCCACTTACTTCCGACAATTTGGTAAACCAGCAGGTTTTCATCGCAGCCTGAAAAGCCGCACAGTCCGAAGGTAACCCAGACGGAGCCATCCGGTGCAGAAATTAATTGCTTAACCTCACCGTAATCGAAATCACGAAACCTGCGCGCATCCAGAGCCGGCGGTTTCCACTGCTGCCAGGTTTGAGTAGACTCATCCAGTCGCCATAACTGCTTCTCAATTGCCACCCACAAATGACCGCCAATGTCATTCGCCAGCGCATGGACGCAACCTGACTTCAGCGGCAGATCGGTCAACTGCCAGCTATTTTCGCGATAGACTCGTATTCCATCTCCCCCGGCGACAACCCCATCGCTCCAATTGCAGCTGCCGGCCCAGGAAACCAGATCGATTTGCGAGTGAGATATCACAAACGAGGTGGACATGGTTTTACGGTAGGGTAGATCGAAGGTCATTTCCTGCGGCAGGAAGATGCGCCATTGATCACCCTGCAGCCGGCGGACATCATAAGCGGTCGTTAGCCAGAGATCCTGATTGTCGTCGAATGAAAAGGCCGCTGAAATTGGTGAGGGCAGGCCATAGCCCTGAGGCGGCAACCAGGCGTTTGTCTCATCGTAAATGCGACCGACACGGCCATCCCAGGTGGAAAGCGGCGAGCCTGCTTTGGGCAAGCTCCATGCCATTCCATCTGATGTGAACCCGATGACCTGATCCCGCAGGTTGATCTGTGTGAATTGCTTATTGGTAGGTAGATACCTTCCTATAGCGTAAGGAGATGCCAGCCAGAAGCTGCCATCATCGGCGACAATGAAGCGGTTGATCACGCCCGGTATGACCTGATCTAGAACATAAACCTGTTCGAATTCACCCTGGTCAAAGACAAAGGGGGTAGGAGTTTGCGAGGGCAGTGGGGTTTGTGAGGGGGTGCTGGTGGTGGTCGCCGTGCGGGTGACGGTCACGCTTGCTGTGGGTGTATCGGTCACAGTGGCTGTGCGCGTAGCCGTAAATTGATGAGTGGCGGATGGGGTTATGGTTGCGGTTATTGTTGACAAAGCTGGGTTCTGTGTCAGGAGGGAGACGAGGATGATGATGCTAAGGAGCAGGATAGAAATGACTGTTATCAGAAAGATAGTTTCGTTTTTTCGCCTGTTTTTCATTGATCTTCCCTGCGTACGTTTCTTCCAGTTTGATATGTGCACATTAAGACGGCATTGTAAGTCGCATTGGTTTGACGAGATCATCATCAAGGGTATCTGGATTAAATCTTTCCCTTTTCATTATAGTAGAAATAGGGGATTTGTTGACATTCGACAGCAGGGATAATCGCGAATGCAACAAATGGACGAATGACACGAATAATTAGGCATTCGAAAGATTCGTTTCCTCGTGTTATTCTTGATCCTCTTATTTTGATTGCTTTTCTTCGTTCTTTTTCGGTCTTTCTATCTTTTGCAGCGTTTCTTCAATCGCATCAATCTGGCGTTTATCCGGCTCAGGCGCGTAGATGATGCGGGTGGTGGCCGGTGTAGAATGGCCGAGCACTGCCTGGACGTTTTCCAGTGAGGTGCCATTTTCGATCAACGTTTTGGCATGCCAGTGGCGGAAGGCATGCGGACTGGTGAAATATTTGTAACGGTCCAGCCCTGAAAGGCCGGCTACTTTCTGGACAATTCGCCAGGCAGAGGTACTGGAAAGACGGGCACCATAACCTTTGCGAGCGCTGCGGAAAAACGAGCTCGAATTCTTACGGCGGCGGTTACTTTTGCCGTGCTGAATGAAAAGCCAGGGCGAGTGGTCGTCACGGGATTCCAAATAGGCATCAAAAACAGCCAGGGTGTCCTTTCCGAGGCGGCAGTGGGCGATGCGACCGGTTTTCTCCATGCGCAGCTCCAGGCGACCGCCCTGTACGCGGGCATCTTCCACCTGACTGCGGGTCATCTGGCACAAATCGCCCACCCGCAAGGCTGTAGCGCGCAAAGCGACGATCAAAGCCCGCATCCGCAATACCTCCAGGCGGGCAATAATCTCTTTGGGCATAGGCATTTCTATGACAGTCTTAAGCATCGTGTTGCCAAAATCTTCCGGCAAGCGTTCATGACGGGAGGTCTGCTCCTCGGTGTTGCCAATGAACGATGTGCGGCTGGCTTCCTGTTCCTCCTCGCGTGTGAATGGAATCCAGCCTGCATAATTGGCACGCCAAAAACGCAAGGCAGCTCGCAATACGGATTGATAAAGCTTGCGCGTTGGGAGAGCGTACGCGCGTACGTCTTTCATCCAGCCGCTAAACTGCACGACGATGTTTTTTTGCAGGCTGGTCGTTGGCAGATCCAATGTTTGGGTAGCTGCAATGTATTCACCAAAAGCGTCCAACGCGCGGAAATAAAGCCGTTGTGTGTTTGCGTTTTCGAACTGCACATTTGCTTTGAATTCGTGAATGGCGTGTTGAATGGTTGGGCTCATGCTGATTCTTCCTGAGTTAAAGATACCGTGGATTTGTTTTGATTGCAAATGGAATGGGAATTGATCATTAGAATTTATAATGCGGGTTGTTAGGAAAAGGAAATGAATGGGAGCATGTGTTTTTCGGAAACCGGTATGAATTTGTTTGAATTTCCCGCTATATTCCATATCAATTTATATGAATACGTATGGTTTGAACTGCATAATTTAAATAAACAACCACGCTGAATTACGAATAAGTTTTCGGAGGAAACCAATGTCTTTGTATCTCTTCCGATTCACTTTCCATTAAATCTCCCATCGAACAATATCAAGCGCAGTAACCGATTCAGATAGGTCTGGATTCAATGATTGAGCATTTCTGACTTGAGAGAATGATTAATTCAAACACACTCAGAAAGGGCATATGATGAAAGCTGTGTGGGCAACTATTTCCACCAATAATCTTAATTTTCACAAGAGATAATTCATCGTAGAGTTTACGAAGTCAGGTGTGAGGAGGCCAATCGTTCAAATTTCATCCAAGATCTTTTTCAATGCATGACGTAAACCTGACTTCAGTAACAATTCGCCAGCTCATTGGAATATTTAACCCTTCTTGATTTCGTTTCCAATAGGGGAGAGGCGAAGCATCCGACAATCAACCCTTTTGGAGAAACATACAACCTTATTGGATGTTTCTCCCTTAAGACGAGGCTGCAATTAGGTAACATTGGCGCTTTTTCCTAGTCATAAATATTGGATAGTTAATTACGCTTTGTATTCGCATAGTTTAAAGTATCAAAATATGGAGATGAGATTTTTTGATTGATGATTACCCGACCTATACAAATCTTAATATGTTACCGAATTGTTTCTGCAAGTTTAGACAATCACAGAAGAAACGAAGAGCAGCATGATTTAATCTCGGTTTTTCGGAAGGTATATCCTGCCGATTTTAATCAATTTAGGCTGAGAGTCGCACCTTATTCCCATTTGGAAGTAAAATAACAAAACAGTTTTCTTTTATTATTTCATCCAAGGGGTGGATTTGATTTTGCGGATTGAAAACTTTCTAAGTAAATACGAATCCCTGGTGCTGATCTTTTTACTTGCAGCTGTACTACTGGTTAATTCCCGCGGACTTTCCTGGGGTCTTCCGGCTTTCTGGAATCCAGATGAGCTGGCAACTGTGGTGGAGCAGACACTGGATGGAAACCTGCGCTTTAACCAGACAAATTTTGATTATCCTTCCTTACCGAAATATGTGATGTTGTTTATCGGAAGGGTGACCGATTCCCTGGGTTACCCGCGCAGTGCTTACTTTTTGACTGCCCGATTTTTTACCGTTTTCTTAGGTGCAATGATCGTCTGGCTGGCTTATGCGTTGGTCAGACAGCTGGGTGGAAAGCGCTGGAGCGCTCTGCTGGCAGCGGCATTGGTAGCCACAAACAATGAGCTGTCTTTGAATTCACATTTCGCCCACAATGATTTGTATGTTACTTTCTTTGCCGGAATGACCCTCCTGCTTTCCTTGTTTTATTTAAACACACACACAAAAATCTGGCTGTATGTGGCATTTTTTACAGCCGGCATGACTGCCTCAAGTAAGTACAATGGCGGGGCTATCCTGCTGGTGGTGGTGCTGGCTTATTTGATGCTCAAGGGAACGCAAGCTTTCCGCGATAAAATGTCCAGCTTCGAGACCCTTTTTACGGGTATTGGCCTGACTGTGGCGGGTTACGGGCTGGGCACTCCCACGGCATTGACATCCTTATCCTTCTATATAAAGCGCTTATTGCCAGCTCTTTGGCACCACGCAAACTATGATCGTTATCCAAATAGTGTTCCCGGAGTTATTAATCAGTGGCAGAATATGCAATCGGTTTTTGGAACCGGGTTGTTAATACTTTTATTGCTCGCAGTCTTTATTTTGGTAATTTTTTCAGCACGGTTGCTAAGAAAAAAATCCTCAATCGACCGGCAGCGCGGACGCTTGTTTTTGCTACTGTTGGCAGGCTTGTTTTTTTTGGACCTTCCAATTTTGTTTTCCTATAATGTACAAAATCGCTTTTTTTTGCCATTGTTGCCTGGGCTGGCTGTTGTATTTGCCATAGCAGTCGAAATTCTGGTAGAAAAGATTGAGTCAAACAAAAATGTGAAGCTTTATCAGAATGCGATTGCAGTACTATGTATTCTGGTGTTGTTTTGGGGTGCTCTGCGGGTGGCCAGCGTGATTGTGATGATGAAGCATGATGCTCGCATCCCGGCAGCTGAATTTCTGAGGACAATACCGGATGCGGTTTCGGTCGAACGCACATTTTATGCACCCATATTTTATGATAAAGATCGTTTTTCCACTTTCATTGAGTATCCCTTGATTTTCTTAAAGTTTGCGGATCAGCAGATTACGATCAACAACGGTCTTGAATATAATGTGGGCGAGAAAGGTGTCGAGGAACGCAAACCGGATTTCCTGGTAGTCTCCAGTTTCATTTATGCGCGCTTTGCAAACCAATTCATCTGCGAGCGCCACCAGCCGGATTGCACATTTTTTGAGGACTTACTGGCCGGGGAAACGAAATATGAGAAAATCGCAGATTTTCGTTATGATCTGCCCTGGTACTTGCCCGATATTGCCATCAATTTTGTAAATCCGGAGATTATTGTATTTCAAAGGAAAGAAAATTAAGGGGACTCAAGCATCACGCCTCTTATCTAACCCACTTATCCCCCAGTGATTCATCTTCCTACGCACTAACCAACTAGCTAACTAATCAACTAACCAACTTTCCAACCAACCACAAATTCCCCACTCACTACGATTGTAAATCCATAATGTACGACGTTTGTACTATGTATTCAGTGACAGTGATTTATAATTTAGCTATGCAATCAATCGGTCCCTCCCCACTTCAGCTTTTGCGGCAGGTTCCGCGAATATTAAAATCGCCAGTCGAATATCTGCAGGATGCTGTCCGAGAATATGGTGATCTGGTGCATTTTCAGGCCGGCAGCGTCAATGCATACCTGATCAATCATCCAGATGCAGTTCAGACGGTCTTACGCGACCATCACCAGCTCTACAACAAAGACACCATCCAGTACAATGCGCTGGCGAAGGTGACCGGACGTGGCCTTTTGACTAACTCCGGGGCGAGCTGGCTCAAACAGCGCCGCTTGATCCAGCCTGCCTTTGCCCGCCAGAAGCTGGCCATGATTGAGCCATTTGTCGTCTCAGCCACCCACTCATTGCTGGAACGCTGGCAGGTATACCACAATTTAAGCAAGCCGGTGGATGTGGATCGCGAGATGATGCACCTTTCACTGGAAGTGCTTGGCCTGGCTTTGTTTGGGACCGACCTGAAAGAACGGGTTGGTTCGCTGGTGGAAGCGACCCTGACGGCACTGGATCACATCATGGCAGGTGCGCGAAATCCGTTCCAAGCGCCCACCTTTCTCCCGACTGCGGGCAACCGTCGTTTTAAATCTGCGCTGAACACTCTTGACCAGGCAATTCAGAATTTACTTAAGGAACGAGTTCAACAAGGGTTGGGTGATGATCTTTTATCGCTGTTGATTACAGCTCAAAATGAACAGGGCAAAGAGGCACTTCCTGACCGCCAGATTCGGGATGAAATTATCACGCTCTTAATTGCCGGCCATGAGACGGTTGCCACCGCATTGAGTTGGAGCTGGTATCTCCTGGCTAAAAATCCCGACAAGCGTGACTTACTATTCGCTGAAGTTGATTCGATCCTGGCTGGAAAGACACCTGAGCTGAGCCATCTGGAACAGCTTCCGTACACTGCGCAGGTGTTCCTGGAAGCCCTGCGGATATACCCGCCGGCCTGGTTGATCACCCGTAAAGCCATGCAGGCTGATGTGGTGGGTGAGATCGAAATTCCGATCGGATCCTTGATTATCATCAGTCCCTTTACGATGCATCGCAACCGGCATTATTGGCAGGATGTGGAAATCTTTCAACCGGAACGTTTCAATCCTGAGCAGGACTCCCAACGTCACAAGTTTGCTTATCTACCCTTTGGTGGTGGACCGGCATTGTGCATCGGCAAGAATTTTGCCCTGATTGAAGCCCAGATGATTCTGGCGATGATCAGCCAGGTGTTTACACTGGACCTGGATTCCGGGCAGGAAGTTGGCATGGACCCTCTGGTGACTCTGCGCCCGGCAGGTGGTCTGCACATGCGACTGGTCAGCCGTAAGGCAGCCAGTAATGCCTGATTACGACATCATCATCATCGGAGCAGGGGCTGCCGGGTTAAGCCTGGCGGCTGAGCTGGTGGAAAGCAGCTGGTACGACCGCAAAATTCTGTTAATTGACCCGGATCTCAAAGAGAAGAATGACCGCACCTGGTGTTTTTGGAGCAAGGATGGGGCGGGTGTACAGCCGATCGCCTACCGCATGTGGGATCAACTTGCCTTTCACCATCCCGGCTACACTGCCATATTTGACTTGACGCCGTATCGTTATTGGATGCTGCGCGGGATTGATTTTTATGAAAGTACCCGCCAAAAATTGGCGAGGTATTCGAACGTGACCTGGAAGCAGGCCAGGGTAAGCAGGGTTCAAGACCAGCCACATTTTGCCACAGTACAGGTTGGAAATGATCACCTGACGGCGGAGTGGGTCTTTGACAGCCGGCCGCCTGAATTGGAGATTGACCCAAAAAAATATCATTATCTTAAACAGCATTTCAAAGGCTGGGTGGTGAGCAGTGAAGAGGAAGTTTTTTCTCCTGGTGCGCCTACTCTTTTCGATTTTCGCACCCCGCAGTTTAAGCAGATGCGCTTTTTCTACGTGCTGCCATTTGACGCGAAGACCGCCCTGGTGGAGTACACGCTTTTTTCAGCTGACCTATTAAAAGAAGAAGAGTACGATGCGGCTCTTAGAGTCTATCTACAAGATGTGCTGAAAGTGGAATCTTTCCAGGTTATGGAAGAGGAAAGGGGAGTTATCCCGATGAGTGACCAGCCCCTTCCGCGGCGGTTAGGCCGGCATGTCATGGCAATCGGTACGCGCGGCGGACGGGTGAAACCCTCTTCCGGGTACGCGTTCTTACGCATCCAAAAAGACTCGAAAGCGATTACTCATTCGCTCGAAACAATTGGCAGTCCCTTTTATAGTGAGCAGAAAGTCTGGCGCTATCCCATTTTTGACCGTATTATGCTGCAGGTGATGTATCGCTCCGGTGATCAGATGGCCACGATTTTCACACGTCTTTTTCAACGCAATACGATTGAGCGTATTTTCCGCTTTCTGGATGAGGAAGGTAGTTTCTGGCAGGATTTACGCCTGATCTCTTCGCTGCCGTGGGCACCTTTCCTGCGGGCAGTCTGGCGTATCTGGTTCTTGAAGAAAATCTAAAGAATATATTACAAATACACCAAATATTGTACTTGTGGTTGACCTTGAACTCAAGCTACGCTAGCATTAAATAAAGGAAATGAGGTAACCATGACAGATAATAAAATCCCAGAGAATTTCATGAATGTGTTTGCAAATAAATCCTTTGCCCATTTGGGCACTTTCATGCCGGATGGCTCCATGCAGGTCAACCCGGTTTGGGTTGATACCGATGGGGAGTATGTGTTGGTTAATACATCGCGTGGCCGGCAGAAAGATCTGAATATGCAGCGCGATCCGCGTGTAACGGTTGAAATTCAGGATGCGGATAACCCGTACCGCTATCTCGAAATCCGCGGGCGAGTGGCAGCCGATGTGGAAGAAGGGGCTATGGCGCACATCGACAAAATGGCTACAAAATACACCGGCGCGGATAAGTACCCCAACCTTTCCCCGGGCGAAGTGCGCGTAATTTACAAAATCAAGCCGGAGCGAGTAGTGGAGCATGGGTGATCAGCTGACAGGTGTCAGCTTACAGCCGAGGCCAAAGGCCCGCTTCGCGAGCTGAAAGGAATCTCACTCGGATGCTTTGCCCCTCAACTCTTTCGGAGTGCAAAGCAAAATCGTGGAGAGGAAAGTTAAATTCCCCGTAGGGTGAGTTCCCGCAGCGCGGCGCACTATTTGAGGTGGGGATAAGCATTCCAATGGATGGATCATCATCGTTACAACTTTGTCAGTCACGGGTTGGTTCAAAAAATGGTGGAAGAGTCCTGCATAGATAGCATGGTGCGTTTAAAAGCGAACGCACCCTACGATTAACTCGGTCAGGAAGCTGTCGGCGAGGTCATTATTTTAATTCCTCTCATGGAACTGTTTTTCTCACCCAAACGTAGGGGCGAAGAATCGAAGAAAATACTCACTAATGGAGATTGAGAAAATTGTGAGATCCTTCGCCCTTTTCAAGACCATTTTTAAAGATGCATATTTGATGCAATCTAAAATGAGAATCCAACCTCGAAGAATGTAAGAAAGGTTAGTAGGTTTTGGTTCAGGAAGATTCATAAAAACTATCATGTGGTCATTTTGAGCGGCTGTGCCCTGCTGCACACGCTTCGTGTGTCAGCTGACCGGTGCTTCGCAAGTCGGGGAAGAGATAGTCTCACGCAGAGGAGTTGCTCCTTAATTCTTTCGGAGTGCAAAGCAAGATTGCGAAAGTAGAAAATTGTAGGGTGCGTTCGCTTTTGAACGCACCAATATCTCTGGCTTTCAGTAGCTGGTGTGCAATTTACAAAAACTGTTCACGAGCCTCCAGATAACCCATATTTTCATTCGAATCATTCGTCTGTTCGTGCCATTCGTGATGAAAAGAATTGGCTATCTAAATCTCACCTAAACATTATACAAAACCTTATACAGATCATATTTAAAAGTTGATAATGTTGCTATAAATATATTTATCCAATCAGGAAGGGATGAAGTTGATGAGCAAGAAAATTATCATTATCGGCAGTGGATTTGGAGGGCTGAGTGCGGCCAACCGCCTGGCTGCACTGGGTCACGGGGTTGAGATCTTTGAAGCACGCGATAAATTGGGGGGGCGCGGCTACACTTACGAGATCAACGGCTTTAAATTTGACGGCGGGCCAACTGTCATCACCGCTCCGTTTATGTTCGACGATATCTTTGCCGCAGCCGGTAAAACCCGCTCGGATTATGTTCAGTTTGTTCCGGTCAACCCGTTTTATCGCATTTTCAATCATGAAGGGCGTCAGTTTGACTACAACAATGATCACGATTTCATCTTGAGCGAGATTGCCAAATGGAACCCTGATGATCGCGATGGATATGGTCGCTTTATTGCCAGCACTAAAGCTATATTCAACAAAGGCTTCGTAGAACTGGCTGACAAACCATTTTTGAAGTTAATCGATATGCTCAAGGTAGCGCCTGATCTGATCCGGCTGCAATCTTACAAGAGCGTTTACAGTTATGTATCACAATTTGTGAAAAATGACTTTCTACGGCAGGTGTTTTCCTTCCACCCGCTGCTGGTGGGGGGCAATCCGTTTGATACCACCAGCATCTACGCCATGATCCATTACCTGGAACGTGAATGGGGTGTCCATTACGCTGTTGGTGGTACCGGAGCGATCGTGGCTGCGCTCGAGAAGCTCTTCCTGGAGCAGGGCGGCAAGATTCACCTCAACAGCCCGGTGCAGGAGATCCTGGTCAACGACAAACGTAGGGTGACGGGTGTCCTGTTAAAGAGCGGCGAAACCCACACGGCTGATATCGTTGTTTCGAACGCGGATGTGGCCAACACCTATCTGAAAATGATCCCTTCCCAATATCGACGCAAATATAGCGACAGGCGTATTAAGAGCATGGAGTACAGCATGTCGTTGTTCGTGATTTACTTTGGCACCAAAAAGCGTTATCTCGATAGCCGTCTGGCTCACCATAACATCATCCTTTCCTCGCGCTTTAAACCGCTTCTGGATGATATCTTCAACCATAAAGTTTTGGCGCAGGATTTCTCGCTCTACCTGCACATGCCGACCATAACCGACCCATCCATGGCGCCGGAGGGTATGGAAAGTTTTTACGTGCTTTCACCGGTTCCCCATCTTGGAGCGCATATTGACTGGACAAAAGCAGCCAGACCTTACCGAAACGCGATCATGCAGTTTTTGGAGGATAACTACCTGCCGGGCTTGCAGGAAAACCTGGTAGCTGAACACTATATCGATCCGCTCCACTTTCAAAACACGCTCAACAGTCATCTCGGCTCGGCTTTCTCAGTGAAACCGATTCTGACCCAATCGGCCTGGTTCCGCCCTCATAACCAGTCAGAGGAATTTGATAATCTCTACTTTGTGGGGGCAGGCACCCATCCCGGCGCGGGATTGCCAGGCGTACTATCTTCATCCAAAATCGCAGCCGATCTGATCGGCTCATAATCATTAAACCAAGCTAATTTCAGCCCAAAGGAGGTTGATATGACCATCATGATGGAACGTACCCATTCTTTTGACCAGGCGATAACTCGGGTTGAAAAGATTATCAAGTTCAATTCAAAGACCTTCTACTTTGCCACCAATCTGCTGCCACGGGAAGAGCGCCTGGCAGTACGAGCGCTGTATGCGTTTTGTCGGGCTACGGATGACCTTGTGGATTGCGGCGAAGCTGGATCGCATGACCTCGAAATCTGGCGGCAGACGGTCAATCTGCCTTCATTTGCGCAGGCTGATCCATTGCTATTCTGTTGGGCGAAAACGCGTGAGGACTACAAAATTAACCCCCAATATCAGGACGAATTGATCAGCGGAGTCGCTCAGGATGTGGTCAATCAACGCTTTGACAACTGGGCAGACCTGGAGCATTATTGCTACCTGGTTGCCTCCACGGTTGGGCTGCTTTCTACCCCAATTATCGGACTGGCAAAGGGGGTGGATTTTGAGACGGCCAAATCCTTCGCCATCAAATTGGGAATCGCATTACAGTTGACCAATATTCTGCGGGATGTGGGTGAGGATGCCCGCAATGGCCGCGTATATTTGCCTCTTAAAGATTTGCGTACCTTTGGATTAAACGATCAGGATATTCTGGATGGCGTATATGATGAACGGTACATTGCTTTGATGAAGTATGAGATTCGGCGAGCACGTCAGATCTATTTGGAGGCGTTTCCGGGGATTGGCATGTTGAGTCGCTCGGCCCGACCGGCGGTAGGGGTGGCAGCCCTGTTATACCGCGCTATTCTCGATGAGATTGAAGCCATCCGTTACCAGACTCATATCCGCCGGGCTTTTGTTTCGGGTAAGAAGAAGCTGGCGTACCTGCCGAGCTTCCTGTTGCAGACGATGAGGATGAGTTGAGGGCCGCTTACTCCTCAATTCTTTCGGAGTGCAGAGCAAGAACGCAGAGTTTGTAGAGTGCGTTCGCGCTGCGCGATCGCACCATTGCTGCCTATCAATTATGCGATCCTTCGCCCTCTACTGGTAAGCGTGCAGCGCCCTCTGCCCTATGGAGTAACGGTTATGATACGATGGGTACAAGATTCTTCCCGAATCATTAGCAACTAATTAACAAACAACCAATTATCAATTCCCAATTCCCAATCACTTGCTACTCCGGAATAGCCTGGTGATATACCTGTACCTGTCCCCCCGGTACAATATCTTGACGAACTCGATCGGGCGGCGGTTTTGATTATAAGTCAAGCGCTCATTCAGCAGCAGCGGCGCATCGGGTTTGATGTGCAGCAGGGCGGCTTCTTCAACGGTTGCCAGGGTGATTTCGAGAGTTTCATCTGCCTCGGTTGGAATTTGATTGAACTTGTCCTCCAGAATGCGGTAGAGGGAGCCGCTGCGCTCCAGATCTGTGCGGGTGATTTCCTCGCCCGCTCCCAGTGCCACAAAGGATGTTTGTAATCCAATCGGGCTGTCATCCCCCAGACGGATGCGGTCGATCTGCAAGACTTGCGATCCAGACGGACGTTCCAGGCGGCGCAGGATGCTCTCGCTGGGGGTAACCCAGGAAATTGAGCGGATGATTTGGCCGGGTTGCAGCCCGCGTCGTTGCAGATCTTCGCTGAAACTGGTTAGCTCTTGCATGCCTTTCTGCAGTTTTTGGGGGGAAACAAATGTGCCCCGTCCATGCTCGCGATAAAGGTAGCCAAGCCGTTCGAGATAATCAATGGCCTGGCGGATGGTCGGACGGCTGACCGCGTATTGGCTTTCCAACTGGCGCTCGGAGGGAATCGCCTGACGCGGCTGCCAGATTTCAGCCTCAATTTGCTGCTTGATGATGGTAGCCAACTGCATATATTTGGGTGCACTGGAATCTGGATCGATTAAACTTGACATTTGTTTTTCCTGATGTTACTATTAGCATACTGGTTAATACCAGTTCTATTATCAAACTTTTTTGACGAATAAGCAAGAGGAAAATGACTGTAAATCACGTTTCCGATGCCGAATTACAGGCGATTATTCAAAAAGTGCTGGCCCGTAACCTGGGAAAGACTCCGCAGGCGTCCAGTATTGCGTTGGGAGCTGAATCATCAGCTGTAAAAATCGTCGCGATAGGGTCAGATCATGGCGGTTTTGCACTGAAAGAAAGTCTGATCGCGGACCTGAAAACGTGGGGCTACCAGGTAGCGGATTGTGGTACGTATAATAAGGAAGCCTGCGATTACCCCGATTTTGCCCTGGCGGTGGCCGATCAAGTCAGCAAGGGCGAAGCCTGGCGCGGGATCATGATCGATGGGGCCGGTATCGGTTCTTGCATGGTTGCCAACAAGGTGCCGGGGGTGCGGGCAGCCATGAGTTATGATCTTTCGAGTGCCATGAATAGCCGAGAACACAATGACGCCAATCTGCTCACACTAGGAGCCGGTCTGATTGGGGCAAACCTGGCCAAACAAATAGTGAAAACCTGGCTGGACACGCCCTTTGGCGGCGGGCGGCATACGAAGCGAGTGGAAAAAATTATTGCGGTTGAACGAAAGTTCTTAAAGGGATAGTGAATATGGCATCTGATCCAAAAATGGTGGAAACCCTGGTTGAAATCATCACCCGAGAAGTACTGGCGGTGATGTCTGATCAGGAGATGATCTTACAACAGGCGGATGGCTCCTATTGTGTTTCCGAAGTGGCTGATGGCATCCGCGTCAAGACCTGCTTTGATGCTGCCGGCCACATTCTTTCAGCCGGCGCTGAACGCCTGACTTCAACCATCGGGGTAATTCCGGATGATCTTGGCCTGGCAAAGAAGATTGACCATACCTTACTCAAGCCCGAAGCCACACCGGATCAGATCGCACAGTTATGTTCCGAGGCACGTAAGTACGGTTTTGCATCGGTGTGCGTCAACCCAACCTGGATTAAATTATGTGCTGATTTGCTGCGTGGATCGGCCGTGAAGGTTTGCTCGGTGGTCGGTTTCCCGCTGGGGGCCACACCTACCAATGTCAAGGTTTATGAGACTGAACAGGTGCTGCGTGATGGTGCCCAGGAAGTTGATATGGTCATCAACATCGGTGCTTTGAAGGCTGGTTTGAACGAGTTGGTAGCCAAGGATATCCGCTCAGTAGTGGAAGCTGCCCATAAAGGCGGGGCGATTGTCAAGGTTATTATTGAGGTTGCACTGCTCAGCGACGAGGAGAAGGTGATTGCGTCCCTGCTTTCCAAGGAAGCGGGTGCGGATTTTGTCAAGACTTCGACCGGGTTTGCCAGCGGCGGTGCGACGGTTTATGATGTTGAATTAATGCGCCGGGCGGTCGGACCGCAGATGGGTGTCAAGGCTGCCGGCGGTGTGCGTACGCGCGAAGATGCCGAAAACATGGTCAAAGCCGGCGCGACCCGTTTGGGTGCCAGTGCCGGTGTTAAAATTGTTCAAGCCGCAGCGGGTGATCAAAAAGAAGCCCCTGCGAAACCAGGCGGGTCTTATTAATCCAATGGAGAATTGCTTATGTTGATAGCAACTGTAGTCGGCACAACTGTCGCGACGATCAAAGACGAGAAACTTCACGGCCGCAAGCTGTTGATTGTGCGCCAAACCGATGAATTTGGGGCCCCATTTGGCAAACCATTTGTCGCGATCGATACGCTGGACGCCGGTATTGGTGATCTGGTTCTGACGGCAGCCGGTTCGAGCGCGCGCCAGACGACGATTACCAAGGATACTCCGGTCGATGCGGTCATCATGGCCATCATCGACTCATTGACTGTTGATGGGAAAACCACATTCCAGAAATCCTGATACAGGATCGGAAATAACCCGTTATGGATAAAGACCTGCTCTCAATTCAAGAAGCACGTGACCTGGCCGATCAGGCTTACCAGGCCTGGCTGCAATGGTCAAAAGCCAGCCAGCAAGAGGTCGATCGCGTCTGCCAGGCGATGGCTGATGCTGCCTACGATGCTTCTGAGCGCCTGGGAGTCCTGGCCGCCGAGGAGACCGGTTTTGGCATTGGCGCACATAAAAAGCTCAAAAACCAGTTTGGTTCGCGCAATGTCTGGGAAAGTATCAAGGAAATCAAAACGGTAGGCATCATCGCCCATGATGCGCGCAAAAAGATCTATGAAATTGCCTGGCCAATGGGGGTTGTGGCAGGTCTGATCCCTTCCACCAATCCGACTTCGACAGTGATGTTTAAGACCCTGATCGCCATCAAAGCCCGCAATGCGATTGTGCATGCTCCCCATCCCTCGGCTGTGCGCTGTTGTACCGAGACGGTACAGGTGATGGCAGCCGCCGCCGAGAAAGCGGGAGCACCGCGTGGTTTGGTGGCTTGCCTGCAGAATGTATCATTGCCGGGTACGCAAGAGCTGATGCATCACAAGCGGGTCGCCTTGATCCTCGCGACCGGCGGTACTGCCATGGTACGGGCAGCCCACTCGGTTGGCAAACCAGCCTATGGGGTCGGCCCTGGAAACGTGCCAGTCTACGTTGATCGCAGTGCCGATATTGAGAAGGCGGCTCGTTATATTGTCATCTCCAAAGCTTTTGACTGCTCAACGATCTGTGCCACCGAACAGGCTGTTTTAGCAGACAAACCAATCGCTGCGCGTCTGAAGCAGTTAATGCAGCAGGAAGGTGCTTATTTTTGCGATAAAAACCAGGTGGATGCGCTCAGAGCCGCATTATTTCATGCGGATGCCAGCCTGAACACGGCTGTGGTGGGGAAAACTGCCAGCTTTGTGGCTGCTTACGCAGGTTTTTCGGTGCCACCTGGAACGAAAATTCTGGTGACCGAAATCGACAGTGTGGGCAAAGATGAATTCCTGGCACATGAGAAATTAACCACCGTACTGGCCTGGCATGAGGTCAATGGCTGGGAGGAAGGCTGCGAGGCTTCCATCAGCCTGATTCAGTTTGGCGGGCGCGGGCACAGTCAGATCATTTACGCTGAAGATGAAAAGGTGATTATGGCCTTTGGACTGGAAAAACCAGTCTTCCGCATTCTAGTCAACACCATGGGTACGCTGGGTGCCATCGGCTACACCACCGGGGTGATGCCCTCATTAACCCTCGGTTCCGGAGGTGTGGGAGGCGCCATCACCGGAGATAATATTTCGGTTTACCATATGTACAACGTTAAACGGTTGGCGTATGAACTACAAACCCCGCCGCTCGCTGAAATGAATGCTGCGTTAATCGGCAACATGGCTTCCGGCCGATTGGATGCCGCTGAAATTGAAAAGATCGTCAGAGAAATTGTCACAGAAGTTTTACGCAAATAAACTTAATATTAAAGGAAGAACGAAAGGAAAATAGAAATGGCTTTTGATACTGCACTTATCGCTTTAGGAATGATTGAGACCCGCGGTCTGGTTGGCGCAATTGAGGCTGCCGATGCAATGGTCAAAGCAGCCAATGTGGTTTTAATTGGCTCGGAATATGTGGGCGGTGGCTATGTGACCGTCATGGTGCGTGGAGATGTGGGTGCTGTCAAGGCGGCCACGGATGCAGGAGCCGCTGCGGCCAAACGTGTTGGCGAGCTGGTTTCTGTGCATGTGATCCCCAGACCCCATACCGACGTGGAAATGATTTTGCCACAAAATAGCAAGGGTCAGGTTAGCGGCCGAACCGCTTCAAAGAGTTAATCCTTTCATGTCTTCGAAAGGACGATTGTGACGCAAACCGTAATCGGACAGGCGGTCACCCTCGAACTGCGTACGCTCCTTGACCTGGCCGCGCATGTTATCTTGCCGCGCGAGCTATCGCAAGCTGCTGCACCGCTTGCATCTGTGCCAGTTGGCAAATTGCAGGTTGGTGTGGATTTGGGCACAGCTTATCTGGTGCTGGTCGTATTAAATGAAGAAGGTACACCAGTAGCTGGTGAGTGGCAATTTGCACAGGTTGTGCGAGACGGTCTGGTGGTCGATTACCTGGGTGCCACCGACCTGTTGCGCGGGATGAAAGCGCGGGTGGAACGCCGTATTGGCCGTGAGATTACTCAGGCTTCCAGCGGTTATCCACCGGGAGTTCCACGGGTGGAAGTGCGGGCGACCGCGCATGTAATCGAAGCAGCCGGGATCGAATGTCTCGGTTTAATCGATGAACCCAGTGCTGCCAACCAGGTCCTGCGCATTCAGAACGGTGCCATTGTGGACGTGGGTGGAGGAACGACAGGGGTGGCCATTGTGCGTGACGGCGAGGTTGTCTACACTGCCGATGAGGCCACCGGTGGTACGCATTTCTCACTTGTGATTGCCGGTTCGCTCGGGATCAGTTTTGAAGAGGCTGAAGCGTTAAAAATCAAACCTGAGGAGCAAGTCCGCCTTTATCCACTGATTCGGCCAGTGATGGAAAAGGTAGGCAGCATTGTGCTGCGGCACACCGCTGAAAATCCGGTAGACCACATCACCCTGGTGGGCGGCACGAGTGCTTTTCGGAATATGGCTGCAACCATCACGGAATACACATCCATCGCTGCCAGTGTGCCCCCGCATCCGATGTTCGTAACACCATTGGGAATGGCACAATACGCCGGCAGTCTGTTGTAAATGCTAAAGGAGTTTGAAAATGGGAGATGATTTTTCACTGCGCTGTTATTGTTACCTGGATCGGATGCAGCCACAATATGCGGCCTTCGTCGGCACGGTAACGCAAGGCGATTTACCCACCGAAGGCATGGCAGCCTTATATGTTGAAATGGCGCCCGGTAATGAAGTCTTTCGTATGGTCGATATCGCTGTCAAGGCTACCGAAGCCAAGCCGGGGGCGCAGATCGTTGAACGCGAATTCGGCATGTTTGAAGTGCATTCACCCAACCAGGCTGCTGTTTTGGCGGCTGGCGAGGTAGTGCTGGAACGACTGGGACTGCAGGTCAGTGATCGTATTAAGCCGGAGGTGGTATCGATTCAGATGATCACACGTGTCGATCCGTACCAGGTGCAGCTGTTAAACCGCTTCCGACGTGGCTCGATGTTGGTTCCAGGCGAGACGCTGCTGGTTCTGGAATGCCAGCCGGCTGCCTATATCAACTATGCTTGCAATGAGGCTGAGAAAAACGCCAGTATCAAAATCATCCACGTCTCATCTGTGGGACGGTTTGGACGTATGTGGCTGAGTGGCTCCGAGGCTGAGATCGAGACGGCGAAAAATGCGGCTGTAGCTGCCTTGCAATCGTTGGAAGGGATAGCAGCTTAATGCGAGAGGTTGGAGGATAATATGGCACGCCAATTCTACACCGAACAAGACATCGAGGATATGGTCAAGCGTGGCGCCACATCGCTGGAAGTGAACGAGGGTGTTTCCTTAACCGCGCTGGCGTACGAGAAAGCGCGGAGACTGGGTCTGACACTCGTACAAAAGACCGATTCACCGCCGTCTGCCCCGCTGCGACCTTATCTCTCCCCGAATGCAGCCGTTGAGAAAGTGAAAGCATGCTCTGGTCAGAGTGCAACTTCCAGGGTGCCTGCGGCTGGATTAGTGGATTTGAAGGAACGAATTCGCCAGGCAGTGCTGCAAAAACTTGGCAACCAGGTTGATCCTGCACTTTTGGATAAGGTCATTGAGCGTGTTTTGAGCAGCACCGGAATGGACAAAGGATGAAACTCGGCAAAGTGGTCGGGACCGCTATCTGCACCAGTAAATATAACGGCCTTGAAGGGCTGAAGCTGCTGATTGTTCAGCCATTAGATAAAAAACTGCAACCAACGGGGGAGCGGGTGGTAGCTGTGGATGTAGTTCAGGCTGGCGAGGGCGATATTTGCGTGCTGGCACGTTCACGTGAAGCAGCCCTGGCAATGCCAGAGATCAAATTTGTACCGGTTGACCTGGCATTAATCGGAATCGTTGATGAATATGAGCTGCGTCCAGATGGCGAAACAGACTTGCGCCTGAAGGCTGGATGGACGCGCTACGCATGAGGGCACTATGATTCTGGCACGCGTAATCGGTACAGTGGTGACCACCATCAGTCATCCCGACTTGAAGAATCGGCGTTTGCTGACCGTACAGCCTTTGCATTGGGAAGGGGAGCCGGAGGATAGTTATTTCCTGGCGTTGGATAGCAGCCAGGCCGGGGTGGGGGATACCGTTCTTGTCAACCAGGAAGGCAATGGCAACCGTCAGGTCTTGCAGAATCCAGGAGGATGTATCAACTCGGTCATTGTCGCGATTGTGGATTCGGTGTTTGTAGATTAGGGTAAGGAGTTCTGAGAGGGGAGTAATGAGGGGAGAGAGTACTGGGCGTTGTCTTAAAGCTCGTGGCTGGTTGGCGCGTAGGTGAATTTGGCTTACCAAAAACTACATTAGTGCCAAATGCCCTTTTTAATAAATTAGTTTCCCGTTGGGTGCGTTCCCGCAGCGCACCATTTTAGGCGCGATTGGTACAAAATATGGAGGAAGAGTCCTGCATAGACAGCAGGGTGCGTTCAAAAGCGAACGCACCCTACAAGCTGATTAATTTTTTGCTGTCAGCTGTCAATTGTGAGCTAATTTCACATACACCACCATGCGGGTGTCCGCCCGGTTTGCCCACCAGGCATAGGGAATAAATGTGAGCGCCTGGCCGCTATCGCTAGTACCTTCGATGACAGTCACGCCGCCAAAAAGATCCGCATCAAAACGAACGCTGAGGCTGGAAGACAACAGGGCGACGTTGAAAATATCGATACCCGGATTATCCTGTGCCTCTAGACAGTAGAGCAAAGGTCCGCGGGTGATGGCAACTTTGCCACGACAGGATTTGACGCGTGGATGAGGGTAGAGGATGATGATCGGCATGGAAAAATTGAACTCCAGGACGTCGCCGGGCTGCCAGGTGCGTAGGAGGGCGACATATTGCGCGTCGCGCGGATCATAACCACTGGCGGTCGCGGAAAATTTCAGCGCGGCTGCTGTGCCGAGTGAGTATTCGCTTCCATTTAATGTGACATTTACCTCCTGAAACCAGCTCGGGATGCGTATATTCAGGGTGAACTCGTGTGCTTCGGGTGGATCAACATAGAGTTTGACATCGCCCTGCCAGGGCAATGAAGAATCAAGCTTGATGAATACCGGGTTTCCGGAGGGAAGAACGTGTTCGAATGTGCTGCCGATGAATTGGTGAATCCAGAGTGCATCACCCTCGTGTGTGTAAATGTAGCCAGGCAGGGCTGCCCAGGTGCGTGCCAGATTGGAAGGGCAACAGGGGATTTCAAACCAGGGCTCTCTTTGCAGACCGTTGTTGTTCTCGAGCGGATTATTGTAAAGATAGCACACCATATCTTGACCGATACCAACCAGGGCGGCATTGTATAAGAGATGTTCAAAAAGATCCGCATAAGCAGCATCTGGCTTGAGTAGTGTCATCTCCCAATTCCAGAACATACTGCCCAGGGCTGCACAGGTTTCTGCATAAGCACTGGCAGGGTCAAGTTCGTAGGCGCGTCCAAAAGCTTCTGAAATCGGCAGGGATCCTGTTCCGCCGCTGATATAGGATTTCTTGCTGATCATATCGGTCCATCGCTGGATCAATGCGGGTAGCAGGGAGTAATCCCCACGCAGGTTTATGAGCATGGCGATAGCTGTTTGCAAATAGGCAAAGCGAACTGCATGCCCGGCAGCCTTCGATTGTTGACGTACTGGCGCATGCTGTTGAAAATACTTGCCGCTCAGTCCGCTCAGCAGAAATCGTTCTTTGCTCCAGCGCGGAATATTGACCTGGTTGGGTTTGGGCAGCGTTGCATGGCCGGTCTGATTGGGATGCTCGCGTTGCTTGCGTTGATAATTGCTGAGCTGTTGCTTGCGAATTTTCGTCCGCCGGTTGACGCGTGCATTTTCGCGCAGCATATGGATTCCGAACCGTAATGAACCCAGACCACCGCGTTGTTCGAGGAATTGGGTGGCCATTTCCAGATAGCGTTCTTGCCCGTTGAGCTGAAACAGTCTCAACAGCGCAATCTCAATTTCCTCATGACCGGGAGTAAATGCCGGACCTTTGCTAAGAAAGGTATCACAGATCAGGTCAGCGGCGCGGGTGGCGACCTGGAGCAAAGGTTCGCTCTGGGTGGCCTGGAAATGAGCTATTCCGGCTTCTATTAAATGACCGTGGCAATAGAGTTCATGTTCGATTTGCAGGTTTTGCCAGCGCGAAGCGGGAAATATTAGCTGGTTGTAGGTAAAGAGATATCCGTCCGGGTTTTGGGCAGATTCGAGCAACAGGATCAATTGCTGCATATGGTCAGTGACGGCCGCGTTGGCGTAAGCGAAAGAAAAACGGGCGGCAGCGTCCAGCCACTTATAGGCATCCGAATCGGCAAAGAACCAGCCGCTGTGAAAACCCTGCCCCAGCCCGGCAGCAAGGCGAAAGTTGTTAATGCAGCCGGACGATTCCAGTTGCTGCCATTGATGCAGCAGGGCAGAGCTTGAGGAAAGCTGCAGGCGGGGTGACCAGAATGGGTCATCGAGCATGACGCGCTGAAAATGAACGGCTTGCATACATAACTCCCTGGAAGGATAGTTTGGAAGACCTGACCTAATTAAACCACAGAAATAAGTTTGAAGATACAAGCAGGGGAGTACGGAGGGAATTCATATGAATTGAAAAAGTTGATCGGGTGTTTGTCCCGATTGCCGATGAAGTTACATCAGGGAAATTTGCATAGTTATCCAAAATAGGATTTCCTGGAATGCTAATTATTGAGGAAATCATTGTGGATGTATAGCCTGTTTTACCCTCGCTGAAAAGCGTATTTGAATAGAAGATATTATCGGGTCGGGTAAGAACTGATTTGATTCTTTCATGAATTGAATGCGCATAGCCATAATAGATAGTGTGAATCTGAAGATACTCTTTTTGGGAGAAAAGACCAGAACCTAATAAATTACTATTCTTCAACATTCTGCACTAGGAGAAGCTCTCCGCCATTGCCAATAGCTCTTCATGCAGGTATTTTTCTTTACGAGTGGTGCGTTTAAATATTTACGAATAATTTATGTCCAAATTGTGGTTTAGATACTAAAATTTGAACAGTATTACACAGTTTCTCAGTGTAAATGACAACCAAATATCTTGACCTGTTGGATTGTGTTTTTTAACTTTGAAAACGAGCCCAGTATGATGAAAAATTAACTTTGAAAACGAGCCCACTTAAATCATAAAAACTCCGGCACAATAGAACCGGAGGCAAGGAGATGAAAAAAGTGGAAGACTACGAACAGATACGCAAGGCATACCATAACGAAGGGCTCAGCATACGAGAAATCAGCCGCCGATACAAACACGGGCGGAATTTGATTCGTAAAGCACTGGTACACGCGGCTCCTGAACCTTACCAAATCAACCAACCCCGAAATAGCGGGATATTGGGATCCTATCAAGAACGGATAGTGGAGTTATTAAAAGAAAGCGAAAAGCTTCCGCGGAAACAGCGATACACGGGGCATAAAGTGTATGAGATGGTGGTCAAAGAAGGATATATTGGCTGCGAAGGATCTGTGCACAACTTTATATGCCGCACCAAGAAAACGCTCCAGGCAGGCAAAGCATATTTACCACTCGAATTTGATGCTGGGCAGGATGCCCA
>JBBQNI010000052.1:0-25800 GCA_038329785.1 Anaerolineales bacterium | reverse complement strand
GACATTGCCGTTAACGTAAGCGCCAGCCCCAAAATCTGCCGAGTTGTGATCAATGACACAGTTATCGACCACCAGATTTCCGCCAGCCAAGTAGACACCACCCCCCGAAACGGCGGAACCATCGCTGATAGATAGATTTCTTAATGTCAGATTGTAGCCAGCTTCCACACTTATGACCCTTTCGGTACCACTGGCAGGCTTCAATAATGAAGACTCTCGGGAAACTCCCTCCAGAGTAAGATTTTTGGCAATCACCAGTGATTCGTTGAAGGTTCCGGCCGGAATCATAACTGTCGAGCCGGGAGCAGCTGCATTGATCAGATCCTGAATGGTAGTGTCAGCCTGAACGGTTGGGGTTGGACGGAAGGGTTGAATGCATGCAAGGATCAACATGAAAACGAATACGCGACGAAACAACCTGGTTTTGACTTTCATTTTTCCCTCCCATCCAATTGATTAATGAGTTAATTATATAAAAGAATTTCAAGATTGCATTAAAAACTTCATGGAAAGAAGCTGGAAGTACACGCAGAAAAGCGTTTAATATTGGTTTTTAGAAGCACCTGCGGAAACTCAGGTCCATTTGGTCGTCTCTTAAGAGGCGGATGAGTCTAATGTGGCATTCGTTTTTATTCCGATAATAAGACATCGAAAAAATAAATATCGAACCAAAATTACTCTGAAAGCTGATTAATGGATAGTGATCCTGTTAACTTCAGTGCCGGTTTGATCCTCCTCGCTTGCTTTAGGTGGGGGATTTATTACTAAACGATGGAGAACCGTGATCCCCAGATCTTTTCTCCACTTCCTAATTATTTGTCTTGGTCTGGAAAAGCCATTAACCTGTAAACACATTGCTAAGAGGCAAATTTGTGAAATAGGGAACTAATTATGCTGCAGCATAAATTGAATACTGCTACAATCATTTTAGTTCTGTCACAATCATCGTGCAGGCTGAATTAATTGGCCTATAAATTTGCTGTTTAGTTTCCGATAAATCGCATTAGGATGTTTCATGAAAGCGATTAAAAATCTGTAAGGGAGGAAATAACATGAACAAAAATTATGGTTTAATCTTTTTTGCAATGATAATATTCATTACGATGGCCTGTGGTTTAGGCGATTTTGCCAAACAGAGGGGTGATGGACTTCCGGTCGTTATTAACGTTGATCTCACTCCGGATACTACAGAAGGTGAGCCATCTGCGCCGCCAACACAGGTTATTGTCAACCCGGAACCCAATTACCAACCCGTAGAACCGCCAAGCACAGCAACTGGAGCAGAAAACAGCGGCCCTAAGGAGTATTCGGTCACCGCTGTGAATTATGGTTGCACCTGCCAGGTGGGTGGAAATATGACAGTAGAATTTGTCTTCAAGGATGACAAGCTGGAGATTCCAAATGGGTCTGGCGGTAGTGAAGTGTATGAGAAAATTGGTGAAAAGACGTACAAAAGATCCTGGATGGGCTATTATATTTTAATGAGCGGAGAAGGTGACCAGGCGACCGAAAACAAGGTTGACGAAGAACGATCGGTAGTGATCATCTTTAACAACGGCGGTTATGTCATGGAACATTACCAGGGCACAGCCGGCTCCCCCTGTTGTATTCATACATTTACGAAGACTAAATAGCAGCGTTCGGGAATATGGAATACACCAAGCGGAGTGTTCATGAGGTTTTCACGTTATTCAAACACTAATCAACCCAATGAAATCGAAACGAGTGTCATTTATTACCGCATATGAGACATATGGAAAGAACCATTTTTGTGGAAAATAAAAGTGTAACCACGGTTACACTTTTATTTCAAATTATCGCTAAAGGTCAGTCTCAATCATTACAATGGTTTTTTTGAGTGTGTGTTTTAAAAATTTCTATAGCCCGCTATAGAAAAAAAGAACAAATTTACAATTCCGTATTACTCGTTACCCGCTACTTGTTACTTATTACTCATCACCCATTACCCATTACTCATTTACTCATTACACTCTACTCATTACTCTCTACTCATTACCCATCACTTCTTTTTAACCGCCAAATTTTCTTTCTCAAACCATTCTTTGGGAAAAACAAGTTTCCAATCGTAGCGAGGACTGCGCGAGGGCTTGCGGTATTTGCTGAGATCAATTACTCCCTGTTGATAGGCTTCCAGAAAGCGCACCAGAGCCAGGGTGGCCAGTTGACTGGCCGAGAGGCTCAAATCTTCAGCCATTTCGGAGAGGGCTTGTTTTAAAGTGGGCGGCAGGTCGTATGTGACACGCATGTCGCGGCGGGCACGGATTTTGGCCCTTTCGCGTGCTTTTTTTTCGCGTAAGCGGCGTGGCAGGCGTGCCTCAGCTTGTTTCGATTCGAGGGATGCCATTAAAGCTGCCACTGCCGGGTCCATCATGTCTCTTCTGCTGTTATCTTCCATCTGTCACCTCCAAAATGCGTTCAACGAATTGAGCATAGCCGCCATGTTTATTTTTCCCCTGGCGGTATCCCTGAACCGCCGGACTGTTTGGGCAGTACTCCCAGACTGTTTTTCCAAAGGCAGCTGCTTCACGAACATGGGTATCCTGCGGGATAGGGGGAAGAACATTTTCCCCGAATGTCTGGATTAATTGTTCAAATTGGGCAATCGTTTCGCTGGTGGTTCGCTCAAAAAAGGTCGGCAGCAAACGATACCCGCTGAATTCATGTCCATTCTGTCGCAGTTCACCCATTTTCAACAGCACTTCATTGACGCCGTCAATTGCCAGCGCGTCCAATCGTGTGGGAATGATGACCCATTCGCTGGCTGCCAGTCCATTGGTATGCAGGACATCAACCGAAGGAGCTAAATCCAGCACAACCAGATCATATGCGCATTTCTCCAGGCGTTGCCGGAGCAGATGCTCACGGAAATCCAGCAATGTGATGTGCCTTTTTACCATTTCCGTGGTGCGATCCGACCCAATCAGGTCCAATCCAGGGCGGACTGTCTGCAGGGATTGTTTCAAAGGTTTATTTTGCACCAGCCACTGGTAAAGATGATCACTTTTTTCGACCCCCAGGCTGAGGGATGCATGTCCCTGTGCGTCGAGGTCGATCAGTAAGGTCTTACGACCCTGCCGGGCAAATCCACTGGCCAGTGTAACCGCGGTAGTAGTTTTCCCCACCCCGCCTTTTTGATTTGCGATTGCAATAATAATCATTTAATATGCCGTTCAACCAAATATCATAAATTCTGATGGTAAGGGGCGACCCTAAGTAAATATCGGTGAAAAGGTCGTTACTTCCAGAGTATACCCTTAGGGTATACCCAATCATAATTACAGAGTATACCCTAAGTCAAATAAAAAGGCAATTTAAACGGAATACTTCGTCGTCAGGAGTTCATAGTCGTTGTCCGGGAATCTTTCCGGAAAATAGGAATTGCGGAGGGATTATTGGTCTAGAAAGGATCCCTTAAATTAATTATTCGATTAGCGGGACTCACGCGGAGACGCGGGAAGGCGGAGGCACGGAGGCAGGGAGGCGCGGAGAGACGGAGATCCCTGCTTCGCAATAGCAGGTAGTATGTAGGTGGTAGCTGGTAGGAAAAAACTGTCCGGTCATCGTGCTTTTGTTGAATTGGGACAGTAAATCCAGATTGAAAAGACCTGTCAATCTCTTCCGATAGCAATTTCCTGGCTGAGAATCGGATTTTCAGTTTTATCAATTATTCGCAGGCCAGATTTCGGCTGTATACCGGAATGAACTCGCAGAAGATAATCCGATCTTAGGATTTTCGTTTAATAAATTGAGAGTTTTAACAGAAGACCTTTTTTTGGCGAGACTTGTGCTATTAAAGTTCCTCTCTGAAAGCTGACTACCAATTCTTGCTAGGATGCCTAGATAAGTTTGCGAAGACATTCACCTAAATGTTAATCTGGAATCGATTCTAAATATCTAAAATCCGTAACCGTGGTTACGGATTTTAAGGCTCTCATCCATTTCATTGTTAAATATGCTTTTCCTCCAACGAAATGAATTAATAATTATGCCCATTTAATGAGAAAAGCGCTATAACAGGCTGATCACGTTACCGAAGAACCAGACAACTAACTAACCACTCAACAAACCAACTCATCAACCAACTAACTACTCAACAAATCAACTGATCAACCAGCGAATCGCTATTGTCTTCTCAAACGTGCGTTCAATAATGAAGTAAATTCTTCCATTATTTGCAGTGTTTCTTTCGCCTGTTTATTAATGACCAGTTCGTCGGCCAGGTTATCCAGAATCTCTGATTGCTGCAGGGCGTCGATCTTACGAAATACACGCATGAATCGCCGCAGGCTGCGCAGGGCATTGCGTTCGGGAGTGGGGGCTATGTGTGTGCTTTTTTCAACGGAAGAGCTCTTTTTTTCATCATTTGCGGCGATGTGTTCGGCGATGTCGTCAGATGTGAGGCTGTTCTGGATGCTTTGACGAACCAAACTTTCCCAAGCTGAGGGCGGCTGGGTCAAAATCTCACGTAGAACCCGTTCTGCCAGACGGAAACGATCGGCCAGTTCAAGCAGGGGGCTGGGAAATTGCAGGATATTGAGGAGCTGCACCATGCGCGGACGGGTGAGTTGCATGACTGGAGTGATTTTATCCCACAGGCCGGCCGGCATGCGCTGGGCACGTGCCTGGCGGAAAAATTCATAGTCATCGTGGACATTACTGTCGGGCAGGATGTCGAGTTCGGCCAGAATTAAAGCGGCTACCTCGCAGGCCTGTTCAACAGCCGATGGAGCTTCAGCATGTCTGTTTTCAAGGACTTGACGCTGACGGGTTGGGTTGGCAACCACTTCCACCCGCAAGAGTGGTTCTTTTTCGTTCTTTTGAACAACGTGTTGCAGACAGGCGGCCCAGAAGCGACGTTCACCGGTTTCTATCAGGAATACGAAATTGCCGTTGTCATCATCTACCCAGGATCCGGTGATGGGTTTGATCTGGCCATGAGCATCGAAGGAGCTGCCGAGACTGAGCAGGCGCTCGGTTTCGGCTTTGACACCGCTATCCTGCTGGGCGAAATTCAACCATTCAGCAGCTGCATGATAACAGTCAATTTCACCGAGGAAATATGGAGCGCGCAAATGAACCGGCAGGAGCCGGCGCGGTTGAAAACGATCCGGCAGCATCTCGCTGGGTTTAAGCCGTTCGATCCGTTCGATGGTTGTAGCGGAACCAGGTGTTTCTGCGATCGACTGCAGAGGTGTGCGCGTGGATTCGGTGGCGGGAAAATCTTCAAAGGCGTTGTATCTTTTTTTGGTGGATGGTGGCATTCGTTCCTCCTGGGGATCAACCAGTGTGCTTATTGGCGTGTGAGCTGCATTACGATTTCTACCAGTTGGGCATATTCCTGGGTAGCCCTTGAACTGGAAGCGAGTTGGCCGGCAGAGCGCTGGCGCGGCGGTTTATAGGTAAAGACATCCATATGACTTGAATGGGCATAAGCCAGGTCTGAGGCTTTATGTATGGGCGTCAGGATCTGGTGGGGGTAACGCAATTCGAGTTGTTCCAAAATTTCCCGCACTTCGATGCGTTGCTCTTCGCACAGGGTGGGCAGGTAGCCAAGGATGTTGAGTTCAGGTTTGAAATGGAGGCGAACTTGCTCGATCGATAATTGCAATTCACGCAAGCCTGAGACACCCAGATAACTGGGTTCAACTGGAATGATGACATGATCGGCGGCCACCAGAGAATTGACCAGCAAATCGCCCGTATTGGGCGGGGTATCGATCACGATATAGGCGAATTGCTGTTGGACGGCGCGCAGTACATTTGCCAGACGGGTTTCATTAGCCATCAAGGTGGGCAGCACACGGGCAGCCTCAACCATGGCGTTGCGGTTGCTGGGTAAAACATATAAGTTGGTATGGTGGTCGGAAGGCTTCAGAATGCGTTGAATGGAAGGAGGGGGGGATTCCACCAATAGGGCTGATAATGATTGTGCGGCAGGAGCATCGTGCTGCCCATAGGCACTGGAGAGCAGGGCATGACCCTGCGGGTCCATATCAACCAGTAGAACTCTGCCGGCTGCGCCTTCTTGCTCACGCAGGTTCAGCGCCAGTCCGGCTGCCAGGTTGACCGAGGTGGTAGTTTTTCCTACCCCGCCTTTTTCATTCGCAATGGTGATGGTTACGGCCATTTTCCCTCTTTATACCCTTTAATTAACCGGATTTCAAATAAAACGTGCTCATTTCCTTAAACTTCTCTTAAAACCCTTGATTTTTTTCAATATTAGCATATATTTAAGTAGAATTCAACTTAATTAGCTTAATTACTATCAATAATCCATTAATTACGATAATTATATTGCAATTTGCCAGAGTTAATGCAATAATAGGCAGAGATCGTTGAAATCGATATAGAGGAGTGACGTATGTTCAACTCGTTGAACGATGAGGAATGGCGTGTCGCACGATTGGAAAGATTGGGGCTCAAGGAAGATCCTTTCAAACTTTCTGCTGACCCGCGTTATTTGTACCTGGGGCCTGAGCATCTTGCGGTTTATCGCCAGGCACAAGGAGTTGTTTCACGGCGCAGAGGGTTGGCTTTGTTTTCCGGTGATATGGGCATGGGTAAAAGTTCTTTAGCCCGCCGCATTTACGATTTATATGCAGCAGAAACTACTGTCATTATAAGCTATATTCACACAGCCTCCTTCAAATCTGCCATGGATGCAGCCCGCCAGATTTCGGTTGCTTTCGGTCTGCCGACCCAGCGCAGCTTTCAGCGCCAGATGGATACACTCGAACGATTGATGGCCGAGGAGTACACTCGTGGTCGTAATATGGTCATTATCCTTGACGATGCCCAATTAATGGAATCGGAAGCGCTCGAAGTACTCCACCGGCTTTACAACTTCGATTACGACTCAAAGGTGGTCCAGATTCTAGCCTTTGGTCAGCGCGAGATGAACACGCTCTTTGAGACCAACAAGGCGGTCAACGCTCGTGTCTTTGTGCGTCTGGCTTTACCGCCTTTGACGCTTTCCAGTTCCCTGCAGATGGTTCTGTTTCGGCTCAATGTAGCCGGTCGCAGCGAACCTTTTATAGATGATGACGCTTTTGAACTTTTATACGAGCACTCTCAGGGTGTCCCACGTGAGATCATCCGGCTTTGTGCGCTTTCCACTGACCTGGTAGTGCAGTTGGACCTCTCGACCATCACCCTCGATATCGTTGAACAGGTGGTGAAGTATGAAGCATGATTCACACTCCAGCAGCAGCAATGCCTGGGTTCAACTCTACCAGGCCCGCCGTATTACCAGCGATCCACAATCACGACCACCCGGACGACCGCCTTCATTGGTACCGCGCCACAAGGTGGGGCTGACTCTTTCGAAGGGCGAAATCGCGGAATTAACCAAATGGGAAAACCGTTTTAGCAAGATGCTGAATCGCAAGGTATCACTTGGTGAGACTGTCGGCATTCTGGCACGTATCTGCAGTACTCGCCTGCAGCAGGTATCAGGCGAAAAAGCGCGCACACTCGACGAGCTGGTTGCCTTGATTATCAGTGGTGAATGATATTATTTCTTCTGATAATATGGGTATATATCGGAAGAAATAATTGACTATCCGAAATTAGAAGGGTGAGTTTTGGAGTAGAAGGTATGAAATACAGATCAGGGAGCGTTTTCAGGTAAAGCAGATGGTGTCGATGGTGGAAATTCCACATCATTCACAGGCCTGGCAGGTCATTCTCGGCCAGCTCAGGGCAGAAATGTCCCGCGCAGATTTCGAGACCTGGGTAAGGTCTCTGGTTCCACTTGGCTTCAGCAAGGAATCTGATACTACTTTCCGCCTGGCAGCTTACAATGAATACACCCGCGATTGGGTCACCTCTCGCCTGCAAAGCACTATCAGCCGCAAGCTTCAGGGCCTTTATCAACACGAAGTTCAACTGGAAGTGATTGTCACTAATGACTTCTCTTTGCAGCGTGACCCTGTCCAAAATGAAGTCCCGAGCAAAGTTCTACCTGCCCAGCACCAAAAAGCGGCTGGATCTGGCAGGAGCCAGGGTAAGAGTGCCATAACCAAATCAGAAAATGAGGAGGGGAGCGCCTCTCCACCCAGCAAGCGCAAGATGATCCTGCAACGAGCTTATGGGACTGAGCGTGCCAATGTCATTCACCCTGAGCGCGGAATGATTGTGACTCATTATTATCTTGACAATTGGGTCAAATTAATTGGGCACTCCGGTTCTGCGGTAGTGCTGGCAGCCCGGCGATTGTGTTACTGGAACCCGGAATCCGGTGAAAAACGAAACACCCTTGATATTGAAATGTCAGTATTGGCGGATAAGGCTGATTTAAGCCTGCGGACAATTAAAAATGTACTCAAGCATCCGCTGATTAAGAAGTACTTTTTGCGTTATAAAGTACGCCGGGTGATGACACCCAATGGAGTCCGAACAGCTGGTATTGCCTTGCAGGTTCGCATGGATGATCCCCTGACACCGGAGGACCAGAAGCGGATTGGTTACGAAAACGAAGATATCTGGTACAGCTCCGAATTTGATGATGAAAGCGAAGATGAGACCGATCTGCAATATGACAACGATCAAGATATTGAAGATGCGGCTTGAGAAAAACCTAATTTAGATAGGAAAGACTGCGCGCCCTAGTTTCACTGGTCTGGAAGATACTCCCCATGACAGCGTTTTCACGTCGGTAAAGTCGTTCTACCGCCATGCAAACCTCCAGCGCACTGGTTGGTGTCAGGATCGGCATCTTCTCGTGTGCCGGAATCTGTAATAGCGAGGCGGCCAGATAGAGCATTGAAATTGGGTCATCTGGTAGCTCGATTTGCGTAATATCGAGATCGTCTTCACCCAATTGAGCCATTGTCTGCAGGTAAGATTTCACCCGGCGGCGCAGCGGTCTTATCCGACGATAAATGTCGAGCGGACGTTTATATTCCAGGGGGTGATCGCTGATACTGGCATACAGGTAAGGTCGGTCATGGTGCAGTTCGTGAATCTTAAAACGGTTTTCCCCGACCACGGTCAGATTATATTTACCGTTTTCCAGCGGTTCCATTTCCACGATACGTGCAATGGTACCGATTGGATAGGGCTCAGTCTCGAAATCGTAGCTTTCTACCCCTTTTTTGATTAAAGAAATGCCAAAAACAGGTTCTGCCTCCAACAAATCTTCCACCATAATTCGGTATCTTTTTTCGAAGATGTGAAGTTGTAATGGCATACCTGGAAACAGCACTGTATCCAGTGGAAATATAGGAATTAGCTCCAACATGTTAAGCTAATTTTAATTCATATGGTAATCTACGCTATCCGAAATATAAGGTTTGAAATAGCAACTCTTCACTCATAGGAGCGAGCAGGCAGCAATACAATTGTTCAGCAGGATTATGCTTTGGCCGGGTCGAAAAGCTTTCCTATAGATGATATTTCCTCACGGCAGTCAAACTGTAATAAAATAGAACAAGCGCATGAGGGAAAACCATGTCCCTGGAAAGTGAATCGACCCAACCCATCGAAGTTATGACAACCGGTCCTGGCGACCGGTTGAAGTTCGGATCGGGTTTTATGCGCTACTTGTCCTGGATGGCAGCCCTGCTGGCAGCCGGCTTGTACGCCTGGCAGAGCTGGCTGGCTATTCACACTCTGCGATCACCCCTGGACGAGGGCAGTTTTGTTGTGAAAGGGTTGGCGTTTGCCAATGGCCAGTTTGCCCCCTACCAACCCTACAGCTTCTGGTTGAACAAAATGCCGCTTTCCTTCTTAATCCCGGGCTGGGTATTAAAACTGTTCGAACCTGGCATTGTCAGCACACGGTACTTCGCTCTGATTGTTTCGTTACTATTTCTGTTGGGGCTCTTTTTATTGTTACGGCGCGAATCGAATCTCTTTCTGGCAGTAGCCGGGCTGTGGGTGTTTGCTCTCAATCCGATTTTGATCAAAACTTTTGCAACTGCCAATTCTCAGGGACTGGCAGCCTGTATTCTGGTGTGGTCTTTTTATTTTTTCTTCGGCAAAAAGCGGCGAACCTGGCAAATTGCTGCCGGCGCATTCCTGGCAGCAATTCTGGTGATGACGCGCGAGAATCTGTTGCCGGTGCTTGTTTATTTCTGGGTGTACATTTTTGTTTGTTATCGCAAATCTTTCTGGTGGGGGATAACTGCCAGTTTGCTGCCACTGGTTTTCATTCATGCCTTATATTTCCCGAGAATTTTTGTGAATTGGTTTAGCTGGGTGCCTTTTTCCGGCCTACGGGCAGCCCTTTATCGTCTTTTACAATTGGATCAGCTTCGTGACCACCGCTTTATAAATGGAGACCTGTTGTTGTTTTCCAGGCTTCCGGCTTTTATGGAAGGGATCCGAATCAACCTGGTGATCTTCCTGGGTTTGATCGTTGCCTTTTTTGCCTTTTTGGGCAACAAAGAGAGACGACGACGCTTCGATTTCCTTTCATTACTGACCCTGTTTCTGGTGTTGGTGGGCATGCATACCTGGGCATCCGTTGGTAAAGACTATTGCATCTATTGCTTTCAAAATTACCTTTCCTTTTTTAATGTCCTTGGACTCTTGCTGGCTGCCATTGCCTTTAATGATAATGGTCTCCAAAAACTAAAAAAGCCGTTTGGGATTGTATTCTCAACCTTGGCTGTTAGTGGTCTGGCCATCATTTTTTCAAGTTACAAAGAGTTTTATAAAACAACACTTAATGAATGGCTGTATGCGAATGTTTGGAAATTTTCACTTCCGCGCATAGATGGTTTTCGATTGATGGAAGGCACAACCACGTTAAAAGCAATGCTGATCAATAAATTTGGGTGGGAAGTTGATGTGGCTTTAAAGGTTATTTATCCAATTTTCACACTGACCCTGTTAATTGCTCTTGTTATCAGTATTGCCGGCTTGATTTTTTGGCTTTCGCAGCGGCGATTGGCAAGCACAACACCCAATATTTTCTGGAACAGAGCAGTGCTGGCCATCATGATTGTGGTATTGGTTCTGTCACCGACCTTGCTGGTTGGAAATACTACCTTTGCATACCAGTGCCAGAATGATGTCTTTGCTTCATTGGAACTGGCCGGCCAGAATTTGCGGGCGTTGATTCCAGCTGGAGCCACCATCGATTGGCGTGCAACGAATGCCTCCATCCTGTTACTTAAACTTCCTGACGTAATTTATTATCCACCTCAATTGAATAGCTACTATTCGTATATCGACAATCCCTTATCAGATCTGGCGTTAAAAAATGGCCGCTGGACACCGCAGCTTTCGCGTCTATGGCTTAAGACCTCGGATTACCTTGTGCTCGATTCTCACACCAAAGTACAGCCGGATGATGTACAATTAGACGATTACTTCACCGCAATTGGCGATGAAATTGCCCTTTATGCATGCGGTAACGAAACCTTTCGAATCAGAGTCTTCAAGAAAAAACCATGAAATTATCAATTGTGATCCCTGTTTACAACGAAGAAGAAACGCTTCCACATTTGTATCGTGCCATCCTGGCCGCGTTGGACTCTTTTAAACAGAGTTGGGAAGTTATTCTGGTAGATGACGGCAGCCGTGATCGTAGTTTTGAAGTGCTGGAGCAAATTGCGGCTGATGATCAAGAGCACATCCGCCTGATTGGACTGCGCCGTAACTTCGGCCAAACTGCTGCAATTGCCGCCGGAATTGATTATGCCAGTGGTGAGATTGTTGTTTTAATGGACGCCGATCTACAAAATGATCCTGCTGATATTCCTCTCTTGGTGGCAAAAATTGAAGAAGGGTACGATGTTGTCAGCGGTTGGCGTGAAAAGCGCAAGGATGCCTTTATAACCCGCACTCTGCCTTCGATGATGGCCAACAAGCTGATTTCATGGGTCACTGGAGTCCATCTGCATGATTATGGCTGCACATTGAAAGCCTACCGGCGTGAGGTGATCACCGGATTTAAGCTGTATGGTGAGATGCACCGTTTCATCCCGGTGTATGCCAACTCGGTTGGCGCACGTTTGATTGAAATGCCAGTGCGTCACCACGCGCGCAAGTACGGCAAAGCCAAATATGGGCTTGAACGCACATTAAAAGTGGTGCTGGATCTGATCACCGTCAAATTCCTGAGTGCATTTGCTAATAAACCCATCTATCTTTTTGGCGGAACTGGCATAATTCTGATGATTGTTTCCACAATTTTGTTATTGTTCCTCTTTTTCCGGCGTGTGATTGTTGGTATTCCGGTCTCCACCTCGCCATTTTTTACGCTGGGGGCAACCTTTTTCATCCTTGGATTTCAATCAATTTTGATGGGATTAATTGCCGAGTTGTTGGTTCGTACGTATCACGAAGCACAGCACAAACCCACCTACACAATTCGTAAACAAGTAGGCTTTCCCCTCGCTCGTCAGGTAATAAATTCTGACCCGTTCCAGGAATTTTAATTGCGAATTCTGGTAATAACCCATGAATACCCGCCGATTTCTGGAGGTGGCGGGAAAGCAGCCCAGGATCTCTGCCGTAGTTTTGTTAAAACAGGTCATCAAGTACGTGTTCTAACCACGAAATTCAGAGGATTGCAAACCAAAGCAGACGATCAAGGGGTCTTTTTATTCAGCGGTTGCGTTCGAATCGAAAAAAAATGTACCAGGCCAGCTTTCTCTCGATGCTGTTCTTTGTAATACAAGCTGGCTGGCATGCTTTATGGCTGGTTCCACGTTGACAACCTTCCTTATTGCATATACACTTTGCCGTGCCGGCTGGTCCGGTTGGCGGGTTTGTAAATAAATTTGCCGGCCTTCCCTATGTAATGACCGTACAATTGGGCGATATACCGGATGGAAACCCCGAAAAGACCAAAGAATGGTTCCAATTTGTGTTTCCATTCACGCCACCAATCTGGAAAAATGCCGCAGCTGTAGTGGCTGTCAGCTAGTTCACGCGCAATCTCAGCCTGCAGAGCTATGATGTCCCGATCAAGGTCATCCATAATGCAATTATGAAGGTTGACCTTCGGGAAGATCAAATTAAAGTATCTCATCCGTTACATTTTGTATTTGCCGGTCGTCTGACCGTCCAAAAAAATCCAGTATTCATCATCGAAATGCTCAACCAACTCAAAAATTTTAAGTGGCAATGCACATTGATCGGTGATGGAGAGCTGAAACCTCAGATCCTGGCTGCGATACAGGAATATGGGCTGGAAGAACGCTTTCATTTGCCTGGCTGGGTATCTCCAGAAGATGTGAACAGCTATTTCTGCAAGGCAGATGTTCTGTTGATGCCATCTTTGAGTGAAGGAATGCCGGTAGTGGGGATTCAAGCCCTTGCAAATGGGCTGATCCTGCTCGGGAGTAATATCGGCGGGTTTAGCGATCTGGTGGAGGATGGCTACAATGGTTATTTACTACCTGATAGAGATTTGGATACCTGGGTGGCACATATTAGCAGTTTCTTAAGCGATCCAGATTATGTGCTCAATATGCGCAAAAACAGCTTGCGGAAAGCCGAAGAGTTTAACCTTGAATCCATCGTGCAGCAGTACCTGGATCTCTTCGAGCAAGTGGCTGTTAAGCATTGATTCGAAGCGGGTATTTGCGCTAACCAATCGCGAGTGTGTTTTTTATCACGAATGTTCCGAATGATTTTTTTGTGTAAATGATTTGAGGGTTTTCGGTCAAACCTTTTCTGATTTACTTTTGCCAAGTAAACAAGTGCTAACCGAAACAGTCAATCTTTTGATCTGGATCATAAACCTGGAGACCTACGTGTGGTCATTTTGAGCGGTTGGGTCTTACTCACTGTGCGTAGTGCCGTAGGCATGCAGCACGCTTTGCGAGGGAGCTTATAGCCGCTTTGCACGCGTGAGAAATATTTGGCTACCTGCTACAACCTACGACCTACCCGCTCCCATGCGCCAACAGCTTATCAATTCTTCTCTGCAAATAAGGGCTGAAGAAACCATTATAGCGATGCTGCAAATCCGGGAGCATCCAATCTTTCCCGGTCACCTTCCTACGGCAGCAAATCGCGCCGCACTGGCAATCAAACTCATCAAAGTGATTATCCTCGCTCATGGCATAATCGAAGCAGATCTCTTCCTCTGCACAGATCTCGCGCATCGCCACCAGTGAAATGGGGCTATTGAAGCCGGCATTCGGATTGCAACTATGATTGAAAAAATCAGCCGGATCATTTTCTATCAAAGGAACCTGAAAGAGGTCGTCCTCAATCTGCAAGCCGTGCGTACGCAAGAAAGAGGTCAGCTGGGCGTAGGCCTGGCTGTCCACCACTTTCCCGCCCCACATCGTCAGCAGTGTCCCGGCCGGGATGTCCTGTGTGGAGAAAAGACCAAAGCGACCTTTCTGTTGCAAAGCACGCAACTCAATGCCAGGGTGAAGGTAGGAATAAATTTCAGGTGCCATGTGTGCCTCGTATCTCGTGATTAAATCAAGCGGGTTTGGTATCATCTCAATAAAACGGGGTTTGCAGGTGTTTTGGACGGGCATTTGCCCGTCCAAAACACCCTAGCCCCTAATTAATGAAAAGATAACGGGTTCGATTGTTATTACACAAATTTTTCTACAGGTTTATCAATAATATTATAACAAGACAATTCCAGCATGCGCTTTCAGAGAAACTTTGTCGGGTGGAAATCCATCAAATCTTACTGAGTAAATATATCAAAATATTTTTCAAAAATCGTCGCCATAAATATTTTTACACATTTAATTTCTCAATCTTCATCACCGCCGCACAGAAGGACACGCGCTCCATCTCAACCTGTAAACCGGATGCTTGAAACGTGGCGAAATCTTCATTTTCCATCCAGAAATATTCCTCGTCCCAATCCGCCGGATAGGCGCGAGCGGCAGCATCTCTGGCTGCCTGGTCCTCAAAGACCAGATCGCCAATTACCAGCTGACTGCCCGGGTTGAGATTTTGGCGCAAGAGGCGTAGCACCAGCTGGATTTTCTCTTCGATTGGAAAATGGTGAAAGACATACGCCGAAACGATATGATCATAACGGGGCACCACATGACCACCGATGGGTGCACGCACATCCTGAACTTGAAAATGAACTGCCGCATGTTTTTGACGGGCAATGGCAATCATTGCTTCGGAAAAATCAATCCCGGTTACTTGGCACCCAAACGTCAAAAAGCGAGCCGCCAGGCTGCCGGTGCCGCAGCCGAGGTCAAGAATGTGCTCATGATCCAGTGGTCGGCAGATTTCCACGATCCGCGCCAGCAGCTGCTGGTAGCCTTCAAACGGATAGCCGAAAGCCCGTTCGGTCTCAGCGTCATAACCGGCAGCCCAGTCATCAAAGCTTTCAGGAGGAAATTGCATTATCATTCATACCTCATTTACCAATAATTTGTTCTTGCCGACCACCAGCACCAGCCTGCATTGATATTTATTTCTACCTTTAACCTGCATAGTTTTTTCTTCTTCTCAGGTCAGGCAAGCGGTGGTAAGATCAATTGTTGTGGAAGAGGGGACACCTTGACCACTGCTACAACACCAATCGCCTTCATTATTGTAAATCACTTTCCTGGATTCCTGAATGCAGAACCTACAGAACAAAAAGAAAACGTCCATCCTCTATTTCTGGTCATTTATTGCGCTCGGACTGATCGCCGGATTGTTGGGTCCCAGCCTACCCTCCTTTGCGGCCAATACCGGTAGCAGCCTGCGTCAACTCAGCAATCTTTTTCTGCTTTCGTCGCTCGGCTACATGATCGGGTCTTACGGCGTTGGCCTATACCTGAATAAGGTCAAAGGACACCGCGTCCTGGCTCTGGCCCTATTCTTTATGGCATTATTTGTGGCTTTGTTGCCTGTGATTAAAAGTCTGTGGCTGCTGGTGGCCATTTTCTTCCTGCTGGGGATTGCGCAATCGCACCTGGATGTCGGCGAAAACACGCTTCTTATCTGGCTGCATGGCAAAAATGTGACCGGTTACATGAACGGTCTGCACTTCTTCTTCGGAGTCGGCACCTTGCTCTCCCCTTTGTTGATCGCTCAGACTTTGCGTCTCAGCAATTCGATCACCTGGGCGCTGTGGCTGATCGCCTTTTTTATTGTGTTACCGGCTTTCTTTTTTCTACGCCAGCCCTCACCGCCCGAGCTGGTTCATAATGCCGAACAAATTCATAAGAATAATCAAAAATCATCATTGGCATTGGTGCTGTTCCTGGTGGGTATGTTCTTTGGCTTTGTCGGGGCAGAGGTGACCTTTGGCGGTTGGATCTATACCTACAGCTTCAATCTCGGTCTGACGACCGCCCAGACAGCTGCCTACCTGAGCGCAGTCTACTGGGGAGCTTTCACCGCTGCCCGTTTGCTGGGCATCTTGTTGGCACGCTGGGTCAGTGTGCGAACCATGATGTGGATCGATCTGATTGGCTGTCTTATCAGTATCGCTGTCATGCTGATCTGGTCGCATTCCACTGTCATGCTGTGGCTGGCAACCTTCGCATTCGGATTCTTCATCGCCACCACCTTCCCGGTCGGCATGAACCTGGCGGAACGGCTGGGAGTTATTTCAGCAAAAGTCACCAGCTGGTTTTTCATTTCAGCCAGCTTGACGTCCATGCTTTCACCCTGGATCGTGGGGCAATTCTTCGAGAGCTGGAGCCCGTTGATTGTCATGTGGGTTGTTTTTGGGAATATTGCCCTAGCAATCCTGTTTTTTAGCATGATCCGGGTTGCACAGTTTAGGAAATAGGTATAATCGCGGTTTCGGGGTTTATTAGATTTGAAGGCAGCCGCCCCTGCATTCTCAGGTTACATTTTAGGGTCGCTGTCGTGCAAAACAGCTAGGGTCAGATGGCTTGCAATTACCATGGAGGATGTCTACTGATTTACTTTTATGTACAGATGAGTATTTGTATCAACCGTTTTTTTATGATGTAATATCTGAGTTTCTTTATTCTTCAAAGAAATAGGTATGTTCACAATTAAATTTAGCATTTTTAATGCACTCTTTGGATATTAATTTTCCATATGTCTCAACATGCCCTCTTATTTCAATTGTTTTATGAAAGGCAAATTTTAACCACTAAGTAATAGTTGTTCGATTTTTTGTAATTGCAAGTTATCAACTCTATATTTATTAATTTTGAAGGCAGACGCCCCTGCGTTCCTACATTATCTTGAGAGTCCAAAACCTGGTTTTCTGCTACTCCCCAGATGCAGTAAATCCAGGCTTTCAATCTACACACCGTACTGAATAGCCAAATTTCTGCCATCCCTCCACCTATCCATTTGACAATTCTCCCTGCTGATACTATCATCCAACATAGCACTACATCCCCTTTCAAGGTGGCGATATGATCCGGGTTATCTATAGCAACGGAAATGGAAAAACCACCCTCGATCTGCCAGTTGAACGGATCCAGGAGCTGCTGGCAACCAGGAGCGGTACTCTCTGGATTGATATCTGCGAGGAGGAGATGGCTGTTGCGGAGCCAATCCTGCGCGATATTTTTGGTTTTCACCCGCTGGCCATCTCGGATGCGCTCGAGGAGACCCATGTTCCCCGCGTGGATGATTGGGGCACCTACCTCTACATCGTCCTGCATGCGCTCGCCTTTGATCAGGATCAGGATGAACCCCTGCGCACAAACGAAGTCGATATTTTCCTCGGCAAGAATTACCTGGTCACCTACCAGACCAGAAAACTGGAGGTGATCGACCGGGTCTGGGACATGGTACAGCGGGATGTCCACTTTTTACAGAAAGGAGCCGATCATCTCTTTTACAAGCTGGCTGATGATCTGATTGCGGATTATCTGCCGCTGGTCGATCAGATGGATGTGGTCATGGATGAAATTGAAGACCAGGTTTTCAATCGGCCCTCACAGAATCTCCTGGAAAGAATCTTCCTGATGAAGCGCTCATTAATGCACCTGCGCCGCACACTGGCACCCCTGCGCGAGGTCTTCAACAAACTCGCCCGCGGCGATGATCAGGTGATCGACAAGAGCGACCGCATTTTCTTCCGCGATATTTACGACCACCTGGTCAGACTTTATGATATCAGCGAAAGCCTGCGGGATTTGATGGGCAGCGTACTGGATACCTATCTCTCCGCCATCAACAACCGGATGAATGAGGTTATGAAAACGCTGACGATCATCACCACGCTCTTCATGCCACTTTCTTTTTTGGTAGGTTTTTTTGGCATGAACTTTTTTATACCCAAAGAACCAATCACCAGTTGGGTAAACCGTCCAGTTTTTCTGTTTGTGCTGGCAGCTATCATCACCCTGCCATTGATTATGTTCTGGTGGATGCGCCGCCGCAAGTGGATGTAATCGAGCCATCGTCAAAAAATCTCCCGGAGATTCCGGTTGTGAAAATTAATAAAAATCTCCGGGAAGGAACGCTCTCAATTTCGCTTCTGCTATGAGCTTAAAGAACAGCCTGTTCATTCATGCTTTATTGATCTGCCTGGGAGTAACTCATTTTTTTCTCTACAACGTCACCATCGCTTCTTCGAACTGGCTGTAGTAAAGCTCGGAGTAGAACCCACCGGCCTTGAGCAGTTCTTCATGGCTGCCGGTCTCAACGATATCGCCGTCACGCATGACCAGGATCAGATCCGCATTACGGATGGTTGACAGCCGGTGGGCGATGATAAAGCTGGTACGATTCTTCATCAGATTGTCCATCGCTTTCTGGATCAACACTTCGGTACGGGTGTCGACCGAACTGGTAGCCTCATCCAAAATCAGGATCTTTGGATCAGCCAGAACAGCCCGTGCAATGGTCAGAAGCTGTTTCTGTCCTTGCGATACGTTGGATGCCTCTTCGTTCAAGATCATGCCGTAGCCTTCAGGTAAGGTTCGAATGAAGTGATCTACATGAGCTGTTTTCGCTGCCCGAATCACTTCCTCATCGCTTGCTTCGGCGCGGCCATAGCGGATATTTTCCATGATGGTGTCATTGTAGAGCCAGGTATCTTGCAAGACCATGGCAAAGATCTTGCGCAGATCATGGCGGCTAAACTCCTGAATGTTGTGATCATCCACCAGGATTTCTCCCGAATTGACATCATAGAAACGCATCAGCAGCTTGACCATGGTGGTCTTACCGGCACCGGTTGGGCCAACGATAGCAATTTTCTGACCTGGCTTTACAACCATCGAGAAATCCTTGATGATGACTTTTTCGGGATCATAACCAAAGCGCACGTGTTTGAATTCAACTTTGCCGTTGATATCGGTGATTTTGAGCGGATTACTGGTTTCTTTGATCTCTTCGGGTTCTTCCATAAATTCAAAAACACGTTCGGCTGCGGCTGCCGTTTGTTGTAATACATTCGATATATTGGCAATCTGGGCAATCGGTTGGGTAAAAGAACGCACATACTGGATAAATGCCTGGATGTTTCCGACCGTAATCGCACCACGCACAGCCAGCCAGCCACCCAGAACTGAAATGGCCACGTAACCAAGATTCCCGATAAAGTTCATAATTGGCATCATCAGACTGGAAAGAAATTGAGATTTCCAGGCCGAGCTGAAAAGGGTGGCATTCAAACCATCAAATTTGCGAATACTATTCTCTTCGCCATTGAACGCTTTCATGACTACATGGCTGCCATACATCTCTTCAATGTGACCATTGATGTGCCCGAGGTAATCCTGCTGCTGCTTGAAGTATTTTTGCGACTGTTTGATGATCAAGCCAATCACGCCCATGGAAAGTGGCACAATCAAGACCGCTACCAGTGTCATTTGCCAGCTGATGGTCAACATCATGATCAAGACACCAACGACGGTGGTGGTTGAGGTAATGATCTGCGAGAGACTCTGGTTAAGAGTCTGGCTGACGGTGTCGACATCATTGGTGATGCGCGAAAGCACTTCGCCCTGTGAGGTTTTGTCAAAATACTTTAGGGGCATGCGATTGATCTTGGCTGCAATGTCGCGCCGGAAGCGATAGGTGATTTTCATCGCGACGTCGGCCATAATCCAACCCTGGACATAGGCTAATAAGGAAGACAGCACGTATAATCCCAGGGTGATCAACAGAATATTGCCGATATATGCAAAATCAATCCCTTCACTGGAACCGGATAACTGCGCCATGACGCCTTCAAACAATCTGGTTGTAGCTTGACCCAGAATTTTGGGGCTGACGATCGAGAAGATAGTCGATGCCGCAGCCACGATCAGTGTGATCAAAATCAACGTGCGATAGGCACCCAGATAATCAATCAGTTTAACCATCGTACCGCGAAAATCACGGGCCTTCTCGCCTTTCATCATCGCCATCGGACCGCCACGGCCCATTGGCCCATGCCCACCACCAGGCGTCGGTGAATCTTTTTGAGGAGTGTTCTTATTATTTGGTGTACTCATTTCAACTCATCCTTACTCAATTGTGAATAAGCTATTTCCTGGTACGTTTCACAACTTTTCATTAACTCGCCATGCTTTCCTTTACCAACCACTTCACCTTCATTGAGAACGATAATCTGGTCAGCATTCATAATCGTAGCAACCCGTTGGGTAACAATGATTACCGTGCTTGCACTGGTCTTTTTCTTAAGGGCTGCCCGCAACAGTGAATCGGTCTTGAAGTCAAGTGCCGAAAAACTGTCATCAAAGATATAAATGGGTGGCTTTTTGACCAGTGCGCGTGCAATCGCCAAACGCTGTTTTTGACCGCCAGAGACATTTGTACCACCCTGAGAGATCTCAGTCTGTAAACCGTCCGGGGCTGCATCAATAAACTCTTTCGCCTGGGCAATATCAATGGCTTCATGCAATGCGGCTTCACTGGCATCTTCATCTGCATAGCGCAGATTGCTTTCGATCGTTCCGCTGAAGAGATTGCCTTTTTGAGGGATGAAGCCGATTTTATCGCGCAATTCATGTTGCGGCACCTCACGGATATCTATCCCGTCGACGTAAATGCCACCATCAGTCACATCAAAGAAACGTGGAATCAGGTTGATCACCGATGATTTTCCAGAACCGGTGGAACCAATTATGGCCGTGGTTTGGCCTGGTTGGGCTGTGAAATCGATATGGCAAAGCACATTTTCCTGAGCATCCGGATAACGGAACGAAACATCCCTGAACTCGACTTTTCCTTTTACCGGGCTGGGGAAATGCTTTGGTTCCAGCGGATCTTTGATCTCAATCGGAGTCTCTAACACATCAGCAATACGACCAGCCGAAACAGAGGCACGCGGCAGCATGATGAACATGAAGGACATCATCAAGAAAGCCATAACGATTTGCATGGCATATTGTAGGAAGGCCATCATATCACCCACCTGCATGCTGGATTGTGCCACCTGGTGAGAACCGACCCAGATGATCAGCAGCGATAAACCATTCATGATTAACATCATGACCGGTATCATGGTTGCCATCAAACGAGCGATAAACAAGGTATTGTTGGTCAAATCAACATTGGCTTTATCAAAGCGATTCTCTTCGAATTTTTGCTTATTGAAAGCTCGAATAACCATCATACCGGAGAGATTTTCACGGGTAACCAGGTTCAAGCGGTCAACCAATTTTTGAATAAGTTTGAATTTCGGTAATGCGATCGAGAAGATGACCAGGACCAGCCCCAACAGAGTAATGACAGCCACAGCGATGATCCACCACATATCGGCACTTTTACCAATAGCACGGATGATGCCACCAATACCGATGATGGGAGCGTAAAACACCATGCGCATGATCATAATGGTCACTCCTTGAATCTGGGTGACATCATTGGTCGTACGCGTTATCAAAGAGGCGGTCGAAAAACGGTCAAATTCGGTACTGGAGAAATTTTCGACTTTTGCAAATGTATCCTTGCGTAAATCGCGGGCAAGACCGGCCGCCGTGCGCGAGGCAAACAAGCCCACCAGGATGGTAGCTGCGCCCGAAAGCAAGGAAAGCAGGAGCATGATACCGCCCACACCGAGAATGTAGCTGGATTGCAAGTTACCGGCATCAGCTCCCAGAGCCAGATATTCAACTTTGACAGCTGAAACAGCCATTTGATTAATGGTGCTATCGTTTAACCCTTCAAACCCTTTGCCAATATTCGCGCGAATGGGTTCCAACTGCGCCGGGGGCATCATTTTGAGGGCATCAAAAAGATCGGTGCCAGGCGGTAATTTGGAGAGGTCGAATTGCATACCTGTGCCCATCGGCGGTGCCTTGCTGGGGTCGGCCTGATAAGCTTCTATACTCGAGACAATCAGAAAGGCTTTGCCCAGAATGGGATTGAGCTGCTTTACCATATCATCGTCGATCTTGTTGAGGGTGTAAACAGGTTGATCCACAACGGATGGAAATCTTTTGATGATCTTTTGATAATCACTGGTGTTCTGATCCAATAGAGAGTATTGGCCGAGCACCAATTCTTTTTCGACGGGCGTCATGAAAAGAGTCAGTTTGTCCATTTCGCTGACACGAATGACTTCGGGCACAGCGTTTTCTACGCCGCCTTGCTGAATACCATTGTTGACTATTTTTGAGAGATAATCCGGGAGCGCCAGATCGGCATTGGCCTGCAAAAACAGAAGTGCAATGGTAATCAAAATTAAAGGAATGTATGGTTTTAAATAACGTGCAATTCGAAACATGAATGGAACTCCTTCTATGAATTGCTTTCAGAGCATAGCGAGCCTGGGGACGGCGAAAGCTCTTTTGTTTTGGTAGTGAGAATTTCAAGGGCAGATATGATCTGTTTCTTTTCGGTGTCATCCAGAAGGCCGACCAATTCTTGGAACCACATCTGGCGGGCTTGCATACTTTCCGCCACAGTATTTTTCCCTTTTTCGGTCAATTCCAAGCGTTTATTGCGGCGATCGTTGGGATCCTCATTGCGTGTGAGCAAGCCTTGCTGCACCAACCGTTCGGTTGATTGGCTGGCAGCTGCATTGGAGATATCGAGGTGGGCAGCCAGATCGGAAATGCTGCAACTGCCACAATGTAGAATTTGAAACATGGAAGTCATCTGCGTCATAGAAAAGCCATTTTCCTTCAAATACTGGCGGAATTTGCTCATCGAACGACGCATGAAGATTTCCATCCAATCCTGCATGGTCTCTAAAAATAATTCATTCATAGCTTTTACTTCACCTTTCAAAATAGTTAAGCGGGCTTATATATAAACCTGGCTTCAATATTTGTCAAGGTTAAGCATATAAAGGGGATAGCAATTTCACAGCTCATAGCTTACAGCAATCGCAAAAAATTTTACACAAAAAAACAGTGCAATGGGAATTGTAGGTTGGGCATGTCGGACAGGATAGAACGATGACTACGAATACAATATGTCGAATAGGTAGATGGTTGCCTGAGTGCCCAACACGCTTGACCGGGTCTGGAAGAAAGGCAGGGGGTAGATGAAAATCCCAGTGGAATTTTCTCCTATAAAACGTGGTGTCGTGTATCTATCATGGATCCCTAAAAGGTCATGATTGTTGGGCACTCAGCAAATGATCATGAGCACCAGCATCAAACTATTACTTTCCGAGGTATCTTCCAGTTGGACGTGCCCAACCTACATCTGCCTAAAAAATCAAACCACAATGCGGGTGAATAAGGAAGTGTTGGTTGGGCAGTTATCAGGGAAAGTTGGCCTGAACACCTAGTAAAAAATCCGAAATATCCAACCAATAAAAAGCAACCTTACATGTGATTATCAGGCATATCGTAAAGCTCTGCTTTTTTGTACAATTGAGCCATCAAGTTCAATTCAGCATTTTTTCCTCAGGAGCAATCCATGCGCAGACCTTTCCTTTTCTCCACGGTAATCGTGGTGACTATTCTGATTTCTTTTTTCATGCAGCCCCTGCAGGGGACAGCCGATGCGGCCGATGACCCGCCTGTCATCTTCCTGCCAATTATTTATAAAAACACAAATTCCTCACAGGCCATTGTCGTCAACCACCTTACGACCGACGTTCATGATATCCCGGATTACTGGATCACTCAGGCTCGCAAATTTGTGGTTCATTATGCGCACACATCGCATGGAAGCCAGATCTTGAGCGGTCTGCAATGGTTAGAGGCACGCGATTCAAAATACAATGTCTCGATCGTTGAAAGCAACTTGGTAGCCTTTCCGCCCGATACAACCGCGCTGGGTTTCTATGATGGCAACAACTATAGCGGAACCTCTTATATCACCCCGGAAATGTACTGGGAGACTGCTGATGGGTTAGCTCATACCCGAACCGTTCTGGATACGAGTGGGTTTGATGTTTCCTTGTGGACCTGGTGCGGGCAGATGTCGAGTTATACAGTACCACAGGTGCAAACCTACATGAATACCCTGGACCAATTGGAAAAGGATTATAGCGGCTTGCGGACGATCTACTATACCGGTCATACCGATGGCAGCGCTCCCGGCAGCACTCTTTGGCGTAATAATAATCTGGTGCGAGATTATGTTGCCGACAATCAGAAAGCGCTCTTTGACTTTGCCGACATCGAATCCTATGATCCGGCCGGGACGTTCTACCCGAATGCAAGTGACAGCTGCAGCTGGTGTGCCGGTTGGTGCAGCAGCCATCCCGGCGCGTTTGAATGCCAGAGTTTGCCGGGTTGTGCACATACGCACGGCTTACAGTGTACATTAAAAGCCCAAGCCTTCTGGCACCTGATGGCTCGCCTAGCTGGCTGGGATGGGAAATAGAAGAAAAAAGATATTGGGTTTCATCACTGCTTATTTGTAAAGATTAAACTGGTTGACTCATGAAGCCAACCAGTCAACTATTTGCCAATTTACAAATATCTAATTATCTAGTAACTAATCAACTTCTTATCTCAAATGGGCCGGCAGCGATAAAAAGCCTGTCTTGCCGCTGCCGCGCTCATTGTCTGAGAATGGGAATTTGCGAACGATAAACTCACAGACATCATCACCATTGGTCATACAGGCCAGTTCCTGAACCGGATAATCATCCTTGCCAAACAATAGCGCCAGCCCCCCGCGGATAACACCCACATTGTAATAACAGTAGCGGGAGTGTTGTTCCGCCAGGCCATAGCAGGCAATGCAATTCTGCACAATAACATGGTAATGGCTCGAACTCTCATCCAGACGGATCTTCTGATCACTGGTAGTTTCCATTAAGTACACAATTGCTTCCAGGCTGGCGCGCAAGCGCAGCGGGCTTTGAGGATGAGACTGAATCCAGTTGATTGCTTCCTTGATCATGGCGGTCTCACCAAAACTGGACCGGAAGCTCATTTTGGCTGCGTTGTAGACCACCGTTCGTAAAGCAGTCTCACCAAAGATCTCTTCAATGCATTGATTGAGTTCCACCAGTGCCTGCGGTGGTGTTATTTTTTCGTGACGGGTGGAGACTATTTCGCGAACATTTGGCAACCAGCCGGATTTTCTTAACACCATCAAAACACTTTTTTCCCCTACCAGGGAGCGCAATTCGTTCAAGTATGAAAGAAATGACTTGCCTGAAAACTTGGTCTTGACTAGCGGCTTAACGCTCATGCTTGATTTCCCTCGGTAGTGTCTTTATGGTTCACGTTTAAGCGTCATGATCATCCATTATATTATAAGCAAAACAATCTTTTTAATCACGCAGAAAATATACAACTTATCAATAATAATGGACAATTGCTTAACAATTCTGACAGGCGCCTGTGAATATGCCAAAAAAAAGGGCATTCATGGGCCTAATCATGGTGTGCAAGGTTTAGGCCACAGTGCTGAGAGGATTGAAGTCAGGTAGATAAAGAGGGTGAAAGACCACACATGACTGACTGTAATCGCTTCGTTAGTTTTCAGAAAAACACGAAATTGGGATCCCCTCGGGAGGGTTATTAAAAGGCGTTA
>JBBQNI010000051.1:0-25930 GCA_038329785.1 Anaerolineales bacterium | reverse complement strand
TTTTTCAGGTTTCAACCATTTTCTGCCACCTCGCCATGAAACAAAGCGTGGTTGGTGTAAATTTTGAATATCAGCAGCACATTGTTCAATGACCAGATCATTAACTGAAACAAAGTAGGTCGTCGAAAAACCAAGATCATCATAAGCAAGGTAAAAGCGATTCATTCCAAAAGTAAATTCATTACGAAGTCTTTTTAAATCCATGTTCTTCAGGCTGGGACCATTCCCTAAAATAAAACAGCGCTCATTTCTATGCACTTCATGATATTGTGCCAGTTTCTCCCGGGATTGCCTACGCCAGGGATGGAGGTAGGCTGCCGGTAATTCTGGTATACGTTTCACAGCATCGACTGCGTTGCGCAGATTTTGCAAAAGCGGCTCTGGTAGATTTTGCTTCAATGAGGATTTCATTCCTACTCCGTACTTAATTTTGCTGTAGCCCCACCGTCGACAACGATCGATTGACCGGTCATAAAAGAGGACTGCTCCTCGTCCGCTAGAAAGTAAATTGCATGAGCGAGTTCCAATGGTTTGCCAATGCGGCCATTGACCGTTTTTCGAGCCAGATTCTCCAGGCGAGCCTGGTCAAGATGAGCGGAAAGCATGGGCGTATCAACAGCACCGGGAAGAATCGCATTTACCCGAATCTGGTCTTTTGCAAACTCGATTGCCATGGAACGTGTCAGAGCCAGTAAGCCACCTTTGCTGGCAGCATAGCTGCCTACATTCGGAGATGTTGCCACCGCATGAACTGACGAAACATTGACAATTGCACCGCCACCACGGTTTTTGAGCAGTGAATAGGAAAGTTTGGCTCCTAAAAATACTGAGCGCAAATTAGAGGCCATAACCGCATCCCATTCTTCAACACTCGTTTCTAATAACGGTTTTACAATTTGCAAAGCTGCGTTATTAATAACTGCATCAAGTGTGTTGGTGAATTGGCTAACCTGTTCATAGATGGCGGCTAATTGGGCAGAATCAGAAATATCCGCTTGAATAAAGAGTCCATTGCCCGGAAATTCACCATTAAAGGGTGAACGATCCACCCCGATCACCAGCCAACCTTTCTCAGCAAACAATTGCAGGGTTGAACGACCAATGCCTCCTGCAGCTCCGGTAATAAGCATCACGCGCGTGTTGTCATTTTGCACATGTCACCTCGCTTCATGAATTTAACATAACAATTTCATCGAAATCTGCCGTATCAATTGCCAACCCTTGCAGTAAATTGCGAATAGTATTCCAGTGAACGCGTTCCCAGGCTTGCGGACTGGAGTTGGAATTATGGGGCGCGAGGAGGACGTTATCCATTTTCTTTAAGGGCGAATCCTGCGGTAATGGCTCAACTTCAAAGACATCCAGTGCAGCTCCGGCAATCAAGTCATCCTGCAGGGCATTGATCAGTGCTGCTTCCTCCACAATTGGTCCGCGAGCGGTATTGATTAATACAGCTGATTTTTGCATCTGTCCAAGAGTCTTTGCATTCATCAGGTGATAACTTGTGGGGTTGAGATCACAATTCACACTCACAAAATCACTCTGATTCAACAAAGCAGGCAGATCGACCATGGTCAGGTTTTGCTCCAGAATAAAATCGGGCTCAACCAGGCGAATATCGTTGCCCAACATGCGCATTCCAAATCCGCGCGCACGGCGTATGACACCCCGGCCAACGTTCCCTACTCCGATAACTCCCAGTGTGCACTCGCTAAGGGATCTTCCCGGTATTTTGTCCCATACGCCCTGCTTCATTTCTACGTCCATCCATGGGATTCTGCGGGCGAACGCCAGCATGTAGCCTATTACACTGTCGGCAACCGGCAGGGTGAAGGCGTTAGGTGTATTACCAACTTTGACGCCTACTGATTCTGCATAGTGTTTGTTAATGGAATCGATACCGGTACCCCATTTGGAGATATATTTCAGGCGCGGCAGGCAGGCTTGAATCACTTTTTCCGTATAACGGTCATCACCACAAATAGCTCCATCAAATTGACCGGCGTATTGTAGTAATTCTCCTTCTCCCAGACGTTCATCCACTTCCGGGATGATTGCCTCGATGCCATAATGTGCCAGAATAGGCAAAAAACGATCAAGGTAAGGTAGCATATAGGGGGCAGATAATAGTACCTTTTTTTTCAAACAGTCCTCCATCTTTCAGCCATCATGATCTGCGGTATATTGTCTGGAATCCTGATTGCGGTGATCAAGCATCAAATCCGCCATTAAGAAATCCAGCTCTTCGTCGATATCAAACGCTTCAGCCCGCTCGATCTCAAATAGGTAAGGGCGGTCGCCAATTCGATTGCGTTTGCGGCTCAAAATTTCTTTATCAAACAAATAAATACAGGAGTTTTCTTCATACGTGGGCGGCAAATCCTGTGTCCGAAGCAAAATGGCGGGGTTATGATTGATTGGCCTGGCCAGGCTATCCCACAAGCGGGTCTGCAAGCGCGTAACTGAGAATAACGAATCAAATTCCAACTGGTGATTTAAAAAAGTCTGAATCGCTGCTGAAATCGTCGCCGATCGTAGCAGAGGGTTGGTGCTATGAGTCTGCAGGTAGAGATCGCCAGTAACAACACTGGTATCGTACAACAATATCTCATTCATTGGTATAGTATCCGCTGTCAAATGATCCGGCCGGCGGATGGTCTTAACGGTTGGAAAATGTTGGTTAACACCGGAAAGTATTAATTCACTATCGCTATCGACCAGGATCTGATCAATTTCAGCACATTTTAAAAGGGTTTCCAAAATGTGATGATAGAGCGGCTTACCACCTATTTCGCGGTAATTTTTTCCAGGCACACGCATGGAATGGTGACGCATGGGAACCAATGCAACAATTTTTGGAGAGTTTTGCATAAGTCTCACCCTTTCTTTGACTGATCTTGATAGTGAATTGGAGCTACCGATCTTTTATTACCCGCATCCTCTCCATTCCAGCGTGGATAATAGAAAGTCTGCTTCAATTTCCAGGTCAGTGGTCCGGTTTGATTATACCCGCGATAGGTACCCAGGAATTGATGCCATCGAAAAGCAGCAATGCTTCCTAGATTCTTAAGCGACTTCTTTTGTAATCGAGCAATCTTAATGTCACTGCTGACATTACTGACCAAGGCATGCAAAAAATCCTTGATACCAAAGCTTTCATGCGGATAAATCATTTTAAAGGCCATGCTTTCACGTTTATACCGGTTGTGTATTCCCTGCCAGGTCTCGCTGTGAATATGGATGATTTCTGCCTCGGCAACATATGCAATCTGCTTTCCTTGATCCGCCGCCCATTGTGCCCACTCAAGGTCTTCCAATCCCGGCAATGATTCATTATACGGATGCTGTATCCACAATTCACGGCGAATAGCGGCATTGGCATTATTACAGAATGGGTTGCCCTGATTCAGGTTGCTGACTTCGGAGTACCAATTTGCAAAAATCATTTGTTCTGAAAACTGAGCGGTCTCATTGCCGCGTTGTTTGCCATAACTGAGAGCAACCTTTTCATTTTGAAATGGCTCTAAAAGCCGCTCCAACCAATCAGGGTAAACCGGATAAACATGCGCACTGGCAAAAACCACCAGATCCGATTCCGCATGTGAAATACCCAGGTTAATAGAACGGCCGAATGTAAAATCCTGCGGCTGAATGAACACAACTTCAACACCGTATTGATGGGCTATCTCCACTGTGCGATCACTTGAGCCTGAATCAACCAGAATCACCTGGACATTCTCAAGCGTCTGATGAAAAATTCCTTCCAGCAATTTGCCAAGATGCTGTTCTTCATTAAATGCGCGGATGATAATTGAGCAGGTAGGTTTCATAGATCTATTTCGAATGTTTGTTTGTTGAGCACCGCCTCAACAACTGTTTTCATTGTTTGCGAGTTTTGAGGCAGCAGCGCTTGCCATGAAAAATCGGTCAGACGCACATATCCATCCCACACGTTATCTTCATCCAGAAAACGATCAAACGGAAGGGAAACGCGAAAGAGTTGAGTGTAAAGAAAACGGCGCACGTTCTCTTTAAATTCATCCGGCAAAGGTATTTCACGGGCATTCAGGAAACTGTTAACAAGCTCCAGATAGGCTGGTTTGGATTGAGGAAAATAGACCGTGGGTAAGCGAGTGAAGCGCGACCTCCCGGCACAGATGACGGCTGTCCCCAGTAAAGTTGCCTCCATCCCGATTGTGGAATTGTAAATCAGGACAAATTTCGAGCGTTGAATTAGCTGGTAGGAGTTGATATGCTGATCAGCATCCACAAAATAGACATTCGGCCAGGAATTCAACCCTTTATTCTTTACCCAACCGGCAACACTTTCCCGGCTGGCTTTCCCAGGTCTCATTTCATCTGGATGCGCACGAATGACAAACAGTGTTTTGGGATGTGCTGGAATCAAGTTGCTAATCTCATCCAGCCATGTAAACATATTTTCAAATAAAACATTGGCATGTGATTGGCTGGTATCGAAGATCACATTGGTAAAAATGGGGACAATCTGCTCAAATTTAGCAGCATGATCCAGAAAATCTTGCCCCAGCGGCTGCATGGAAGGCCAGAAACGAACGCCTGCCATTTGAAAATCACCTTGAAATCGTTGTGTAAGATATTGATCCAATTTCCGGTTTTGTTCTTCACTGAGCTTGAAGGAATCGGGGATATCAATTGGATATTCAGTTGCATGACCGAAAGTAAAATAAGCACTGAGCGGCATTAATCCCACTTCATGTGTGATGACAGGAATATTTTTTTGCAGAGCCAGCCAGCGCGCTGTAGCTTCTGGAAAAGACATCCCATTAAAAACAATCACGCTTTGCGGTACTTTTTCTGAAATTAATTTCAGAAAATGACGTGCCACATTCTCTGCCGAGAGAATATATTGGCGGTAGAGGTATCTGGTTTGATCATCATCCTGAAGTTGGTAACGACGCAAAACCCAGCGGATGGCGGGCAAAACCAATTCACCGAATGGGATATCCTGGAAAACAACGTTACTCAACGCGTCAACAGTCAGTGTATCAATTTTAGCTGCCAGTTCCGCATTTGGAGAGTAGTTAAACCAGCGAGTTTCGGAATGTGGAAAAAGATTTTGCGACTGTTGTACACAGGTCGAACAGGGTGGAGGATCGTTTGGTTTACCCAAAACACTTCCCAACATACAATGCGACATTCCCGCTTGACAGACAAAGTTTATGACGGGTACACCAGCCAGACGCAAACTCCAACCACTGATCAATGAAAACCCGGCGTTGAGACTTAGACCGGCTAATCTTGTGGAGGCGTTGAAAATGATGACCGGGGCGATATCATTCATGGGTGAATGCTCCTCAACCTCCGCTGAGATGGAATTCACCCGGCGGTTGTTTGCATTGTGAATTATTCGCCGGCGTACGCTTGCAGGAATCCGCTTAATCCTGGTCAACATCAAAACGATTTCACGCGCCTCAATTTATCCATACTTGATTTTTCACTGTCATACACATGTTTTACGCCATCACCCATCGATTGTTCTGTAACACGGATGTATTTGACCAGTTTCTCCATCCCTTGCGGTTCGACTGAGGCTGCCTGATCTGAGCCCCACATGGCGCGGTCAAGTGTAATGTGCCGTTCCACCAGGCACGCTCCCAATGCCACCGCTATGGCCGAGGGAACCAGGCCGACTTCGTGGCCCGAATAACCAATCGGGCAATCGAATTCCTTTTTAAGGGTCTGGATCATCTTCAGATTCAACTCCTCGGGGGCACATGGATAGGCGCTAGTGGCATGCGTTATCACCAGATTATCGGTGCCGATCTGATCCACAGCTTGTTTGATCTGGTGAAACGTAGACATACCAGTCGACAGAATGATCGGCCTGCCAGTTGAACGCAGCTTTCTTAAGAGCGGTAAGTCGGTCAGTGAAGCTGATGGTACCTTATAACAAGCCGGGTCAAATTCTTCCATGAAGTCAACCGAAAGCTCATCCCAGACGGAAACAAACCAGGTGATACCTTTGCTCTGGCTGAGATCTGCAATTTGGCGGTATTGGGCTGAATCAAACTCAACTTTATAGCGGTAATCCAGGTATGAAATATAACCCCAGGGGGTATCACGCATTTGCGACATTTGTTCCTTCGGAACACAGATTTCCGGGGTACGTTTCTGGAATTTGACTGCATTCATACCTGCAGAATGGGCGGCTTCAATCAATTTGTGGGCAACATCCAGGTCTCCGTTGTGATTTATCCCAACTTCACCAACAATATATACAGGGTATTCATCTCCTACCCAATCATTACCAATTTTTACTGCTTTGGACATTCGCTGCTCCTTAATCTACTTTCTCAGGTCACTCAAAATTCGATCACATATTTCTCGTACAGCGCCATAACCGCCTTTGTTCTGCAAAATTATATCGGCCTGGCGCAGTGCACTCGGGTGGGCATCGGCCACTGCCAATGCACAGCCCACAATTGGAAAACAAGGAACATCATTAATATCGTTCCCTACAAAGATCACCTGCTCCGGAAGGTAGCCATTCTCTTGCATATATTTGATCAAGACTAACGGCTTATCATCCACTGCTTGAATACAAGGAATAGACAATTTTTGGCTGCGTGCTTTGACTACAGGGTTGACTTCTTTAGATAAGATCAGTGCAGCAACCCCAGCTTTTTTCAATAAGCCGATTCCCATCCCGTCACCACGATTGGCCGCCACGCTCTCCAACCCTTGCTCGCTCACGAAGACACGGTTATCGGTCATGACCCCATCAAAATCAAATACCACCAATTTCACGGGATTCGGCAGTGGGCGGCGGAGGTTACCGGGGGTTACCATATCCAAACCCGCATACCAAACCAACCATTCAGCTTTCTGCCAATCAGCGGGTTTATCAAGATCGACCGTGGAGTCTGGATTAATGAAGACGGGCATAATGTTTTTACCCGACATTGAGTTGTTATTCAAAATGATTTCCGGGCGAATCACATCGATATGACCGGTTTGCCAATAGGTCTCCGGCAAGCTTTGACGGGGGGCATTGTAGGGTTCAGCCAATCCATCTACAACTAGCAGCCCTTTTATAAAGCCGCTCTCAGAGTCAACTCTCCACATTTTGTAGGGATTTTGACCGGAAGGCACCACGCCGCGAACGGAATCAGCTTTGGGATTGCTTAACAGAATCTCAATAGCCTCATCAACCAGACCTACCGGCCGGATAGGAGAGGTTGGGCGCAGTTGAATGACCAGATCCGGTCTGTAGCCTTCGGTTTCAAGCAGCGTTTGCAGTGCATGTTGAAAGACTGGCAAATCCAATGCAAGGTCATCAGCAATGGAAGCCGGCCGCAGGAAGGGAACTTCCGCGCCAAATTGGCGCGCGACTTCTGCAATTTCCTGGTCATCAGTGGAAACAATTGTGCGGGTAACATACCGGGAAGAGAGCGCTGCCATGATGCTGTACGCAATCAATGGATAACCGGCAAAATCGCGGATATTTTTGCGGGGAATGCCCTTTGACCCGCCACGAGCCGGGATGATCGCCAAAACCTCTTTTTTGGGGCTTACCATGCCGTCCACCCACCATCCACAACCAGATTTGAACCAGTCATATAGGAGGAGGCATCCGATGCCAAAAATAGGATAGCACCATTCATTTCATCCTGATTGGCCATGCGCCCCAGCACAGTGCGCGCTGAGTATTTTTCTACAAAAACATCATCATGCTGATTAAAAACACCCCCAGGCGTGAGCGCATTGGTGCGAATTCTCGTGCCGGCGTAATAAGTAGCCAAATAACGGGTTAAACCAAGCACTCCTGCCTTGGTCACCGAGTAAAAGACTGGTTTGTACTGTTTTGGTTTTCCTTCCCGTTCATACAAGCGCTGATCCGGACCTGCCAGGCCATATGTAGAGCAAATGTTGATGATTGAACCATAGTTCTGTTCGATCATCGGTGCCACAGCAGCCTGAGAACAGAGAAACATGCCAGTCAGGTTCACATCCAGGGCCGATCGAAAAGCCTCGACTGGATAATCTTCAAAGCGGTTGGTATGTTGGCCGGCATGTTCGTCGTCAAATTTTGGGTCCATGGCAGCGCTGTTCACCAACACATCCAGGCGGCCATAATTCTTCAATGTTGTCGCAACCATGGCCTGAACAGATTGGACATTGGTCACATCCACCTGAACGGCCGTTGCCTGATATCCCTTTGAAACCAGCTCCTCAGCGACCGAAAGTGCTCGTTCTTCTAAAACATCTGCCACCACCACTGCTGCGCCTGCTTCCACCAGAGTACGTGCGAATTGCCTGCCCAGTAAACCGGCTCCGCCAGTTACAATCGCGCACTTGTCTTTCATGTTGAATTTTTCAAAAATTGTTTCAGTCATGTTACCTATCCTTAACAGAAATGGTTTGAGGGTTTTTTTAATCCTCGTAGAATTTTATTATCCGTTCTTCTTTCGCAGATTGGTAAGCTGCATTCACCAGCTTTTGTGTATAAATTCCATCCTCAAGCGTGCAAAGTGGGGTTCTCTTTTTCTGAGCACATTCGATGAAATGTTGCATCTCTGCCAGGAACATATCATTGCGATCAAATCCGGCTGGTGGCGGGTAAGTCTGCCAAAGGTCGCTTTTTCTTTTATAAAGCTCAACGGCCCCGCTGGCATTATTCCAGAGAATGATTCCTTGATCGCCAATTAACTCAAGGTTATGAACAGGCGGCTGTTGAATATAATTTAGATGAATGCTTGCAAGAACTCCTTGATTAAAACGAAGGCCGATTTCTGCAACCGCCTCAGTTTCAATCTCAAGTGCTGGTACCTGGGCAGTAAAACTCCAAAGCGATTCCACATCGCCCAATAACCAGTGAATATAATCGAGCGGATGACTGAGTGTCAACACCACTCCACCACCCAGATCTTTTTTGGCACTATAGCTTTGACGGTAATCTTCCCAGGGATGCCAGGCAGGCAGATACTCACCCCAATGCGCATGGCATGAAACCAGATTGCCAATTGCTTTTTCTGAAATCAGCTCTTTAATCCTTTGCAGACCAGGGTGAAAACGGAATTGAAAACCGGTCATCGCCTGGCCCCCACCGCTTTTAAGAGCGGCTTTTAATTCAGCAATACGTTCCATGGAGTCGGATATTGGCTTTTCAAAAAACAAGTTACAACCCTGACTGGCCGCCGGTATGGCAATGTCTAAATGTAAGGCGGTCGGGTTGGCAATAATGACTGCATCCGGCCGGTGGGCAAGAGCTTTACCAAGCTCAGTTTCTACAACAAACCCATCCAACTCATCCGTTGCGAGTGTGCTTTTATTGGAGCGCAATAACAATATGTCTTTTTGTCCCAATGAAAGCAGGTTGCGAAAATGGCGTCTGCCAATTGAGCCAAAGCCAGCAATTAAGAACTTCATTGATTGTCCTTTTGGTTAAAGTGTCTGCCGCTGAAATTGTTGATGATATCTGCCACCCGCTCTCCTGATCTTCCATCTATAAAAGTCACTTCGTCTGCTACAAACTTGCTGCGATTGATTTTTTCGGCCGCGTTATCGCGCAAAGCCTCATTAAGAGCATTTTTCAATTCAAGAGAATTATAAACAACATCGCCAGCTTTAGCCCTGCGAAAACGATCATGGGTGGGCCATTTGCCGATATCCGTAAGCGAGAGCGAATACTTATCAGGCTTGTTCCAGCCTCCCGGTTGGTCTATGCAAATACTTACCACCGGACGATCGTGGATAGCAGCCTCAACCAGCATGGTGGAATAGACAGTTGTAAAGATATCTGCATGCGCCATCATGGAGGATTTCTCTGGCATATCCTCACCTGAATAGTAACCAAGCTCGCCACCCAATGGGACTGGTTCTACAAGTTTGACATGTTTACTATTGTTAACCAATTCTTGAACAGCTTCACGTTCACCTTTATAAAGAGGGTCGGAAAGAAAGTGATTAGGATGCAGGCGAATTAACAATTGTGCAGGTTCCTCCAACTGATCCCCTTCGACCAACGCTACCAGGGCTTTAATATTTTCAATATTGGGGGCATACGTAATGAAACTGCTGGCGTAGGCGATCAATTTCCGATCCGGATCCAATTTATGCAATGCATAATAGGCTTCTTTTTGCATCTGCCAGAGTCGCTTGAAATAACCATCATAGGTTGGAATTCCGCCAATAAAGACCTGATCTGGTTTCCAATCCGAGCCCAATACAAGTTCTTGTGATTGAATCTCCGACCAACAAACTACCCAATCCATTGGCGCGCCTGACAAACTGTAACTGCTGGGGTTATCCCACCCAATAATCACAGTTGCCGTCGGGATATCGAGTTGTGCAGCTTCTCGCAAAATGTAGCGATCGTAACGCCAGCCGGGCGTACTGGCTATCACGAGTTCCGGGTCATACTTTTTAAACAGGTCCGCATATAGATTGGGCTGATAACGCAGCTGAGATTTACGCACAAATTCTCTTGCCCAATAGAAATTGCGCATCAACCAAAGACCAAGACGCATAGTATAGGCTGCCACTTTCCTTTTACCCTGGGCTTCAAACTCCACCTGCGGAATCTGGCTATCTAATGCTTCTGTATTTATGCGGCGGGAAGCACCAAAGCGGCGTAAATGAGACAGCCAGTACTGGCTGGAGGGAGAAACAGAATTGCTGTAGTCTCTGGCTTCTTTTAATCGCAGACTTTCAAAAATCAAACCTGGTTGGCCAAATTTCGTTCGAATTTGCGGTAACAAGCCTTCATCTGTCAGCAAAACAATCTCAAACCCTTTTTCTATCAATGCTGGAACAACCCTGGACTGTAAAAAATAGACAATCGCCAAACCATGATCGGCACTGATAAAAATTCGTCTTTGCTTTTTTGATTCAATCATGAAATAAAGACCTGTGATTTTCTTTGAATAAATAGAAGGAATTAGCGTTTGCCATAATAAAGCAGGAATATACGGTGATGGAGGGCCAATAATAATTTCTTTATTGGTCCAAATTCCAGCAGCCCTTTTTTCTTCCTGGAAGAATGAGCAAAGTTAGTATTTGCTTGAGATTCTGTATTTATTGTCAATGTGTTACTCATGTTATCTGCCAGGGGTTCAGCAGTCATTAATCGTAAATAACCAGCAGCATTCATTTTCTCATCTAACTGCCTTACCTGCCCCATTGGGCGGCTCATGTCAAATGGCAAGAATTGAGAAATAACATCTTTTCGAGTTAAAAACTGCCAATGAGACGCCCCGGCAATAGCTTTGACGCCTGCATGTTCAATTTGGACAATCTCAGCCGCCCCATATTCTGCCCGAATGGCATCCATTTCCTGGTCCAAGCTGAGGTTAAACTGCGAAAACACGTCCCATGCAATTAATTTTCCTCTCTCAATTCTCGTATCTTCGGCATTTTCTGCCCAATTAAATGTGGATGTCAAAAATTCTCTTTTTGTGAAAAATGGGCGGGCGGTAACCATGCCAACTCTCGGAAACGTCTCCATAATTTCCATGCTTTGCGATAACCAGTTTTGATGAAAGCTCACATCACTATCGGCATAGGCAATGAATTCACCCGGAGCACTTTGCAAGATGAAATTCCAGGCGCCACCCTTCCCTAAATTCTTTTCGGACAGGGTTAAGAACTGAATCTTGCCATATCGTTGCTCTTGAAGGAGATAATCCTGTACTTCTTCACAGCTGCCATTATCGAACACCATTAAATCAAATGCCAATTTGCTTTCATTAAAAACACTATCCAAACATACTTTCAAAACTTCCAATGCCTGGGCATAGAATCCGCTCAAGTATGGAATGTAAGAAAGAATCACCACGGTGATATTGGCGGGTTTTTCTACGGTATTTACAAATTTAGCCGGGTTTTGTCCGATACGCATTAATACTCCAATTAAGTCTACGTAATTGCTTTTGTTCTTTTTGCATACAAGAAAGATCGAAACTCCTGGATCGCTTTGAGGGGATGAAAAAGACAGAAGGCAAGATTTGCCAGAAATTTTGATTTCAATTTTATCAAAGGGAAAATTTCGACCTCACGCCAAAAATCTTTTCCTCGTTTTTTAATACTGGTTAACTCGCCAGAAGAAAATTCGTAATTGGCATCTTGAAGAGTGAAAATTGCCCGTTTGCCACCGGCAAGGCGTACATTCTCGCCGGTTTCCGGCAAGCGGTAGTGCGCATGACCTCCAGGAAGATGGGCATAATCATGATCCTGATGGATAATTTGATTGGCATTCGTTGCATCCACCACTTTCCACCCCTGATGGCGGGCTCCGTAGAACATCCAATTATCCCATCCCGCCCGTCCAACTGCAAAGTCAGGAATTTGCTGAAAACAAGAACGCGGATAAATAAAATAATCGCTGCCACCTCGCGGATGTAGCCGCCCAGACACCTTAACCTGCTCTTTTAATCTTATCTGCCAGCCGGGTGTAAATTGAACAGGGCTGTTAATGTTCAGATCAAAGCGCTGTCCAACAATTAAGAATTTTTCTGCCAATTTTTGCACATTTAAAGCTGTATCAACAAAATCTTCAAAGAGGATAATATCTGCATTAACATAGGCAAGCAAAGGGCTCTGATTGCAACTCCGGCCAAGTGCGAAGATTGAAGAGATGAGCGGCGTGCCATGTGAATTGCGATCGACTTCTGGAATAAAACCCACATTCAATTCGGCTGCAGCCTCGTGAATGCCTTCTTCATCACCAATAAGCACTACAGCTACCTGGTTTCCAAGTTGCTGCCAGGAGCGGATCGCATTCTTTTGAATCATGCAAATGTGCTCATCGCGAAATGGTTTTGGCGCACTAAAAATGGTTAATAAAGGCTGCATCACACAACATCCGCTTTGGCGGATTGGTTCCTTTCATCAGTTTCTTTCATAGATTTATGTTGAATAAATTTATTGAGCTGTTCTAGTTCACGATTCTCATCCAGAAAGGACAGCACATCTTTCCAGGAAAAATCTGTCCGTGGTTGGAAATGCGCGAATATCGCATTCATCAGTTCCAGATCCTGAGGCGTATCGACCGTCCAACGGCGGGTGCCATAATCTCGTTCGTACTGCAATAAGAAAGTCTTGAATCGACCCGGTAGATTGTATAAATATGGCATGACATGTTCTCGTTCAAAGGTCTGATCGGCCTTTTTCCAAGCTTCCTCAAGCGCTGCAAAACTGGCAACTTCAATATCCAGTCCAATTGGAAAAGTACGCTTCCAGGGCGGCGGTAAACGATTAGCAGCAAAATCCACCTTTTTATCCAGAAATACCCGTACCACACTATCCACCAGATCCCCATCAAGTAAAGGGCAATCCGCGGTCAGGCGAACGATCACATCGGCCTGGTAAATTTTTGCCGCCTGATAATAACGGTCGAGGACATCATATTGGCTTCCACGATAGCATTGGATTTTATTTTCGCTGCAATACTGGGCAATGCTGTCGTCAGCATTCTCGGTAGTGGTTGCAACCACGATTTCGGTCAATAATTGGGAGGTTTGAATGCGATCATAGAGATGCGTGATCATCGGCTTTCCGCAGATTTCCATCAAAACTTTCCCTGGCAACCGGCTGGATCCCATTCTGGCTTGAATTATGGCAACAATTCTAGAATTCATCTGATGTCCATGCTCAGGCGTACACGCCTGAAACCATTACCCTCAACCTTTCGTTAATCTTTCAGCAGTTTGATATGCTTTTAGCAAAATCTGAAAATTGTTTTGCCAGTTCGCTTTCTGCTCAGCTTTTTTACGCGCGTTAGCACCAAAAATTGAAAGTTCGTGTTTGTTTTGCGCACTACTCAAAATTATATCTTTCAATTCAGTTACATTTCCATCGCTAAAAAACCAGCCATTGCTATTTGCATCAATCCATTCGCGATTGCCAGGGATATCAGAGACCAATGCGGGCTTCCCACTCGCTAAAGCTTCCATCAAAGAAACAGATGAACCATCACTGTGTGAAGCGCTGACATATAAATCGCACGCCTGGTAGAAATCAGGAAGCTCTTTCTGACCAACATGGCCAACAAAATTGACATAGGGTGTGACACCAGCTTGCGTCAGAATATCACGTATCTTTTGCTCTTGAGAACCGCCACCGAGCAAAAGTAACCGAATCGAAGAGTTTTCTTTGACCGCCTGGGTGAATGCACGCACAATGACATCTACTCCATAAATGGGTTCCATGGAACGTAAAGATAACAGCACAAAGTTATCCTCCCAGCCAAGTTGTTTCCGCAGCACACTTTCATGGCGAGGAGAAAAAGTTTCAAGATTAATACCCCAGGGGAATTTTACGATTCTTTTTGCCTGGGCTCCCAAAACAACACTCTTCTTCAATACAGCGTCGTTATCCACTATTAATAGCGTCGAGCGTGAAATTGTATATTTTGTGATCCATTTTGTGAACAAATTACGATCACTGTCTTTGAGGATGTCTGATCCCCAAGACATGCTCACCAGCGGCTTAAAGCCGGTCGCAGCAGCCAAAAATGCGCAGCTTTGAATTGGCCCGGCATGCACCAGATCCGGCTTGATCTGGTCTAAAATTCTTTTTAATTCTTTGCGGTAAGGATGAAAGTTACTAAAAGTTAATTGCAACTGACCGTTTTGCCATTGCACTATTTGTATATTATCTGGTAATGGCCGGGCTTCCAGTTGCCGCCGATCTTCCTGCAATTGTAAATAGAAAATATCATGGTCACTTTCTGCCAAAGAAGAGAGGAAGCGAAAATCATGAGGTGTGTAACCGCGGCTGAAATACAGGATACGCAAAGTTTACTTTTAGCCTTCCAAAGTTATTTTCCGAGATCCGTCCAGTGAATCTCTTTGCCTTTTGGCAAATCTTCCATCACCCTTGTGCCGATCACTTGCTCAATCTCATGTGGTTTAATTGCACCTACCGTAGCCGGCCGGAGAACATCCAGCATATCACGAGTGAGCCTTTCACCAGCTTTTAAATCACGGGCAGCCCGTAAACAGCGCCGCTGGATGATTACAGTCTCTTTTTCATTTTCAGCAACCACTTTATCGGGTGATCCTAAGGCTGCCTCCAATTGACGTGTTTTCTTGACCATGCTGCACCACGAATCTGGATCCATCGCGAAAGGATGATCTGGACCTTCGCGGGTGGTATCGTCTGTAAAGTGTTTTTCAACCACGCGTGCGCCTAACGCCACCGCTCCCAGGACGGTTGCGTGCCCAGGTGTATGGTCCGAAAGTCCCAAGATCAATTCAGGGAACATGGCTGAATAAGCCTTTAAGACATTCAAATTGACATAACGCAAATTTTCCAGGCTGCCAGTATAGTTCGTATTACATTGCATTAAGACCAGCTGATGATTGATCTTGAGAATTGTATGTACAGCCCTTTGCACTTCACCGATCGTGGAGGCTCCGGTGGCCAGGAAAACAGGCTTACCTTTGGATGCCATTCTTTCCAAAGCTTCCAGCCAATCAATTTCACCTGAGCCCACCTTATAGGCTGGCATAAATTGGTCAAGGTAGTCTATCGATTCAAAGTCATAAGGTGAAGAGAAATAGTCTATTCCAACTTGCTGGCAAGTTTCTTTTAAAACCGGCGTCCAATCAAACGGCACGGTCGCCTCTTGATAAACTTCTGTTACAGTTTTTTTCCATTGCGACTGGTGCGATTGCTGATCACCCATCCGCTCGAAACCATATTCAGAAACAATTTTAGGAGCTTGAAAGTTTTGAAACTTGGCGGCATCTGCTCCGGCATTTTTTGCCAGACGGATTAAGGATTTTGCCCTCTCCAAACTGCCATCGTGGTTGGCTGCAATATCAGCGATGAAATAAGTAGGGTGTTCAGGACTTATGGTGTGTTTTCCAATTTTAATTTCCATTTTTTCCTTCCTTTCATTTCTCCATTCGGAATTCAAACAATTTACAAGTGCTATCTTGCAAAAGATCGAACTCTTTTCGGATACCCTTCTTCATACAATTTTTTAAGGCGTTCCAGGCCAACCTGCTGTTTTGGCAGAGGTTTTCCAAGTGCTTTTGCTAACTTCTCAGTCGACATTGTTAAATTAGGGGAGCGTTCCGCAATCAAGCCGCTTTCTGATACTTTGACAGGCTTGATCAGGTTAGGGTTGAAATTGAAGAGATTTGCAATTCGATTACCAAATTCATACTTGTTCAGGCATTCACTGCTGACCGTATGATAGATGCCTTTCAAGCGGAGTTTTACGATTTTGAGTAAAACATCGGCAAGGTCAATGACAAACAATGGACAAAAGAATACATCCGTAAAACCCATCATTTCTTTGCCTGCCTCCAAATTGTTGAAAAAGAACTCACTCAAGCTGCGCGACCCTGTAACGCTATAACCGTAAAAATTCACTCGAGCGATAGCTGCATCCGCATTGGCGGCCAATACTGCCTGCTCGCCGGCAAGCTTTGTCTGCGCATAAACGCCTAAAGGATTCGGCTGATCATCTTCATGATAATCCCCTTTAATCCCGTCAAAAACAGCATCGGTGGAAATGTGAATCATCTGAATACCGTTCTTGTGACTGAGAAATGCCAATGCTTCGGGAAGGTCTGCATTTACCTGTTTGGCCTTGAGGGGATCTCGCTCACAGGCATCTATATTTGCCATAGCAGCGCAGTGGACAATCACATCCGGCTTGAGATTCTCAATCCAGGTCAAAGGTGTCTTTGGGTCGCTGAGATCGGCCTGCACCACCGTGAAAGGTGTGTTACTGAGTTTCTGTTGGTGAACAACACCAATTACTTCATTCTCAGCTGCTATTTGCAAGCACAAATTAATTCCCAATAACCCACTGGCACCGGTGACCAAAAAACGTGTCATTGCAGCGAACCAGCGTAATAAGCTGCTTCAATTGGAGCAATAATGGCGCTGATTTGATCGACAGTCAACCATTGATCATTTGTATTGCTGGCGTAGCGGTATTCACCTTCGATCACTTTACCGATTTTTTCCCAATCACGCCCAAACCAGAGTGCCTCAGCTGGCTGCACCACAAACATATCCTCCAGCTCAACAGTTGTGCGAGCTTCATCCTCAGAGATGAGCACTTCATGTAGTTTTTCTCCCGGGCGGATGCCAACCACGTTTATTTTCGCTTCAGGTGCAATTGATTTGGCAAGATCAATGATCGACATGCTAGCGATCTTGGGTACAAAAACCTCACCTCCATGCATCTGTTCCACACAACGGATAACAAAACGCACGCCTTGTTCCAACGAAATCCAAAAGCGGGTCATACGTTCATCAGTGATAGATACTTCTCCGCTATCTCTTTGCCGTAAGAAAACCGGTACTACACTACCACGGCTGCCAACCACATTACCGTAACGCACACAGGCAAAGCGTGTTTTTCTTCCACCTGCATACGAATTACTCTGAATAAACAATTTCTCAGCTGCCAGCTTGGTAGCCCCATATAAATTAATCGGATTAACAGCTTTATCGGTGCTAAGCGCCACAACCCGTTCAACACCGGCATCCAGAGCGGCATCAATCACATTGCTGCTGCCAAGAATGTTAGTCTTAATCGCTTCCATTGGGTTATATTCACAGGCGGGCACTTGCTTAAGGGCAGCGGCATGAATGACAATATCCACTCCCTCGAAAGCCCTGCGCATACGATCCAGATCACGAACATCACCTATAAAGTAACGAAGATTTTCATCTTGATACCCTGTGGTTCGCATTTCGTGCTGTTTTAATTCATCACGGCTATAGACGATTACCTTGGCTGGATGGTATTCATCCAATAGAATGCGCACCATTTTCTTTCCAAAGGATCCGGTGCCTCCGGTCACTAAAACTACTTTTTTTGACCAATCCATATGTTCTCCCATTATCATTGATTGCCCGCCGAAACAGATTTGCTAAAGACAATCAGCGGGTACTGCCCATTCACACCAAAATAGGATGGATATTTATCTTCCAACCAGTACAAAATAGATAATAAAAGCTTGCCTGCCAATCTTTTGTGGATCACCGCACGCAGAAACCGCACACTGACACTGCGCCAGACCAGAATCTGGATATCATTTTCCTTCAGTTCTCTCCGCAACCATTCTGCATCCAACTTCTCAATGAAGGTACCTGTCGGTTTTTTATTTTGCGGCTTAATTTTCTCCGAGATTTCATTTGTGAGCATGGATTGTGAAGTTGCGGCAATTGAATTTGACGTATTTTTCCTGCGCAAGTTCGAAAATTTTGTGCCGGTTGATTCCATAATTTGCTGCAGCCAATTCCAGCGCTTCATCAAGCGCGATTCCGTCCAACCATTAACGATCACACCTATTTTCCCCTGTGCCAGTAAACGGTCAAATTCATTGTATGCTTTTCTTTGTTCAGGTAGAGGCAAGTGATGCAGCGTGTGTAAAGAAACCAGACCATCAATTATGCCTGATCTGAATGGCATATTAGCAACATCAGCCACAACATACAAGCCTTTACTTCCCAATCGCTTACGCGCCTCTTTCATTGCCAGGAAGGAAATGTCCACGCAAAGGCGATAGAAAAATCCCTCACTGTAAGTCAAATAAGCTGGATATTGTATTGGTCCTGAGCCAGCATCCAGAAGAAATTGACCAGGACGGATGAGATGACGATTGATACGCATATGGCATTTATAAATGTAGTCGGCTGAGACTGGCCGTAAATCTTCATAGCGGGCATTCTGGTAGAAACCATCCGATTCAGTCTGCCAGCCAATTTGATCGTAGAATTTGCGTACGTCCTGCTTTACCTTATCATCCAACATACCGCAAATCCTCTATTATTCATAACGCACATTTTTCCAATCCAATTTTTCTCCGGTCAAATAGCCAAATGAGTCACCAAATTCCTGTAAGCCTTCCCGGCTAAACACTTTTAGAAGATCATTCTCCTCAAAATCATCCCACATACGCACAAGATGCCAGGGAAATGGTCGCGGAAAATCGAAGAAAAAGTGATAGGCATATTTCCAGGCAAGTTCAATTTTTTCTTTAGAGAGTCGAAAGTCCGCCGGGTTTTCAAGCATGGCACCTAACATCTTGTAATAATTAACGTAGGAATCTGGGTCATAAGTAAAACCGATTCCACGATAATGCGTTTGCCCTACCACAATGGCGGGTATTCCTGTCATTGCCATCTCCATACCCATGGTGGTGGTATATACCAGCCCAATATCGGTTATTTCAACCAGATCATATGTGTTGATCTTATCTTTGGGTTGAATGAGGTGGATGTGTTCAGGTAATTCCGGCATCAGTTTGTGAATCACTTCCACGATCGAGACCCCACGCGTAAGAATTTCGCCTGGATGAACACGAATGACAAGCTGAACATCATTGCGGGGAACGAAGTATTGTACAGTGCGCTCAATCCAATCCGCCATACTTTTGGTAAATACTTGACGACCAAGGGTGAGACTATCACCCAACACATTGGTAGCCAGTAAGACAACCGGCCGTTCATCCAATCCTACATCCTTGCGAATCTTGTCAGCACCCTGTGTTGGCACCCCCTGCCACATGCGGGAAAAATTCTCCCACAGACTCGCCTTCTGGCGAGCCTGCATTAAGGATTTAACCCGACCTAATTGGTCTTGAGATAAGATTACGTCAGCGCGAGCCTCCCAGAGGGATTTTGTATTCTGTCGCATAATCTGCTCGTTGTGAGCAACCCAAAAACGGTGACGCTGATCACTGAATTCATACGTTAAAGTCGGAATCTTCAAAAAGCGAGCCACATGATAACAGACACCTAATTCCATTATGGTACCATTTGGCACAATAACTACATCCGGCCGATGAGAACGCAACCAACCCAAAATCGTCTGGGCAGCATCGCGGTTTCTGCGATAACGTAATTTGTAGATTTCACTTTTGGTATCAATTTCTTCTATTTGTTCCGTATACTGTGAATCGTAAATACTGATTTGGCGGACCATGTCTTCCAATTCGGCATTCAGTGCAATGTATGGAGCACGCTTACTCAAGAAAGAAACTGTCTCCATAACGGGTGCGGTTTTTTCCAGGATTCTCCTGGCGTATATATTTTGGCGGCGTAAATCAAAGCGATTTATCGGTGTACGCCATTCACTGAATGGCAGATATCCCAGCGTTGTGGAATGTCCTTGACTGGAAAGAGCCAAGCCTAATAAGGAGGCATGCTCAATCCAATAATGCAAAGAGGCAAAAAGGAAGATCTTCTTCCCGGGTTTTGAATTTGCTTTAAGGGCTTGTGTTTGATCCAGAAGAAGGGGTAGGTGTTGATCAAGTTGCTGCAATGAAAAACGACTGATCGGTTTTCCATTCTGACGAAACAACCAGTATAGCTCTGCTGTATAGGGAACATTCCCAAGGATCCGTTTAATTCCTTCTTTACCTGCTATTGTCATATGACCTCAATTTGCCAATCCAATCTTGGGCGCAGCGGCCCCAATCTCTGTTCCGACCATTGCATTCCGGGTGCACCAGCCGGGTCAACATTAAAAGTTAATGCCCGCTCGTCCTGGAAAAAGCGCTGGATGCGATAAGAACTGGCATTTACGCCTACCACAAACCTGCCCTCATTAAAGGTATCAGCGGGAATCTTACACCGGCTGATATACCGGCCTGCTGGTCTGAGGGTGTGCTTTTCGAAGAGCGTCGGTTCATCAGTATCAAAGGTCGTAAAGACATATTCACCACGAGTGCTCATCAGGTAGTAGCCGATTCTCAATCCACTGATCGGCGCTGAAAGCTGGTACTCAAATTCAATGCTCATATCCTCAACCGAACGTACCGTGTCCATCACAATACCCTGGCCATTTCGAATGCGTAAAGCGAGCGGGCGAAATGGCGCAGCCGAAGGTGGGCCTTCAGCCTCCTCCCAGTACCTCTCGCCTGTCTCAGCAAAGCCGGAGGAAAGATAATAATCTACCGCCTCTGAGGAAGGCGCACGCATGACCATTTCACCTTTTTCGAGTACCAGAGTCTCGCTGGTTAATCGCAAGATAGCAGACATATTATGAGATACAAACAAAACCGTGCGACCCTGCTCAGCGACATCGCTCATTTTTCCAAGGCACTTACGTTGAAATTCAGCATCCCCGACAGCCAGCACTTCATCCACCACCAGGATATCCGGCTCAAGGTGGGCAGCAACTGCAAAGGCCAGCCTCAGGTACATACCACTGGAATAGCGCTTTACAGGTGTGTCAATAAACCTGGCGACTTCGGAAAACTCAACAATTTCATCAAATTTCTTCTCAATTTCGATCCGTTTCATTCCCAGAATAGCGCCATTAAGAAAAATATTCTCCCGCCCGGTTAATTCCGGGTGAAAACCTGTGCCAACTTCCAATAGAGATCCAACCCGTCCTCGAATTTCACCAATCCCACTGGTCGGCTCGGTAACACGTGATAGCACCTTTAAGAGAGTACTTTTCCCGGCGCCATTTCTGCCCACAATTCCCACCACAGACCCGCGCTGGATATCAAAACTGATATCGCGCAAAGCCCACAGTACACGATTTTCCTGGTTTTTCTTGCGAGCAAAAGGTTGCCGAAAAGTCGAAACTAAAAGGTCACGCAGAGTATCCTGGCGCTCTTGTAACTGGCCAATAATATACTTCTTGGAAATATTTTCTACGTGGATAGCTATATCGGTCATATCAAATGATGTCCGCAAAAGTACGCTCTGTATTTCGGAAAAAAACAATTCCGCTGATAAGCACAATAAATGTAATCGCAATTGAAATAATAAATAACGTGCCGGGGTTAAATGATCGCACATATTTCTCTCCCAGTATCGCCCAGCGAAACCCTTCAACCACTCCTGTTAATGGATTGAGCCCTAAAATGAACCGGAATTTTTCTGGAATAAGCGCGCTGCCATAAATAACGGGGGTGGCATACTTCCAGATTTCGATGATAAAAGGAACAAGGTGATTAATATCTCGAAACCGGACGTTCAATGCAGATAACCACAAACCAAAACCCAACGCGGTTAACATTGCCAAAAATAAAAACAGAGGCAGCAGTAAAAGATTCCAGGTTGGGATAATACGATAGACCAACATCATGATAACCAGAATAATGAAGGCAATCGCAAAGTCTACAAAGCCGGAGAGAACCCCCGAAATTGGTATTACCATACGCGGAAAATAAACCTTGCTGATTAAATTCGCGCTGCCAACCAGGGTAGTTGATGATCGTGTAAGAGAGCCCGCAAAATAGGTCCAGGGAAGTAAGGCTGCAAAAGAAAATATCGGGTATGGAATTCCATCCGTCGGGACCGATAACAGCTCACCGAACAAAATAGTGAAAACAACCATATTAATAACCGGTTGTAAGATGACCCAGGTAAATCCTAACAACGTCTGTTTGTAGCGAACTTTAAGATCCCGCCAGGTGAGAAAATAAACTAACTCGCGGTATTCCCACAAATCACGTAAATTAAGCGCAGCCAATCCTCTGGCTGGTTTTAAATATGTGATCGGAACCTGATTCTGCTCTACAGACATTTTAGATGCATCCAGTTTATTTCACCAAATTTTGGTTTGCGAGATACCAATCAATAGTGGCTTGGAGCCCTTCATCGAAATCGACTTTTGCTCGAAAACCAAACTTATCAAAGGCACGGGTGGTATCCAATGCCCGCCGTGGCTGACCATTCGGTTTGTCACTGTTCCAGATCAATTCCCCACGGAAACCCGTCAATTCTGCAATCTTCTCAGCCAGATCCTTGATGCTGATTTCATTGCCAGAACCCAGATTCACCGGCAGAGATTCATTATAAAATTCCGTGGCCATGACAATTCCTTCAGCTGCATCTTCTACATATAGGAATTCGCGGGTTGGTGAGCCATCACCCCATACTTCTATCGAGGCTTGGTTAGTTGCCTCAGCCTCAACACATTTTCGAATCAGCGCTGGAATGACGTGTGAAGAATGCGGGTTAAAGTTATCACCCGGTCCATACAGGTTTACAGGTAAAAGAAAAATGGAATTAAAGTTGTATTGGTCACGATATGCTTGTGATTGCACCAAAAGCATCTTTTTCGCCAACCCATAAGGTGCATTCGTTTCCTCAGGATACCCAATCCAGAGATCATCTTCCATAAAGGGTACTGGCGTGAACTTTGGGTATGCGCAGACAGTGCCAATGGCGACAAATTTTTCAACACCACGCTGCCAGGCTTTGTGCATCAATTGAACACCCATCATCAGGTTATCGTAAAAGAATTCCGCAGGGTGCTCTCGATTGGCACCAATTCCACCCACATGCGCAGCCAAATGGATGATAACATCCGGGTTGGCATCGCCTAATAATTTGTCAATCGAGTGAGGGTCAACCAGATCATATTGCTCGATGGTTGGAATAAAAACTTCGCGGGCACCCCTCTCCCGTAGTTTTTTCGTAACAACTTTCCCCAGAAATCCAGCCCCACCGGTCACACATACAGAACGATTTTGCCAAAATTGACTCATGCTGGTTGATCCTCCTCCAGAATAAAATCGACATATAGTTTTAGTTCTTCGATCCGAATTACTGCTCTACAAGACTCGTCACTCCGAATGAGCATTTTTTGTTCAATACAGGTCAGTTTGCAAATATCAGCAACATCTCCGTTGCCCACGATACAAACCTCGTTGAAGCCAGCCTTGTGAATCTGCTGTATGACCTTTAAGGAGCGTTCGCGCACCAGACGGTAAAGACTTAATGAGGATTGGATGTAGTCCACCGTCAAATGCGCGCGTAATGCAATACCCTCCGGGGTGATGATATATTTCAATTTGCGGCGTTCAGCCCGGCGAACCTTGACATACCCCTTCTCTATCAGACGTTTGATATGCCAGTTGATCGTACCGACAGCCACACCTAATTGGGTGGCCAGTGTTGCCTGCGTGGCATCCGGGTCGGCAGATATGTGGTTCAAAAGTGCCAATTCGCGGTGTTCAGTTTCTGAGTTTGTTGTTGTCATAGGCTAAAATTCAGTTGCTGAATTATAGACCGCGTTGTTGAATTGGTCAAGTCAGCCATAATGATGTAATAGCGGCAGCAGGTAGCCATTGCGCTTGCTCGCTCGCTGTGGGTGCTGCCGGAGGCATGCAGCAAGCTCTGCGGGCAGAATATTGAACGGAGCTAAGACCTGGTCCCCTCTCTTTGCCTGTCAGTTATCAGCTAAAAGCTGAAATCTTTCGTCAAATCCAATTGAGATTCTAGAATTACTGGTTGATAAGGGGAAAGAAGATCAGGTTAGATTTTGTCTGATCAATAAAATTGATAATGGTTAAATTGGATTCGCAACCGGCAGGAATCTTGACAATGGATTCCTTTGAGAGCGTATGGCCATCTTGATCGAAAAGTTGCAGCAAATATTCTCCACCGAGATTTTCATTCCCTAATACGATTTCATACCCCCCCGGGCCATATGCGGGAGCGAGTCCACTATAAGCGATATTTTCTGGTGTGTTTGAATCCTTATTCGCTTTGACAATAATCAGCATGCCCTCCAACGGGTTATTTTGAGCGGTGAACACCTGACCAGCAATCCCGACCCAATCGCAGCCTGCTTCGAGATTGGCAAAGTTGGTTGTGAACGTCGGTGTCAACATCTGAGTCGTATATTTCGCATGATCTGCACCTGTAAATTCATCATCATTTTCAACCTCGGCCATAATAGGAGGTATCACCTCAGGCTCGGCTGTTGAAATTGAAGTGGCTTGTGCTTTCGCACTTAATTCCATTGTTGGTGTTGAAAAAGTTAATTTTTCAAGTGTTGTCACGACAGAAATAGCCTCATTTGTTATTACTCTTCTAGACAGGTCCGCTGAAAATCTTTGAAAACGAAAACGTAAGGACAAAGGCACAAAAGAACACGCCAGCCCAATAATGAAAATTAATAGAAAGAAAGCAAAAAATCTTTTCATCACACCACTCCAATCGAAATGCGAAAGAACTCATACAATCTATTTGCAAGAGCCATGCCGAAATCGGTCTGGAAAATACGCGCTTTGAACCCGCTATGATATACTTATTTTTAACTTCAGACGACCAATCTCAATGGAAAAATGAAACTAATCATCCAAATTCCTTGCTTCAATGAAGCGTTAACCCTGGCCGAAACCTTGAAATCTCTGCCCCGCCAAATCAGCGGGGTGGATCAGATTGAAACCCTAATCATCGATGATGGCAGCCAGGATAATACTGCCAGAGTAGCCCAGGATTACGGCGTTGACCATATTGTTAGATTGAAAAAAAACCGAGGTCTGGCCGGGGCATTTAAAGCCGGTCTGGATGCCTGCCTGCGATTAGGCGCAGATATTATTGTCAATACGGATGCAGATCACCAATACGTTTCCGAAGATATTGCCATTCTGATTCAACCTATTTTGGATGGAAAAGCTGAGTTGGTGATTGGTGATCGCGGCGTGGCACATGAAGAGAGTTTTACCCCCTTAAAAAGAAAACTTCAGACATTTGGCAGCTTTATTGTTTCTAAGGCTTCCGGACTTGACATCCCGGATGCCACCAGCGGCTTTCGCGCTATGACCCGCGAAACAGCAATGAGGACCAACGTGCTTTCCAATTATTCCTACACCCTTGAAACACTGATCCAGGCAGGCAATCACAACATCAGCGTCGCCAGTGTGCCGGTGCGTACCAATCCGCCGAAACGGCCATCTCGGCTAATGGTGGGCATGTGGGACTATTTGATACGCTCCGGGATAACTATTGTACGAGCTTACGCCATGTACCGGGCGATACGAGTGTTCTTCTCAATCGGAATTGGAATGATCGCCATTGGAACTGCACTCGGATTTAGGTATTTATACTTTGTTTTGCAAGGACAGGGAGCCGGGCATATTCAGTCGGTGATCCTGGCGGCAGTATTGTTGATTGTCGGCTTTCAGACGATGTTGAATGGATTACTGGCAGATTTGATTGCAAG
>JBBQNI010000050.1:0-26223 GCA_038329785.1 Anaerolineales bacterium | reverse complement strand
TTATGCTCTTTCTTTCCGCCAATGGGCTGCGGCTGGTGCCTGCTCATTTAGCAAGTAACTTCTCGTTTCACGCCTCCGTAAAACCGCTCGGGACGCAAATAAAATCATATGAACCTCCCCTCCCCCCGCTCGATAAACAAGGTGTTTATCTCACATTCACCCTTTCAGATGGCGACCAACTAATGATGATGTCGACCGGCCAAATTGGCAGCTGGAACAGTCCACTACGCGGGCAGGTTCCTTTTAATTGGGAGATGCAGCCACTGCTGCTGGAAATTGCACCCGCCTTATTGGAGAAATATCAAAGCCAGGTTAGCCTGAATGACTGCTTGATCGCCGGACCTTCCGGTGCGGGTTATGTGATTCCGCCTTTGGTACCCGACCTGGCGGGTTACATGCGAGAAACCAGCCGAATCTGTCAGCTAGCGGGCGTGCGAGTGGTCACTTCCTACATCGCCGACCCCCCGCGTGTAATACTCAAAACAATTTGCCAAAACAGCCAGGGACTGATTGGTTTTCTGGCTGGTTATGCCATCCTACACGGGGCACCTCAGATGCTTTGTGCTAATTCCATTTTTATTTCTAACAAAATCCCAAGTTTGCAACAGCTAACCATGTCAGCGGATAATTTACTGGTAGATATTCAAAAGCATATTCAAAATTTAACGGCAAACCAACCCACTTTTATCGGCGTGCATCTATTTGCTTACCGCACCACGTATAGCGATATTGTCAATTTTGCAAAGCAACAAGATGACCCCCATCTCCACATTGTCCGCGGAGATACCTTTTTACAACTGGCAAGACAATACCTTTCCCAGAAATAATTTTCCAAACTTACTTTTCATCAGGTCATCTATACAATTTCCCCTATTTTCAATCCCACTTCACCCAACGGAGCTAACCTTGGACCAAAAACTCAATACAAAAACCAAAATTCTATATGGTGTCGCCGATCTCGGCATCTCGCTCTTAACAGCATCCATCCAATTCTTTCTCCTCTTTTTCTATACCGATATTGCCGGTATTAACCCTGCTCTGGCTGGGACGGCTTTGCTGGTAGGCAAATTAACTTGGGATGCCATCAACGATCCCCTTTTCGGCTACTTCTCCGACCGCACGCGCAGTCGCTGGGGTCGCCGTAAACCCTATATGCTGCTAGGTGCCATTCCTTTTGGACTCTCGATCTGGCTCTTATTCTCGCTTCCGCCCGGGCTTGTCGGTGTGAAAGCATTTTTAGCAATAATCGGGTCATTCTTACTGGCAGATACGTTTCAAACCATGGTCAGCGTACCCTACTATTCACTTTCAGCTGAACTAACCTTCGATTATGATGAGCGCACCTCGCTCATTTCCATCCGCATGATCTTCACAGTGCTCGGCTACATTCTTGGCGCTGCCCTGACCACAGCTGTGGCAGGCTTTTTCATCAACCTGGGTTGGACGAAAAATGCCGCCTATAGCGGGATGGGAGCTATCTTTGGCTTAGTGGCAATTATCACTGTACTGGTGACCACGTTGGGGGTCAAAGAACGAGCGAACGCAGTGCTTGTACCTGCAAAAATGCCTGTGCTTGCTCAAATTAAACATGTCATACGAAACCGCCCCTTTGTAATCTATATGATCATGAGCACCATCATCAGCATCAGCTTTACCCTGCTGACCAGTCTGCTGCCATATTTTCTGACCTACCAACTCAAGATGACCGATCAGATCCCACTGGTGATGTTTACCATGTTGGGTACGATAGCTATCTTTTTGCTGCCCTGGCGCTATGCCTCACGCAAAATGAGCAAAGGTCCTGCGTATGCCCTCGGTCTGGCAATTGCTTCCGTGGCAATATTGGTTGCTTTTTTCTTACCTGCCCATCCAACCCCTTTGATCTACGGGGTGGCTTTCGTCGCCGGGTTGGGATTTTCTGCTCAATACGTCTTCCCTTGGAGCATGATCCCGGATGTGATCGAGGTTGATCAAGCTGCCACCGGCGAGCGGCACGAAGGCATTTATTTCGGTATTAATTCATTTCTCGGCAAATTGACTGGCGCACTTGGGATCGCCGCCAGCGGCTGGGCATTATCACTGTATGGCTATGTGCCTAATGTGGAACAAACCACACGCGCATTATTTGGCATTCGTTTCTTCTTTGCCATTGTCCCTGTGATTGCCTTCGTCATCGCTTTGCCAATGCTGATCTGGTACCCTATCAATCGAAAGAATCATCGCGAGTATATGCCATCCATCCCCTAGGATTTGCTGTTTTACTTATGATTTAAGGGCAAATTATTACGAGTTTTTTTCAGATTTGTCCTGATTACAACCTGGTTTAGTAATCAGACTCTACAAAACAGATCGGCCACATTTTTTTCTGCAGAGATTATCTCCAGCGGATGTTTTTTGCTGGCACTTAATATAAATACTTGGATTTTTTCCCCGCGCAGTTGTTAAAGATGAGAAAATTGTCACATTTTCCAATGAACATTCGTTAGGACAACACATCTTTTCGTATTAGCTATGAGCTGTTAGCTGAGTTCTCAATCTATATATCCCAATATACACAGGCAGTCCGGATTTCGGCCGGCCAGACCCAACAATCCCCCTCCTGGCGTAAATTGGCAACCAGCAATTGCTTAAATTGGTCATCATACTGGTGGCTATCACCAATCCCCAGGCGACTTTTCATTTCATCCAGCGATTCTTCCAGGCTGTCACTACGCCAGGGTTTCCACAAACTACCATCTTCCATGACCACATTAGCCGCGATGCCCATCCCCCACAGGATCTGGTAAGCAATATGAAAATTTGGGCTATCGAAAGGGTGTCCGAAAACGAGTTGCGCTGCCTGCGCCATCATCCCCTTTAGATTGGGCGCTCGCAAAAGCATGATGATGCGTTTGCGTGTAACTGCTTGCATGGCACGTACATAAACTTCCAGGTCAGGATAACCGTACATGGCATGGGCACACAGGCTGATATCATGAGGTTCTACCTTTGTTAACGGCCAGCCACCAACCCGCGTGGTAACATTGTTCAGACCAGCAGCATCCACTTGTTGTCGGCAAAAGTCTATCATCGCAGGCGAAATATCCAGCGCGGTCACATGAAGGGCATGTGGAGCCAGCATGCAAGCCCAACTGCCACTACCCGTGCCGATATCCAGGATGGTCGCATTGGGAGTTTGATCCAGGCTGTCCAGAACCAACTGACGGCTTGAATCGGGTTTCTGCCAGCGATCCAAAACGCGTTGGTGAAATTGTTTCGCATCGCGGTGCCAGCGGTCTTCGATGCCATGCTCCAGGCGTGCTTCCCGACGCTCATTGCTGATCGTGGCCAGCTCGCGCCAGATTTGGTGCCAGTTTGGGTAAGATTTCATGGGAATTAAGCTCTCATCAAAATTATTCATAGTGGGTTTAATTGTGCATCAGGGTTTCGATGATGTCAATTTTTTTAGGGAATGGGTAAGAAGTAATAAGGTATGAGTGAATTTTTTAATCGCGAATGGCACGAAAATACAAATGGTGCGAATGGAATTTATTGCCCCTTGCGGAGGTCCCGAAAAGGATGCAAACCAGCAACCAAGCTCCGGGAGGTGTTAATCGTAACTCTCTCCCAATTTATATCCCTACGAAATTGTAAAGTAAAGGCGACTATGAGATGCCAGGCACCACGTTTCTACATATTTTTCGAAGAGAATTTTTTTCAATCTACCACATCAATTCTCATATGCGAATAAAAGATGGCATTTTTTATCTGCCAGTTGAGTCGTCAGTTAACAGACCGGGGTAGAGGGACGGCGCGCCGTGAACCTCCCCTTTTTGCATTCAGGGAATATTTATGGAAACATTTGTCGTACCAATTTCAACCAAATGGGAACCAATAAACCCAATACCAGGGAGACCGCACCTACAACATCGGTACACCTTGTTAATATCGACACTTGCTACAAGATGTCAGCTATCCGCTGTTCGCCACTTCCGGCTGCCATAAATAGCTCAGCTTAAAAATCTTGCCGATCACCATCGTTTCCGTATCCTGTACGCCGGGAATAGATTGGATCACATCCGTGATCACTTCTGTTAAATGGACTCGATCCCGGCAAAACACTTCAACCATTAAATCATAACCGCCCATAGTTAACACCAGGCTACTCACCTCTGGCATTTGTTTAAGCGTCTGCGCAACCGAATTATTCATCCCCGGTTCAACGGAGATGCCCACCAATGCGGGGGAGTTGTATCCAACCGCAAACGGATCAATCACTGCAATGGTTCGCAGGATACCACGCTCGACCAAACTGGCATAGCGGGTGCGGATGGTCGACTCAGCCACTCCTACCGTTTTCGCGATCTGGGTAAATGGGGTGCGACCGTCCTTTTGGAGTGTATTTACGATCACCAAATCAATTTTGTCCATTTTGCTCACTTCCAGAATTCGTGATTTCTAATTCGCTTCATTGGCCAATTATGCGATTCGAGCTGTATAAACCTTACTATACACTAAATTTCATTGAAAATCAATGCCTTTTAAACGAATCTCGTAGAAAGATGTTGACATTAGCCATGCTTTTCGTTATAATTTTTTTATTACAATTGACTATTCTTGTAAAACCCTAACACGATCGATTGAGTAGGAGGGTGCTGGAATGTGAGATTGCCTGGCATGGTTAACACTTATCCTTGGAAACCGGTATGAGTAGCTTTCCAATTTCTTGATACAAGCACCCCTGCCAGGGTGCTTTGTGCAAAAAAGAGGCGCCACACAAATTTATTCAATAATTCAAAGACTCATATAAAGGAAAAGAAATGAATCTCTGGCAGGTGCTATCCCAGGCCGAAATTGAAGCCATCCATCAGGCAACCTTGCGTGTTTTGGCTGAAGTGGGCATCGTGATAACGCACACCGCTATGCGAGAGATGCTCCTGGAGATGGGCTGCACCCTTAACAACGACCGCGTCCTCCTGCCGGCCGACATGGTGGAAAAAGCGTTGGCTGCCAGTGGAAAACAGGTAGAAATCCACGGGCGCAGTGGAGAATCGGTCACATTGGGCGCGAGCACCGCGAGCAGCGAGGGTAGTTTACACTGGCATAATTTAGGTGGAGCGCGGGATGTTTTTGATCCCCGCACCGGCCAGCCCCGCGCGGCTACCATCCAGGATGTCAAAGATAGCACTCGTCTGCTGGATGCGCTTGCTCAGGTCAGCACCATTACTCCCTTTTTCACCCCGCAAGATGTTCCCGGCGAGTTAATGTCGCTGGCGATGTACCGCCATGCTCTGCCATTTACTACCAAACCCATCCAGGGTCCCGGGGTACATACCGCTCAGGAGGTCAACTTTGTGGCCGAAATGGCCGCGGTGATCGGGCCACCAGCCAAAACCCTGACGCTGAGCGCATCACCGGTCAGCCCGTTGACTTTTCCGGACAACCTGGTCGCTTCCATGATCGCCATCGCCAACCATGGCATTCCATTCGGACCATTACCCTGCCCGACAGCCGGCACAACCGCCCCATTCTCACTGGCAGGTGCTCTGACCCAACAAAACGCAGAGGTTTTGGCTTCCATCGTGATTGCACAGGCAATCCGGCCCGGTCTGCCCATCATCTATTGCGGTCGTCTGGCCATGATGGAACCGCGCACAGGGAATTCCGTTTGGGGTGGCGTTGAATTGGGGATCGCTTCGGCTGCCACGGTACAAATCAGTCACCATTATCATTTACCGGTAAATGTTTACGGCTTGACCACCAATGCTCATACCCTCGATCTACAAAGCGGCTACGAGCGGACTCTCAACGCCGTGCTGCCGGCATTGGCGGGTGCAGATGAGCTCTCCGGCATTGGCGAGATGGATGCCGGGGTGATGGGCTCGTACGCTCAGATGGTAGCTGATAATCAGATTGCCGCCAGCATTGAACGCATCCAACGCGGATTTCAGGTAAATGAAGACGCGTTAGCCGTGGAAGTAATTCAAGAAGTCATGAACGGGTCACGTACTTTCATTGCGGAACGACATTCAGTCAATTATTTGCGCTCTGGTGAAATCCTGTTCTCCAAATTGAATGAAAGGCGCTGTTTTTCAGAATGGGACCTGACCGGACGGAGAGATTTTGTGAATAACGCCCAGGCAGAAGCCGAACGGCTGCTGGACAAGCACCTGGTGCCGCCATTGGACGATAACCAGGAAAGGGAATTGGACGGAATCATGCAGACAGCCGCTGAAGCGCTTGTATCAGAGCGAATCCCTGTGGATACCATGTTTTGATTAAAGGAAGTTCGCCAAAAAGAAGGAGGTGCACAAGCTATATGTCAGGCTTTCACGTTTTGTCAATCAGGTCAATTCAGACCTACCAAATTTAGGAGGAATAAAAAATGAAGATCAAGTTATGGCTCACGCTACTATCAATTATGATTGTCTTTTCCATGGTGATGACTGCCTGTTCACCGGCGGCCACCCCCGAAGCACCTACCGCTGAACCTGGGGTAGTGGACCCGGTTGTGGATCAACCTACCGAAACAGTAGCGGTTGAACCCACCGCGGAACCCATGGATGAACCAATGGAACCCAAAGTGGTTACCTTTGCCTGGACTCAAGAACCCGATTCCTTGCATCCTTTCTATACGAATATGTGGTTCTCGGCCACTCTGCAGCAGTTATACCTTTGCTGGGCCTGGGAATACGATGACCAGAATATTGCCTACCCAAACCTCGTGAAGGAGATCCCAACTGCGGATAACGGCGGAATCAGTGATGATGGTCTTACCATTACCATGCACCTGCGCGATGACATCGTCTGGTCGGATGGCACCCCCATGACCTCAGCCGATTTTAAGTTCACCTACGACATGCTGATGGATGATGCCAACTCTGTCAATTCAAAATACCCCTATGATGCCCTCACCTCAATCGAAACGCCGGATGAGCGCACAGTGGTGATGAACTTCCCGGAGCCTTTCGCAGCCTGGGAAGCCAATTTCTGGCGCGGCATTTTGCCCAAACACGTTCTGCAGCCTGTCTTTGACAGCGAAGGCTCAATGATGGGCGCCGATTGGAACCTGATGCCAACCGTGGGTTGCGGCCCATATGTAATGGATGAATGGGAATCCGGCAGCTTCATGCGCTTCACTAAAAATGAGAATTACTGGAAGGGCACTGCCAAAATTGATGATGTCTTCCTGCAATTCGTACCGGATGACGCTGCCCAAACAGCAACCCTCTTAGCCGGCGACGCAGACCTGGGTACATTCATTCCCGCTTCTGACGTTCCCACCTTCCAGGAGGCAGGTTTAACTGTCTTCACCGTGGATAGTGGCTATGCAGAAGGCTGGTTTGTCAACTTCCGCGATATGGCCAGCCCGGCCATTCTCGATGTGGAAGTCCGCCAGGCAATCGCCATGTCGCTCGATCGCGAAGCCATCTCGGAAGACTTGCTGCTCGGTTTGACCCACCCGGTAGAAACCCTCTGGGATCCGATCGCTGGTGGCGCGTATGTATCCCCGGATATCGTCCCGTGGAAATATGACCCCGAAGCTGCCAAGGCCAAACTGGAAGCTGCCGGCTATGTGGATAGCGATGGCGATGGCATCCGCGAAGACAAGGACGGCAACCCGCTCGTCCTCGTCCATGGAACCACCATTCGTGAAATCCGTCAGGATATTCAAGCCGTCGCCCAGCAGCAATTACGCGAGGTAGGCATCGATCTGGCCATTGAAAGCCAGGATTCGGATATCTTCTTCGGCGGGTATGCCGATGGGGCTCCCCCGGCTATTGGCGATCAGGACATCATGGAATGGGCCGACAGTACCTACTTCCCCGATCCGGACACGGATTACTGGCTTTGTGCACAATTGCCGAGTGAAGAAAACCCGTACGGCTACAATTACTATGGCTGCGATGAAGACCTGGATGCACTCTTCCAGGCGCAACTGATCGAAACCGATCCGGCTGCCCGTCAGGCAATCTTCCACGATATCAGCAAGTACATGCACGACAATGTCTACTGGTACGGCATTTACTCCGATCCCGATTTGTGGGTTGTCAACTCTGACCTCACCAACGTGAAATTCTCGGGTGTCACCCCGTTCTACAACATTTGGGAATGGGATTTTGCCAAATAAAATTTTTTCATGAACAGAAAATGGCCGGGGAACTTTAAAGTTCTCCGGCCAGACCCGGCAATCTTCAATTCATGTTTTTTCTGGAGGAACAATGACGCGTTATATCATCCGCAGAATATTGCAAGCGATCCCACTGTTGTTTATCATCAGCGTGCTTTTATTTGTCTTGATGATCAACACCGGCGATCCACTGTCAACCATGGGCGGACGAAGAGTAACGCGGCCTGCTGATCGCGAACGGCTTTCACGCCAGTTGGGGTTGGATCAACCAATTTACAAGCAATATCTTTTTTGGCTGATCGGCAACGATTGGACAAATGTGGACGTGGATGGGGATGGCATCGCGGAGACCACAGGCATACGAAAAGGGATCCTGCGCGGAGATTTTGGGACATCCATAACACAGAGGGGCAAGGAAGTCACGGATATCATCCTGGAGCGCCTGCCCAACACCCTGATTCTGATGATCCCGGCGGAAATTATCATCATCATTCTTTCCCTGGCGGTGGGTATTTATTCAGCCTTACGCCAGTACTCCATCAGCGACCATATTATTACCGGTCTTTCTTTTATCGGCTATTCCATGCCAATCTTTTTTATTGCGTTATTATCCATGTACATTTTTGGGGTCAACTTTAAGCAATGGGGCTTACCCTACCTGCCAACCGTGGGTATGTTTGACCCCAAGATAGGCAGAACAATCGGGCAGGTGCTCCTGCATATGATTCTGCCAATTTTCAGCCTGACAGTCATTACCGCAGCTGGTTACAGCCGTTTTGTGCGCTCGCAAATGCTGGAGGTGATCAGTGAAGATTACATCCGCACTGCGCGTGCCAAGGGACTTCCAAAAAGGATGGTGATCACAGGGCACGCACTCAAAAATGCAGCACTGCCTCTGGTTACAATTGTGGGACTTGATATACCGCTGTTATTAGGTGGTGCGGTTGTGACAGAGACCATTTTCGCCTGGCCGGGAATGGGGCGTTTATTTATTGACCACCTTTCGCGTTCGGATACACCGGTCGTGATGGGTATTTTAATGATGATATCGGTAGCTGTTATTCTATCTCAGCTCATCACCGACATCATTTATGCCTGGCTGGATCCAAGGATCCGGTATTCATAAAAAACTTGAAGAAACCGGATCAACGAATCAGGAGAAAGCAATGATAGGAACAGCCGAAAGTGAAGTCATAAAAATCCAGGAAGAGTTTAAGACGGAAGCGCTTACACCGGGCCAGTTAATGCGCATGCGTTTCAGGCGACATAAGATGGCCGTATTTGGCCTGGTTATGCTGGTTGTTTTAATTCTCTATTCATTCGGAGGCTCTCTATTTTTTACTGAGGCGGATGCCAACTTCACAAATACCAAAGAACGTCTAAGTGCACCTTCGGCGGCGCACCCATTTGGGACAGACACCATTGGCCGTGACATTCTCATCCGCACCATTTACGGCGGGCAAATTTCCCTGCTGATAGGCCTGGCAGCTGTCGTGGTTGAGGTCTTTCTGGGCGTCTTGATTGGTGCAATCGCCGGATACTACGGCGGTTGGATTGACGGTTTACTGATGCGCTTTACCGAAGCCATGTTTAACATTCCCCAGCTTTTTTTGCTGCTGGTTATGGCCAAATTCTTTGGCAGGTCTGTGCCGGATATTAATCTTTTTGGGCGGCAGTTCAGCGGCAGTGTCGTCGTCATTATTGTAATTATCGGCCTGACCAGCTGGATGTACCTGGCCCGTATTGTGCGTGCCAATTTTTTATCCTTGAAAGAACGCGAATTTGTGTTGGCAGCGCATACCACCGGTACATCCAACAGTTCGATTATTTTTCAGCACATCTTACCCAACAGCATCGCTCCTATTATTGTCTCCGGCACCCTCAGTGTGGCCAATGCAATTCTTGCCGAAGCCTATATCAGCTTTTTGGGTTTGGGGGTTAAGCCCCCCACCGCCACCTGGGGTAACATGCTGGAGGGTGCTTATAACTATGTTGAAACAGCTCCCTGGTTGTGGATTTTTCCAGGTTTGTTAATTGTGCTGACGGTGCTTTCCATTAACTTTGTTGGTGACGGTTTACGAGATGCTGTCGATCCACATGCCCTGATTGACGCAGGATAGGACTGGAAATGGACCCCATATTAACTCTAGAAAACGTAGAAGTCAAATTCCAAACCCTGGCTGGCATGGTGAACGCGGTCAACGGCGTATCGTATTCCGTGGAAGCCGGCAAGACGCTGGGTATTGTCGGTGAAAGCGGCTGCGGGAAGAGTGTCAGCATGCTTACTGTCATGCGCCTGATCCCGGATCCACCTGGTAAAATCACCGCAGGAAAAATTTTCTTCAAAGGCCAAGACCTGCTGGCGATCAGTGAAGAGAAGATGGAACACATTCGCGGCTCTGAGATCGGCATGGTTTTTCAAGACCCAATGACCTCCCTCAATCCGGTCCTCACCATCGGGCGGCAAATCGGCGAGGCGATGATGGTCCACAATGGCTTTTCGCGCGAACAGGCGGATGCGCGTACCATCGAATTGCTCAATATGGTTGGTATCGGCAATCCCGAACAGCGCATCAAAGAATACCCTCACCAATTTTCAGGCGGAATGCGTCAACGTGCTGGCATCGCCATGGCTCTGGCCTGTGTTCCGGATATTCTCATCGCCGATGAACCCACCACCGCTCTGGATGTCACCATTCAAGCCCAGATTGTGGAACTCACCAAACGTCTGCAAAAAGAGTTGGGCATGGCCGTTATCTGGATTTCACATGATCTGGGTGTCATAGCCGAATTGGCCGACCGTGTGATTGTCATGTATGCCGGTTATGTGGTGGAAGAAGCAGACGTGTTCGCTTTATACGAAAACCCCAGCCACCCTTATACCCTTTCCCTGCTTAAATCTCTGCCGCGAGTGGATGACAGCGGTGGAGAACGGCTGACCACAATTCCTGGTTTCCCGCCGGATGGGATCACCGTTATGCCTGGCTGCCCCTTTGCTCCGCGCTGTTCCTTCGCGGTTGAACATTGTCAAAAAGAAAATCCCCCGCTCGAATTGGTGGATCACGATCACAAAATCGCCTGTTGGGTGGATGTTAAGACCGGGACGGAGCGTTCATTATGACCGAACCACTCGTGCAAGTTCGCCATTTAAAAAAGTATTTCCCAATCACAAAAGGAATCCTGATCCAGCGCGAAGTTGGTTCCGTAAAGGCTGTGGATGATGTCAGTTTTGATATTTTCCCGGGTGAAACCCTCGGGCTGGTCGGCGAGAGCGGCTGTGGGAAGACCACCACCGGACGCACACTCATTCAATTGTACAAACCGACCGCTGGTGAAGTGATTTTTGATGGTCAGGATCTGACCACCATGAAACCGAACACACTGCGCAGCCTGCGGAAACAGATGCAAATGATCTTTCAAGACCCCTATGCCTCGCTCAACCCCCGCTGGACAATTTCGCGCATCATCGGCGAACCACTGCGCGTCCACGCCATTACTGAAAATAAACATGCGTATTTAGATCGGGTCGAAGCCCTGTTGGAAACTGTTCACCTCAACAACAATTACATGAACAGGTACCCGCATGAATTTTCTGGCGGCCAGCGGCAAAGGATCGGGATTGCACGTGCGCTCGCTTCCGACCCCAAGTTCATCGTTTGCGATGAACCCATTTCCGCTCTGGATGTTTCCATTCAGGCGCAGATTGTCAATCTCCTGGAAGACCTTCAGGATCAGCTCGGTCTGACTTACCTCTTTATTGCCCACGACCTGAGCATGGTGCGTCACATCTGCAACCGGGTGGCGGTCATGTATCTGGGGGCATTGGCAGAGCTGGCCGACCGGGACGAATTGTATGAAAATCCTCTGCACCCCTACACGCAAGCGCTGCTTTCGGCGGTGCCCGTGCCAGACCCACGCAAAACCCGCGCCCGCAAGCGCATCATACTTGAAGGTGATCCACCCAGCCCGGCCAAACCACCATCGGGCTGCCGATTTCACCCGCGCTGTTCACTGGCAAAAGCACATTGCAAAGTCGAAATCCCTGTTTGGAGAGAAATCAAACCCAATCACTGGGTTGCATGTCATGAAGTGTAAAATGAGAAGGAAAAAATCATCATGCTTGATTTAGAAACCCTGATGCGAGTACCCTACGTGGAACCCGATCTGGGATACGATGTTTCACCCGATGGTTCGCTGGTTGCTTTTTCCGCAAACCCAAATGGTCGCTGGGAAATTTTTTGCTTAAATTTCCGTTCCACTGAGCTTAAACCGGAACAGATCTCCATCGGCGAGGGTGCCAAATTCTCCCCGCGTTTCAGCCCGGATGGGAAATCTCTGGCTTTTGTGGTTGACCAGGATGGCGGTGAAAATTATGACATTCATCTCTACGATTTCGATAAAGGCACCCAGACCAACCTGACACCGGACACACCTGAAGCGCTGACCACATCCTTCGCCTGGTCGCCGAGTGGCAATCAACTGGCGATCTGTTCCGATCGCGATGGGCGCTTTGATACCTACGTACTCAATATGCAAAGCAGGTACACGCGTAAAGTACTCGACCAGCCCCGTCCGGATTGGGTGGTGCACTGGTCACCCGACGGCACCTACCTGGCAGTCATCTCGGAGGCAGATGGCCAGGATTATCGCACTACCCTGGTGCCGCTTGATGGCAGTGAGCCAATCATAATCACCCTGGATGGGGAAGTAATTAACGCCAAAGGCAGCCACTGGTCACCGGATAGCTGTCAGGTGGTCTTTTCTTCCAACATTTCCGGAAGCTATCAAATCGGAGTTTTTAATCTGGCAACCCGCCAAATTCACTGGCTGACCGCTGGCGACGGGGAAAAAGAATCTCCCCAATATTCAGCGGACGGCAAACTAATTGTCTACGTATTAAGTGACGGTCCGGATAGTCATCTGGCGGTGCAGACTCTGGATCAAAGCGATGTTGCGACATTTCAGATTGAAGCAGGCGTGATTTATGAACCAACCTTTACACCAAATGGAGAACACATCCTGTTCATCTTTGATAATCCGCGTCACCCCTGCGATTTATGGGAGCTGACGCTCGCCAGCGGGCAATTCCGCCAATTAACTGACTCTCTTCCTGAAACCATGTCAAAAGATGATTTTGGTTTGCCCTTGCAGGTTGAATACCCCAGCCTGGATGGAGCCAAAGTGCCCGCTTTGCTCTACCAACCCAAAAACCTGGAGAATTTGCCGCCCGGCGTGGTCATTGTGCATGGCGGCCCAAACTGGCTGACACAAATCACCTGGGACCCGTTGGTTCAGCACATGCTCAGCCGCGGCTGGGTGGTGCTGGCACCCAATTACCGCGGCTCAACCGGCTACGGACGCGCATGGCAGCTTGCCAGCCGCTTTGATTTAGGCGGGGTGGATACAGAAGACGTGGTAGCCGGCGCAAATTACCTGGAACGTGAGCAATTGGCTAACCCCCGCCGCATTGCCGTCACCGGGCGTAGTTGGGGTGGGTACCTGACCATGACCTGCCTGACACAGTACCCCGAACGCTGGGCAGCCGGTTCGGCAGCCGTGCCCTTCCTGAACTGGTTCACCAGCCATCAGAATTCGCGCCAGGATTTGCAGCACTGGGACCGCGAGAATTTCGGAGACCCTGAAAAAGATTACGACCTCTGGTACCGTAGGTCCCCCTACTTTTTCCTGGAGCAAATTCAAGCGCCGGTACAATTATTGTGCGGTGCCAATGATGTGCGCTGCCCGGCCAGTGAATCTTTTCAGGCTCAGGAAAAATTGCTCTCCCTCGGCAAAGTGTGTGACTATTTTTCCTATGAGGGCGAAGGGCATGCCTTATTAAAAGTTGAAAACCAGGTCGATGCCAAAAAGCGTCGGGCTGAATTCCTGGCGAAACATTTAGAAAACTAAATTGGAGAACTTATGAACAATAATCAACCCCATTGGCGTTATGACCGCCTGAGTTGGCCGCAGATAAAAGCGGTTGTGGCCAGAGATCCGCAGCCAGTAGTAGCCATCCCATTTGGTGCCGTCGAAGACCATGGCCTGCACCTGCCGCTCTCCACCGATAATGATATTTTGGAGGGTATCCTGAAGGAAACGGCTATGCGCAGCGAGGGAGATCTGCTGGTCATGCCGACTATTCCGTATGGGCTGGATGAACACCATATGGACTTCCCCGGCACCATCAGCATAGACATTGAAACCTGTCTGGCTTACGTAGCCCAGACGGCCATTTCGGTTGCCCGTCATGGTTTTACCCACATTCTGATTGTCAACGGGCACGGATCCAACCAATCGATCGCTGAGTTGGCCGCGCGTAAATGTGTGCTGGAAACCGGTATTATCTGCGGTAATACAACAATCAATGCCGCCATCAACCCCACCCTGGCCAATGATGCGATCGAAAAGCACCGCAAAGGCGGTTATGGCAGCATTGCCCATGCCGGTGAGTTCGAAACCGCCATCATGCTGTATATGCTGCCCGAAACAGTGGATATGAGTAAAGCCGAACGTGATATGGGCCAGATAAAACTGAAATATTTTAACTGGGATTACCCTGAACCAACCGCCTTCAGCTGGCTGGGTTTTTGGTCCAGCATGTCAAACAATGGCGTCTGTGGCGATGCCTCAGCAGCCACAGCTGAATTTGGCAAACTGACCTTTGAGGCGACGGTCAACAACTTCCTGGAACTTGTGCGAGAATTTCGCACAATCCAGGTCAAAGAACGCGTCGATCATCACAAATAAGCCAGTCAATTTTCACAAGGATTTTTCATTATGTTAACCAAAGCACAGGCACTACAAGATCAAATGAGCGCGTGGCGGCGTGACCTTCACAGCCACCCGGAATTAAGTTTTGCAGAATTTCGCACAGCCGAGATGATTGCAAAGATCATGAAAGAGATGGGCTACCGAGTTCAAAGCGGGGTAGGAAAAACCGGTGTGATCTCAGAGCTGGGCGAAGGCAAACCAATCGTCGCCATTCGTGCCGATATGGATGCCCTGCCAATTAAAGAGACGAATAAAGTGCCCTATAAATCGACCAACAAAGGCGTCATGCATGCCTGTGGGCATGATGTCCATGTCGCCATTGCTATGGGAACCGCAAAATTATTGAAAGACGAAAATTTTAATGGCACCATCCGCTTTTTATTCCAGCCGGCGGAAGAAGCCGAGGACGAGGAAGGCTTCAGCGGCGCACAGCGCATGATCCAGGATGGCGCGATTCGCGATGTGGATTATGCCCTGGCGTTGCATACCAATGCTTCCCTGCCAACCGGTAAAATTGAAATCGCCACAGAATTCGCCTCAGCCGGGGCTGACACCTTCTATACCAAGGTGATCGGTAAAGGCGGGCATGGCTCGACCCCTCACAAAGTCGTCGACCCGATCTTCATCAGCGGGCACATCATCCTGGCGCTGAATGCGATCGTTTCTCGCCGGCTGCGGCCGTCTGATTCGGCGGTGATCAGCATTGGTTCCATCAACGGCGGCCAGATTGATAATGTCATCCCCGAGTTTGTTAAATTATCCGGAACCATCCGATATCTCAAACCACAAGTACAGGAAAGTATTCACACCGAGATACGGAATATCATGGAGATCACGCGCGCTCTGGGTGGAGATTATGAACTCATCCTGCAAAAAGGCTACCCGCCTATGCACAATGATAAGGATGTGGTCGCCTTACTGATGGAGACCTGCGCCGAAATTGTTGGCAAATCGCATGTCAGCGTACCAGATGTTGAAATGGGAGCCGAGGATTTCGGCTACTTCTTGCAAAGGGCCAGAGGTGCCATGTTCATGCTAGGGTGTGAGATAGAAGGCGATACCCGCCGCCACCACGACGCAATGTTCGATGTGGATGAGAATTGTATGCCCATTGGGGCGGCCATCTTTACCCGCGCAGCGCTGAAGTTGTTTGCAGCCGGACCGATCTGAAACTCGGAAGCTGTCGAAATCTAAGGAAACGAGGACATCTGCTGAAGAGAACCTGTCCCACCCGCTACACGCAGGATAAGCTGTTTCTTTATCCCCCAGACGCTGTGGTCGTCGCTCACACGTACAAAGCACGCGCCTTTGGCAAATTGGGGTAATCATTAAAATCAGAAAGGAAAGATCTCCTGATAGACTTTAGACACCAAGCTCAGCTTCGGGATTGAAATTAATTTGTCCAAAACCAAGTTTCTGGTCATATCCAAGTGGTGTTGAAATTCATTTCTATTCTACCGCCCAATCCGAAACTCGGTTTTTTGTAAGTTGCCAGCTTTGGACTAACTTTGTTCGTCCCTTTGTTCGTCGCTTCGCAAGCCGGCTACGGTCCAATATTTTTATTGCCCTTCGCGCTCTTTGCGGTTAATCGAAAAACTAAGGGTAGCCGTGGTTCTCTACACACTGCCACCACTTCAAAAACTCACCTTTACGGTCTCCGGTCTCCCATTCCACGTCTCCGGTCTTTTCTACCCGCTCGCGTAGGCAGCTGCCCGGGCGCGAAGTGCGGATACCTGCTACACGCCAAGGTATATTTCCTTGACTTTGGCTTTTTAATTTGCTATTCTAATTACACGTGTTAGTGACGCGTGTCAGTGAGGACAATGGTTCAGAAAAAACAGATCACCAGTCAGGATGTTGCCCTGCGCGCCGGCGTTTCCCGTACTACGGTGTCATTGGTCTTAAACAACAAACACGAACTCAGTCAAATAAGCCCAAAGACAGCCCAGCGGGTATTCCGCGCGGCTCAGGATTTGGGCTATGTCCCCAATGCCGCCGCTCAGGCTCTGGTCAGCAAAAAAGCCGGCGTCATCGGGCTGGTGCTGTCTCGCAGTCATCATCAGATCAGCTCGGATGTCTTCTTAACCCAGGTGGTAGATGCGCTGGTGCTGGAAGCCCATCAAAACCAGATGCGTGTATTGCTGGATGTGCTCGAAGATCATGAGGACCAAAATTCCTACCAGCGACTGATTCAAGCCCGCCAGGTGGATGGCATTCTATTCTCCGGCCCGCGCACAGATGACCGCGCACTTGATTTGCTGGCCAAAACAGATTTTCCGACCGTGCTGATGGGCGGACTTCCGGCAAGCCCTTTTTACTCCGTGGATGTCGATAACATCCAGGCTGCCAAGATGGCCACTCAGCACTTGATCTCACTCGGACACCGCCGAATTGGCTGCATCACCAACGCCACACCGGTGTTCACCGCCGCCGCCGACCGTCTGCGAGGTTACCATTTGGCATTGCAGGAGAACCACTTGCCGATTGATGATCGCCTGGTGCGCTTTGGTGATTTTGATCCCCCTTCCGGCTATCGTGCCATGCAGGGGCTTCTTTCGGTTCAACCAAACCCCACCGCGGTGTTCATCGCCAGCGATGTGGTCGCCTTTGGCGCCATGTCGGCTTTGCACGACGCCGGCCTACAGATTCCCGCGGATATGGCCGTGGTCTCGCTCGATGATGTGCCCCTCTCTGCCTTTATCTCCCCGCGCCTGAGCAGCGTCCATCTGCCAATTTCCCAGCTGGCACAGGCAGCCGGCAGCCTGTTAATCGATTTGATCAACGGCAAACGCCCCACTCGGAAACAAATCATTCTGGATACACATTTGGTAATACGAGAATCATGCGGCGGCGGGCAAGGGAGGAATTCACAATGACTGCCCGCGATTATTACTCCATTGATCACCCAGATCTGGCTCTCATCGGTTTTGGTGACATCGATATGGCCAATTACAGCTGTCTGACGACTATTCGGCAACATCTGGATGAATCAGGCCAAATCGCTATCGAACTCTTGATGGCGGATAAGCAGGATCAAACCCGCTTGCCCCGTCATGTTGAATTACCCTTACAGGTTAATCAGAGGGAAACTACGTAAGGATTATTTAAAAGCATGCTAAGGAGGTAACCAACGCAAAAATTCAGTAATCCAATTTTCGTAAGTTCATAAAAAAAAATACCTTAACTATTGTATGGAGGAGTAATGAAAAACAAATTTTGGCAACTAATTGCAGTAATGGCTATTTTTACAATGGCAATTGCAGCCTGTACACCGGCTGCAACACCTACTACGGCCCCAACCACAGCGCCAGTTGAACAAGCAACCACAGCGCCAGTCGTAGAAGCAACTACAGCACCGGTCGTAGAAGCAACCACAGCACCGGCAGAACCCGAGGCACCGGCTTGGTGTAGTGGTGTAGCTAAGGGAGATACAATTTCCATGTTGTATCAATGGGCAGGACAGGAAGAAGAACGATTAAACCAAATTCTTAAACCTTTGGTTGATGCATGTGGAATCGTCTTACAACCAGAATCTACACGTGATCAAGCCTTATTAGATACTCGTGTTCAGGCTGGCAATCCACCCGATGTCGCTTTCTGGAATGTAACCCAGATTCTTCAATATAAAGATGGTTTGAAAGCGATCGATGCATTAGGTGCAAATAAGGATGCATACATTCCTGGTGCAATTGATGGGGGAATCATCGATGGTACATGGCTGGGGTTACCGGTCAAATCGGATATTAAGACAATCATCTGGTATAGTCCGATAAACTTTGAAGCTGCTGGATACACCGTACCAACAACCTGGGACGAATTAGATGCACTGGTTGAAAAGATTGCTGCAGATGGTAATGTGCCGTGGTCAATGGGTATGGAATCTGGTGATGCAACCGGTTGGACCGGATCAGACTTTATACAAGATATTATGCTTGTAAACCAAGGGCCTGATTTCGTAAATGGTATTATTGATGGGTCAGTTCCATATAATGATGCTGGCGTAAAACAAGCCTATGAAATTTACGGAAAATGGGCAACTGATCCTACCTATACTGTTGGCGGCGCATCAGGCACTTTATCCACGGGTTTCAATGATGCTATCTTAAAAGTATTCTCTGATCCGCCAGAAGCCTACATGGTAAAACAATCGGGCTTCGCTGGAGGAACAGTGACAACTCAATATCCTTCCTATGAGTTTGGTAAGGATTATGACTTCTTTGTAATCCCTGGTGCCAAAGGTTTACAAGGTGGATCTGACTGGTTGATGGCCTTTAGTGACAAACCTGTAGTGAAAGCTTTGGTGAGCTACCTCTCATCTCCAGAAGGAGGAGCTGCCTGGGCAGCCGCTGGGTTTGACCTTTCACCGAATAAGGGTGCCGCTGGTAAATATACCGATACAGGTTTGATCAAGAAAGCTGATGCATTTTACTCTGCCGCAGGTTTTACTCCGGATATTGGTGATTCGATCCCGGGTGGTTTTGGTAGCGCAGAATGGAAAGCGATCGTTGATTATGTAAACGGTGGTGATTTGGATGCAGCCTTAGCTGATGCAGCTGCTGTTCAAGCTGCCGCACTTAAATAATAATGTAAAATAACGAAACTATAGTTTTAATAAGAGGCGGTACCATACCGCCTCTTAAAATCCCATATAATTACATTTAAATATATCATCAGTGGAGGTGGACACATGGGCACAAAAGCCGTTCCTAAGATTATGCGACAGGGAAAAGTGACACCATATTACTATCTGGCTCCTGCGATCCTGCTAATGATATTCTTCATCGTTTATCCGATGATTAATACCATTCAATTAAGTTTTAAAGATAGAACAGGCCTTGAGTCAGCAGCCACAACCTGTGTAGAGGGGAACCCGTGTTGGGGAGTATTTGAGAATTATCACTATGCTCTGACCGCTGAGTTAAATACCAGTACTTTTGTAACATTATGGAATTCATTTTGGATATCATCGTACGGAAATACCATAAAATGGATCATTTTTATGGTGGCGTTTACCGTCCTGATTGGATTGGTCTTTGCCAAAATTGTGGATGGAATCAAGTATGAAGCATTGTCGAAGGCAATGATCTTTATGCCAATGGCAATTTCATTTGTAGGTGCTGGTGTAATTTGGAAGTTTGTTTATAACTATGGTTCACAACAGTTGCAGGTGGGTTTGTTAAATGCAATTATTACTGGTTTAGGTGGAAAACCCATATCATTTCTAACCACTCCTGTTTTGAACACTTATATGTTGATCATCGTGGGCGTCTGGATTTGGACAGGTTTTTGTATGACAATTCTCTCTTCCGCCCTAAAATCAGTACCGGATGAGATAATAGAAGCGTCTCGGGTAGATGGAGCAACAGAATGGCGGGTTTTCACCAACATAATTATTCCGATGATTATGCCGACCATTCTTGTGGTTATAACGACAATGGTAATCAATGTCCTGAAATTGTTTGATCTTGTCTATGTTATGACCGGAGGAAACTTCCATACAGATGTTATCGCAAATCGTATGTACACAGAAATGTACATCAACTTCAATATGGGGAGAGGCACTGCAATTGCAGTGATTTTGGTTGTTGCGATTATTCCATTTATATATATGAATATCAAACGCTTACTGGCTCAGGAGGAAATGCGATGAAAAAGGAAAAAATCAATCAATTTCTATCTCACATTCCCAAGAATGCCCTTATCATTTTTATCGTGATAATCTGGATCGTACCTACATTCGGATTATTGGTTACATCATTTCGTCCCGTACAATCTATTAATAGTTCTGGTTGGTGGACGATTTTAAATGCACCCGTTGGTTCTAAAGAATACGCTACTTATTGCGAAGCGTGTCATGGCAATAGAGGTGACTTACTTCCTAATGCAAATTTAGGTGATCCTGAATTAATTTCAAAATTTGATCGATCGGTCTTATTATTACCTGCATTAGCAAAGGAAATCGATGGCGCACCACACATGAAAGATGTTCCTGTTCCTAATGCTCAAGTTGTTGCCGACATAGTTGTGCACCTGAAGAATATATCAGGACTGGAAACCAGGCCAAGAGTTACATTAAACAACTATATCGACGCGCTGGTTGGTTATCGCGGCACCCGTACTTATACCCAGGACTGTGCAGAAGACACCCCACCACTGGATATTAATTGTAATCTCTCCGATTTATTAAACCCACGCGGAATGGGTAGAGCGTTTGTTAATAGTTTATTTGTAACGATTCCTGCAACGATTTTACCAATCATATTAGCGGCATTTGCTGGATATGCATTCGCCTGGATGCATTTTAAAGGAAGAATGCTGATTTTTGCAATATTGGTCGGCTTGCAGGTAGTACCGCTTCAAATGACAATGGTTCCTATCTCCCGGATTTATGCTGATTTGGGATTGAACGCAACATTTTTAGGGGTCTGGTTATTCCATACTGGTTTTGGTATGCCCTATGCAATTTACTTAATGAGGAATTTTCTGGGGTCGTTACCTAGAGATCTATTTGAATCTGCCTATCTGGATGGGGCAAATCATTGGACAGCTTTCACTAAACTTGCAATTCCCCTGGCACTGCCTGCAATCGCTTCTCTTGGAATCTTCCAATTCCTGTGGGTATGGAATGATTTATTAGTAGCTTTGGTTTTCCTGGGTGGTACCAAACCTGTAATGACCTATCAAATCAGTAATATGGTTTCTTCTTTGGGAGCAGGTTGGCAAATCTTGACGGCGGCTGCATTCTTATCCATGTTATTACCAATGATCGTTTTCTTCTCATTACAAAGATACTTTGTACGAGGAATGCTCGCAGGAGCCGTAAAAGGATAATCGCTCATTTTTTTCTCCCTTGGTGGCTGTCTTGCAAACCGGAAAAAGCCAGGCAGCCACTCCTTGCTCTTTTTACAATTTCTACTGATGAAATGTTCATCAGAAACCTCTTTTCCGGAATTTAATGTGGAGTTTTCTGACAGCTTTTATATTGCTTGCAAACTTGTAAGCCTTGAGCGGTTTTCGGTGCCTAGATGTGGCTGATTATTGGATATAATCAAAGCTCGCTCAGTGAACGGCATGTTACACAAACTTCATCATAAAGGATTTGGCTTCGCTATGACCTTTCCCCGCCAGCAATTATGGTACAAACTCGCTTCCTTTTATCAGGTCAACGTAAGGGCGTTCTATGATTCCAATGGCGATGGCCATGGTGATCTGGCCGGCGTGACCCACAAACTGGATTATTTCAGCAACCTGGGTGTGGATTGCCTGTGGTTAATGCCGCTTTACCCATCCCCTTTGAAAGATGACGGTTACGATATTTCCGACTTCTACAATATTCAAGAGGTTTTTGGAACGGTTGAAGACCTGCGCACCCTGATCAATGAAGCCCACGCGCGTGGCATACGCATCATTATGGATCTGGTCATGAACCACACCTCCGACCAGCACCCCTGGTTTCAAATGGGGCGCGCCGATAAGGACTCTCCTTATCATGATTATTACGTCTGGAGCGATACCAGGGAAAAATATCAGGATGCGCGAGTCATTTTCCTGGATACACTTGATTCCAACTGGAGTTGGGATGAAGAAGCTCAGCAGTATTACTGGCACCGCTTTTATGCCAGTCAGCCAGACCTGAACTACGAAAACCCGGCCGTCCGTCAGGCGATGCGCGATGTGATGAAATTCTGGCTGGATCTCGGTATCGATGGTTTTCGCGCTGATGCAGTCCCCTACCTGTTCGAGCGCGAAGGCACCAACTGCGAAAACCTGCCGGAAACCCACGAATTTCTACGCAGCCTGCGCAGCTTTTTAGATAGCTATTACCCACAAGCCATTTTGCTTGCCGAAGCTAACCAGTGGCCTAAAGATGTACTGGCCTATTTCCATGAAGGCAACGAGTTTCACATGGGGTTCCACTTCCCACTCATGCCGCGTATTTTCATGGCCCTCAAGCAGGAGGATCGTTCCTCGCTGGTATGGATTATTGATGAAACCCCGCCCATTCCGGATGACTGCCAATGGGTCACCTTCCTGCGCAATCACGACGAATTGACGCTTGAGATGGTTACCCCGCAGGAACGCGAATGGATGTGGCAGGAGTACGCCCCCGACCCGCGCATGCGCCTCAATCTCGGAATCCGCCGCAGATTGGCCCCCCTTTTGGATAACAACCAGCAGAAAATCCGCCTGGCCTTTGCCTTACTTTTTGCGCTTCCCGGCACACCAATCATCTATTACGGTGACGAAATTGGCATGGGTGATAACATCTGGCTTTTTGACCGCAATGGCGTCCGCACGCCCATGCAATGGGATAACAGCCTCAATGCCGGCTTCTCCACAGCCAACCCACAGGATTTGTATACTCCGGTGATCAGCGATGCGCCCTACAGCCCGGCATTTGTCAATGTTAAAGACGAACTTGAGGACCCGCAGTCGCAGCTAATGTTCATGCACCAGCTGGTCAAAACGCGAAAGGAAAACCCGATCTTCAGTTATGGCGACCTGGAGTGGCTGCGACATGCCAACCCATCCATCGCCGCTTTCACGCGCAGTTTTGGCAGTGAAATGGTGGTTGTGCTCAACAACCTTTCATCAACCCGCCAGGAAATCGACCTGGTTCTAGAGCAGGCAATCGGCCAGGCCTATGACCTTTGGGCTCAGCAGAACTGGCATGGTTTGTTCGATGGCAACCTGCGTCTTTCCCTGGGACCGCATCAATTCTTATGGCTGCATTTCCATCGTCAGGATGAAGCCCCGCCCCTCGAAGGAGCGGATTTCAGTTCCTCCGCCAGCCAGGAGCATGGCAACCAGGAAAGCAGTGAAAGATAGAATGGAATGAGCCCTCTTGTAGCGATCAACGCCTACCAGATAGAAACAACCCGCCAACGCCTGCTGCCAAAACTGGAAGAACGCTCCGCGCATCTGGCCGATGAATACCCGCTGCAATGGCAGGATTTTTGGCAGCGATTAGATGATTACTTCGATGACCTCCTGACCGATTTCTATCAGCTATACGCAACTGAGTATGATTTTTATTTTCATTTTGAACAACTTCTGGATACCATCTGCCTGTTCTGGCAGGATCGCGCTACTGAATTAAAAAGCCGCGACAAAACCCGCTATGCCGCCCCCGACTGGTTCCAATCCAATCAGATGCTGGGTGGGGTTTGTTATGTGGATCGTTTTTCAGGCGATCTGGCCGGGCTTGATCGCAAGATGGGCTACTTGCAAGAGATGGGTCTCAATTACCTGCACCTGATGCCCTTGTTTGCGGTGCCGGAAGGCGAAAACGATGGCGGTTACGCTGTCAGCAGTTACCGCGAGGTCAACCCAAAAATTGGCAGCATGCAGCAGCTGCGCGAAGTCGCCGCTCACCTGCATGAAAACGGCATCAACCTGGTGCTTGATCTGATCTATAACCATACCGCCGATAACCACATCTGGGCGGAAAAAGCCAAACAGGGAAATCCATGCTACCAGAAATACTACTACATGTTTCCAGACCGGTCCATGCCGGATGCCTACGAACGCACCCTGAGGGAGATCTTCCCGGACGAGCACTCCGGCTCCTTCACCTGGCACGAAAAAGTTGGCCAGTGGGTCTGGACAACCTTTCACGCATACCAGTGGGATTTAAATTATTCCAATCCGGAAGTTTTCAATCGCATGGCAGAAGAAATGCTCTTCCTGGCCAATATCGTTGTGGATGTTTTGCGCCTGGATGCGGTTGCCTTCACCTGGAAAGAACTTGGCACGGCATGTGAAAACTTACCACAGGCGCATATCCTCATCCAGGCTTTCAACACGGTCGCGCGCATCGCTTGCCCGGCGCTGCTGTTCAAGTCGGAAGCCATCGTGCACCCGGATGAGGTCATCAAATACATCAAGCCGGAAGAATGCCAGCTCTCTTACAACCCGCTGCTGATGGCATTGCTGTGGAATACCCTGGCGACGCGTGAAACCAACCAGCTCACGCAAGCCTTACAGAACCGCTTTCAATTACCTGAAGGTACAGCCTGGGTCAACTATGTGCGCGTCCATGATGATATAGGCTGGACATTTTCAGACGAAGATGCCTGGCAGTTTGGTATAAACGGTTACGACCACCGCAAATTCCTGAACGCCTTTTATACTGGGCGATTTCCAGGCTCATTTGCGCGCGGCCTGCCCTTCCAGGAGAATCCCAAAACCGGTGACATGCGAATTAGCGGTACTCTGGCTTCATTGGCTGGGCTGGAAAAGGCACTTAAAGAAGAGACTGAAGTCGAAGTGGCCCTGGCCATCAAACGCATCCTGCTGTTGCATGCCCTCATCCTGACCACCGGCGGCATTCCGCTCATCTATCTGGGCGATGAAGTGGGCATGCTGAACGATTACGAGTACCGCGCGAACCCGGCTCTGGCGGACGATTCACGCTGGGTGCACCGCCCCGTGACAGACTGGGAAAAGATCGAGCACAGGAATGAACCGGGCAGCTTACAGCAGCGTGTCTACCAGGGATTGCAGAAGCTAATCCGGCTGCGCAAAGAGCATGAAGTCTTCAGTGGTAACCAGTTACAAGCGATTGAGAGCGGCAATCCACACGTACTGTCCTACCTGCGGGGAAAGAGAGACGATCGCGTTCTGGTGGTTGCCAACTTCTCCGAGCAGGAGCAATCCATCTCTGCTGATATTCTACGCAGCCATGGATTGGAGAATCACCAGCTGGACCTGCTGAGTGGGGAATTATTACCTCCGCAGGGGGTTAGGCTGGCACCATATCAGGTGTTGTTTTTGAGAACTCACCCGCAGAGCGAAGATATTTAAATGTAGGTTGGGCACGTCCTGCTGGAAGGATACATGAGGGCAAGATCAGCTGGTAAAAATTTGAGCTGGTGTACTGAGTGCCCAACATTTTCGCCATCAGGGATCCTCGGTATCCGCACAGGATCATGTTAAAAATAACTTGGAAAATTGTATATCATTTTATTGGCCAGGGTTTTAAACCGCGGTGATTGTTGGGCACTCAGCTTTCTGTGATGACTTTCTATTCTCTAACCTTGCACACACCTTTCTTTCCGGTCAGATATGCCCAACCTACAAAAGCCCGGATGTCTTTCTCCCAAAAATTCCTGTATTACTTAGCCCAACACGCTTGCGCGCGAATCCGGTTGCCCTTGAGCAACAACTCTTCAGAGGGTTCATGTGACCTCTTGCTCTATTGACGGAATTCCCCAAGGGGAGGAGGAAAAAGTTCGAGTAGAAGTGATTTAAAAAACCTCCGCGTTCTCCGCGTCTCCGCGTGAAATTCACTTTTCTCCCCCATCTCGTTACCACCAAGCTTCTTTCCAGTCTGACATGCC
>JBBQNI010000049.1:0-27312 GCA_038329785.1 Anaerolineales bacterium | reverse complement strand
AGCGACGTTCCTACCTGGCCGAGGTGGAAACGCTAAAAGCGGAACGAAACCGGGTTTCCAAAGAAATTGGCAGCAGCAAGGAAAAAAGTGAGCGCGAGGCAAAAATTAATGCCATGCGCCAGGTTGGGGACCAGATTGCGGTGCTGGATGAGAAGGTACGCCAGGCTGATTCAAGCTTGAAAGATTTGATTTCCGGAGTACCCAATATGCCGGATGAGGACACGCCGCTCGGAAAAGATGAGAGTGAAAACGTGGTTTTGCGCACCATCGGCGAAAAACCCGTCTTTGATTTTGATCCCAAGCCGCACTGGGAATTGGGTCCTCAGCTGGGGATCATCAATTTTGACCAGGGGGTCAAAATCACCGGCTCACGTTTTTATGTGCTTAGCGGCGCGGGAGCCCGTTTACAACGCGCACTAATTGCTTTTATGCTTGATTTGCATATTCGCCAGCAGTACACCGAAAAATACACGCCTTTCATGGTCAAGGCAGAAACGCTGTATGCCTCCGGCCAGCTCCCCAAGTTTGTGGATAATCTTTACCATGATATTGAGGAAGACTTCTGGATGGTGCCAACAGCCGAAGTGCCTTTAACAGGCTTGCACATGAATGATTTTCTCGAAGAGAGCGAGCTGCCGCTACGTTATACTGCCTACACACCCTGTTTTCGCCGTGAGAAGATGAGCGCCGGCCGGGATGTGCGTGGAATTAAGCGCGGCCATCAATTTGACAAGGTGGAAATGTATATCTTTTGCAAACCTGAAGAATCCCAGCGGGAGCTGGAGAAAATGCTGGCAGATGCAGAGGAAACCGTCAAACTGCTTGGCCTGCCGTATCGCATCGTGCAGCTCTGCAGCGGCGATCTTGGCTTCAATTCCCGTGTCACCTATGATATCGAAGTTTGGGCGGCAGGCTGCCAGGAATGGCTGGAGGTCTCTTCTGTTTCCAATGTAGGCGACTTTCAGGCGCGCCGCGCAAACATCAAATACCGGCCTGAACAAGGCAAGACTCAACTGGTACACACCCTTAATGGCTCCGGCCTGGGTTTGCCGCGTACGTTAATTGCCGTCATGGAAAACAATCAGCAGGCAGATGGCACGATCATGATCCCTGAGGTGCTGAAACCCTGGATGGGAGGCGTGAGTCAGATTGGGTAGCATGTTACTTGTGAAGTCTTTCAAGATTTTTTCAGCCATTAAGGTTGTGCAATTACAACTTTTCGGTAAAAAAGCTCGTATAAATAGCAACAACGCTCATTTTGTTCGTAAAGGAAAGATATGGATTTTCAATCATTAGGTAATGTTACGCTGCATGTCCTGGTTGGCCTGACCATGCTGATCGGTTGGCTGGGGTTGTTAATTGTAATCGTACCAGGCCTGGTGATTATTTGGGCCGCCGGACTGGTGTATGGCCTGGCTGCAGGTTTTAGCACCGGCGGCTGGATCATTTTTGCTGTGATGACTATTTTAATGATCATTGGCAGCCTGATTGATAATGTCTTGATAGGGGCCAGTGCAAAGCAGAAGGGAGCATCGTGGTGGGCAATCGCCGCAGCATTGCTTGGGGCTGTATTGGGCACCCTGCTGTTACCGCCGGTGGGTGGCTTGCTTTTTGCAATGATCGCATTATTTATCGTTGAATATTTGCGGGTTAAGGATTTCCGTAAGGCTCTGGATACAACGGGCAGCATGGCATTCGGTTGCGGTTGGGCTGTAGTTGTACGCTTCGCAATCGGCGCTATCATGATCGGCCTGTGGGTTTTGTGGGCATTTATTCTATAGATTTGCAAAAACGAAAATTAATAGAAAAAAATGACAAAGGGCTGCCTTTTGTAAGAGCGGCCCTTTGGTTTGGTACTTTGGAATAGTTCTCCAGGAATTATTCTACGCGATTGATGATACTTTCAAGCATGAAAATATTACGGTCTGCCAGCTTTTTGACAATGGTCAGGAATTTTTCCATAGTGGTTACTTCTTCGAGCTGTTCCTCGACAAACCAGTTTAGGAAGTTTTGTGCCAGATAATCTTTCTGTTCTTTGGCTATATCCATCAGGCCATTAATCTGGCTGGTAACTTCAATTTCCCAATTGAGTGAAGTGCGGAAGGCATCTTCGGGCGATTTGATGGTTGCGGTAGGTGCCGGGATAGCCGGGATTTTGGCTTCGCCGCCTGTTTCAACCACATATTTGAGTAATTTCATGGCGTGTTCGTGTTCTTCTGCTGCCTGTTTGTAGAAAAAGCTGGCAGTGTTGCCAAAGGCTTCTTGTTCAAAGTAAATGGCGATTGCCAGGTATTGTGAAGAGGCGGCCAGTTCATTTCCGACCTGTTCCATTATTTTTGACGCTAATTCTTGTTTAATAAGCATAGTTTCCTCCGCGGTATGATAGTTAATTGTTTACTAATTCAGTATAGCGCTCAAGTATTGGAATTGCATTAGTATTGTGAAGGTCTGACCATGCAATTCTGGGTAATGTAGAGTCGAAATCAGTGGTTTTAGCTGGCCACGCAAAATGATAGGTTATAAACATTTCATCAAAGCACAAGATGTACTAACCTGTCCGTGCCTGAAGTGCCATATACAGCACAACCGATCCAGCCACAGCCGCATTAAGCGAATCGACCTGACCGTACATAGGCAGACGCACGAGATGATCACACATCTTGCGGGTCAGGCTGCGCATACCACTGCCTTCACCGCCAACAACAACTGCGAGTGCGCCATCCAGCTTTACTTCCTCAATAGGCTGTGATCCTTCTCCTCCCTCAAGGCCGACGATCCAGGCACCAGCTGCTTTTAGTTCTTCAATTGCCTGGGCCAGATTGACCTGTGCTACCAGTAAGTGTTCTGTAGCACCGGAGGAGGCATTCACAACGGCAGGTGTAATTGTGGCTGTTCGCCGAAATGGCAATAGCACCCCGTGTATGCCTACTGCCTCAGCACTGCGAAATAAAGTGCCAAGGTTTTGCGGGTCTTGAATTTCATCCAGCACCAGAATAAAAATTGGCTGGGTTGACTCTTCAACACGAATGAAAATGTCCAGCATGTTTACCATTGGATAAGCACTGGTCTGCAAGGCAATCCCCTGATGATGGCTGGTCAGACCATCCAATTGGCTACGGGCGACTTCCTCGAAGGCAATATTGCGAGCACGGGCAAGTTTAATGATTTCTGGAATGTGACCACCACGATCTCCACCTTTGGCCAGTAATAAACGGAATATGTGTCGTCTTCCAGCACGCAGGGTTTCGTAGACAGGGTTACGTCCGCTGATCCATTCCTTCACCTGCTAACTCCAATGCCAGGTAGTGCCATCTTTGCTGTCTTCCAGGATCACGCCGGCATCTTTGAGTCTGTCACGGATCGTATCACTGTAAGTCCATTGTTTATCCGCGCGCATGGTGTTGCGCAGATCAATCAGAAGGTCAATAAAGGGATCTGCATTGCTTGTGCCGGTATTTGATAATAGTTCCAGGCCGAGCACGTCCGCTAATTCGCGTAATTTGGCTTGAGCGGGTGCCAATTGAGATTCGGTTGCCCCTAAGCTGCGGGTTTGATTGATAACGCGCACCTGGTCGAACATGCCACCCAATGCACCGGCACTGTTAAAGTCATCGTCCATACTGGCGATGAAATTGTCAACCGTCGTGGCAGTTTGCTTTTCGAGAACTTCTGCTTCGGCCGGGTTGACGCCACTGGCAGTAGGTGATGCTGGTTTGAAGGCTGATTGCAGCCGCTCAAGTGCTTTTTGAGATTGCAGCAAAACGTCCTCAGTAAATGTAAGTGGCGAGCGGTAGCTGGAATTCAGGACCGTTAATCGGAGCGCGTCTCCGGAGTATTTTGTAAGAAAATCTTCGATTGAGATCAGATTTCCGGTTGATTTGGACATTTTCTCACCGTGAAGCTGCAGCATGCCATTGTGGACCCAGTAGCGGGCAAAAGGCTTACCGGTCAGGCTCTCAGTTTGGGCAATCTCATTTTCATGGTGTGGGAAGATAAGATCGTTGCCGCCGCCATGAATGTCAATCTGTTCGCCGTTATGGTGCAGATTCATAGCCGAGCATTCGATATGCCAACCTGGGCGGCCAGCTCCCCACGGACTTTCCCATAGCGGCTCTCCAGGCCGGGCGGCCTTCCATAGGGCAAAATCCATCGGATGCTCTTTGCGGTCATCAATGGCAATGCGCGCACCTGCCTGCATATCTTCCAGTTTGCGGCCCGAAAGGCGGCCATAATCAGCATCTTTTTGCACGCGAAAATAGACATCACCATCGACCGGATAAGCATATCCTTTTTCAATCAGCCCGGAAATCATATCAATAATCTGGCCGATTTCCTGGGTGGCGCGTGGGTTAAATGTGGCTGGCTTAATATTGAGATCGGCTAAATTCTGTTCATATTCGCGAATGTAGGTCTCAGCCAGTTCAAATGGATCCTGATTGGACTGATTGGCACGAGCGATGATCTTGTCATCTACATCGGTAAAGTTAAGCAAATAGCGCACATCGTACCCGCGGTATTCGAGATAACGGCGAATGATGTCAAAGACCATGGCAGACATGGCATGGCCGACATGCGCATTGGAGTAAACGGTTGGACCGCAGACATACAGGCGCACCTTTCCCGGCTCCAGTGTCTCAAAGGTTTCCTTTTTGCGGGTTAATGTATTGTAAATTTTGATTGTCATGCTAAACGGGCTCCTTGCTAAACTTATCAGCCTTCGTTTTCAGGCCTGCCGAAAATCATCCGGCCGGCAGCGGTTTGCAGAACCTTGGTAACTACCACCATAATTTCTTTATCCATAAAATCACGGCCATTTTCAACTACGACCATGGTGCCGTCATCCATATAGCCAACGCCCTGGTTGGCTTCTTTGCCATCCTGAATTACCCGTACGTTCATTATCTCACCCGGCAATAAAACAGTTTTGACGGCATTGGCCAGTTCATTGATATTAAGTACGGTAACTCCCTGTAATTCTGCTATTCGATTGAGATTGTAATCATTGGTTAATACCGGACAACGCAGCTGGCGAGCCAAAATGACCAGTTTGTCATCCACTTCGCGTACCCCTTCCACATCGATGTCGCTGATTCGGACGGGTATATTAGGTTCCTTTTGTAATTGGGCTAACACTTCCATGCCGCGGCGCCCGCGTTGACGACGCAGGCTGTCAGGTGAATCGGCGATATATTGTAATTCGATCAAAACAAAGCGCGGGATCAATAAAGATCCCGGCAAGAACCCGGTACGGGCAATATCACTGATGCGGCCATCGATAATGACACTGGTATCCAATAAAATGGTGCGGGTCTCTGCCCAATTGGGTGAATTTTCTCCAACGGGTGAGCCAGGCAATCCGGCGTTAGCTCTTTGCCCAAAAGAACCGAGCATATTAAAAATGTCCGTCTGGCGCATTAAGAATACCGATATACCCAGGTAGGAAAAAATAATGACGCCAACAAACGGGAGAATGGATCCAAACGGATTAGGTAATAAAGAAAGCGGAAATGCCAGCAGGGCGGCGACCAGGAGACCAGTAGTAAGTCCGGCAAATGATGCCAGTAATGATTGCGCAGAAATTCGTGTGAGCAATGCCCGAATGGAACGCATGGGGCGGGTGGTGAGGATGGGTGTCAGAATCAATCCGAAAAGTGCTCCGACCAGGCCAACAGTAAAGGCATATTGCTCGATATTTAGAGGGATATTTGCATTCGGGTTGCTGTTGGCCATCGTGCCAAGGTTGGTACCCAAAATAACGCCTAAAATACAGAAAACAACCATGCCAATTAAACGTACAATAAAATCAGTGCTCATAATTACTCTCCTTAAAAGAATTATGCCAATGTTAAGGTGCGGAAAAAAAAGAACGATATCTATACGTATGGATAATAGCACGTGAGAGGTAAAAAATCAATGGAGAGTAGAGAGGAAAGGAATGGGCAAAGAGTAATGGGTAATGAGGGGGAAAGTAGAAAAAGTTGATTAGTTGGCTGGTTGATTTGTTGATCGGTTGGTTGGTTAATTTGGAATTTGGGCGAGTCGATTTGGTCGGAGAGATCGGCCACCGAGTAGAATTTTTCCAGGAGTTTCCTTCACTCTTTTCTTCGTACGGATGCGTGTTGACAGGGCTATACGTGCATGCTAAAATTACGCTCTCATCTGAGGCCGCCCCCATCGTCTAGCGGCCCAGGACGGAGCCCTCTCAAGGCTCAAACAGGGGTTCGAGTCCCCTTGGGGGCACAGGATAGCTCACAGCTCACAGCTCACACCTCGCAGCTCACAGGAAAAGACTGCCATTTTCGCGCTATGCAAGACCGCGCTTTCGGTCATGTATGCTGCCGAAACCATGTAGGACCTAGAACAGAGAAGAGTTTTCTAATCTCGGATAGCGAACAAAATATTTTCGCGCCATTCGGTCATTCGCTCTGCGCGTTCGTGATTAAATAAATTGTACTTCCCAAAACGTTCCTGGTTTTATTCAATTGCACAAATATTTTTTCAAAGCTGCCATTTGCGATTTTCGGAAATCCTGAACGACCGGTAATCGAGGATTGAAGACATCAAATCCATGAAATGCGCCTGGGACAATTTCTAATTCACATTCAACGTTGCATTCCTTCAATTTCCGGGCATAGGCCACATCTTCGTCATGAAATATGTCCATTGATCCCACGCCGATCCAGGCTGGCGGCAACCCCGAGAGATCTGTTCGACGTGCAGGCACTGAATAAACGGGCACATCTTCAGTTGCACATTTCCTTCCCAGGTAGGATTCCCATCCAAAACGATTGCTCTTGTGATCCCAAGTGACATTAGCGCTTCCGTCGATATCTACCCGCAGTATTGTGCGATCATCCAGCATGGGGTAAACAAGCAGCTGAAAAGCCACTTTTATGTCTCCCTGGTCATGGACCAGCTGAGCCAGTGAAGCTGCCAATCCACCGCCTGCACTGTTGCCACCGATAGCAATATGATTGGAATCGGTGTTAAGCATTCGAGAATTAGAGCTCACCCATTTCAACGCAGAAAAACAATCATCCAGCGCTGCCGGAAAAGGATATCTGGGTGCCAGGCGATAATCTAACGAAACAACTGTGATGCCAAGCTCGCGTACATATTCCGCGCAAATCCAATCGTCCATTTCGGGTCTTCCCATCACATATCCTCCGCCATGCAGCCAGAGCAGTATAGGTGCCGGACGATCAATGGATTCAGATTTGTAGATTCGCAAACGGATATTTCTGCGATTATCATGAACAGGGATAAAGACATTTTCAATGAGGACATCTTCAGGAGTTTTCGGCGAAGGCACGAATCGCATTAAGATATTGATAAGCCACAGGTTCTTTTTACTGAAACTGATAGTTGGGGTGTTCTTTGCAAATTGTTGCAGCTCGGGGTGTACTTTTGAAAAATCGTTTTTCATAATGGATTTCGGTTAAATTATCCATCAAGTATAGACGATAATTCGCTATCTTAACAACGAAAAGCTGGCGCACGATTACGCGCCAGCTTTGTAAACGAATTCTTTGCCTATAGATTGATGAAAAATGAAATTCTTTTTTGGTGCACTTACCAGGCGTAAGCTTGAGGCGCCTCGCCGCCGGGGCCAGGCCAGATCTGGTCGAGCTGCAACATAGTTTCATCTGAGAGGGATATTTCCAGAGCTTTCAAACTGCTGGTTAACTGTTGGATGGTGCGGGGGCCGATAATGGGGGCGGTGACTACCGGATTATGCAGCATCCAGGCTAATGCGATGTCAGACGGTGCTTCACCCAGCTCCTGGCAGAGAGCCTCATAGGCCTCCAGTTGTGGGCGGTGCTGATCGATTTGTTTTTCCATATGATCACTTGCCCGGCGACCTTCACTTGCCTTGCGCAATGCCCCACCCAGCAATCCGCCCGCCAATGGGCTGTATGGGATAAGCCCGACTCCATAGTGGCGGCAAACCGGTATGACCTCTAACTCAATCGTGCGGGTCTCCAGGCTGTACTTACTCTGCTCGGACACCAATCCCATGAAGTGACGCGCTTGTGCGCTGGACTGCGCAGTGGCGATGTCCCAGCCGGCGAAGTTACTGCTGCCGACATAGATCACCTTGCCTTCACGCACCAGCTGCTCCATCGCCTGCCAGATCTCCTCCCAGGGTGTTGTGCGCTCGATATGGTGCATCTGATACAGGTCAATATGATCGGTTTGTAGACGTCGCAGACTGTCCTCACAAGCTTTACGGATGTGGTAAGCAGACAGGCCACGCTCATTGACATCTTCACCCGCTTTACCAAACACTTTAGTCGCCAGAACGACCTGATCACGCCGGCTGCCCTGCACCAGCCAGCGCCCGATGATCTCCTCTGTCAGACCGCGATGAAGGTGAGCGGTATTCCCACTTGCGGTGAAGAGACCATAGACATTGGCGGTGTCAAAGAAGTTTATAGCCTGCTCAAGGGCTTCATCCATAATGGCAAAGCTGTCAGCCTCGCTTGTTTGTGGTCCAAAGTTCATTGTACCCAGGCAAAGCCGGCTGACCTGTAAGCCCGTACGTCCAAGTGATTTATATTTCATGGTAACTCTCCTTTAGCTGGTTTATTGGGTTCATTTCATCTTTTCATGATTGAGGCACTATGGCTACTTAAGAAAAGACTAAATTGAATGTTTCTTTTTATAATAACATTTTTTAGCTCATCACCTGGCTCAAAACGAAAGATGATAAATGGAAACCTGATGTATATTCCTCATCCATCCAATTGATTTTATGCACCGAGTTGTGGCAAAATATGGGTGCCATCATTTTCTTCAGGAGCATTCATGAACGAAAAATCGGCCACAACACAACCAGCCTTGTCGATCCGTGTTTGCGTGGGGCAGTACGCGCTCCAACCCGTCACCCACTGGGAGCAAATTGCGCAGCAGGTGGAGGACCTTGCTCAACTATACCCATAGCGCTATTTTTGGACACAATGATAGTATTTTTCCTTCAGCCTCATTGATTGCCGAGAGTGAGCCCAATCGAAATATGGTCACTTTTGCAGACCTGAAAGCCTATGGCTACCAGCTGGCCGACCTGCGTAAGATGGCCGGTGTGCATCCGCTTGAAGATCGCAACCTGCTGGCATATGAGTTAAGTGCGGGTCAGCCAATCGAAGTTATCCAGACGGATTGATCGGTCCTGTAAACGCTCAGTGCTGTCCGAACAAACGCCGAAACCAGGCGGAAAGTGCCAGCCACCACTCATGCAATATTCCCCCGGAGGATCCTGCCGCTGGCGTGCTCAGGATGATGGTCGGCGTGATTGTCGCGACTAGCCGGACTGTTTGGGATGGTATCGGAGCGGGGGTCAATTCAAGCGTGGCAACAGTCGCAGTACTGATTATGGGCAGGTAGAGTTTATCATCCACTGGCGGTTCTTTCAAAAACCAGAGGCTGGCGGTTGTGTCGTTTATCAGAAAATCGATGAGCTGGTCGGCAACTTTGGCACGCCCGCTGGCCGAAGGATGGGTACAATCATTGGTCAGGTCTTCAGGCAGCCATTGCAGGCCATCTTCTCTGGCAGTTTCTCCATCCGCCCACAAGTAAGGTCCCCAGGAGAGAAATGGTGCGGTCACTTCTCCACGGGTGGGATCGTTGTTCAGGGTTGGCTCGCCATTTAGCTGCTTCTCGATCAGCCATTTGACCGAATATCCGGTTTCGTAGGCATTTGGCTCGGGACTGAGACCATTGAAATAGGTGTATGAATAAATACGGCTGGAAAAGTAGACAATTTTTACATTTGGGTAAGCGGTGAAGAGGTTGTGTACAATCGCCTCCAGATCTGCTGCGACTGCCTGTGCCTTGGCCGGGAAATCGCCTGCCCCGGTCTGGGTCTCTTTGATCCAGGCAACTTGTACCTGTGAAGCACTTACCTGGTAACGATCCAGAGTCTCGGCCAATGCCAGCCAGGCCGGTGCTGCCGGATCGGTCCAGCGATCGGAAGTCTGGCCAGGTAGGGCACCATTGATCAGAACCAGATGCGGGTTGAGGCGTTCATCGGAGCGCGTGGATTGGATGAAAGTCTCAAATTCGTAGTTGGTGTTGGACATGCCAATCGAGATCATGACAATCTTCCCGTGGATGGGATCGGCATTTCCGTCAAGATCAAGCGGTTGGATGGCTTTGGCTGCCTGTTGACCCAGACGTTCGTGCGCGGGTGGACGCCGGTTAAGCCCGTTGGGGTAAAGCCCGCCTTGAAAACCTGTCGCCTGACCGTCCATGCGGATGTATTCCTGATTGCCAAGCTCTGTTAAAGGAATAGCAACAGATTGGAATTCCGCCTGGCAAATGCCGCTTTGGGCCTGTACAGCGGGGGCGACGGCTTCATTCAGCAATAGGGCTAAGAGGAGCATCAGCCCGCTAAAGACAATAAATATGCGTTTGGAAAAATGCATTGCAAATGGTTCCTTTGGATTCTAAATATAATAACTTCATCCTGGAAAAAAAAGAGGCTGAAGAGGGTTCAGCCTGCTTGTAAAGACTCTCATACCCAGGAAGGTAAGTATTTTGCACCTTTTGCGTTACAATTTGGATAAATATTGAAGATTAACATCAGCGCCCGGTCGAGGGGAAAGTGAAAGGATGCTCAGAATGTCCAATATCCCGGATGTAAATGTCAAACGTAGAAGAAAAGGCGAAGCCCCACAGCAGCGGGCTGAAGCGCCCATTCGCCGCCCCGGCAGCAGTAGCGCCGGCGGCTCGGGAGGTGGTTTTGTTCCAACCGGAGGTGGAGGCAGCGGTGGCGGTGGCGGTTTCAGCCTGCCTTCGCGCGGAAAGCTGGGTGGGGGCTGTGGTGGTTTGCTGGTTGTCATTCTGGTCGTAGCCTATTTGCTACTAGGTGGCGGTTTGGGAAGTGATGAAAGTGGAAATGTGGCCGATTTTCCGACCCAGGCTCCCATTAATTCGGTCACCCAGGTGCCTGCTACAGCGCGCCCGACCCGGATCACCTCCGGTACCGTGGATGCAGATCAGAAATGGCTGGTTATGCTTTATCAGGACGCCGATGATCAGATTCTGGAACAGGATATCTACATGGATTTAAACGAATCCGAAAAAGCCGGATCCAGTGGTCGCGTTACCGTGGTCTCCCAAATCGATCGATTTCGCGGCGGATTCCAGGCGGATGGCAACTGGACGTCCACCCGCCGCTATTTGCTTTCGCAGGATGGCGATCTCAACCGGCTTAATTCTGAGCTGGTGCAGGACCTCGGAGAAGTCAACATGGCGGCGGGTGAATCATTGGTGGATTTTGTCAGCTGGGCTGCCAGTTCTTACCCGGCTGATCGCTATGTCTTGATTCTTTCAGATCACGGCATGGGTTGGCCCGGTGGCTGGAGTGACCCGACTGCCGGCAGCAGTGGTGCCAATCAGGCTCCGCTCACCAGCCGGCTGAATGGGGATAACCTCTACCTGTCTGAATTGGATGATGCCCTGGCTTACTTGCAAGATCAAGATATTGTTTCACGCTTTGACCTGATTGGCCTGGATGCCTGCCTGATGAGCCAGATGGAGGTCTATGCCGCCCTGCAGCCATATGCCGATTTCGCCGTTGCATCCGAAGAAACCGAGCCAGGATTGGGTTGGGCTTACACAGCCTTTTTACAAGAATTGGTTCAAAACCCGGACATGAGCACTGATCAATTGGCAGCCACAATTGTCGACACCTATATCCAGCTGGATCAGCGCATTGTTGATGAAAGCGCTCGCGCCGATTTTCTGAGACAGGGTTCTCAGATCGGCGGTTTCTTTGGGGCACCTCAGGTCAGTGCAGCCCAACTGGCTCGCCAGTTGGAGACCAATATCACCCTGACCGCAGTAGATCTCAAGGCGTTCCCACAACTGATTGCAACCTTTAATCAATTCCTTTACCAGCTTCAGGATGAAAATCAGTCCGCGGTAGCCAGTGCCAAAAATTACGCCCAATCGTTTACCAGTATTTTTGGCAAGGAGGTGCCACCCTCTTTCATCGACTTGGGACACTTTAGCCAGTTAATTGCCCGCAATACAAGTGACCAGGTTCTTAAGGAGAATTCTGCGAACCTGTTGGATGCGATTAACCAGACGATCGTAGCTGAGCGCCACGGAAATGCTAAACCGGGCTCAACCGGCATAGCCTTTTACTTCCCAAATTCCAGCCTTTATCGTTCACCCTACACCGGACCTCAATCGTACAATGTGCTGGCGCAACGCTTCGTAGACACATCGCTCTGGGATGAGTTTTTAGCCTTCCATTACAATAACCGTACTTTCAGTGAAGAAGTTCAGGTGGAGATCGCGCCTTCGCAAGGCGCTATCAGCCGAGTACCGGGGGCAGGCAATATCGTCATTGAAGGGATTACGCAGTCGGCAGAATCGATCACGCTGGATGATACGGTCTTGCTGCAGGCGGTGGTCTCCGGACAAAACATTGGCTATGCCTACCTGTTCACCGGTTTATATGATGCCGATTCCAATTCCATTCTTGTGGCAGATACGGATTTCCTCGAGAGCCCTGAATCCAACTCGCTCAACGGAGTTGAATACCCCCGTTGGCCGGATAGTGAAAGCTTCCGCATTAACTTTGAGTGGGATCCGGTGGTCTTTCAGATTAATGATGGTTCCCGAAGTGTATTGGCGCTTTTCAACCCGGTTTCATATGGAGCAAGCAGCGAGGAAGCACTTTACATGGTCAACGGCACCTACGTGTTCGCTGATGGTGGCGAAAGCCGCCGGGCGCAGCTTTATTTTAAGGACGGTAAACTCTTCCAGGTCTTTGGATATTATGGGCAGGCAGATGCCGGTGCCCCGGCGGAGATCACCCCGGCTATCAATGACCGCTTCATCGTCTCGCACAAGTGGATGGAGCTAGATGCGCAGGGCAATGTCAGTCAGGTGGTGTTTGAAGATGGAGATAGCATCACCTTTGGGCTTACACCAGTCACCTGGGAACAATTGTATGCCCCGGCCGGGGAATACCTGGCGGGCTTTCTGGTTAGTGACCTGGACGGGAATCTGACGCAGGCCTATGTTAGGATTACAGTGGAGTAGGTTTTACAACCGAAAATTCCATGCTTCGGTCTGGAATTTTTCGCTGGCCAGCTCGGAGGCACGTGCCAGTTCAGCCGGTGTATAGTTCCCCACAAAGGTCTCGCGCTTGTGGCTGAAGCCGTATTCAAGCGCTTTCTGGAGATCTTCCATTGAGGCTTTGCTTTGATCCGAGACTGAGGTGACCCGTTTTTGGACGCTCTTGATGAGCTTGTCGGTCAGTTTGATTTCATTGACGTTCAGGAGCGAGAACATTTTTTCCACATCCACACTGTAGAGGATGGTGCCATGTTGTAAAAGTATACCTTTGCGGCGGGTTTGGGCATTGCCCGAGATCTTCTGACCATTGCAGAGGATGTCATTGACCGGGGCGAAGGTGGCTTGTATGCCAAGTTGAGCGAGCGCGCTGACAATATCGGCGCATATGACCTCGTAAGATTTCAATACATTAGCCGGAAAGTGACTCTGCGGGGCAATGATTGAATAAGTTACTTCCCCGAAAGTGTCGTGATAGACAGCCCCGCCGCCGGTTTGGCGCCGGACGATATCCACGCCTGCCTGACGAGCGGTCTCCAGGTTGACTTCATTACGAATGCCCTGAAAAATGCCAATCGAGACCGCAGCCGGCTGCCAGCCATATAAGCGGATGGTAGGCGCGCTGATTCCCCCGCGGACTGTTTCCATGATGGCCTCGTCGAGGGCCATATTAATGAAGGCATCAAAATACTGAAAGCGGATCAGGCGATAAGTCACTGCAGGGCCTCCAGCAGGATCTCAACAATATCCTGGCTGCTGGCACCGATCAATTGCGCATCGTGTTGTGCGAGCAATGCTTCCAGCTGGTGGGTCAGCGCTTGCGAGTCAAGTGGCAGCGTCTGACCTGTCAGAAGTTTTAGAATCTCATCCAGCGTTTCTTCGGGGTGCAGGAAAAAGTCACCGGTGATCTTGACCGTATCAATCCGGTCGCTGTAGATCACATCCACGCGCACCAGCTTGCCGGCCGGTATTTTACGGGTGGCACTGCCTGTCTTGTGGGTCATTTTGCCTCTACAAGGAATAAGATAGGTGAAATTCTATCCATATAATTTTTTATGGATGTCACTCAAGGCGCGCACCTGGTCACCCGCGTGGTAAGAGGAGCGCACCAGTGGGGCGCTTTCCACCCAGCGAAAACCGAGTTGATAGCCATAGGCTTTCAGGTCAGCAAACTCATCCATGATGTAGTATTTCTGAATGGGCAGGTGTTTGCGGCTGGGCTGCAGGTACTGTCCGATGGTCAGAATATCCACCTGCCAGGTGCGTAGATCGCGCATTACGCTGCGGACCTCGTCTGTAGTTTCGCCCAGGCCCAACATCATGCCCGATTTGGTCAACACGTCGCTATCCATGGCTTTGGCGTTCTGCAAAATGGCCTGCGACCATTCGTAGTGATCCTGCGGCTGCACCTGCTTGAAGAGACGCGGGACGGTCTCGACATTATGGTTGAGGATCTCCGGACGGGCATCCATCACAATTTTGAGGGCTTCGAGATTGCCCTTAAAATCGGGGATCAGGACTTCGACCGAGCAGCCGGGTTGGTATTGGCGGATCTTTTCAATGATCATTGCAAAAATAGGAGCCCCGCCATCCTTGCGCTCATCGCGGTTGACGCTGGTAATGACGGCATGTTTCAAACCCATCGATTTGACTGCCTGCGCCACGCGTTCCGGCTCATCCCAATCCAGAGGCAGGGGTTTGCCGTGCAGAACGTCGCAAAAACCGCAGGAGCGGGTGCAGATCTCACCCATCACCAGGAAGGTGGCGGTTCCGCTGCCCCAGCATTCGCCCATATTTGGACAATGCGCTTCTTCACAAACGGTGTGCAGCTCCTTGCTGCGCATCAGACCTTTCAGCCAGGTGTACGTTTCACCACTCGGCTGATCGACCACAATCCAGGACGGCCTGCGCCTTGGGGATGTATCTATTTTATCGGGGTTGACCCGGGCACGGGTTGCTTTAACTGGCATGAAGACATTATAAAGGCTTCGGGGAACCTGTCAATAGGGTGTGAGAAGGATGGGAAATAATTAGTTGTGTAGTTGAATAGTTGATTAGGTAATTAGGTAATTAGGTAATTAGGTAATTCGGTGATTAGGTAATTCGGTGATTAGTTGTGATTCTGTGTCACATTTAAGTCTATCAATCTCAGTTAGGAACATTTTGGACGACCAGAAATTCTCAATCCGCAATATTGTTGGCAGCCGGCTCACCAGCTACTGGAAACCGAGATTGGGGTCGGAAACTTTACAATGAAAGCGTATGGAGTTATACAGGTACATACTACAAACCTGGATTTCGGGCATGAAGACGAGAGAATTTATCGGCAATCTATTTTTCACCTTCAGGGCTGGGGTTCTACTATAAATCCAAACGCTGCGTGTGATTCGATGCCATCGATTTGACCCAATCTGATTTTGAGGGTTATGCGAAATGAGCAGTTCTCGCAGATGATAATTCTGGGATAATCCAGGGAATTAATTGGTCCTTTTTTTCCCTGTATTCATAAATATGTAATTGACGGATCAGAAAAAATTTGCTATCGTTGATGGATCAATTATTAATACGGATGGTACCATGCCTGCAAATTCCCTCTATTCTCTCCTGGCCGAAAACAACCTCCTTCTCCAGGATGGCGACCGGCGCTTTTTTCAGCGCTTTGGCTTGAGCCAGGCGCGTTATTACGCTCTTTTGCACGTTCAGCAAGACCCGGGCATCTCGTTAACCGAGTTGAGCCGGCGCCTGTTGTGTACCAAGGGCAATACAACCCGTATCCTGGCCAGTCTGGCAGCGGATGGCCTGCTTAACCGCACAATTGACCGGCAGGATCAGCGGACTTACCACCTGGAGGTTTCAGTCCAGGGGCAGGCCCTTTTCGAGCAGGTGAGGGCCGCCTATGATCAATACAATCAGGAACGTTTCGCGAACATGAGTGAGAGTCAGCAGCTGTATTTGATCCAACAGCTTCAGCAACTGAACGATGATTTACGCGGGCAATTGCGGTGATCAGCCTGAGTGGGGTCTTGCATCAGGACGGGCATGGTGATAAAATTAGTTGATATATCAACTAATTTAACAAAATGGAGGTTGGGATGAATTTACCTGCCGTTTATCACGAAACAAAAAGTAAGTACGCATACGCTTTTGATGAAAATACCCTGCACCTGCGCATCAGAACGGCACGCAACGATGTCGAGCGGGTGGTGATGGTCGGCGGGGATCCGTTCCGCTGGGTTCAGTCACCTGAAGACCCTTCACAATGGCATTGGGATCATACGGCTGCGTTGGAAGAAGACATGCGCCTGGAATATCAAACCGATTTGTTCGATTACTGGTTCATCGCCGTGCAGCCGCAGTGGAAGCGTTTTCGCTACGCGTTTGTGCTCTATAACCGTGAGCAGGAAGTCATGGTTGGCGGTCGTTCTTTTTATGATTTACACGAACACCCGCACTTCAGGTATGAGACCAGCCTGTTCTTTAATTACCCCTACATAAACCATGAGGATCTCTTTCAAGCTCCTGAGTGGGTTAAAGATACGGTCTGGTACCAGATCTTCCCCGAGCGTTTTGCGGATGGTGACCCGCGCAATAACCCTCCGGGCAGCCTGGCATGGGCTTCCGATCCGCAGGAAGGCATTCATATGCACTACGGGGGCGATCTGCAGGGTGTGCTGGATCATCTCGATTATTTGCAGGATCTGGGGATCAACGGGATTTACTTTACCCCTATTTTTGAATCGCCCTCTTCGCACAAGTACGATACGACCGATTATTACCGCATTGACCCGGCCTTTGGCGATAATGCACTCTTCAAACACCTGGTGGAGGCTGCCCACGCACGCGGCATGCGCATTATGCTGGATGCGGTCTTCAACCACTGCGGCTGGTTCCATCCCTGGTGGCAGGATGTGGTCAAGCGCGGGACTTCTTCGCCGTATTATGACTGTTTCTTTATCGAGCGTGAGCCGGTGGTAAATTTCGCGTTCGAGGATGGCCAAATGCCGCACCTTACCCCGCAGGAAATGGGCAATTTGAATTACAGTACCTTTGCCTTTACGCCGCTGATGCCCAAGTGGAATACGGACAACCCGCTGGTTAAAGAGCATTTGCTGGGCGCGATCCGCTACTGGACCGAGGAATTCGGCGTGGATGCCTGGCGCATGGATGTTTCCAACGAGGTCCCGCATGCCTTCTGGCGCGAGTTCCGCCGCTTTGTACATGCTATCAACCCGCAGGTCTACATCCTGGGAGAGAACTGGGATAACTCGAGCCCCTGGCTGCAGGGTGATCAGTTCAATGGGGTTATGAATTACGAGCTGACTTACCCGATCTGGAATCTACTGGGCACGCCCGAAACGGTGCTGGAGCGACTGGATGCCGGCGGCTATCAGAACGAGATCAGTAAGCTGCTTGTGAGCTACCCGAAGTTCAATTTACCAAACATGTACAATTTGGTCGACAGCCATGATACGCCCCGCATCGACTATAAGTGTGCTGGTGATGTACGCAAAGTCAAACTGGCTTACCTGTTGATGTTGACCTTCGCAGGCTCGCCCAGCATCTATTACGGCAGCGAGGTTGGGCTGGCCGGCGCTCCTGGCCACAATCGCCAGTGCATGCCCTGGAATCCGGCCGATTGGGATACTGACCTGCAGCAGTTCGTGCGCAGCCTGATCCACCTTCGCCGGCAGCACCCGACTTACCGCGCGCTGGATCTGGACTGGTTGAACATTGGAGGCGATCGCTGGTTGGGCTACCGCAAGCATAGCGAGGAAGAGACGCTGGTTGTGGTGCTTAACCCGACGGAGGAAGGGTTGAGTGTGCAATTACCTACAGGGATACTAAAGCCCGGCTGGTCGACACTGATTGCCAGTGAAGGAGTGCAATCAGGAGCGAATCTCACCTTGCCGCCGTTTGGATTTATCGTCATTTCAATTTGATTGCTGCAAATTTGATCAAAATTAATTAATCCTCCAGCCCGGTTGGGGGATTTTTCCATCCCTTAATCCAAACTGGAAGGAGTATACTCGAGAGAATAATTCGTCCAAGCTGGAGGATTCAGATGTACGAACATCGTTCAGAACCGTTGCTGCCGCACCGTTTATTTTTCCGGCGTGTACTTAAACATGTGATGCTGGCTTTAGTGCTTATCCTGATCGCACTGAGTATTGGTATTCTGGGGTACCACAGTTTACAAGGGCTTTCATGGATCGATTCCCTTCTAAACGCTTCCATGATATTGGGAGGGATGGGCCAGATAGACCCGATCTACAATGTCTCGGCCAAGATCTTTGCCTCGTTTTATTCCCTTTTTTCGGGCATAGCCTTTTTGGGTATCTCCAGTGTGGCGATTGCACCCGTGGCGCATCGTTTTCTGCATAACCTGCATCTTGAAGATAGCAAACAGCGCTCAGGCGATAAGTGAGGGGTCATGCGGGGGGGCATTTAGCACCTGCTGCCTGGCTTTCCACAAAGGCAGGCCGTGTGCCCACAGTCCGATTACCAGCATACTTATCCCGACCACAGCCAGGGCGGGGTGCTGGCGGTAATAACCGTTGGCGAAGCCGTACCAGTTGAAAAAGAGATGAAAAACCAGCGGGACCGCCAGGGAAACCAGGTCCAGCTGTGGATTTGGCAAGATTTTAGGATGGTAAAGAATGACGATCAGCGCTCCCACCTGCAGCAGAAAACCTATGCTGAGTAAGCCCGAGATGCCGTCTGCACCAAATTCATAAGCAAAGAGGTAACTGGTTAATCCCAAGATGACAATCGAAATCAGCCCGGTTAGAGGGACATATCCCCAGCGTTTTAAAAAATTAGGCGAGGTACGCCATCCCCAGGTTTGGAAGGCGTACAAGAAACCGCTGAATGACACCACCACAATATACCAGGCCCAGAAATTACCCCAGGGCACCCCAAACCACTGGGTATCAGGCGGGATAGCCCAGGTCCAGAACCCCAGGCGGATGGCGATCGCATCGCAGGCCAGATCTATGTTGAGCGCCATGAAGCCGACCAGAAAAGGGCGTGCGAAGCCGGCCAGGTCTATCCGACTGACGTATTCCATGCCGCTGTAGATGATCACCGCCCAGCCGATGCCGATGCAGAGTGGGGCGCCAGCGATCATCACCAGAAAATTGCCATAGTGGTAGGCGGATATCTGCTGGATGGTCATCCATTCCAGCAAAACTCCGTAAAAGACACTGAAACTCAGCTCCCAAACGCGCGAAGCACCCTGACGGCTGGCATGCCACAGGCAGGTGACGAAGAGCGCATACAGCGCCAGTTCAAAAACGAGAAAAGCCGGTTGAATCACAAAAAGTCCTTTCTGGAAGGACTAATTGTAAGCGAGAAGAGGAGTAATGGGTTGGGGAGTAATGAGAAATAAGGGTGGGGTATTGCTTGCTCTTCGTTGATTTGTTGATTTGTGAATCAGTTTTGGCGCGGCTTCCCTGCGAAGCGATTGCCCCATCGGTCTTTTCCTACCCGCTACAGGCTCGCGAAGCGTCCCCTCATTAACCATCTCATATTACTATTTCCCCCACTCCAGCGACTCCACGACGCCATCGAGTGCCTCCAGGTCAGGCTGAAATTCGGTGCCAGCCTGCTGGTTGAGCCGCTTGTGGATGGTTTGCAGGTATTGCATGTAGTCGCTATTGAGCAGGTCGTTATCCGCCGCCGGTAGATCTTCGATGCGGTCGACCAGGACGGAGGACTTGACAGGTACCATCATAGTAACGATGTATTCTCCATCGCGTGAGACACCCATGTAAAAGTAGTACAGGTTGGCGTTGATGACCGGGTGCCCTGTGAGAGGCGCCCGACGAAGAGGTAGCCCTGGAACAGGTCGGTTTCGAACGGCTTGAATTGGGCTGCAATATCGATCACCGTCTGGACGGCATCCAGCGGCAGAACCGGCAGCTGTGATGTGGGCACTTGCGCGGGTGGGTTCGCAATCAGGTCTTGAATGGCTGCGAAGATGGTGTCGACGATGGGATCGTTATTGTCTGCCCACATCTGGCTATATTCTTCAATTGGGATGATAGTCAGGATGGGATTTTCCCCAAAATAAAGCGGCTCAGGCGTCTCACCAAATGAAATCTCAATGTGGGCCGGCAGACCATAGACGCGCGGTCCGCTGGTGTTATCATAAGGCTGCTCTGGCACCAGTGCAATGTGGGCGTCTCCCAGGGGGCTGCTCTGGATGGTGACGTTGGCCGGGTCGAGTCCCTCTGAAACCGGTGTGGGCTCGCTGGTGGGCACATCTGGCGTCTCGGTATCAATTGGGAACGGAATGCTTTCTGTGGCTAATGGTGCGGGGATTGTGGCAGTGACAGAGGGTACGGCCTGACAACCAGCGGCAAGAATGGATATGAGTAAAATTAAGCTGAACAATTTTCGAGACATGTTGATTTCTCCTTATATTAAATATATCGACAACATGCCAGACGAAGAATTAATCGAAAAAGTTCAATTCATTCAGTGTTTTGAATTACTACCCGTATGTGGTTTAATCGAAAATGCCGGGCTGAAAGAGCAACTCGGGTTACAAGCCGCGATAGAGAGTTGCTAGGACAAGCAGCACGAATCCGATCACGACAAGCCAGAAAGAATAAGCGCTGATGGGTGGCATCGCGACCAAATGGCTAAGAATGCCTAATCCGCCGAAAATGACGGCTATAATCCAGGTTGTTTGTTTGGGAGCACTTAATTTCATGGGTTGTTCCTTCGGTAGGTTGAGTTTATTTAATTATACGTTAGGGAATTGGTAGCAACAAGTTTTTTTAGTAATGAATAAATTGTAATAAGTGATGAGCAATGGGTAATGAGAAATAAGAAAGAAGTTCTGTGTAATAAGGAATGATAAAAGGGATTCAAAAGGTTGCTTCATGATAAAAAGTCCGGAAATGGGGAAAATCGGTCGTCGATATATTAATTAACCTCCGAATTACCGTATTTGTAGGGGCCAAGCATCCGAGACGGATCTAAGATTCAACAAGCGATTCAGTTGTCGGATGCTTCGCCCTTACACCCCTATAACGCATCCATGTTTAGAACGGGCACAGCGCGTGGTCCTTAGCACCACCCCTACGGACGGCCGTCTCTTGCCAACCTCTCCACGCCTGTGTGCTCGGGCGGGTTTTAAAATCCATTCCCATTGGCGAATCTGAACTGCTGCAGTTCATACCTCGCCGTGGGATCTTCCACATTACATATTACTCCTCACGCATTACTTCTTGCCTCATCAACCCATCAACTCATCAACCAATCAACCAGCTACCGATTGACACAAAACGGCAACTTTTCTCCCCGCAACCCTGCCATCAAATTCCTGGCAGCCAGCACGGCCATCTCATCGCGGGTGTGGATGCTGGCGCTGGCGATGTGGGGTGTGATGATCAGGTTGTCGAGCGTCAGCAGCGGACTATCCACTGGCAGAGGCTCCGGCTCGGTCACGTCGATCGCGGCAGCGAAGATTTGGCGCGTGTGCAGAGCCTGGTAGAGTGCCTGCGGATCGATCAGCTCACCACGCGCGGTGTTGACCAGGATGCAGTTGGGCTTCATGTGTGCAAAGGCCTCTGCATCCAGCATGTGACGGGTCTGCTCGTTGAGCGGGGCATGCAGCGTGATCACATCGGCGCGGGCGAAAAGCTCATCCACCTCCACTTTCTCCGCCAGGCTGTCCACCTTGGTGGTGGGGTCGTAAAACAGGATGTGCATGTCAAAACCCCGCGCGCGCCTGGCCATGGCCTGGCCAATGCGGCCGTAGCCAATGATCCCCAGGGTGGCCTGCGCGAAATCCGCCCCCAGTAGCGTCTGCGGCCCCCAGGTCTGCCACTGCCCGCTGCGGACATTCTGCTCGCCTTGCGGTATGCGCCGCCCGGCTGCCAGCATCAACGCAAAGGCAAAATCGGCGGTGGCATCGGTCAGCACGTCCGGCGTATTGCCAACCGCGATCCCGCGCGCTGTGGCGGCCGCGATATCGATATTGTTGTAGCCGACGGCGTAGTTACTGATCACGCGCAGCTGAGGGCCGGCTTCGTCCATCGTCTCGGCCGTGATCGGGTCAGTCAGCAGGCTCAGGATGCCATCCACCCCGTGCACATGCTGTTTGAGCTCGGCGGGTGTGGGCGGCAATTCGCTTGGCCACAGGTCGACTTCACACTCCGCACGAATCAGGTCTAATCCGGCGGCGGGAATCTGGCGGGTGATGAACACTTTCGGTCTGGTCATGGCATGCTCCTAAATTCGTTGTTTGGCTCAACAAAATTGTAATCGAAAATATGCGTTCTGCCAGCCAGCTCCCGAAGCTTGTGCGCGGGTTGGTTTGACCGCGGTCAAATATCTGCTATTATCAAACCATGAGCGTAAAAGCAGTTGATTTTCAGACAAGCAACCTCGAGCAGCACCCGCAGGGGCAGCTGGTGCGCAGCATCCTGGCGGCCGCCATTCAGGCAGTTGAGCCAGCCAATGCCATCTACAAATACATGCGCCGCGTGGATAACCACCTCTTCGTCGCGGATCGCAGCTACGACTTGACTGCGTATAGTTGGATAGCAAGTCTGGCGATTGGCAAAGCTGCCCCGGCCATGAGCGCCGCTGTGACAGGGATGCTCGGTGAGCACCTCACGCATAGCCTGGTGGTCAGTAAGCAGACCCTTGATAGGGTGGCTCAGACAACTGATGCGCGCTTTCAAGTGATCCAGGGTGGACACCCCGTGCCGGACGCCAACAGCCTGCAGGCCGGGGAAGCTGCCTTGCAGCTATGCCGTTCTTTAACGGAAGAAGACCTGCTGATCTGCCTGATCTCCGGCGGCGGCTCTGCCCTGCTAACCCGCCCGGCAGATGGTATCAGCCTGGCGGAACTGCAAGCCTTTACCACTTTGCTGCTGGCCAGCGGCGCGCGCATCGATGAGATCAATACCCTGCGGCGACACCTCGACCTGGTAAAAGGTGGAGGCATTGCGCGCACGGCAGCCCCGGCACAGGTCATCAGCCTGATCCTTTCGGACGTGGTCAACAGCCCGCTGGAGGCAATCGCCTCCGGCCCCACAGCCGCTGACCCGAGCTCGCGTCAGGACGCGCTGGACGTGCTCACAAAATACAATTTAAGCGCAAAAGTCTCCCTGGCCATCACGCAGTATCTGCATAAAGGGCCGGAAACCCTCAAAGCCGGGGATCCGCTCTTAGAGAGGGTGCAGAATGTGCTGGTGGGCGATAACCGCCTGGCAGCCCTGGCAGCCGGTGTAGCTGCCCAGAAAGGCGGATTGCAGGTTATTCAGCTGGGCAATGACTGGCAGGGTGAAGCCCGTGATGTAGCTGGTCGGCTGTGTACCTACCTGCATGCTAACGCACGTCGCGGCTTGTGCTGGATAGCGGGCGGCGAGACCACCGTGACCCTGCGTGGAATTGGTAGGGGCGGGCGCAACCAGGAACTAGCTCTCGCGGCCGTAAACCTGCTGGCCGGTCAACCGGATGTGCTGCTGGTGACGCTGGCCACCGACGGCGAAGACGGTCCCACTGATGCCGCCGGTGCCGTGGTCAGCGGGGAAACGCAGGCCAGAGCGCGTGCGCTGGGGTTGGAGGCGGGCGTGTATTTGGAAAATAATGATGCCTACCACTACTTTGAAGCGCTGGGGGATCTGCTCAAGCCGGGTCCGAGCGGTACGAATGTCAATGATCTGACCTGCGTGTTCCGGTTTTAGGGTGAAGGGAACTTTGGCTGGAGGCCACCCGAATGGGGCGAGTGGAGCGAATAATTGATTGGGTAAAACCAGATGAGGATTGAGATATAAAACCGATGGGATGGGAGGACGAAAATAGTGCGTACGAATTGTCGGTTGGCGCGTTCAAGATCGAATGCACCTTACTAACCATGACGATTTTAGATGTAAATGTTTGAGGGAATAAATTATGGCAATAAAAATAAACGTCCAGGATATTGAAATAAACCGATTGACTTACCATGAAGAAGACTATTTGTGCATAACCGATATTGCCAAAGCGAAAAACGCAGGTACTTCTGATGATTTGATTCGAAATTGGCTCAGGAATCGAAATACGATAGAGTTCTTAGGAATTTGGGAACAATTAAACAATCCGAATTTTAAACCCGTCGAATTCGACGGGTTTAAAAAACTGGCTGGATTGAATAGCTTTACATTAACCCCAAAACAATGGATCGAAAAAACAAATGCGATTGGATTAATTTCAAAACCCGGGCGTTATGGCGGCACTTTTGCCCACAAAGACATCGCTTTTGAGTTTGCTTCCTGGATCTCGGTTGAGTTCAAACTATACTTGATTAAAGAATTTGAAAGATTGAAAGAACAGGAATATAAACAGCTTGGCTGGGATATTCGCCGAAACCTTGCAAGAATCAATTATCGCATTCATACCGATGCCATTAAACATAATTTAATCCCGGCCCGCGTCACACCGGCACAACAGAATTATATTTACGCTTCTGAAGCTGATTTGCTCAATATGGCTTTGTTTGGCATGACAGCCAAAGAATGGCATGACAATACCGCGGGTTTATCTGGGAATATTCGTGATTATGCTACCTCATCTCAGTTAGTCTGTTTATCCAATCTCGAATCTCTCAATGCGGTTTTTATTCAACAAAAGCTTTCCCAATCCGATCGTCTTCAGAAACTAAACGAGATTGCCATCCACCAAATGAACATTTTGATGGTTGATTCTGAAAATCCCTTGTTGGCTTCAGGAGAAAAATGATGCCTACCACTACTTTGAAGCGCTGAGGGGACCTGTTCAAGCCAGGTCCGAGCGGTACGAATGGCAACGATCTGACCTGCATGTTTCGTTTTTGAGGGGGTAGGGGGATTTGGCTGGAGGCCACACGAATAGTACGAATGTTGCGAATACTTCGAATAAATCTTTTCCTTAAAATTTCTTGAAAAAGAGACTGGATGCTATACTGTTCCTATAATAAATTGCGGTTCAGGGTGGATAGCAAAGATGAATTCAGTTTAAACCAACATCAAAAACACTCCGGAACCAAAAACGAAGAATCGAAGGTGTGGAGTCATATTATGCCAAATGGTGGAGTCGACAACTGTGCTACATGTTATTTCAATAAGGCTGCCAAAGAGCTGGGGAATCAATTTATAGATCAACCAGCAGAACGCGATAAACTGTTTTATCTTTTGTGTCATTGTACGCTAAGGGATGTAAAGATCACGGACCCGTATTGGACATACTGCCGGAATTATTTTTACTTCATGGATCGGAGTTCTCCTCCTGAAGACATGCAAACAAAAGGGTGGATACTGGCCAGTGGACTTGACGAGGGCTATTCACGCATTCCATGGGATGACAAAAATTAACCCAGGGTTGATGTTCCGATCACATGTTCAACATGCCACCGTGTAACCGATAAGGGTATTGAGATTAACCGTAATGGTGAGTTTTTTACTTTCTGCACGAACCGGCATTACGTTGAATGGTGGCTGACGATTCATAGTGATAATCGTATCTATCCTGAAGATTTCCAATCGCCAGAAGAAAGATTCAACGAAAAATGATAGTGAAATTTTTTTATTTGTTTCTTGGCGCCGATTATCCTTAATCTAGACCAGTTTATTAGAAAGGTGGATAAGGTTGGCGATTGGAAACATGGAGAATTTCACCTAACACGCGACCCCCAAGGATTAGCAATAGTTTCAAAATTAAATGTAGATAGCTTTCTTGCTCTCATAAACCCGCTACTTTTCTCTCCCTCCGCCTGGCCTATCTCGCCCATGGAAGAGCTCGCCGGTTAGGTGATCGACGCCGCATTCCGCCCGCCAGCAGAACCTTTGGTTCAAATTAACTAACTCCTCCCTCACACCAAGTCTCCATCTTTCCCCAGGTCCTTAAGTCCATAATCTCCCTGGCGAATCGCTGAGCGGCAGATCAGCGCGCCGACCGAAGGTGCCGAGCTCGCGAAGCACTCTGAAGACCCAAATGAGCCTGAAGGAGGAAGGCGAAGTCGAGTTTGGCCTTTAGGTTGCTCGCCGCGCTTCGTGCTATGCACATCCTTTAAAACTCAATGTCGAAATATTATCAAAAGCCAAAAAATGCTATACTAATCTCATTAATAAATTTGCACTGAGAGTGGATAACCCCTAATATTTACAATATATCCATCCTTTGTAAGGTTAATATACGGCAAAAATGCAGCGTATTATGAGTCCGTATAATCAATAGTTAACCCGCACCTCGCTGACGATGTTGCGAAAGGAAGACGAAATGAAACAAAAATTAGGTTGGTTACTCCCAATTTGGACAATCATCTGGAAATCCTTACTATTCTTTCTCTTATGGGGTATCTTGTCCGCCTTATTTATCATTCCCTTCACAGACCAACTCAAACAATTCGAGAAAGTCTATCCGCTTCAAGCGCAACTGTATTTCGATGTGGCCGGGGCATTAGCTGTGTTAGTCGCAGCTTGGATAATGGCGCGATTTATTGACCGACGCCCTTTCATCACATTAGGATTTGTGCCTAACCATATGGTTCGTGACTCTCTGCTTGGCGTGAGTATAGGTGCAGTCTGGCTCGGCCTCTCGGTGCTTGCCGTGTGGATGATGGGCTGGGTATCTCTTCGGCCTTCTTTTACGATTTCCTGGTCTATCCTTGTTTGGGTTATGATCGCCCTTATTTTCAATACACTGACTCAAGAAGTTCTCGTGCGCAGTTACATTTATCAGACTATTCAATCTCAAACCAATTTCATCTGGGCTATTGTCGTATCTGCGGTTTTATTTATGGCGCTTCATGCAGGGGTTTATGAGGGAGCGTGGTTGCCTGCTGTCAATGTATTTACAGCGGGCGTTCTTTTTGGCGTTGCTTATCACCTCACTGGCAATTTATGGTTGCCGATAGCGATTCACTTTACCTGGAACTTCTTGTTAGGGCCTGTTCTTGGATTGACGGTTAGTGGTCAAAACCAATTGAATAGCGGCTGGCAAGTATTTGCCGTACAGGGCCCCGCATTGTTGACCGGCGGCTCTTTCGGCTTGGAAGGTGGGCTAGTTGTTACGCTCACCACAGTTATTGGCGCGGTGGTAATGTTCCTTTTGTTCCGTCGTAGGATGACAAGTCAGAATGCCAAGCTAAAGGCGGCGGGCTAACATCGCGTGCAGGCGACTCGGCTACGCCTCCCCAATTCGTGGGAGTCTGGCGCAATCCGCCGAGCGCCTAACGCAAACCGTTAG
>JBBQNI010000048.1:0-28208 GCA_038329785.1 Anaerolineales bacterium | reverse complement strand
ATCCTTCTCACGGCAGCTTGAGCGGTTCAACTCCAAATCTGACGTATACCCCCAATAATGGATATGCAGGTGCGGATAGTTTTACCTACACAGCCTTTGATGGGCAGGCGACCAGCCCTCCAGCGACAGTGACAATCAATGTAAACTCCGGTAATGCACCACCTCTGGCATATGACCAATCACTAAGTACGAATGAAGATACCGACCTGACAATCATATTAACCGGGAGTGACCCAGAATCTCAACCGATCACTTACTTTGTTCTCACTCCACCTCAACATGGAAGCCTGACAGGTATAGCCCCTAACCTGACCTATCATCCCGATTCAAATTATTTTGGTGCAGATAGCATTACATTCCGGGTATTTGATGGCATTTTGTATAGCACTGTCGCCACAATATCGATCACAGTGGCCGCCGCCGGTAACCTGATCCCGATAGCATATCCACAGGATGTGGAAGTCGTGGAAGATGGCTCGTTGCCGATTGTACTAACTGGCTACGATCCGGAAGGTCAACCGCTTACATACGTATTCAATACTCCACCTGTCCATGGCTCTCTGCTGGGCACTGCTGCTAATTTGACATATACACCTCACCCGAACTATAATGGCAGCGACTTTTTCATTTTCCGTGTCCGCGATGGCGTTAATTGGAGTGAGCCTGCAACCGTCGATATATCGGTGTTGCCGGTAAATGATGTTCCGCGTGGAACATCCGCAGAGAAAGAAGTGTTAGCCAATTCTTACCGGGATATAACTCTGACGGGTACAGACATTGATGGCGATTTGCTCAGTTTTGAGATTACAATTCAACCTCAGATGGGTACGTTGAGCACCATCAATCTGATCACCAATGTTGTTAGATATACACCTAATCCTGGATATGTAGGTACGGATGTATTTCGATTCAAAGCGTGGGATGGTTCCGTCTGGAGTTTATCACCTGATGCTTCGATCAGTCTCAACATTCAGGTGAGTACAGGTTTGCCGGTTGCAAATCCTGATTCATACCTGGTCCCCATGAATGGTAGCCTGGTCGTGAGCGCCCCTGGAGTTCGAAGTAATGATGATGGTGCCAATACGGTTGTTTTGGTGGATAATGCCACCCATGGTGTTCTGTCTCTCCAAAGTGATGGCTCCTTCACCTATACACCTGCAAACGGGTTCATGGGGGGAGATCAGTTTACTTATTATGCTGTTGGGGTTGGCGGGAACAGTAATACGGGTATTGTGACTTTGAATGTTGCTCAGATTTCAAAGTTATTTTTACCGATGATTATGAAGTAAAAAAATGAATACGGTTGAATCCTTTTAAGCTACTTGAAAATTGGTTTATTTTTGTTATGATCAACAGTAAGAGATCGGTTTATACCAGCGTATGTCTTAATTAATTTCTTTTCAAAATTATTTTCGAAAAACCAAGGGTTGGATAATGAAAGAGAATAAACAAACTACAAATATTTCTATTTGGAAATTAACCAACCTGGCATTGATTTTAACGCTACTGCTAGCTTTTATAGCACCGGGGAGCGTATCTGCTACCGGTGAAGCTGGCTGGGCTCTTTCATTCGATGGCGTAAACGATTATGTTAAACTGGGGACCACTGAGGTCATCCTGGGATCTGGGTGGAGAGCAACGAAATCATTCAGTATGTGGATTAAACCGCAAGGCACTGCCAGTGTCTGCGCGGTTGATGACGTTGCCAGTTGTGAGCAAATATTCGTAAACCAGCCCCACTTTTTTGGCATCGCCCGAGGGGAAATTGGTGGCCAGGATCGCATTTGGATTTGGAATTATGACGGGACTTATCGCAAGATACCCATTTCATACCAGGCTGATGAATGGCTCCACGTCGCTTTTGTTCAAGCAGGTGGTTATTTGAAAGCCTATCGCAACGGAAATCTGGTTGGGCAGGTGGTAAGCGCAGCAACTTTCTATGATGAAAATGTCACAACAACCAATTTATTACTGGGAGCTTTTATCCGCCTTGACCGAACAGCTGCCTTTCAGGGTTTGATCGACGAAGTCAGGATCTATTCGAATGAATTACTTCCTGCCGATATCAGCGCCACTTTGCGATCGCCTTTGAATGGGGATGAACCCGGACTAAGGGCTTATTATCAGATGTCCGATGGCTTTGGGACGACATTGACTGATAATAGCATCAACAGTTTCAATGGAACTTTAATGAATGGCTTTGAAACAATAGCAAATGGCCCATTGTGGGTCTCATCGAGCGCATGGGATTATCCGGTCGCGGACGATCAACTTGTGACCACTCCGGAAGATGCGTCAGTTCCAATTACTTTGACAGGTTCATCGGCGCAGGGAGGCAGCCTGCAATTTCACCTGGTTGATGGGCCGACTCACGGCACATTGAGTGGGACTATTCCTAACTATACCTATCACCCCGACCTGAATTACAATGGGTTGGATAGCATAAGCTTCTATGTCACCGAAGGAATGTTGCAAAGCAGCCTTGCGACTGTCGCTATAGATATTACACCTGTCAATGACGTTCCAGTGGCAGAACCGGATTCATATGAGCTTGCCATGAATGACACTCTGGTGGTAGACGCCCCCGGTATTTTAGAAAATGATACTGACATCGATGGTGATACCTTGTTGGTTGACAGTGATCAATATTCCGGCAGCGGCACTTTAATTGTAAGTGATGATGGTTCTTTTTCCTATACTCCCCCGCGTGATTTTCATGGAGTAGACCAATTCAGTTACCGCGTTAGTGATGGAACTGCGCTTGGTACCAGCGTTATAGTAACCATGAATGTTATACCAGCCTTTTATTATATATACTTACCGCTTCTGGAAAAATAATTCCTTTCCCAATTTGGTGGATCTGTTATATTTTTAGGTTGGGCTGATAATTTCCTATTTTGATAGATTGGTAGTGAGGGGCGACCTTTATGTACTTTATTGTATGGGCCGGGCATGTGGTGCAAAGCACCACCCCTACACACACCTTGATTTCATCGAATTACATTTATCTCACATTTACGCGGCCCGTTATGGAGCGCTCAACTTATAACCACACGGATATTCTTTTTTTGTGAGTTTTCGTGTGGGAATTCATAATATTATTCACGTATAATTATTCTACAAATATTGCCATCAATTAATTCTTTTTGACTCATTTCTATCATGCTGTTTTTCCAAAGAGCATTTCCAGAAGCTGTTCAATCAGACTGATTGGGGAATGGCGATTTCTTTGCAATTATTGAACATTAGATGCCCTGAAAATTAATCAATTGTTTTTACCCCCTATGACTGGAGACAAAAATATGATGAATGAAACTTTGAAAGTGATCGATAACCGCCATTCTAACCGCGCCTTCTCAGATCTGCCGGTTGAACAGAATGTGAAAGATCAAATTTTCCACGCTGCTTTCCGCGCACCTACCGCAGGAAACATGATGCTTTACTCCATAATTGAAGTGGAAGATCAACTCATCAAACAACAACTTGCAGAAAGCTGTGATAACCAACCATTTATTGCAAAAGCTCCCTTTGTGCTGGTTTTTCTGGCGGATTACCAACGCTGGTGGGATTATTACCAGCTCTGTGGAGCACCGGAAAGAGCTGCTGAATTAAACCGTCCACAGCGGCCGCTCCAGGTTGGCGATTTCCTATTGGCATGCTGCGATGCGTTGATAGCCGCACAAAACGCAGCAATTGCGGCTGAATCGCTTGGTGTGCAATCCTGTTATATTGGTGATATTTTAGAAAAATATGAACTTCATCGCCAGATTTTCGATCTTCCTAAATACGCATTTCCAATAGCGATGATTTGTTTTGGTTATCCAAAGCGCGAGAATAACACCTACAACCGTGTGCCGCGATTTGCACCTGAATTTATTGCCAATAAGAATCGCTATCACCATTTGGATGATAACGACCTTAAAACCATGTTTGCTCCTAATGAGGAATTGATGAAAAATAATGGTCAGCCTGCTGGTGGAGCATTAAATTTCGGTCAACATAATTATCTACGGAAATTTATAGCTGAATTTTCATTTGAAATGAGCCGCTCAGTTGCCGAGATGTTAAAAAATTGGCAAGGCGATTAAGTAAAGTACCTTTAAGTGCCGTTTACAATATAGGCGGCGATTAAGATGAAATGACTTAAAGCACCCAAAATTACAAAGAGATGCCATATCTCGTGAAAGCCGAATTTTCCCGGAAAGATGTCAAGTTTTTTAGAAATGTAAATGACTGCTCCGAGCGTATAGAATAATCCGCCTGTGATCAGCCAGCGAATTGCAGCCAATGGCATGCTCTGTCTGATTTCACCTATGGCGAGAATCGAGATCCAACCCATTATCAGGTAGACCCCAGCAGTGATCCAGCGTGGTGCGTTCAAGATGAAAACTTTGACAATGATGCCAACTAAGGCCATTGTCCACACTATGGCGAGTAACCCCCATTGATAAAAACCCCTAAAAAAATATACACAGATTGGGGTATAGCTCCCTGCAATCAGTAAATAAATGACAGAATGATCCACTTTTCTTAAAACAACCATAAGTCTGGCGCTGCCACCTACGGCATGGTAAATTGCGCTGGCCAAAAACATGGAAATCAGACTGATCCCATAAATGAGGATGGCAAGAGTCAATTTCAAGTTCGTAATCTGGGTTGTAAGGAGCCAAATCGTTCCCAATAGGGCAGCGCCGGCGGCAACGAAATGGGAAATTGCATTGAATGGTTCGCGTAATGGCCTGATGCTCTACTTCCTCCAGGTGGAATGGTGGTTCGTGAGGCAACTTTATCACAGACGAATAGCTTTAGGAAGTCCCAGAAAAGTGCTAAAAATGTACATGACCAGGTACGAAAAAGGTGCTACAAACGCATGGTTACGATTTGTTATTCACTATCCCATCATGCTGCTATTCTCCTATTCAGGTGAGGAGGTTTTTGGTGGGTAGTCCAGCAATGGAAATGAGATTCGTCTCTAGAAAATGGAATGGTTCCCCTCAGTCACAATCATGCGAGTGATTGCCGTTTGTTGGCGCATGGTCTTTACTTGTTCATAATCGGCAGAGCTCCACCATTCTTTTGCCTGTTGTAGACTTTCGAATTGTAATATCACCACACGTTTGGGCTGCCAGTCACCCTCCAGAGTTTCTGTATAGCCACCTCTTGCAAGGTATTTTCCGCCGTATTGGGCAATGATGGGTGGGGTTAATTTCTTAACACTCTCATACCGTTCGGGGTCGATTATTTGGATTTCTACAACAACATATGCGGTCATGCACTCTCCCGGGTTAAAAAATGGATATTCCTGTTCTTAATTGTAAACAATTAACGAGAAAACGGTAGATTGACACTGTAGATTTATGTGTGCAAAATAAATAAACAGTCAGCGAAAGATTCTTCCACTGACTGAAAAATTATTTTCTGATTTACTTTAGATTTTCTCTCGTGCTTAATTATTGTAACGATAACTCTTATAAGAATTATTGTTACTGCGGGGATATCTGCGCTGGTTCTTGCCAATTTGATTCTTTTTCTGAACTGGGGCGGCAGTTACCAGGGTATTTGAAAATTCTTCAAAGCCAACCAATTCTCGCTGTTCGATGGGATGACCGATTACCCGTTCAATCGAACGGATCAAGGGCACATCGCTGGCGGTTGCCAGGGAAAACGCGATGCCACTATGTTCCATCCGACCTGTTCTACCGATACGGTGGGTATACGCTTCAACTGTGTCCGGCATATCATAATTGATAACATGCGAAATTTTCGAAATGTCAATCCCGCGTGCGGCAATATCAGTTGCCACCATGATTTGAGCCCTGCCACTGCGGAAGTTGTCCATGGCTCGATCACGTTGTGACTGAGAAAGATTCCCCTGCAGAGAGGTGGCTGAGATCCCGGCTTTCGCCAGTTGATCGGCCAGTTTCTTGGCGCGATGCTTGGTACGAGTAAAAATTAAGACCTGATTGAACCCGGCTTGATCCAGCAGAGAGAGCAGCATTTTTGTTTTTTGCGTTTGCTCACTCGGATAGATAAAATGGCTGACGGTTTCAACCGGTTTCGACATGCCAATCTCTACACTGACTGGATCGTGTAAGAATTCTTGTGCCAACTGACGAATTTCAGCGGGCATGGTGGCGGAGAAAAGTAAGGTCTGGCGTGTCGCAGGAGTTTGCTTGATGATGCGTTTAATCGTGGGTAGAAAACCCATGTCAAACATCTGATCAGCTTCATCCAAAACCAGCATTTCAATAGCTGACAGGTTGATGATTTTTTGATCCATTAAATCCAATAAACGTCCGGGGCAAGCAACGGCAATTTCCGCACCACCGCGAATCCCACGGATTTGACCCAGGGAGCTGACCCCGCCATAAATGGACACGCTGCGAACTCCGGTCTTGCGGGCAAGATCACGGATGGCTGTGTTGGTCTGTTCCGCCAATTCACGTGTTGGCGAGATGATCAGAGCACGCAATCTACCGCGTTTGCCCTGCATCAGGCGCTGCAACATGGGGAGAACGAAAGCGGCAGTCTTGCCAGTTCCGGTTTGGGCCAGGCCCAATAAATCTTTTCCTTCCATAATGGCTGGAATGGATTGTTCCTGGATGGCTGTCGGATTTTGATAACCCGCAGCTTCAATTCCCGCATTAATTTGCGGATTAAAAGAAAATGTATTAAAACTCACAAAAGGTCCTTCTTGGCCTAAGATTGAGCCAGGGAAAAGACCTTGGCTCGGCTACCGATGTATCTGGCTCATTTTTTATTACCCCAACTACAAAAGTATTGGTCTAGTATACCACAGAAATATAGATCAAATTTATCCAAATAATTCCTACACACTTGACCCGATTATTGGGATCTTTGGTTTTAGGTGACCTGCTTATCTATGAGGCCTTGAAGAGAAACGGGGTTCAGCTGATACGGGTAGAGAAAAAGTAAGGCTGAAAATGTCATTCACCTGTAAAATAAGTTGTGGAAGTAATTCCAATCTACAAGGGTGAGGAAGGTAAATTTTATGAGTGCATACGAGTTGCAAGCCTTGAAGCTGCCAAAAATGAGCGGCCTATCATTGAAATTGTTCACTGCTTTTGTAGAAAACCCAATCGGACGAGCCTTATCGATTAATAGCCTTTTGGAAAATGGGGGTATTCCGAAATTGCGAAAGATCGACATACCGGAGGCACCACAATTCCTGCCTATGGTCGCGCCTTCTGCCGGGGAAGGTGAAGCGGTGGAAATGTTTCAAGCTTCCATTGATTATCCCCAAACGTATCGCAAAACAGCCAGAAAAATTTCCAATGCGATCAAAAATGGCGATGTGACTGTTCTTATTATTGCCGCTACAACATTGGCGAATATTCAGGAAAGTGACACCGGCTTACAGCCTTTGAGAGCTTTTATTGCCATAGATACTCAAGATGTGCTTGATCAGGCGGAGAAGTCCCAAAAACGACATCTGCAGGGCAACCCATTGAGTCTACTGGATGGGGTACCAGTTGCCATCAAGGATGAGATAGACATGCTGCCATACCCAACCACGGTCGGGACAGCATTCTTAGGGAAGCAGCCAGCACTCAACGATTCAACGGTGGTCGCTCGTTTACGGGCGGCCGGCGCTCTGCTGGTGGGAAAAGCCAATATGCATGAAATTGGCATTAATCCGAATGGGGCCAATGTTAATTTTGGTGTTGTCCGCAATCCCTACCAGCCTCTCAATGACCCGGGCGGCAGCTCGAGCGGATCGGCAGCGGCGGTATCCGCTGGGCTGGTACCCATTGCCATCGGGGCGGATGGCGGCGGCTCAATACGTATTCCTGCTTCGCTATGCGGGATTGTAGGTTTGAAGGCGACCTACGGACGCATTAGCGAATATGGTGCGGCACCTCTTTGCTGGAGTGTAGCTCACCTGGGGCCGTTGGCTGCTACGGTTGAGGACACTGCCTTAACATACTCCATCATTGCGGGCGCAGATGAGCATGATATAAACACCTTGCGGCAACCACCGGTTACTTTGAAAGATTGGAATAAAGAAGATTTACATGGGGTTAACGTGGGCATCTATCGCCGGTGGTTTGAACATGCCGATTCTGAAATTGTGGATACAAATCTGGTGATGCTCGAACAAATGCGGCGCATGGGTGCTCGTGTACACGAGATTGAGATACCACAGTTGGATGAAATGCGGATCGCCCACGCCATGACCATTCTGGCTGAGATGGCACTCTGTATGCGTCCCTATCGCGATCAACGCAAATTACAAGGCGGAGCTGTTCGGCTGAGCCTTGTGTTGGGTGAAGAACTCACTGCCAGTGATTATATTCAAGCACAACGAATGCGAGCACGGGCAATGAAGATATTTGAGGATCTTTTTAAGGAAGTAGACATCATTCTGACGCCCGCCACTGCAAAAACTGCCCAACCGATTCCTGTAAATGGAAACGAGACCGGTTGGACCGATCTCTCTGTTGATACGGAGATGATGCGTTTTATTTTCCCTGGCAATTTGGTGGGGATGCCGGCTATTACATTTCCGATTGGTTATGACGCAGCCGGCTTGCCAATTGGGATGCAGGCCATTGGCCGTCACTGGCAGGAGAATTTGCTATTGCAAGTTGCGTTTAATGCCGAGCGGGTCTTTTCACCAAAAATGCCTGACAGATATTTCCCGTTAAATTTTTAGAACCTCATCAAAAGCGGCCTGCATTTGGCACTTAATTCAAAACAGATAGCGCTTGCAAGGTAATCCAGCGGGAAGTATCTTCTTTATCGGAACTGAGGGACCAGGTTCGGCTTTGATATGGGCTGCTGCCAGACCAGCGGCCATTCTGATTCCGGCGCGCTCGCAGCCAATCTTTTGCCGGTTTTAGTTGGGGCTTATCAAGATGGCCGAACTGCTTCATGACACGCAAAACGAAAAGAATATCCGCATGATAAAAAAGCGGGAAATTTAAAGTGCTCCATATTGGGTGAATCTTGCCCCCCTCAGGGTGAGGGTAATTTGCACGTACCAAATCGTATTTTTGAGTTAGGAAATCTACCCCTGTCAGTATAGCTTGCTGTGTGGCAGCATTTCGGCTACTTTCGGGAATAATTGCCAGACCCCACAAAGATCGGGCGGCACCCCAACTGCAAGGCAGGTTTGTGTTGTACTGACAGCTGCAATCGGACTGATCCAGGCTATTAATGACCAATTTGATCATTGCCTGCGTGCGTGTATCTTGCAGAAATCCGGCGTAGACGGCGTAGCGAATGATATTTCCAAAAAGGCAGGTGAATCCAGGATCTTCTTTTTTCGTTCTTTCTTCCACAAGCTCCTGAGTCCTGGTTAAAATGAATTCTACTCCCTCTTGAAAGGCGTGGGAGTGTGGGTCAGCCTGTAATTCCTCCAATAACATCAGTGTCCAATGCGTACTACGGTATTTGGGGCTGTAGTAGTGCTCGAGATGCTGCCAGCGGCCAGGAGTTTTCTGTTCTGAAAGAATCGACATAACGGGGTCGCTGTCCTGGATGGCTGCATATTCCGAACGCAACAATTCGCTTTCCGTATCAGCGCCTGATAAATCCCGATGAGTAAGGTAGCGGATGGAAGCAATATGACTGTCTAGAAGCCAGATTACCACATCGTTCGTCGCTTTCATAAAAACACCTTCCTGTTTTTGGTGATGAGAGATATTACTATTAAATTATAGTGATATTTTTGGGCAAATGGCAGGCAGGAATTCAGCGCAAAAAATAGACGATAGAAACAATCAGGCCAATCACAACTACAGTCCATCGTAACGTGATGGGACTGATTTTTCCAGCGAATTTTCCCCCGAGGGTCCCGCCAACAATTGCAAAAACTGCCATAACCAGTGCAGCACCCCAATTGACATTCCCTGAGAATACGAAGAAAATGGCAGCGGCTGAATTTACACTAAAGGCAATGGCTTGTTTAAGAGCATTTAGCTCCGTGAGGGAATCATTCAACACCAATCCCAGTACAGCCAGGACAATGACGCTCAACCCGGCACCAAAGTAACCACCGTAAATGGCTGCCAGCCCTACCAGTAAAACCGCAAACAAATTCACCCGCTGGTCTTCTTTCCGGTTATTTCTACGGTTAAGCCACTTCTTAAGCGGCTCGCCAACTGCCAATAAAAGAGATGCTAATAAAATCAGGTAGGGAACAAGAGAATTAAAAAGTTTTTCCCCGCTATTCAACAGAAGAATGCCACCCACTACGCCACCAATAACGGATGCGGGGACTATCAGCCATAAACGTTTCCCCTGTTTTTTGAGATCGGTCAGTTGGGCGATCGTCGCTCCAAGATATCCTGGGCTGAGCGCTACGGTGTTGGTCACATTGGCCATTAAGGCCGGCATTCCCAGAGCTGTCATGGCGGGGAAGGTGATCAAAGTCCCGCCACCCGCCACCGCGTTAATCCACCCGGCCGCAGTAGCTGCCAGACCCATTAAGAGATATTGATACCATTGAAATTCCATCGTTTTTACTTTCTTTGTTAATTTTGAGCAGTATAACAGAAGTTAGCCATGCATCCAGCGAAAATTATGTGTACCTAGATTGAGGCGAACGATTCGTCAGGTTCGACTCTGCTTCGAGATAATAAAATATTCTCGTAAATTCTGAGAAACACCACGCCTCCCAGAGTCAGCAGGCTGCCGACAATTTGTGGATTGCTAAAACGCTCACCCAACAAAATGAAAGCTGTCAGCGCTGTAAAACCTGGTTCCAGGGTCATAACCAGGTTGGCAACACTGGAAGGCAGATAACTGAGTGATACATTGTAAAAACCAAAACCTCCAACTGTAGGAATAGCAGCCAAAAGGAAGAGAATCCCCCAGGCAGCCCATTGGTTTCCCAGCCACAAAAAATCTGCCAGTTGGTTGGCTTTACCTGGAAGGTTCGCTACAGGCAGCAAGTTGATCACCAAAAGAAAAATGGTGGCGAAGGCAAAGGTATAAAACAGGGTGGTAGCCGGGTTCAACCCGCGTTCGGATGCGGATCTTCCCATCAGGCTATAAATAGCGTATAGCAGCCCGGCCATAACCCCGGCCAGAATTCCAGCCAGGTTGGATTGCCACGCAGTGCTCGTATATGCCCCAGAAACAATCACACAGCCTCCCAGGGTTAGAACGATGGCAAAAATTTTCGACCAGTGAATTTGTTCCTTCAAAAGCCACCAGCCTAATAAAGCGGTGAATGCAGTCGAGCAATAGACCAGCACTGTTGCGAGCGCGGCACCGTTCAACGCGACCGAAAGAGTCCAAAAGGCATTAAAAAGTGCCAGAACGAAACCATACAGGATCAAATAAAGTACATCGCGCCGTTGGATGGTGAATAGCCGCCTACGAATGAAAAATATCGCCGGGAATAAAGCCAGAGTGACAAAAACATCGCGCCAGAACGCCAGCAACAATGCTGGAATCTGATAAGTTTCCGTCAAATAGCGAATAAAAATGGCAGTGGTGGAAAGGAAAAATGCACTGATGAATGCAAACGTATATCCGCGGCTAAGATGAGAAATTCGGGGTTTTGGAATTTGCATTCACAAATTGTAGTGGATATTCTACAATTGTGGGGTTCAATTTTGCGATAATATTCTCAATGCAAAAAACTAATTGGTAAAGAGTTCCAGGCTATTACCCGGCATCTTCATATGCCATTCGCATCCAATTCACCAATTGTGGATTGATGTCATCTTCGGAATTCACCACAATAATGTAATCACACATACTACCTTTCGGTTGTGGTCTTACGCGCTTATCCTTAATATCCTGCTTAAGATTCAAACCTACCTCAAAACGTGAATTTGTAGCCGGACCTAGCAATACAAATTGTCGTTTCCGCCGCAAACTGACATTGCTCTTTTTTGGCGAGATTGTAAATTCGCCAAACGATTCGATTTTACCCATCAACTGGTGGTGAAGATTAAAAAATTTTTCTTTTGGACCGCTATAAATTTGACCTATCAATTGATCCGCGTCAATTTCTTGCGGATCTTGAAAGGCAGGATCGTCTGGATTTCGCGTGTAGGTGGCGACCAGATTCGCATCACCGTAACCCAACTCAAACTGTTCAATCATAAACTTACGGATTTGACCGTGTTTTTCAAAACCGTTATCATTTGCAATCTTTCTCAATTCATCCAATGTTTTTCCCGTTTTACTTTGAATGTTTGCCAGTTGGGTTTTCATTGCCTTATTTACAGAATCCATATTTACCTCCTTTACAATATATGGCGGTCAATTAATCAGGTGGGATTAGTATAAATAAATTGCCTTTTTGATCCAACAGTATGTAAAAAGTATTAATACCCGGATCTGTCTCAATAAATTGGTAAGAGTGTATTCTGTGAGAATTACTTTACGTTGAAACAAAAATCTCATTTATTTGTAACCACCCAATTTTCGATAATTTGAAGGATTCATTCGCCACATTCGCTCGCTTCCAGGACTGAGCAGATAATCTGAACCGTTCCGATGCAAAATGGGTATTCGCTGTCTGCGGTTTACAAACTCGTTGCGCATAGTTTCTGATAGCCTGGCATAACTTTCCAATTCATCCGGCCAGTAGTCAAAAAGGTGATCAAAATATGATACAAACTCTTGCCTGAATAAGGGTGAAACCTGCTCCAGGTGACTTATAACCCAGCATGTGGGTTCGTAATGCCAGTAATATGTCAGGCCGATTGACCGGAAGTCTGCTGTGATATACGGGAAAAAAGGAAACTGCCGGCAGCTAATTGCACGATAATCCCGCTGGCATTTCGCTGCTCCCTGGCAGGCGAGCAAGACCTGATAATTGCTTATTTCTGCAGACAATTCTTGCTTGTGAGTGTTGGATGTATAACAATCGCTTTCCAGCCAGAGATGCCAGAGATCTGAGTTCGCTTGCAGATATTGCCACTCCTGATCATAAGCACAAGGCACGGCGAGGCAAATATCACAGCATACTGGTTGCCGATTCGGGTTGAGAGGGGCACATTTCTGACCGCAGTCAATTTCAGTGACCGGTTCATTGAAAGCTGCGTAGAGTCTGCGGAAATCCAGGGCGGGTCGGAACATTTGCTCCCTATTTATTTGTAGATGGTAGGAGCAGCTTTTCGCGGATGTCAAGTACGGTGTGAAAAATTTCCTGGGGAAAAAGGGTAAGAAGTTTTTCGATATTCGTATAGCCCCAGGATACCGCTCCAAAAGGTATTTTGGCTTTCTTTGCAGCCTGTATATCGCGAATTTCGTCGCCAATGCAGATGGTATGATTGGCTTTCACTCCACTGGCTTTTAAGACTTTCTTAAATTTCGCCTGTTTTGAAAACATGGAAACACCGCATTCAAAGAATGAAAAATAGGATGCGATTTCTTCTCCCAACACTTTTTGAATGTTTTCACAACCATTGGAACTCACCAGGGCCAACTGGATACCATTCTCAAACAATTCCCTTAAAACAGCAGCCATATCATCAAAGAGCGGTACTTTATGAATGTCTTGCCGCATTTGCTTCTGTAATTCGCGCGCAACTTCAGGTATCCTCCAGATGGGAAATTTATACTTCCTAATCACCTGCATCACGCCCAATTCGCGTATTTCCTGCCATTGTTGTGGTGATATGGGCTCATAATTGAAATCTTGAGCTAGTTTCTCTGCAATTTGCATGGTGATTGGATAAGTGTCTGCAATTGTTCCGTCAAAATCAAAAATGACCAGATTGTACTTAGTTAATAATTTCACTGCGATTGTGCACCTTTCTCTGTCTTTTAATTTTACCGTAAGCTGATGCACAAAGTAGACCGGAATAAAAGGTTGATAACATCAGGTTTGTTCTTTATTTTTTAACTGTGTCAATTTGCCGCGTGGGGTAAAAAAAACGGCGATTAGACTGATAATCGCTGCGACCAGTGTGATAATAAACATGTTGGCCATGGCTGTCCCCAGAGCTATCCGCAGGGATTGGTCAATGACAATTTCTGCCCCGGGTAGCGGGTTTATCAAACTGTTTAGCGAAATTGTTGTAGGATCCATACCATTATGTAGCAAAAGGCTGGCGAGTCGGCTGCTCAGGAAAACACCCAGAACACTCACACCGATTGTGCCACCAATACTGCGGCTAAATTGGACAGTCGATGTGGCGATGCCCAGATCGTGGCGTGCCACAGCAGTTTGAATGGCAACCAGAAAGACTGGAATCGATAATCCCATCCCAATTCCCATCAAGGATGTGTAAATCATGATCCAAATCTGGCTGGTTTGGGGGTTGATGGTTGTCATTAAGAAGCTGCCGATGACCAGAATGACCATTCCTGCCAATGCGACGGATCGAAAACTCATTCTCAAAATAAGCCTGCTGCCGTAGATGCTGGCGATTGTCCATGACAATGACATGGGTGTCAGCGTAATACCGGCCATGGTCGCTGTAGTTCCCAGCACCGCCTGCACGAACAATGGGATATACGAAAGACTGCCAAACATAGCCCAGCCTGCGAAAATGCCATGCAAAATAGCGACGACGAATAATTGATCTTTAAATAGATGCAATGGCAGTATTGGGTCAAGCGCTCGCTGTTCAACAAAATAGAGCATAATGAAAAACACGATGGCCAGCCCGATGAACCAAAATCCGGCTGTGTGCCCTAATTCATTTAAACCTAACAGCAGGCATAATACCGTCAAGGTGAGTAAAACAGCTCCGGCAATATCCAATTTTTTCTTTTGAGGCACATGGCTGCCTTCTGTTTGCCAGGCAGTCAGAACCAGAATTACCGCGATTGAACCTGGAATCAGATTAATAAAGAAAACCCAATGCCATGAAATTTGATCAACCAAAAAACCACCGATCAAAGGCCCGATAACCGACGATACACCCCAGACACCCGAAAATAGGCCCTGCATGCGAGCCCGTTCTTCAACGCTGAATAATTCGCCGATGATAATTAGCGCCATGGGTAATACACCGCCGGCGCCCACGCCTTGAATGGCACGAAACAGGATCAATTGCTCCATATTGTTGGCCAGGCCGCATAAGATTGATCCCAATAAGAACAAACCCATTGCTACGGCATACACACGTTTACGCCCATAAATATCAGATAATTTCCCGTACAGGGGGACGGTGGTGGTTGAAGCGAGCATGTAGATGGCGAACACCCAGCTATAGATCGAGAATCCGCCTAATTGCGCCACAATTGAGGGCATCGCAGTTGCAACTACAGTCCCTTCCATGGATGCCAAGAAAAGGCTGAGAAGAACACCAGTTGTGATAATACGTAAGCGTTTTGGTGTCAAGGGTTTATTATCCAGACTTTGTGGTTTTGGGTTTTGTATTTATATTTTTACCACACAGCATTATAGCTGATAAAAAGCGATAATTTGGATTATATTTATTACTCTCCCTGAGCTTTGCGGAGTAGAATTCTGAACCACAGGAGCAGATTTCTGTAGTATAGTACCGAACGGAACAGGAAATTGATTTCATGGCATTATTCAGTCTGAAGGACATCAATCTTGGATTTGGCGGCCCGTTGATTCTGGAACAGGTCAATTTGCAAATTGAGCATGGTGAGCGAGTAGGTCTGCTGGGCAGAAATGGTGAAGGAAAATCCACGCTGCTCAAGCTGATTCATGGTAGTTTGCAGCCTGAAAGCGGTCAGTTAGCCCGGCTGACAGGGCTGAAGACGGCTTATCTTTCGCAAGCTGTGCCAGAGAGTCTGGGTGATACGGTTTACCAGGTGGTTAAAAATGGGCTTATTCCTGACGATGCAGAATCGTTGGAAGATTGGCAGCAGGAACTGCGCGTGGATCAGGTGATTGCCCGTTTGCAGCTTGATGCCCGGGTGGGGTACGATCATCTTTCAGCCGGGATGAAACGTCGTGTCCTCCTGGCGCGCAGCCTTATAAATGAGCCACAGGTACTCTTACTTGATGAACCAACCAACCACCTTGATATATTTGCCATTCGCTGGCTGGAAGAGTTTCTCCTGCGGTGGTCGGGGACATTGTTGTTTGTGACCCATGACAGAATGTTTTTACAGAATGTCAGCACCCGAATTATCGAATTGGATCGAGGGCGCCTGTTTGATTGGAATTGTAACTACCGTGTCTTTCAGGAGAGAAAACAGGCATTGCTGGCAGCTGAGGAAACACAGGCAGCATTGTTTGACCGTAAATTGGCCCAGGAGGAGAACTGGATCCGCCAGGGAATTGAAGCGCGGCGAACGCGAAACGAGGGTCGTGTGCGGGCTTTATTGCGGTTGCGGACACTTCGCGCGGAACGTCGGGAGCAGCCAAAAACAATGCAATTGCAGATTCAAGCAGAGCGACGCTCTGGCAATCTCGTCATTGAGGTTGAGAACTTACATTTTCACTGGGGCGATCTGGTAATTATTGATGATTTTTCCACCACCATTCGCCGTGGTGACAAAGTCGGAATTATTGGCCCGAATGGCTCTGGCAAAACCACCCTGCTGCGCCTTTTGTTAGGCCAAATGCAGCCGCAAAGGGGACAGGTCGACCTGGGTACCAATCTTGAAATTGCCTACTTTGATCAATTGCGCAGTCAATTAGTAGAAGAAAAATCCGTTCTCGAGAATGTCGCCGAGGGTCGTGATGTGATCACAATTAATGGCCATAACCGCAATATCTATAGTTACCTGGAGGATTTTTTGTTCTCGAAAGAACGAGTCAACGCGCCCATTCATATGCTTTCAGGCGGAGAACGGAATCGCTTGTTACTGGCTAAGATCTTTGCCCAGCCGGCCAACCTGATCGTGATGGATGAACCAACCAATGACCTTGATATCGACAGCATGGAAGTGCTTGAAGATTTGCTGCTCGAATTTAAAGGTACATTAATCCTCGTCAGCCATGACCGTGAATTTTTAAACAACATCGTTACCAGCACAATCGTCCTGGAAGGTGAAGGCGTTGTGGCAGAGTACGTCGGCGGATATGATGATTGGCAGCGTCAGGTAAAGAAGGTTGATGAGGAAAAAGCAGATGAGGAGAATTCCAAAATTGGAAAGGCTGGCACAGCCAAAACACTTTCTCAGGTGAATGCCGGCCTAACGAAACTTACTTATAAAGAAAAGCGAGCACGTGAAGCGCTGCAAAAAGAATTGAGTACATTACCGGTCAGGATTGAATACCTGGAAGCTGAACAACAGAAATTAAGTCTTGAAATGTCAAATTCTTCGTTTTACCAACAATCTGGGGAGAACATCAGTGCCGTCAAGTCTGCCTTGCAGGACATTGAAAAGCAACTGGAGGATGCTTATTTACGCTGGGAAGAACTGGAAAACCAATTGGGTGAAAAATAACAGAATTATGAACTCAGCATTAACTATTCCCCACATTGTTTCTTCGATCTTTGTTTTCTCTCCATTTCCGTTTGGTGGTTGAAACCAATTTCTCATACTATAATGACAACTAAGCAAGTAGATGGCTGGAGAGTAGATAAAGAGGAAGATAGTATTTTCTCCTAACTTGCTGCGAGAAAAGTGATTCTGAGGATTTTGATCAGATATGATATTGAAATCGAATTTTGAATATCTCCAGAGTGAAACAAATCAAAAGGCGGCGGTGTTTTCCAAATGAAAATTCTGTTGATCAACCAGGCATTTGTTTCGCCTGATGAACCCGGCCATACCCGTCATTATGAGCTGGCCAGGTTTCTGAAAAGCCAGGGTCATCAATTGGTGATTATTGCCAGTGATCTGAACTATCAGACCGGACAGAAGATTGTTAAACATCGTGGGTTGAAGATTGAGCAGAACATTGATGGGATCAGGGTTATTCGCACCTACATTTTGCCGGCAATTCACCGCAGTTATTTCTGGCGAATAATTTCTTTCTTCAGTTTCATGTTTAGCTCCATTTGGGTGGCATTGGGTGTCAAGGATATCGATTTGGTTATGGGAACAACCCCGCCAATTTTTCAGGCTTTTTCTGCCTGGGTAATTTCGTTCCTGAGGCGGAAACCTTTTTTGTTGGAAGTTCGTGATCTCTGGCCTGAATTTATCGTAGCTATGGGTGTCTTCAATAATCCTGTTTTGATCAAGATGGCGCGCTGGTTAGAAAAATTTTTGTATGCAAGGTCAACTTGCATTCTGGTTAATTCTCCGGCTTATGCTGAATATATTGTAAAGAAGTCCATAGATCCCTCTAAAATCACGTTTATCCCTTACGGGACAGATGTGGAGATGTTTCACCCCCGGGTGGATGGCGATCCCATCCGATCACGATTGAATGTAGAAGATAAGTTTGTTGTTCTGTATGCAGGCGCGCTGGGTCAGGCGAACGATATTTATACGATATTACGGGCGGCAGAACGACTGCGCAATGAAGACGAAGTTCGCTTCGTTTTGTTTGGCGACGGGAAGGAAAGAATCAGATTAATGCAGGAAAAAGATCGTCTGAAACTGGAAAATGTTATCTTCGCCGGGGTCGCTCCCAAAAAGGAAATGCCACAGGTATTGGCAGCTGCGAACATATGCCTGGCAATCTTACAGGATGTGGTCATGTTCCGGACAACATATCCAAACAAGGTATTTGATTATATGTCCGCAGGAAAGGCGACAGTCCTGGCAATTGATGGTGTCATCCGAAATGTAATTGAAGAAGCGCATGCCGGTAAATTTGTTACTCCGGGGAATGATGAAGAATTGGCCAAAACAATACTTGACTTATCGCGTGATCAATCGTTGGTGAAAGAGATGGGCATCAACGCGCGACAATACTTAATGAAACATCTTGACCGCCGGGACAAGTTGGCCGAAACGCTTGTGCTTTTCGAAAAGCTGGTGAAAAGTTGAGATTATTTGTGACCGGGGCGACGGGATTTACCGGCACTTATACAATTCCGCGGCTGATTGCTGCCGGTCATTCGCTGAAATGTCTTTATCGCTCGGAAAGCAATTTTTCCCGATTTGGGGATTGCGAGCTGGAATGGGTGCAGGGGGATTTGGCGGATAAAAACGAATTGGCAGAGGCAATGGAGGGATGCGATGGCCTGATCAATATCGCTTCGTTAGGCTTTGGCCATGCTGCAAACATTATAAATGCCGCCCAAAGCGTAGCGATAAAGCGCGCAATTTTTATCAGTACCACCGCCATTTTCACAGGCCTGAATGCAAGCAGCAAGGGTACCCGAATGGAGGCAGAGGAATTGATTAGCTCCAGCGGGCTGAATTACACCATTCTGCGCCCAACCATGATATATGGTAGTGAGCGCGATCGAAATATAAGCCGCTTGATTCGAATGATTCGGAAATGGCCTATTATTCCAGTCCCTGGCAACGGCACATTTCTTCAACAGCCAGTTTATGTTGATGATGTCGCTACAGCCATTGTGGATGTTCTTGCCTACGATATCACCCGGGGAAAAAGCTACAATATCGCCGGCCTTGAACCCGTAACTTATAATCAAATGATTGATATTATTGCAGGGCAACTCGGGAAACGTGTCCAAAAAATCCATTTTTCAGTCGGAGCAACGGTAAAGCTGATATCTATCATGGAAAAAACATTTCTTCACCTGCCGATAAAAGCTGAACAAGTGCAGAGATTAAACGAAAATAAGGATTTCGATATTGAGAATGCCCAGCAGGACTTCCATTATCAAGCGCGCAGTTTCGTCGATGGAATCGTTCTGGAATTGCAGCAAATGAGATTGAAGAATTGATGAAAACCGCGCTGATTTTCTTGCTGCTGGCTACTGTTTCTTTTTTTCTGGTTCGCTGGCTCATTTTTTGGCTGAAACACAGTCAAATTTTTGATATTCCCAATGATCGCAGTTCGCATTCTGTGCCGACTCCAAGAGGCGGAGGCCTGGCGATTGTCGTGTTGACTTTATTGGTCGTTCTGGTGTACGCCATAATCCAAAAAACCTGGTTGCAATGTTCTGTGTATATTTTGATGGGTGGTTTGGTGGCCTGGTTGGGTTGGCAGGATGACGTTCATTCGCTCTCTCCGAAAATCCGTTTTCTGGTGCAAACTATCGTTGCGATCCTGACGATCATCTTTTTCGGTTATTTTCGCTTTCTGAACATTCCGTTGATTGGGGAAGTGGAAATTGGTTGGGTTGGCATCCCATTAACCATTTTGTGGATTGTGGGCCTGATTAATGCTTATAATTTTATAGATGGAATGGATGGTTTGGCCGGCGGGCAGGCACTCCTGATCGCTGTCGGGTGGGTCTGGATTTCCAGCAAGGGCGGTGCTCTTCCCAATCAACTAACGTTCTGGATTGGAATTGTGATCGCAGCTTCAGCGCTTGGGTTTCTTCCACACAACTGGCCGCCTGCGTCGATCTTCATGGGTGATGTAGGTAGCACTTTCCTGGGTTATAGTTTTGCAGTTTTACCGCTACTCTCCTTACCGGATGGGGGAAATCCAGTTCTAATTGGAGTGGTAATGCTCTGGGCAATCATTCTGGATACGGGGGTAACCTTCGTGCGCCGGGTAATCAAACATGAAAATGTGCTTGCCCCACATCGCACACATCTTTATCAGCGCTGGCTTATCGCCGGAGTAAAAGGTGAGTATGTTAATTACTTTTATTTTGGTTTTGTCCTGCTGGCGCTGGTTTTATTATGGGGTTGGTTTCAGAATTGGCCGCTTATCCCGGGGTTAATTGGTTTTGGCCTGCCTTTGTTGTGGATTGGGTTACATTATCTGACAAAAAAAAGGGAACATGAGCGTCAGGATTAAGCGACTGCGAGAACTCTATCAGGTATTCGGTGCCAGGTGGTTGTGGTTCCGGGTAAAATACTGGTTAAAAATGCGCAGCGGGTTGATCCGTCTTCAGGTTCCGGCTTACTCCTGGAAGCGCTATACCCTTGCCGATTGCTTGTTTGAGGGAGTTCCTGCCGAGAATCAGTCATATTCCCTGTGGCGAAAGCAAAATCTGCCGTCTTTTTTCTTTCAGCCAGACCCAAATTTCCCGCGTGACAGAGGTTTTGATCTGAAACAGATCGATGAAGAAGCGCGTCAACTGCTAAAAGGAAACTTGCGCTATTTCAGTAACGAGTATCATCAGGTAGGTTTTCCTCCAGATTGGCTGTGTGACCCTATCAGCGGACATGCGTACTCCAATAATCTACATTGGTCTCGGATCCCTGATTATGGGGCAGCTGATATCAAGTTTGTCTGGGAGGCAAGTCGTTTTTAGTTAGTTTATAACCTGGTAAGGGCATACGCCATTGATCACAATGAAGATTATGTGCAAGCCTACTGGACGATGATTTCAGATTGGATGGAAAAAAATCCACCCGGGTTTGGACCCAACTGGAAGGACGGACAGGAAACCGCACTGCGTCTGCTGGCTGCCTGTTTCGGTTACTATGCCTTTATCAAGTCACCAAAAACTACCGCCGAGCAAATCAGTCGTTTTACCTTGTTTGTCGCTGCACATGCCCGCCGAATCCAACAGAACTTGGAATTTGCGATTGCCACTCATAGCAACCACACTATCAGTGAGGGTTTTGGTTTGTGGTTGGCGGGCAGTCTCTTTCCTGAATTAAGGGAATCCGCTAAATTTGAACGAATAGGCCGGGCAATTCTCGAGCAGGAAGCAGGTGCTCAATTTTTCGGAGATGGTCAATACAGTATGTATTCGATTAATTACCAGCGTTTTGCCATGCAGTTATACATTTTGGCAATCCGATTGGCTGAGATTCAAAACAAACCCTTTTCAATGAAAGTTAAGACAGCGATTGAGCGTGGTGTTGATTTCGTTATTAATATCACAGAACCATCAACCGGCCGGGTTCCTCAATTCGGATCCAATGACGGCGCTCTGGTGTTGCCGATTAACCAGACTTCTTTTGAGGATTACCGGCCTTTGATTCAATCAGGTTATTACCTGTTCCATAAACATCGTTACTTTTCCGGTGGTGCATGGGATGAAGATTTATTCTGGCTTTTTGGAGAAAGTGCCTTGCAATCCGCCCGGCAAGAGATTCTTGCGCCAGCGATGGATACCTTTTTCAATGGTGGATTGTATGTTTTTAGGGAGGAAAACAGCACTGCTTTCTTACGCTGCGCTCACTACCTCTCACGGCCTTCGCACGCAGACCAATTCCATTTTGACTTATGGTGGCACCAAAAGAACGTATTGATAGATGCAGGAACGTTTCTTTATAATGGCGGCGGAATTTGGAACAATGGGCTTGCCCACACGGGAGTACATAACACGGTTACGGTTGATGGAAAAGACCAGATGACTCAGGCAAGCCGGATAACCTGGGTTGATTGGGCTGATGGCAGGTTTCTGGAAACGTTTAATCGAGATGGGTTGCGGGGTGCACGCGGTGCACGCTTTGAACTTTCAGCTTTTCATATGCTGGCGGACTCGCCGCTACACCAGCGTGATGTCATCGCAATTCCAGGTGATCGCTGGTTAATCTTGGACCGGTTATTGGCTGGCGTAGCTCACCATTATCGCCTGCATTGGCTGCTGGCAGATTACCCCTACCGGCAATTGGAAGGTCGTAGCGGACTTTACCTCGAATGTGACCCACAGGGCTTGCAAATATTATGCGGTGCCTCAACAGCAGAGGTGCAATTCTCCGTTGTCAGAGCAGATCCACACGCAACGCGTGGGTGGCATTCGCAGCTCTATGGTAACAAAGAAGCGGCGCTCTCTATGGCGCTTGAAGCAAATTGCTCAAGTATTAATTTCTGGACATATCTCGGCCCGGTTGAAGACCAGGTTTCTGTGGAGGGTGATGTGCTGAATGTTAAATCTGCTTCGCAATCCTTCGCGATCAATATGGATGAATAAAACCTGACTAATTTAAAGAATCACTCAAGAAGCTGGGCTAACGCGGAAGCGCGCAGGTTCGCTGCCGAAGGAATTCAATGCGAAGGCACAAGCATGCAGCCTGTAGGTTGAAGCTGGCAGGAAAAAATCTGGTCAGACGCGGCCGGTTTCGATCTCTTCCAATTCCATCTTTTTTGTCTCGGAAGGATTGAAAAGCAATATGATCGCAATCGGGATGAGGATTACCACACCTCCAACTACCCAAAACCATTCCATTGTAGGGAAGAGGCTGAGCAGATAACCGGTTAAAAGCGGTCCAATTACGTATGAAATACGTGCAATCGTAGTTGTCCAGCCCATACAGGCTCCGCGCCGTTCTGTCGGGAATACTTCCGGAACATAGACAACGATCCATGTATATGTGAACGAAGTAAAGAACCCGGTCAGGGCGGCGGCAACAGGCAGGAGAAATCCCTGACCGAAACCCATCAAAACCAAGATCAGGGAAAGTCCAATACACCCTGCGATCAGGGCAGGTTTACGACCCATGCGGTCCATAATCCAGCCACTCAAATAACCCCCGAGCATTGCAAGAACGAGAGATACCAACAAGACCAGTGACCATTGTGAGAGTGAATAACCTTTAATCGACATGAAATAATAACCGGCCCAGAAGTAGAAGAATTGGTATACCAGCCAGGCCAGCCAGATCGAAGACGATATGGCAATATAACGGATATCCTGACGGTTAATCACGCCAATTCCAAACATATGGGTCTTGCGAATTCCCTTTTTCCGTTCAGTCTGGATCATTTCAAAGCGGCTGGTTTCTTTCATGAACGCCCACATGACCAACAGCGGGATCATGAAGAAGAACATGATGCCATACATCCATTTCCAGCTGAGGCCGAGTGTATTAATGATTAAGGGCGGCAGTAATGCCTGGAGGGGTATTAAGCCAATGATATAGACCACAGCGATATATTTGCCGCGTTTGAGAGCAGGCGATTCTTCACTGATCGGTATTGTCCACATATTTGAAACAGTGGCAAAAATGGCCAGCGTATAAAACACCATGAACAGGTTAAGGCTTGGGGTGAAATAAAGAATTCCAAACGCTGATACCCCCATGATTATGATTAAGATCAATATCGAAAGGCGCCGGCCAATGATATCGTTCAACCCGTTAAGTAGGAAAATTAAAAAGGTGAAAGAGAGAAATAACGCTTCCAGGTACGAGAATTTCGAGGCGTCGATGGCATACTCTCCGAGAATGTAAGGTAAGGCGGTGGTTTTAATTGTGGAAAGGTATTGGTCCATAACCGCTACCATCCCCATGAAGATCATCATATAAATCAAGTAATTCCGGCTGCGCGCCTTAATTTTTACATTCGTTTTAATGTTTTGTAATACAGCACCCAAATTACACTCTCCCAGTAATTGATTTTTCCATACGTATTAAGTTATGGAGACAAACACAATGGAATTGGTGGACGACCCGAGATTAAACGCTCAAAAGGATAAATGACCTGCGAACGTATAAATATATACCATAAAATAGCGAAATAGTTACGATATTTTGGGTTAATGATGCGTTAAAAAATTCATTGTCTGGTTTATAAAGGAATTTAAACTAAAGGTGTTTTTAGAAACAATTGGAATTCTCCAGGAACGTTTTCATAATCTGGACGTGATTGATATTCTCATCGTTGATCTGGGTGATAGACACCCGGTCGAAGTCATAAATAGTTGCTTGTGGGTAAGCTATTAAATTAGGGGAGTGCATTGCGATAAAAAATTGCGCGTTTTTCGCGAGGGTTTGTCTGAGAATGCGTATAAAGGATAATCCTGAGTCGTAGCTGATTCCTGTTTTGTGAACCTGTAGTGATTGGTTTCATTGCAAATTTCTGTTTTTATAGAAGTAAGCCTGTCGGAGAAGTGACTTTCTGGCAAGGTGATCTTTAGGCTTTGATGGTAAATTGGAAGAATGGATGGTTTTAGAGGAATTGAGCGCAGCCTGAGGAATGATCGTAGCGTCACAGCCTTATGCCTCACTTCGGCATATAAAATCCCGGCAGATATTGTTGATTGTGACAAATGTCACTTGTGAAAAGATGCACAACATAGTAATATAACTTTATATAACAAGTTATAACAAAAGATACAGTTTGGGACATATGGAAAATTTTCTAACAAGCAAGCAAGTTCAAGAATTATTCAAGGTTGACCGGATTACTGTTTACCGGATGCTCCAGGATGGCCGTCTGAAGGGCATAAAAATCGGAAATCAGTGGCGCTTTTCACAAAGTGAAATTGAGCGTTTGCTAAGTGGTGTAGCTCTTCCAGCCGAAGTGGAATCTGAATCAGTCTTTCCAGTCCATTGTGTGCAAACGATCCAGAATCTATACTCATCCGTCACGCGCTTCAATGCGTTTGTAATTGATCAAAGCGGTGAGTTGGTTACCCAAAAAAGCCGGGAGACCACATTTTGTAAATTGATTCAACTCTCCCCCAGTGGACGGGCTGCTTGTTGTGACTCCTGGGTCCAATTTGTGGAAGCTTGCAAACAAGGAAAAACTGAATTTGTCTGTCATGCCGGTCTAAATTATGTCGGTGCGCCAATTCACAACCAAAAGCGAATGCAGGGCATATTCATTTCCGGACCCTTCTTCTATGATCATCCCTCACCGGATGATATTGAGCGAAGCAGTCTTGAACTGTCAACAGCTCATAATCTGGATCGTAATGCCATTACCGAAGCATTAGGGCAAATACCTGTCCTGAGTCAGGAACAACGTGAAAACTTGATCGGTCAACCGCGTGCTGCCGCTGAGGCAATTGAAAGTATTCTTGCCGAACGGAGCGCTTTTATGGATCGATTATCGCAAATTGCAAATTTAACCCAAAATCTTTAGGGAGAAAATTAATGAAAAAAATTGTTATTCTCGGAGTCGGAACTGCCGGCACAATGGTTGCCAACCATCTCAATAAAGTGATGGATCGCAACCAATGGGATATCACAGTTGTGGATCAGGACCCCGTCCATTATTATCAGGCAGGATATATCTTTGTCCCCTTTGGTCTGGCCAATGAAAAACGATTGGTTAAACCAAAGATTAAATATATTCCCGATTCTGTAAAAATGATTCAATCGAGTATCGAATTGATTGATGCCCCTAATAATAAAGTTCATCTGGCCAATAAGTCCGTGCTTGATTATGATTATTTAATTATATCTACAGGCGCAGATATCCATCCGGAAGAAACGCCCGGTTTGGCCGAGCACGAATGGGGAAAGTCTATTCACTCGTTCTACACTTTTCAATCCTCAGTGGATTTACGCCAGGCGATTAAGGACTTTCAGGGTGGCAGAATCGTAGTAAATGTTGTCGAAAACCCGATCAAATGTCCGGTTGCTCCGATGGAATTCTTAATGTTAGCCGATGCCTATTTTACAAAAAAGGGTCTGCGCGACCGCGTGGAGCTGATCTATGCCACCCCATTGTCCGGCGCGTTCACCAAACCGATTGCGGCGAAAAGGATCGGTGACATGCTTGACCGCAAGAATATTATTGTTGAACCTGATTTTTACATTGAACGAGCTGATCCGGATGCGAAGAAAATTGTATCCTATGATGAACGTGAAATTGGCTATGACTTACTGGTCAGCATTCCACTGAATAAAGGTGCCGATGTGATTGGTAAATCTGGTCTGGGGGATGAACTAAATTTCTCGCCGGTCAATGAGCACACCTTCCTCTCGGATAAATTTGACAATATCTTTGTGCTTGGGGATGCATCCAACGCACCGACATCAAAGGCTGGTTCGGTTGCGCACTACGCTGTTGATTTATTCAGCGAGAACTTTAAACACTATACCGAAGGAAAAGCACTGGAAGAAACATTTGATGGTCATACCAATTGCTTTATCGAATCGGGATATGGAAAAGGCGTGCTGCTTGACTTCAATTATGAGCAGGAACCCTTACCGGGTCGGTTCCCAATCCCAGGCATTGGCCCATTTTCACTTTTACAGGAATCGTTCATCAATCACTGGGGTAAATTGAGTTTTGAGTGGATGTATTGGAATATTTTAATGCGTGGGCTTAAGCTGCCCCTGGCTCCTACCATGAGCATGGCTGGCAAATGGCCAGAATAAATTGATTTTAATATTACGAAATTGACAAAATAAGCAAAAAAATTTTTAACTAAGAAAAAAAAGAAATGGAGATTAATAAAATGAGTATTCGTGAAATTGCAGGAAAAACAGTGGATGTAAATGAAGAAGGTTTCTTAACCGATTCTTCGCAATGGACAAAAGAAATTGCAGTAGAACTGGCGAAAGAAGAAGGTATTGATCCTTTGACCGAAGGTCACTGGAAAGTTATTGATTTTGCCCGCTTGACTGCCGGCAATGGTGGCGCATCGCCAACTTTAAGAGCCATCACCAGTGGTTCGGGCGTATCGACAAAAGAATTGTTTTCTCTCTTCCCCAAAGGACCTGCCAAAAAAGTGGCAAAAATCGCAGGTTTGGGAAAACCCGAGGGTTGCGTTTAGGATCTAGAAAAATTGAATTATTAAACAGGAGATTATAGATGAGTGAAGAACCAAGAAAAATCGCTTTTATTTGTTCGAAAGGCACTCTGGATATGGCCTACCCTGCGCTTATTATGGGCTGGGCAGCATTAGGAAATGGCCTGGATGTGACCTTGTTCTTTACCTTTTGGGGTATGGATCTAATTAATACCCACCGGGTAGATCGCCTTGAGTTAGCTCCAGTAGCCAACACAAGTATGAAGATGTCGATGATGGGTGTCAAAACCGGCAACCTTGGTATTCCCAATATTATGGGTGTTTTACCAGGCATGACGGCTTTTGCCACCAAGCTGATGCGTGACAAAATTAGCGATCTCGATGTTCCCCCTGTGCGAGAATTCATGCAAATGCTTGCCGATGCGGGTGCAAAAATGTATGCCTGCAAGATGTCGGTTGACATGATGGATCTCAAAAAAGAAGATTTTGTGGATGGTGTAGAAGATATTGTGACTGCTGCTGAATTCATTGACATGACGGATGGAGCTCAGATTATCTTCATTTAGCATTTAGCCTGTGAAAAGATCAGCCGGTTGGGAAACCAACCGGTTTATTTTTTAAGTCATTCTTTTAAATCTGTCAATCAAGCTTCCTTTTGTTTTAGAAAGGTTGGCATGAATCTCGCAACAGAAACCATAGGAATCGTAAAGGTAAACTATTTTTATGGCGTATAATAGCTTGTTTGGTATCTTTTCATTAATTAGGGGCTAGGGTGTTTTGGGGGGGGGGGTTGCCCGCCCAAAAACACCCCCACCCCCGGTTTTTGTGTTGTTTACATGTGTTGTTACAACAGCCACCCAGCGTAGAATGGAGTTACAAGATAAAAAAATAAAAAAAAAAAAAAAAAAAAATAATGGGGAA
>JBBQNI010000047.1:0-28355 GCA_038329785.1 Anaerolineales bacterium | reverse complement strand
GTGCGCAATGTTGATCGTGATGCCGCGCGCTTTCTCTTCCGGCGCGTTGTCGATCTGGTCATATGCACGAAATTCTGCAAAGCCCAATAACTGACTGACTTTGGTAATCGCCGCTGTCAACGTCGTCTTACCGTGGTCAATATGTCCCATTGTTCCCACATTCAAATGTGGTTTACTGCGATCAAATTTCTCCTTCGCCATTCTGTCACTCCTCGATTTTAATAAACGTGTCTTTCGTGGTGTAAATTCGGCAAAAGAGCCCTCAATGAGACTCGAACCCATGACCTCGCCCTTACCAAGGGCGTGCTCTACCAACTGAGCTATGAGGGCTTGCCGTTCTATGTCCATTCCTCCCAAAGGAGGTTTTTGGCCTCAAAAAAAGACCAGTGGGCAGTGAAGGATTCGAACCTACGAAGTCGTCCGACAGCTGATTTACAGTCAGCCCCCTTTGGCCACTTGGGTAACTGCCCATTTTAGTATCTTTCCCGAACCGTTGCTGGTTCGTAAGCGGGGTTGTAGGCGCACAATCCCACTCACCAACCTGCAACTGAGCCGACGAAGGGACTTGAACCCTTAACCTACTCATTACAAGTGAGTTGCTCTGCCGTATTGAGCTACGTCGGCAAGTAAATTGTTAAGTTACAACCACTTGCGCGGTTTAGATTATACCATAGCCCGCCCTGCAGACAAGGAAATAGACATTTAACCGCGAGAAAAGAGTCTATCAGAAACAACCACTTGAGTCAAGGAATCCCTTTTCGGTAACATTATCTTTTGGCTTGACATGGGAATGCGCGAAATTTTCAGCGGTCTTTAATGGGCAATTATTGGACAATTTAAATGGAAGAAACTAAGCCTCGCCAAAGCTTTTTTCACAGTGTTTACAGCGCCAGCAGGGTGCACCAATTTTGTAGAAACGGCTGCCCCATTCCAATCTGCCTGCTCGCTCCAGTTCAATTGCATCCAGATTTTGTAGACCGTAATATATCGGAATTATCCTGTCCACCTCGCCACAATAGGGGCAGTCGGGATGTCGCTCGGGGATCAGTCCGCAGTTGCAAAGTTCTTTCATCATGCCTAAGTATAATGCAGGATAAGGCAGAATAAAGCATCCTCAGGTATAATCAAAACAAGCTAGTTGGAGGTTGCATGGAAATATTTTGGTATGGGCATTCTTGTTTCCGCTTTACGGAGAACGGTTTCGCATCTGTCGTTGCCGACCCGTTTGATTCAATCACAACAGGCAATACCCGCCTTCAGTTGGAAGCCGACATTGTCACTATCAGCCACGATAAACCTGGTCACAATCATGTAGCTGCGATCAAAAATGACCCATTCATCATTGCCGGCCCGGGTGAGTATGAGGTCGGCGGAGTGTACGTAACTGGCATGCAAACTAACGGTCAAACCGGGATCACAGATCCTTCAGAGCGTAACACCCTCTATGCCTTCGATTACAACGGCATCAAAATTATTCACATGGGCGGCATTGACCGCGTTCCCAGCCAGAGCGAAATTGAGGAATTGGGTAGTGTCCACATCGCGCTGGTTCCCATTGGCGGTGGCACCACACTCAATGCTGTCAAAGCAGCCGAAATCGTCAATCTGCTCGATCCACATATTATCATTCCAATGCACTTCATGACCGCAAACTCTTTGATCAGCCTGGATCCATTAAATAAATTTTTGAATGAGATGGGGCTTTCCAACATTGAGCCGATCAATTCTCTAAAAATCAGCAGCGCCCGCGGGTTACCGGAAACAAGCCAGGTGGTGGTTCTGGAACCACAGATCTGCAAATAGGAGCTGAAAATGTCCGTTAAATTGATCATGACCTGGGATATCGCTCCTGAGCACGAACAGGAATATTTTGAATTTGTCGTGCGTGAGTTTATTCCGGGCGTGCAGCGCCTCGGATTGGATCTGCATGATGCCTGGGCTACCGTTTTTGGCGATCGCCCGCAAATTTTAGTTGCCGCTGTTCTGAATACCCTGGATAAAGCCCACAGCATTTTGAATTCGGCTGAATGGCAGAGTCTCCACAACCAGTTAATGGATTTTGTGATTAATTACGAACAAAAAATCGTTCCGGCCAGCGGAAGTTTTCAATTTTAAAACTGCATGTTGACCAAATTTAGCCGTATCTTGCTGGATTGGTACGCCGAAAACGCGCGCCAACTACCCTGGCGTAATCATCCGGATCCCTATGCTGTGTGGGTCTCGGAAATCATGCTGCAACAGACACGGGTGGAAACAGTTATTCCTTATTTTGAACACTGGATGCAAACCTTCCCAACCATTTCCAGCCTGGCAACTGCCAGTCAGCAACAAGTTTTACAGCTATGGGAAGGACTGGGCTATTACAGCCGTGCTCGCAACCTTCACGCCGCAGCCGGGCGTGTGATCAGTGATTTCAATGGCCAATTGCCCGCTGAGATCAACCAATTGCAAAGCCTGCCTGGCATTGGTAGGTATACAGCCGCAGCGATCGCCTCAATGGCCTTTGGCCAGGACGAAGCCACCCTGGATGGCAACATCCGCCGGGTGCTGGCGCGCGTCTTTAATCTTGAAATCCCAGCCCGCTCCCCCGTGGGAGAAAAGCAGCTTTGGGCATGGGCGCAAGATAACCTGCCGCCTATGTCTGCCGGAGATTACAACCAGGCCTTGATGGACCTCGCCTCCAGCATTTGCGTGCCCCGTATCCCGCGCTGCCTTATTTGCCCTATTCAGACCATTTGCCAGGCCTACGCTTTAGGGGTGCAGGAAGAGAGACCGCTTTTACAGGTTAAAAAACCAACCCCGCATTACGTGGTCACCGCCGCAGTCATCCAACAAAACGGGTTGGTGTTGATTGCCCAGCGTCCGAGCACAGGTCTGCTCGGCGGCCTATGGGAATTCCCGGGCGGCAAGGTAGAAACGGACGAATCCCTGTCTGCCTGTCTGCAGCGTGAAATCGAAGAGGAGCTAGGCTGCCGCATCGAAGTGGGCGAACCATTTGGTCAATACCAGCATGCCTACACCCACTTTCGCATCAGCCTGCATGCTTTTCTCTGCCAGGTAGTTGCGGGCGAACCGCAGGCATTGGAGGCACAACAAATTGCCTGGGTAGCACCGAGTGACCTGGGTCAATACCCAATGGGTAAAGTTGACCGGCAGATCAGCGAGCGGTTGATGAGAGATGGAAGAGATGGTTGAGCAAATACCTATGGCTGGCGAATCTTCTTCCACCCAACGCGAAAGAATGGTGCTTACACAGATTGTCCGACGCGGCATAAAAGACCCGCGCGTGCTGGCTGCCATGCGCCTGATTCCCCGAGATGCGTTTGTAACTGCAGGAGATGAGGCCGAAGCCTATCAGGACCGTCCCCTGCCGATTGGTCATCAACAGACTATTTCACAACCCTACATTGTAGCCTACATGAGTGAACAGCTGCATATCCAACCTGAAGACACTGTTCTCGATATCGGCACCGGTTCCGGCTATCAGGCCGCCATCTTCAGCCGGCTGGCAAAGCACGTCTATACGATCGAATATGTGTCGGCGCTTGCAAAAAAAGCAGCAAAACTATTTGAACACTTGCATTATGAAAATATCACCGTTATTGAGGGCGACGGCTCAGCCGGGCTTCCTCAGCATGCCCCCTTCGATGTCATTCTGGCCGCTGCTTCCGCCCCCTCCGTCCCTGAGCCGCTTCTTGAACAACTCTCTCCCGGCGGGCGGATGATTCTACCAATCGGAAATAGAGATTTTCAGGTTCTGCGGCTGGTAAAAAAGCAGTCAGACGGCAGAACTGAATACGATGATCTCATTCAAGTCGTCTTCGTCCCCCTGCGCGGCCAATTCGGCTGGAAGGAGGGGGATTGGACTAGATAGCATCGGTTAGGTTTAGCATACCGATAAGTGGGGGAAAGTAAAGGGATTGAAAATATTCCTTGATTTTGATTAAAGCCGCACTTGCAATACCACCGGTTATGGGGAGGGTGAATTTTACCTTGGTTATGCCCCGGTGACCACGAATGCCAGCGGCAATGTTGGTCCGCTGCAAATTGGTCTGTTTTCCTCCATCTCCCGTCCTGGCGTTATCACCGCCACTGCCACCGATTCTGACGGCGCAACCTCGGAATTTTCGCAATGTGTGCCATTAGAAGGTGTTAGCGAGTATACGGTTTACCTGCCGGCATTAATGCGCTGAAAGCGACATTCATGAGAAATAGAAAAAGGTGAGCTTTAGAAACAATTTATTCCTTGGTCTTTCGAACAAATCCGGTAATTTCCACCACCCCGAATCCTTTTTACCGAATTCCTATTCGCTCACCAAACGGCCTTCAGACCTTCACCCATCCAAATTGGGCATCAAAGGCGATTGTGTCATTCGTCTGGTTGCTGCCACGAACTGAATAGCAATCAGGCTGGTCTGCCAGAGGGGACATTTCAATTGTGAGGGTTTCGTCCGGCTTTACTTCATTATTGAAGTTAATCTGCAGCCAATCCAATTTCTGTTTACGCATCCGTTCTACCGGGAAGCAATCCAATATCCAATCGATGTATTGGGCGTTATTGACATGACCCATTAAATCAAGGGAGGAGTAGCGCGCTTTAAAATCTATTATAGACTGCATACCGGCTGGATGGGCCAATTTTTCGAGCTGTTCATCGAGGGCATACTGGCCACGATTATCCGGCAGAATTACCGGCAGACGCTCGGGTTTGACGAAATGGCGACTGGTGGTGTCAATCAGCAGCCAGGCAGATGTGGAAAGCGCACAAACTGTTCCGTCAGAAGTAGTGATGGTGTAATCACGCATGCCAAAAATCTTTTGGCTCCAGCCTTTTGGCCATGTTTTGACCAGAAGCTGATTTCCGGCGGCAGGGAAGTGATAAAATTTTGTCTTTGAGCGGGCCAGCACCCAGGCCAGACCGTATTGTTGAAGTGTAAAAAAATCAACTTTCAGGTGAGCGGAGTGATGTACTGTTGCTTCTTCCATCGCTCGGTAGAAAGCTGCCGGCTTCCAACGGCCGTTTAGGTCGGTTTCGTAAGTGCGGACTTCACCTGTCTCTTTCCAGATTGCTTTTTCAATCATTCTGTCTTTTCCTCATAATCCGGATTCGCCATGCCCTCTCCATTGTACTCTCTCCACGCGCATACTCCCTTCATTTTGCATACTAATCGTTAGGAACGGAAGAATGTGGCGTATAAGCCTTTTTTCAAGGGTTAGCACAGGATTCCTGGCTGTTTTACACTCTGGTCACAAAGTTGCAACTATATTTCCAGCCTGTAGATCCACAGCCCTAGCGCGCTGTAATCACACAGGTTGAATAAGAAATGTTATGATATAGTGAAAATGGAGGTCGATTATGCAGGTATTTTTGGTTTTTGCCCTTTTAATTGCGTTGGTAGCGGTAGTCTTCGCTGTCCAAAACACAGCATTGGTTACCATTTCGTTTTTGGTCTGGGATTTTAACAATTCACTGGCGATCCTCATTCTTTTAACCCTTTTCACCGGAGTTCTGATCAGCATCCTGATGTCAGCTCCAGGCTGGATCAAGAATCGCCTGGCCCGATCCAATCTGCGCAAGAAGATGAAAGAGTTGGAAGCCGAATTGAGCAAGGTCAAGGATCAATATCAGGCAGCCAAACAGGAACTGGAATTGTATAAAGTGCCGCCTGCGCCCCCAGCCGAACCTCAACCAGTCGTTCCGACACCTGCTTTCCCTGAACCCACCATCCCGCAGTTTGATGCTGAAACCAACCCATATGACGAACCCCCAGCCACCATGCTGCCCGATTTGGACGATTCCTCGCCTACACCAACCGATGCTCCCGCCAGTGAACCGGTCAAAAAATCAAAATTCCCTGGCATTGATCGCATTCTGAACCGCTAGGGTTGACATGTGTGTGGTTACCCGAGATATGGGAAACCAGGTGTGCTATGGATTGTAGAAGGCCTGCTGCCGGAACGCAGGCCTTTTTACACGTACCGGTCACCTTCACATCCTCTTACAAATTCTTCATATTCTTCCATTCGTGCGAAGCATTCGTGATTAATCTCTTCTAAGCAAGTTTTTGTGAGTGTAGAGAATCAGTAAACTCCATATGCCCGCAGGGTTTCCCACATCGCCTGCAGATTTTCAGCCGGCACATCTGCCTGGATGTTGTGCACGTTGGCGAAGACATAGCCGCCGCCAGGGGCAAGAATTTCCAGCTGACGCTGGACATCATCGCGTACTTGCTGCGGAGTGCCACCGCCGAGAACGTATTGGGTTTCAACACCACCGCCCCATAGGACGATATCGCGCCTGAATTCCTGTTTGAGAGAAGCTCCATCCATGCCCTGGGCATTGAACTGCAACGGGTTGAGTATTTCGACGCCAATCTCAATCAGATTCGGGATGAGCGGGCGGATGGCACCACAGGATTGAAAGAAAACCTTTGCCTGGGTGTGGGCATTAATAAAATCCAGGATACATTTATGGTGCGGTTTGATCAGGCAGCGGTACATGCGCGGGGAGATGAGCAGGTTGTTCTGGGCTCCCAGATAGGCATACGTGCCATCACTCACGAGAAAAAAGTCTTTCCCTCGGCATAAAAGGTGTATCAAATAATATATTGACTTTTGTAAACTTAAGCGTAAGATGGGATTATCAAGAAATATTGAAACGAATCTTAACAAAAATTCTTTTAGAGAAAGTTTTTCGGTGGGGCAAAAAGTAATGAAAACATTCCTGAAAATCGTGTTAATTTTTGTAGGCGTTGTCGTCGTGGTTGCGGTTGGAATCGTTTTACTGCAATTTATTCCCTATGGAAAAAACCATATCAACCCACCTATGATGCAGGAACTCGCCTGGGACAGCCCAACGACGCGTGCCCTGGCTCAAAAAGCCTGCTTCGACTGCCACAGCAATGAGACTGTCTGGCCTTGGTATAGCAACATCGCCCCCGTCTCGTGGCTGATCCAGCGGGATGTGGATGAAGGCCGCCAAAAATTGAATTTCTCCGAGTGGCAGCGTGCCGCTAGCTTTGAAAACTTGGATGAGATTGGTGAGGTAATTGCCGAAGGTGAGATGCCTCCTTTTCAATACTATCCGATGCACCCGGAAGCTCGCTTGAATGAAGCAGAAAAACAGGCACTTATAAGCGGTCTTGAAAACAGCGTCCGTTAACCGAGCAGATTATCAGTCGTAGGTGCTTGTTTAGCGCGAGAGGTCTGCAATTCTTGGAAAAAAATTGGCCCGCAAGCAAGACGGACCAAATATAGAGACGGATATTGCCCTGGAGAGACAGGGGAAGTCTCACAGAGAAACATATGTAGTGTCGAAACGATCCTATTCCACAGGAAGTTAAATGTAAGATTTGAATTGTCTTTAATCATCACTCCCGTGGATCGTATGACTTTTATCTCATGTAACTGGATTCTCGGTAGGGAATGGTATTGTCTGATGTTACTGTCATGATATCAGGGCACCATGGTGCTTTGCACCACCCCTACGATGTTATCTTCCTGGAAACTACCTTCCAGGAGGCTTGCCTTCAGACCCTCCCGGAGGTCCTATATTGGCTGCCTGAGGGTAAACCACCCTCCGCGAGGCATAATTCTGTATTGCCTGTTTTTTTCAGACGAACAAAACAACGGTCGATTGCAGGTCTGAAATAACCCTCCCGAGGGTTTTTATGCCTTTTATCTCACGTAACCGGATTCACCAAGGGGAGGATTGAATGGTTAATTTAAATTTTACCTGCAAATTAAGACATTTCAACCCAGTGGCAATTGTCCTTTAAGATTCAAATGACCATTGATAGACGCATGCACAATGAGCGCGGCGGCTAAACAGGAACGTTGTTTATCTATTTTATTAGCACGAAGACTTATAAAGGAATTGGATGGAAAGGCACAAGAGCTACCTCTTTGCATTAATAATATCAGTATATAACCTGCCCCCGGGGGACAGTCAAGAGGTTAACTTGAAATTTGTCACCGATTTTTTCACGATCCTTATTGACATTGAGTATATATTCTCTATAATATTAAGTGGTAAGACCTCTTACCAATGAGATTTGGAATGGCGAGTAATGATTAAATGGTAATGAGGAGTGGTTGGTTAGTTGGTTAGTTGGTTTGTTGATTTGTATGGTTGTTGGTTTGTTGATTTGGTAATTAGTTGGATTATTCTGTCCGAACCCGGTGAATTCAGCCCGCAGCATGAAATTGACGGTGAAAACTATATGATGGCATCCCCACTAAGCTAGATGAGTATGATCCGGAATTAAATGACGATCAGTACGAGCTATCAGCTGTCAATTATCAGCTGTCAGCTTTCAAGTAACCGGAGGAACCATGAATTGTGATGAAGTGCGCGCAAATATTTGGGCCGAAATCAACCAACCTTGGGACGTGTTGGTTATTGGCGGTGGTATCGTCGGGGCCGGTGTATTTCGCCAGTCAGCCTCGTTGGGTTTGCGAACCTTGCTGGTGGATGCCCATGATTTCACAAGCGGTACGTCCAGCCGTTCTTCAAAGATGGTGCATGGCGGCTTTCGTTACCTCAAAAACGCACAAATTAAACTGACCATGGATTCTGTGCGCGAGCGCAAGCGTCTGCTTAAGGAGGGGCAAGGTTTAATCTCTCCCCTGCCATTCAATCTGGTTAACTACCGTGGCGATAAGACTCCTGGCTGGGTCTTCGGATTGGGATTGATCGCGTATGATGCTCTGGCCTTGCGTTGGCATCATAATCATTTCTCGGCCAGAGAAATTCGGGAATTGTGTCCACAGGTTAATGAGCAGCGTTTACTGGGTGGTTATCAGTTCTACGATGCCCAGACCGACGACGCCCGTCTTGTGCTGCGTGTAATTCAGGAAGGCCGGGCAATGAGCGGTGTGGCATTAAATTATGCGGCGGTAAAAGGTTTGTTGCGCCAAAAAAATGGACGGGTCGCAGGGGTCGCCCTGGAGGATGCCGTAAGCAACCGGACCTACGAAGTAAAGGCTGGGGTTGTTATCAATGCTACCGGTGCCTGGGCGGATGAACTGCGCCGCCATGTCGATCGACCGGCTCGGCTGCGACGTCTGCGCGGCAGTCACCTGCTTTTTCCACATCACCTGCTGCCGGTGAATGATGTCATCAGCTTTCTTCACCCGCATGATCAGCGACCGGTTTTTGCCTTTGCCTGGGAGGGTGCCACACTGGTGGGGACAACGGATGTCGACTACCAGCAGGCGATGGAAACCAATCCAGCCATTTCGTATGAGGAAACAAACTACCTGATGGAAGGTGTCGAGCATATCTTCGGGAGCCTCGGGCTCACGCTGGAAAACGTGCGCTCCACCATGGCCGGCATCCGCGCGGTACTCGATACCGGCAAGAGCGACCCGTCGCGGGAGTCGCGGGACGAGGTGCTCTGGAACGAAGATGGGCTGATTACGATCACCGGCGGCAAGCTGACCATGTACCGCCAGATGGCTTGTGAAACATTACGATTCGCGCAAAAGTATCTGCCAGGCGAAATTCGCTGCAATGGTCATGCCCCTGCGCTCAACCCCATCCCGTCCGCGGTTCAAACTGCCTTTGCACAGTCAAATGAACTGGATGTGTCACTCAGCCAGCGCTTGATGGGACGCTATAGCCACTCCGCCGGCCGGCTGCTTGCAATGGCTCAACCCGGAGAACTGGCAACCATCCCGGAAACTGAAACGATCTGGGCAGAGCTGCGCTGGGCAGCACATGCCGAACAAGTGCAGCACCTTGATGATCTCCTGCTGCGGCGCACGCGGCTCGGCAGCCTGCTAGCCGAAGGCGGTAGCGGGCAGATGGCGACCATTCGAGCCATTGCTCAACCAGAGCTGGGTTGGGACGATCAGCGCTGGCAGGTGGAGGAATTTAACTACAAAGAATTATGGCAGCAAGCCTACAGTTTGCCGCAATCTTAGCCGGTACAGGCATTTGTTTAGAAGGTAAGAAGGAGCGAATAATGAGTAAATTTACCCCAGCCTGGGTGGCTGAGGCAGCCGCAGCACGCAGTTACCGCAGCCTTTTTAAGTGGGGCGAAGCGGATCAGTTCAAGCATCCAAATGCCGGTCTCTATGCTCTGATGAAGGAAACGTTTGAAATGAGCGATGCAGATTTCAAACGTCCGCTTGCAACCGGTTTTGAGCACTTTGACTTACAGCTGCCCTCCAATTTGCCTGCTGTTCACCGCCAAAAAATGGAGGAGATTGCCGGCATTGTAAATGTAAGTGATGATACCTATATGCGCACACGTTGCTCCTTTGGAGCGGGAATGATTGACGCCCTGCGCCTGCGCCAGCACGTGGTTGAAAACCTGGCTGACCTGGTAGTCACGCCGGAAAATAGCGCACAAATCGAACAGATCGTGCAGTATTGTCATGAGCACAGGATAGCGCTGTATGTCTTTGGTGCCGGTTCGAGCGTTACGCGCGGCACCGAAGCGGTCAAAGGCGGCATCAGCCTCGATCTCAGCCGCCATATGAATAAGGTCGTTGCCTTCAACAAAGAGAATCAGACTATTACGGTTCAGGCCGGCATGACCGGGCCGCAACTGGAAGAGATCCTGAATAACGCGCCTCGACAATTGCAGACACAACGCACTTACACCTGCGGCCATTTTCCGCAGTCCTTCATGCATTCCAGCGTGGGCGGCTGGGTGGTCACCCGCGGAGCCGGGCAGAATTCCACTTATTACGGCAAGATTGAAGATCTGGTGGTGTCACAAACTTATGTCACTCCGCGCGGTATTTTAAGCACCCCGGCCTATGCACGCTGTGCCACCGGGCCGGATTTCAACCAACTGATGATGGGCTCGGAAGGCAGCTTTGGTATCTTGAGTGAAGTGACCTTGAAACTGCACCGCCATATGCCACGGAACACCACCCGCTTCAGTTACCTTTTCCATAACTGGGAAGAGGCTCTGGCAGCCACGCGATCGGTTATGCAAGGGGAATTCGGGCTTCCATCTGTCTATCGTCTTTCTGACCCCGAAGAGACGGATGTGGCCATGCGCATGTACCACATCCACGGTTCGCCGGCGGATACGGTCTTGAAGACACTCAACTACCAACCCGGTCAGCGCTGCCTGCTGCTGGGTTCCTGCGACGGTCAGCATTCCTTTACACGGCTTGTTAACCGCAAGATTCGCCAGATAGCCACCCATTACGGTGCTTTCAATTTATCGCCTTTCCGCGTCACCCAGATGTGGGAAAAAAGCCGTTTTCGTGATCCGTACCTGCGGGAAGATCTGATGGATTTTGGAATCCTGATTGACACGCTGGAGTGTGCGGTCACCTGGGATCAATTGGCTAACGTGCACCAGAAAGTGCGCGGCTTTGTGAAAAGCCGGCCGCAGACCATTTGCATGACCCACCTTTCGCATTCCTACCCGCAAGGCACCAACCTGTACTTTATTTTCATCGCCCGCATGAGCGAAATCGAGGCTTATTTAGACCTGCAATATGGCGTACTGCAAGCCATCCAGGAATCCGGGGCGGCAATGAGCCACCATCACGGCATCGGCAAGCAGACCGGTCCATGGCTGGAAGCACAAATCGGCACGGCGAATATGGATATTCTGCGGGCACTGAAAGAGCATTTTGATCCGCACAATGTCATGAACCCTGGCGGCACATTAGGGCTGGATATGAGTGAGGAACAGATGGAAAAGCGTTGGGGGAAGAGGGTAGGACGCGAAGAGAGCTGAAAGGAAGACCGAAAGTCGCTGGCTTTCCCTGCTCGACATGCTTCGCAAGACGGGAGACGGGGGCAGCACAATTTTGGCTGCTTAACTAAATAAAGCAGGGTGCGTTCTCGTAACGCACCATTTGAGAGTGGAGGAAACGTGCCAGATTCTGCTTCTGACCTGGTACGACACGAAGATCTACTGATTGGTGCGTTCAAAAGCGAACGCACCCTACAAATTCAGCTATGAATTGAATTTTGAATTAACACCTCTGCTGGAATCCCCATTCCTGCATTTAATTTACGAATCATCTCAAGAGTCAGCGGCCGCTTTCGGTTCAAAACCTCAGAAACACGGCCGCTGGGTCCAATATACTTTTCGAGGTCGCGTCGATCTAATCCGCGCATAACCATGTAATACTTGATTGCCTCAACTGGATCAGGCGGTAGGATAGGATATTGTTTTTCCTCGTAAGCCTCCACCAAAGTGAAAAGTACTTCAAAGCGATCCCCGTCATTAGAGCCAGGTTCAGATCCCCAGAGTCTATCTACTTCAGCCAGGGCAGTTTCATAATCCCCATTTGTTAAAATGGGTTTGATTTCCATTGACATTTTCCTCCACACTAGATACTTGTCGCATCAATCCGGTCGTATTCTGCATGCGTACCCACAAACCGGATGAGCATTTTCCCGTGTAAATATTCAACAACCACCACCAAACGGTATGTATTTCCTTTGATGTTGAAAACCACCCGGTTATTCGGTAGAATGCTGGCACTCCGATAGATTACTTTAATATCTGCAGGCGAATTCCATTTGGCTTTCTTCACAACCGTTTACCAGGCTCGCAGCGGTTGTTCAGCATCAGGATGGACATTCCAAAATTCAATGAGGCGGCGACTTTAGATGCTTCGAATAATTTAGTATATGCACAATTATCCCAATTTGGTAGTTGCGGGCAGAACCGATTTCTTCACTGTAGTCACTTTCAAGAAACTGCCGCGCCTTTTCAATGCGAAGAAGGCATGTTAAATCTTTCATCAGGTTTGGACCGATGTGGATGACACACGCATTGGTGCGTTCAAAATCGAACGCACCCTACAAACTTCATTTTTTCACTTCTACTACGAAAAAAGCTCTATTCTAAGTCAAACTCAATCCGGGATTTCGGGGTTTTAAAACAGACTCCTGACCCTAACCGCTCAATGGAAAGTCCAAAATCAAGTTTCCGCTCACGTACAAGTGAAGGAGAAAACCGCTTTCAATCCCTACCCCGACCCGAAACTATCTCGGTTTTTAGTCCTTTGCCCCCACGACAGCCCGTTAAGCAGCTAAAAACTACGAACCAGCGTTGCGCCTTGTCTTGCTCTTCTTGCTGCCAGAACCATTCAGAGCGCGCACGTCTCCTGCCCCACCTTCTATCTTCCGTCCGGCGATGTGGCCCAAGCACACGAAGAGGACAGCGTCTACCCGCCACCTTCTACATGCTACATGCTCAAGCACAGCGGCTATCTTAACCCTTCCTTCTTGACAACCATAATTCTTTGCGATAGAATTCAGGCTTAATTGTGACCACCAGGTCACATTGAGGTGACTGCATGCCCAAGGATACATTTCTCAACCTCCCCTCGGAAAAACGTGAATTAATTACATCCGTTGCACTGGATGAATTTGCGCGCTATTCATTCGGACATGCGAGTATCAACCGCATTGTCCACAACAGCGGCATTGCCAAGGGCAGCTTTTATCAATATTTTGAAGACAAACAGGATCTGTTTTTTTACATCCTGCAGAGAATGGCTGATGAAAAGATTGCCTATCTATCACCGGTTTTACAAAACATGGCCGAACTTGATTTCTTTCAACTCCTACGAGCGATCCACACTTCGGCGTTGAAGTTTGCCATGGAATACCCGCAGTATACGGCCATAGGTTCGCACCTGTTAAAGGAAAGGGGAAGCAAGATCTATCGCGAGACTGTTTCCTCCAATTTTTCAAGCGGCATGGATTTTTACCGCACCATGCTGGAAAAGGCGATCGAGCGTGGTGAAGTACGCCCGGATATTGATGTGCAAATGGTCGCTTACTATATCACCATGATCAACAATGGCATGGTTGAGTATTACACAGAGTATGTGAATGATCACTACGATGAAACTATGCTGGCAACAATTGATCATTTTATCGATTTTTTGGAACATGGCTTAGCCGCATGATCTCTCTGCAACCAGCAGGGTGAAATCATGGGTGAAATTGTTAAGACCAAAGGAGAGCAAGTATGAGCATTATCGAAGTCAACCATCTAACCAAATACTATGGCAAAGCCCGCGGAATCGTGGATGTTTCGTTCGATGTGGAAGAGGGTGAAATTTATGGGTTCATCGGACCCAACGGCGCTGGTAAGTCCACCACTATCCGCCTGTTTTTGTCCCTGATTTACCCCACCAGTGGCTGTGTCAAGATTTTTGGCAAAGATTGCATTGAGCATGGGCCGGAAATTCGTCAGGACATTGGCTATCTTCCCTCGGAAGTATTCTATTACGAAGGCATGAAAGTGCTGGATCTGCTCAAATATTCGGCTTCTTTTTACAAAAAAGATTGCTCACAGCGCTTGCTGGAGCTGGCCGATTTCATGGAGCTGGATCTCAAGCGCCGCATTGATGATCTTTCCTACGGTAACAAAAAGAAGGTTGGCATTGTGCAGGGATTGCTGCACCAACCCAAACTGATCATTCTGGACGAGCCTACCAGCGGTCTGGACCCGTTGATGCAGCAGAAGTTCTTCAACCTGATTCGCGAAGAAAATCAGCGTGGGGCTACCGTCTTTTTCTCTTCCCATATCCTGAGTGAAGTTCAAAAGATTTGCAATCGTGTGGCCATCATTAAGGAAGGCAGCATCATCAATATCCAGGACATCAAATCGCTGCAGAAGGACAACTACAAACGAATTCGCCTGACAGCAAATAATCTGGATGCACAGCGCTTTTCCATCAGCGGTGTTAACAACCTCGAGCAGCAAAATGGCTCGCTCAGCTTCTTGTATAAGGGGGATATCAACTCACTGATGAAGCTGATCAGTCAGAGCGAATTAACCGATGTGACCATTGAAGAGCCCACATTGGAAGAGATTTTCATGCACTACTACGAGTAAGCCGTTATGAATATGTTTAAAAAAGAATTTTTAATGAAAGTGAAATCGATAGCTTCCTGGGCTATTTCGATATTCATTTTGATGTTTGCCTTTATGAGCCTGTATCCTTCCTTTAGTGCGGATGCAGGTCTTCTGGACGAAGCTCTGGCCAACATGCCCCCGGAACTTTTGGCTGCTTTCGGCATGACTGATATCAACTTAGGCACGGTTGCTGGTTACCTCGGTTTTGTCTTTCTGTTTATCCAGATCTGTCTGGCCATTCAGGCTTCCAATTACGGTTTTGGTCTTGTATCGATTGAAGAGCGCGAACTGACCGCGGATTTCCTGCTGGCCAAGCCGGTCAGCCGCACCCAAATTTTAACCAGCAAATTGCTTGCTGCTCTGGCAGCGTTAACCATCACCAATTTGGCAGTCTGGCTCAGTACGTTGCTGGTACTCAACTTATTTAATGCCGGCAATGAATACCATTTGACGCCCTTCTTGTGGATGCTGGCCAGTATTTTACCCTTCCAGCTTTTCTTCCTGAGTGTGGGTATGGTGATCTCCCTGCTGGTCAAACGCGTCCGCAGTGTGACCCCGCTTTCGATGGCGTTGGCATTTGGTATGTACATGCTGGTCGCTTTTGGCGATATGCTGGGTCAGGATTCCCTCGAGCTGATCAGTCCATTCCGGCATTTTGATGCCTCTGCCATACTATCACGGGGCGGTTTTGATATGCCACTGGTGGTTATCAATATTGCTTTCAGCCTTCTGGCGATTGTTGGTAGTTATGTTTTGTACAAACGGCGTAACATTCGCTCGGCGATTTAAGGAGACAACCATCATGAACATATTCTTGCGTGAACTAAAAGCTAATTTTAAATCGTTGATCATCTGGAGTGTAATTGTTATCCTGTTTGTTGTGGTCGGTTTTTCCAAATTCACTGCCTATGAAGGCAACCCGGAAATGCTGGCAATTTTGGACGCAATGCCGCCGGCCGTCATCTCTGCCATGAACCTGACTGCCTTTAATTTGACGACCGTTACCGGGTTTTATGGGATCATGTTTTCCTATTTTGGTTTAATGATCTCGATTGCCGCCGCCATGTGGGGCAGTGATATCATTTCCAAAGAAGAACGCGATAAAACCGTGGAGTTCGCGTTGACATTGCCGGTGACGCGTGCGCGCTTGCTGACCGCCAAAATTGCGGCCGCATTGGTGAACTGCATCATTTTATTGTTGGTTACCTGGGCGGTTACTCTGGTTGGGGCAGCACCTTATCAAAAAGACAAGACTTTCTATACATTCGTGGCATTGGCCAGTGTGGCGCTTTTTGTGACACAGCTTATTTTTCTGGCAGTCGGTATTTTCCTGGGAGCAGCGTTGAAACAATACAAACGGGCCGGTTCCCTGGCCGTTTCGGTACTGCTCGGTTCTTACTTTTTGTCAGTTATCGCCGGACTGAGCAAAGACCTCGACTTTTTGAAGTATTTCAGCCCCTTTAAATATTTTAATCCGGTCCAGATTCTGAATGAAAGCAAGATCAATATTGGTTTTTCACTGCTTTCGCTGGCAATCATCACTGTTTTGATTGCAGGAGCCTATGTGACGTACCAGCGTCGGGATTTGTATATTTAGGGATGAGATAGTAGATATTTGATAATTAGTGATTAGTGGGTAGGCTGGAAAAGTTTGCCCACTTTTTATTGAAAATAAGAAGTAAGGAGTAAGGGGTAATGAGCAATGAGGGGGTATGAACAGTGCAGGTATTTGGTTTGATCTCCATCCGCTTCGGAATTATTTCTCCACGATGATTATGGAAGAGATTCGGCAATGAGGATTAATTCATCGATTGAGATATCTTTTTCCATCGAAGAAAAGATATAGGCCTGACCTTGATGCGGAGCGTAAAGTTGTAATTGTCCTTGGTTCTCCCATTGTTTTATATCAAAGTTCCAACCACCACGCACCAAAGCAGCTGGCTCCCCATTGATCAGCACTTCTTCGATACTTCCCAGCCCGACAGCCCAATTCGAATTTATTGAATCCTCGATCTTAAGTTCCAGAAGGGCTTTCTCAGGGGCATCCCAATGAATAAAAGCTCTTTCCACACCATCTCCAAAGCGTAAAATGTTGACTGTTTCCTCAAGCATGTAGCCTTCTGGAACCCAGACTGGAAGATCGACCGTAAATGGCAGAACAGCGCGAGCTTGTTCCAAACTCATCTCCTCACTTGGAACAATCGTTACCGGCTCATCTCCTCCCGGGTAATCTCCGGTTGCAGTGAAGAAGACACCGCCTACCTGACCAAACCAATCTTGCACTTGCGCACGTGCAGCCGGGGAAATAGTGAACATAAAAGCGAGGATCAGCAGAAGAGTGATTGCCCCAAACGCAATTGGGCGAAGTCGATGAGTTCTTACCAGCAATGTCTGCTCTTTATGAATTTGCAAACGCATACTCAGGTCTTGGACAAATGCCGGTCTTGGCTCAATACGAAAATCCTTCAGAAACTTGTCATTCATTTTTCTTCCTCCATTTGTGTGTGCAAAGCTGTAATAACCCGGTTTAGGATCGTACCAATATTCGTCTCTGACAATCCAGTTTGTTTTGCGATGGCCCGGTTTGTCATCCCCGCGCCATATTTGAGAGCGATCAGCTCCCGTTCTCGTTCTGGAAGAGCTAACAAAATCCGCCGTAAATACTCCTTGTCGTCAGATCGTTGTGCTGCTTCTTCGGGAGATAAACTTACAAGTCTTTCTGGCCTACCTTCCAAAATATCCAGTGGTAGCTCTATTGTCCGAGTACGGAAATAATCAATCTTGTGTGATGGGCAATTGTGAACAACCACGTAGAAACCTTGGATTTATCGCTAAGGTAGGATTGTCGCTTACGCCACGCTTTTTCAAAGGTTGAGGCGGTTAGGTCTTCCGCTACTGAATTTTCTACACCATGAAATCGAAAGTAATTCATGATACGGGGAAGAGCGGTGGCGAATTCCTTTTCCCAATTGACCACCTTTTCCTGCTCGAGTAATCGTTTTAACCGGTCCATGTGATTGATCATCTTATTAATATATACGTTGGAAAAGTAAAAGTATCACATAATTTAGTTGATTGCTTAAGCTCCTATGCCCAGTCCCATAACCCTATATTGAGAATACTGGACTATTTAAGCAACGTATCCATGACTCTGGATACTTCGTCTTAGCCTTCCTGCTAAGGACTCATTCAATGGCACATGGACTTTGGCCAAGTAATCAAACTCGTTACAACCCTGAATATTTCACAAAAAACAATGTGGCAATCATCACTGTTTTGATTGCAGGAGCCTATGTGACGTACCAGCGTCGGGATTTGTATATTTAGGGATGAGATAGTAGATATTTGATAATTAGTAATTAGTGGGTAGGCTGGAAAAGTCTGCCCATTTGGTTTAATTGAAAGTAGTAATAAGTAAGAAGTAAAAAGTAATAAAGTTCGTTTCGCAGTTTACCAGTCCTCAGGCAAATCATGCAATTATTCGTGTTTTTCGTAAATTCGTTTGCATTTGTGATTGCAAATTTACCGTAAAGACATAGCTAAAAAGGTAAAAATAGCTACATCGCTCAAAAAATGGATCCACCATGCCCAAAACAAACCGCGCGTCTCGAGCATTGCTTTTCCTAAAATCCAACCCATAAAAATAGAAAGCATGCCCCCCAAAATGCCGCCGGGCGTGCCAAAATAATGGGTGATGCCAAAGAAATACGCAGCCATCCACAACGCATGGAGGCTGCCGGCGATGGGTTCCAGTGTGGCGAGTATTGGTGCACGATAAGTGATTTCTTCATTGAAAGCATTCAATGCGGCATAAAACAAAATGGAAGGCAGCATCGGAAGCACCGTTAATACCTGCGCAGCTGATGGTCGCATACCCAGGTATTGCACCACGGCCAGCCCGGCTGTAATATAAATGCCCCATTGTAAAGCAAAGCAATACCAGGGATAGGGCTTTGGAAAACCAAGCAGCGGCACCGGCGTGATCGGGGTGAGCAAATCGCCAAGCCTCAGGAAGAATCCCTGCCGTTTGTAACCCAACAACAACAATACAACGATCAGCAGCAGTGAAACGACCAGCTTACCGGTTTGCTCCGCCTGCATACGGACATCAAAGAGACTGCCGCCGATGAGCGCCTGCAAACCCGGCAATGTAAAATCCAATCGTGGACGCAGCCAGGCCAAGCCAAAGAACACCAGCAAAATGAGGAAAAAATTGCTCAGCGGTCGCAACGCTTTCCAGAAAATGGCTGTCAGACTTAAGCTCAGCATTAGACCGATTTTAAAATAGGTAAAATAAGCCTGCTTTCCGGTCAGTTCGATAAAATAATCTCTGGCAACGTGCTGACCAGCGCAACGACAATCCATGCGAGAACTGTTAGGCGGCGGTTTTTTTCGGGAAGGGGAAAGGGTTGGGCAGGCATTTTTCTCTCCTGAAATTAATTGCAAAATTGATGGTATTGGTGTTAATTATATAAAGTGTCTACTTAAATTTGTGCTATTTACAAACAATTCATGATCCCGTTTTTGTAAGGGACATTGGAAAATTTCTCTACTAATAAATACATTTTAACTGGTCGCACCAATGTGTATATTTATTTGGTACCCGGTTTTTCCACTATAATTAATGCTTAGCGGGAGGGTTCCATGCAGCGTGTTTCACGATTTATAGACAGAGTTTCGCCCGGCTGGCTGGCTTTGCTGGCTGTGCTGGTTTTTATCGCCTTTATTGCACTGGTTCTCCCCGCCGAATCAGCGAAGGCAGCGGCCGCCAGCGGTGGGGTCGAATCGCCGGATACTTCTTTCTTCTACAGCCCGGCAGACCTGTACCGCATGGCAGAAGAGTTTGGAGAAGCCGGCCGGGCTGCTTACGTACGAGCACGCTTCAGTTTTGATATCATCTGGCCGCTGGTCTATAGTTTCTTTCTTTTGACTGCCACCAGTTGGGCAGCGCGCAAGGCCGTTCCTACGGATAGCCGCTGGAGGCTGCTTAATCTCGCTCCGCTGCCGCCCTTGTTGTTTGATTATCTGGAAAATGTAAGTGCGGCCCTGGTCATGGCGCGCTATCCGCGCACAACGGCCGTATTTGATTGGCTGGCTCCGGCTGCGACCATTCTGAAGTGGATTACGCTCTCGGCAGCCTTCGTGCTTTTGGTGGTTGTTCTCATTCTGGCATTTACCCGATCGATACATGCTCGTAAAAATAAACACTGAAACCGGCACAGCATACAAGGACTTGTTTCTGCGCACCTTTTTTTCTATGATCTGTACCAGCAGATAAAGCAGAAAGAGAAAGAGGTTGAGATGGTTGAACTAAAAACCAAACTTACCGGTGAACCCATGCAAGATTTCCTGGCGAAGCTTGATTCTCCTCAAAAAAAAGCGGATTGTTACATTGTTGCAGCTTTAATGGAAAAAATCACCGGTTCACCAGCTGAAATGTGGGGAGACAGCATCGTCGGTTTCGGCCGCTATCACTACCAATATGCCAGCGGTCGCGCAGCAGATTGGATGCTGACCGGCTTTTCTCCCCGCAAACAAAACCTGACCCTCTATATCATGTCGGGGTTTGATCAATATGATGAACTCATGAGCCGGCTGGGAAAATTCAAGACCGGTAAATCCTGTCTGTATGTAAAGACTCTCGCCGATGTGGATATGGAAATACTGGAAGAATTAATCCAAAAATCAGTGGAGCATATGCGTGCCACCAATTCTCCGGCATAAATAGCGGTGTCACACCTGGTTGGCCTCGGAAGAGCCAGGAAGCTATAAATAAAACCAGCGGTCATTGCCGAAAACTTGGCAGTGACCGCTGGTGATTTTCTTGGTATTGGCTTACTTTCTTCTTACCAGCGTTTTCAAATGTCCGAAGATATCAAAAGCACTGATTATGATCACAACCGCCAGTGTAATATTGATTGAGAGCCGGATTCCTTGCTCAATTCCTATTGAGTCAGTCCCTAAATAATTTGTCAGAGACTGCAAGTTCCACACATTGGGGTCAAAAGCGAAGATGGTAAAGATACCAATCCCGGCCATGTCTAAAAGCACAGTCAGAATACGCGTTACAGGTTGCCATTGGCGACGGATCAAGAGATAGATATTTACTGCCAGTGAGGTGATCAGGAATAAGTTCAACCACAGTAAATATGGTTCCAGGGCAGCCTTATTAAAGATCAGGAAAATATTATCACTACTGGTAACAAATGACGGAATTTGATTGATGAATACCAGACCCAGGCACAGGAAAAATGCTTCAATGATCAAATCAAAAAGCTTGACCTTTTGCCGAGGATCGACAGCTTTTTCCAAGATTTTAAGCGACCAGGCTTCATCCTCCTTAATCATTTCTTCAGGGTTATAATGCTGCACTACCGCAAAGATAAGCGTAATTATCCCAATCGCGGTGAGAGACGTCTGCCCGATTTGGGCGAGGATTTGAAAATAAAGTTGCACCCCGTTGTTAAAACCAGATAAATTGATGATATTTGCGACGGTAAGCCCGACAGCGATTCCAAATATAGCAATTTTGACCACCAGCCAGTAAGTATCAATATATGCCGGACCAACTAATCCGCGCGGTTGGTCCAGATAAGCTTCAGCCACCTTTCTGGGATGCCCCATGCTGCGAATCGCCTGTTCTAATTCCTCATCCGTATATTCTTTTTTACCAAAATTTTCTTCAAGATAATCATAAAGGTTAACTTCTATGTCTTTCAGCACCTCATCTCTCACCTTAGGAGGTAAGTGTTTGTCGATAGTGTAAAGATAGTTCGCGATCATTATATTTCTCCTATTAATGTTTTCATCGTACCTTGAAGAGTCAGCCAATCTTTAATCAGCAGAGCTCTGACATCCAATCCCACTTCACTTATTTTGTAATACCGGCGTGGACGATTCTCTTCAATTTGCCAAAGTGATTCCAAAAGCCCTTGTTTTTCAAGGCGTCTCAACAAAGGATACAATGTGTTTTGTTCAACCTCCATCCCTTGAGTAGAAAGGGTCTCTATCAAAGAATATCCGTACTGCGGCTCATCCAACTGTGTTAAAACAGCGAAGACTAAAATGCCCCTGCGCATTTCCTGTTGAATATTTTGAACAACTGATTCTGTTTCTGTCATGGAAGTGCCTCCTATTTCAATAGTATACTGTGTATCACACTATAATGTCAAGTGCCAGTATTTTATAATTACAAATTATATATTTGATAATTCAGGTGATTCGGTTCACAGCTTGGCCGGTTCTATTGATGAGAACCATCCCCTTATGTCCCCGAATCTCAATCATAGAAGCTGCGGCATACAAGCACTTACGTGCGAAGCTGAGATTGCGAGAGGCAATTACGATTTTACGGAAAAATTATCATGACTTGAAGATTATTTGCTAGCTCAGATTCGGTTGTAAATACTACCCTTGATAAGGTCAGTCTGAGCTTCGAAGGAGGTTTCCATCCAATACGTTTGCCAACGACGGTAATGATTTACAATCCATGGGCAATACACAAAATGCAGGTCTCATCCGAATGGAAGACTTTGTGATTTCATCTATCATTTTGCGTGACCGCCAGACCGCGACAACCAGATTTAATTGACTATAATTAAGTCATGAGAGGTTCGCGCTTGTGACTTATTCAATTGCCGTATTCTTTGATGAAGAAACAGAACAGGAACTGCGCCGGGTCTGGCAGGTGTTGGCGGATGCCCACCTTTCCGACTTTCTCTATCTCTCTAATAACCGGCCGCACATTACCCTCAGTATATATAAGAACATCAACCTCGAAAAAACGAGCGCCGTTCTCTGTAAGCTGGCTGGCGAATACCCGGTAATGGATGTCTCTTTCCGCGCGGTGGGCATCTTCCCAAACACGGCAGATGTTTTTCTAATGCCCTCCATTTCACTGCGGTTATTGGAACTTGAGCAGAAACTTCGCAATGAGTTCGCCGAAATAACCATCCAGCCAGATACGCCTTATTTTCTACCAGGGGAGTGGACACCGCATTGCTCCATGGCAATCGATGTACAACGACATTTGCTGTTAGCGGCTGTCCAAAAGGTGATCGCTGCTATTAAGTTTCCGTTGGATGGCAAAATTATTGGCCTGGGGCTGACATCATATCCGCCGGTAGCCCATCTGCAATACTGCCCATTCATGCAAGCAGAAGAGACCTCCGAATCTGAACAGGATGGTTGATATTCGGAAAAATCTTCTCTCTTTTTCCATTTCTTGATCTATGTTGATATTTCCAGTTCCTTAATCCTAATGAGAAAATCATAAGTTTGGATTATTCTCTATTGGTCCATTCTGCATTCCCCCTGGTAACTCCCTTTCGCGGGCATGATTAAAATGTAGGTTGGGCATGTCCGTTTAACATTGCTCTTCGCTTGCGTTGTCTTCCGACAAGATCAGGACACAGAAAGCACGCCGTACCCAATGATTTCCACCGAATAGATTCTTCGAGATAGCACACTAGCATTTTTACTGTGAAAGTTTAACCAATCAACGTTTTGGTTGCTGGATGGGGTATCTAAAGATGGACGCGTAAGCGTGTTGGGCACTCAGCCAATGAGCTTAACCCATCGTCCTGTAGGTTTACCAATGACGGTACAGATTAATAATCCGTGCCCAACTTACGAATCCGGGATCCACACGGATTGCCTGCCCAAAACCCTTCGATTCCATCCATCATTTTGCTTCGTCAACCCTGTCACAAGCTACTTGACAAAGACCTTCAGACTCTATAGGATTGTATTCAGTCTTGGAAGATATTGTTTATCGTAATTATATATTTTTTTAGAAAGAAGTATTAATGAATGCAATTCCTCAAAAAACACAGGTCTTAGTGGTTGGTGGCGGACCGGCAGGTTCGACAGCGGCCGGGTTATTGGCACGCGAAGGCTTTGATGTCACGCTTCTCGAACAGGCTCAATTTCCGCGTTACCACATTGGTGAATCTCTCTTGCCCACCATTCTTCCCATCCTGGAATTACTGGGTGTACGTGAAAAAGTGGAAGCTTTTGGCTTCCAGCGCAAGCATGGTGCTTACCTGGAATGGGGTAGTGAAACCTGGGCACTTGATTTTGGTGAACTAAGCGGTGATTATACGCATGCTTTTCAAGTGCGGCGCGACGAGTTTGATTTAATGATGCTTGAACATGCCGCTGAGCAAGGCGCGAAGGTGTTCCAGAATGTGGAAGTTCGCAGCTTACATCTGGAGGGCGACCGGCCAGTAAGTGCTTTCTGGCAGCAAAAAGCAGTTAATGGCAACAAACCCCAGCAAGGCGAAATCAGCTTTGATTACCTGATCGATGCATCCGGCCGCAATGGTTTGATGGCCAATCACTATCTCAAAAATAGAAAATATCACAACGTCTTCCAGAATATTGGCGTCTGGGGCTATTGGAAGAACACTGACCGCCTGGCTACTGGCCGTGAAGGAGATATTGCCGTGGGTTCCATTCCCAACGGCTGGCTATGGGGTATCCCGCTCAGCGATGGCACCATGAGCATCGGCGCGGTGATGCATAAAAATGTGATTAAAGAGCATAAAAGCAGAGAGATGGAAGCTATCTACAGCGAGGCTATTGACGCTTCTCCCTTGATGCGCAGAATTGTCAAAAACGCGGAACTGATCTCACCGGTTACAACGGAGACCGATTATTCCTATGCTTCGGAAAAGTTCTGTGGACCCGGCTATTTCATGGTGGGCGACGCAGCCTGCTTCCTGGATCCGCTGCTCTCGAGTGGTGTTCATCTGGCCACGCTGAGTGCGATGCTGGCTGCTGCCAGTATTATCAGCTTCACACGCGGCGATGTCGATGAGGTCGAATCGCAGGCATTTTTCGAAAACAGTTACCGTCAGGCTTATCTGCGCTTCCTGGTATTCCTTTCTGCTTTCTACGATGTCGGTCGCAGTAAAGAATCATACTTCTGGGAGGCTCAGCGTGTTACCCAGCAGGATGTGCCCGCCGATTTTCTCAAGTTGGCTTTCCTCAATCTGGTCACCGGGGTGAAAGACCTGGCAGAAGTTCAGTCGGATGAAGCCCACCACTTTGTGCTGGAAGAAATGACAAAACGCATCGATGATAACCTGCGATTCCGTCAGGATAAGAAAGCATTAGCCAGTATGCAAGGCGAAAAACTGGTCAGCGCTCGCGAAAATGCCAACTTTTTTGATTCGATTGAAGGCTTGTTTTCCATGAACGAGTCAGAGGCGGTTGGCGGGTTATATGTGACCCTTTCACCGAAGTTTGGATTGGCGCGTGTGGGGCAAAGCAGTTAGCTTACATTTTGCCAGCAGACATACACTGGTTGATAAAAGAGATCAACTTTTGTGTCGAAAATAGAATTGCGGCCACAACAGGGATCCTATAAAGCAACGAGTCAATGAAGTGGTTTGGATCACTTCATTGACTCGTGATCATTTCCAGACGAATTACTTACGACAATTCGCCCGAACGACTCTTGATTTTGTCCTGCACCATTGCGATAAAGTCTTCCAGGGCCAGGTCGTCCTGGCGGGAGCCGTCGCGGCGGCGCAATGAGACTTTGCCCTCACCCATCTCGCGTTCGCCAATCACCAGCATGTACGGGATTTTGAACAATTGGGCTGAACGGATCTTGGCGTTCATGCGGGCTGCACTCGTATCAGCGGAGGCACGGATATTGAGCGCATTAAGCTGGCGGGCAAGATCATTGACATAGTCATTCTGTCCATCGGTGATGGGGATGATGCGCACCTGTTGGGGCGCCAGCCAGACCGGGAAATTGCCAGCATAGTGCTCAATTAAAAAGCCAATAAAACGTTCATGCGTGCTGAGCGGTGCTCGGTGGATGCAGAGTGGCACTTCATCTTCACCCTGCGGATTGACAAATTTCAAATCAAAGCGTTCCGGCACGGCAAAATCGACCTGGTTGGTGGCCAGCGTAAATTCGCGCCCGATCGCGCTCCAGATCTGTACGTCAATCTTGGGGCCGTAGAATGCGGCTTCATCCGGCACTTCCACATAGGGAACACCGCCGTTCTCCATCGCCCGTCGCACCATATCTTCCGTCTTCAACCACAGGCGCTCGTTGTCAATGTACTTTTTCCCCAGGCCGGCTTTGGCATGAGTGCTGAAACGCATCACATATTTCTCGATGTTGAAAATCTCAAAATAACGCAGATATAGACCAATTACAGCCATGAATTCCTGCTCAAACTGTTCTTCGGAGCAGTAAATATGGGCATCATTCATCTGCATCGAACGCACACGCATCAGTCCGAACAGCTCACCGCTCTTTTCGTAACGATAACAGGTGCCATATTCAGCCATGCGGATTGGCATATCGCGGTACGAGCGCGGCAGGCTGCCAAAGATTTTGTGATGCATGGGGCAATTCATCGGTTTGACATAGTATTTGACCCCTTCCAGCTCCATGGGCGGGTACATGCTTTCAGCGTAATAGGGTAAATGGCCCGAGCGAATAAACAGTTCTTCTTTGGTCAGGTGCGGGGTGCGAACACGCACATATCCGGCATCATGCTCAACTTCTTTGGCCAGCGTTTCCAATTCTTCGATCATGACGCCACCATTGGGCAGCCACAGCGGCAGGCCGGGGCCAACTTCTTCATCAAATACAAAGATTTCCAGCTCTTTGCCCAGCTTGCGATGATCGCGTTTCTTGGCTTCTTCCAGCTGCCACAGGTACTGCTCCAGCTCCTTGGGAGTCTTCCAGGCGGTGCCATAAATACGCTGCAGCATCTTATTTTTTTCATCCCCGCGCCAGTAAGCGCCGGCCACACTCATCAATTTGATGGCGGAGGGATTGATTTTGCGCGTGCTGTCGACGTGCGGGCCGCGGCAGAGATCGGTGAAGGTGTCGTGTGTATAGATTGAGATCTCGGGTTTTTCCTCGAGCGAATTGCCATCCTCATCGAACTGGCCCTGTTCCAGGCCGTCGATCAACTCCAGCTTATAGGGCTGATCTTTGAAAATCTTGCGCGCTTCATCGGCAGAAAGCACCTTGCACTCGAAGGGATGATTGGCAGCGATAATCTGGCGCATACGTTTCTCGATTTGCGCCAGGTCCTCGGGGGTCAGCGTGCGCGGCAAGTCAAAGTCGTAGTAGAAGCCATTTTCAATGGCCGGGCCGATGGTGTACTTGGCCTCCGGCATTAATTCCAGCACAGCCTGGGCCATCACATGCGCAGCCGAATGGCGAATGCGGTATAACTCGGATTCCTGATATTTTTCTTGTGGTTTATTTGCAGACATATTTGTCTCCTTCCTTTAATAACAACCCGTTTTGGATCGGATCAGGTTAAATAAAAAACCCTCACCCTGCTGGGGCGAGAGTTTGCTCACGCGGTTCCACCCAGATTGGTTTTTGTTTCCATTGTTCATAACAAAAACCATCTCTAGTGACTTATAACGGGGTCAACCGTTCTCCATACTCAGCCAACGGCTTTTCCGGTTCACACTCGCAGGTGGTTTTCGCCATTGTGCTCCTTCGGAAACTTGCAGTCCACGATTTCCGATCCCTGTTGGCAGCTTAATGGCTACTCGTCCTGGTCAAGGTGTTGGTATCAACTTGTGGTCAGATTATAGCACAAAAGGGGGGAGGGGGAAGAAATCGGTAATGGGTGATGAGAAGGACGAGGGATTCGTTGATTGGTTGATCAGTTGCTTTGTGAATTAATGGCGTGGCGAACTGCCAGGCAGAAATGGGTACGGGGAAAACCACGATATCAACCGGTGTGCTCGAATTGCTTGATGCCTATCCGGCATTAGTCCTTTGTCCACCGCACCTCGTTCCCAAGTGGATCCGCGAGATCGAAGAAGTGATCCCAGGTGCACACGCACGGGAATTACGCCGCATCGGACGCAACAGTGACGAATCACACGATACCAATGATGTTCGCGACTTTCTGGAACAATATCAACAAGCCAGTGAAACGGCTGAAAGGATAGGATGTTCAAAACCCAAATGGGTAGCAGTTGTCGCACACACCTCCGCTAAGTTCGGAGCAGGCTGGCAACCGGCGGTATTGACTCGAAAGATGAGAGATTCGCTAACCAATAAGATCGTGGATGCCTGTGCTTGCTCGGGCTGTGGGAAATTATTGATGGTCGAAAAGGACGGTTTCATTGTTCCAGTGACCGATGCTAGCGAGCCGGCCGAAAAACGTCAGTTCTGCCACAATCGTATCCCTGGTTGGGAACTGGACACAGATGAAAGGATCAAGCTTGATGCAACCGGAGACTCAGTATGGGGTACGCGTCCGTGTGGGACACCCCTATTTGAGTTCAACGGAGCACGTCGTTACAGCATTTCGGAGTACATCACCAAACATGCTAAGAGTGCATTCAAGTTGCTGATTGCAGATGAAGTCCATCAGTTCAAATCCAAGTCTTCCGATCGGGGGATTGCATTTCACCAGTTGGTTACATCTGTGAAGTGGACGCTAACTCTCACTGGCACATTTTTTGGTGGGAAAAGCACCTCCATCTTCT
>JBBQNI010000046.1:0-28724 GCA_038329785.1 Anaerolineales bacterium | reverse complement strand
GGCAAATGTGACCCAATCTGTTATTACACGCGCGAACCCAATTTGTTCACCTTGCGGGTCATAGACGCCCAGGCAAAAAGAATTTTCAATGGATCGTTTGACAGTTTCCAAAGAGCGGCCATTCGCCCAGTATGATTCTGTCGTAAGAAAATGATGGATGAGATTCAGATCCAGCCGGTCGGGATCAGAATCGATTTGATAACCAAGTTCTTCGTAAAATACAGTCATTACCAACGTCCTCCCATTAATGGTGTATGAATATCAATCACATCAGGCAAGGTGCAGATCTCATATGCCAGTATGGAGCCATTTTGATAGTCAAAATGATAATGCTGGGGACCATGTCCAGATAGTATTGGAGGCAAGAAGTGGTGGATATTGTCAACCACATCGGGATGACTGAATGCAAATTGGCGCGGGTGCCAGGCCAGCTCTCCTTCCTGGCAGGCAATTACATCCGCCGATTTCACCTCAGCTGTGAAAATATACAATCCACCGCGCTCAATCTCAAAACCAGTCCAGGTCAGTATGCCTCCAAAATGGAGGTTTTCCACTTGAAAACCAGTCTCTTCCATAATTTCTCGGTGCATACATTCGTAGGGGCTTTCTCCTGCCTCAATATGGCCGCCAACCCCATTCCACTTGTCTTTGTTGGGGCTTTTCTTGCGTTGCAATAATAAAACTTGATCCGCCAGGGTGAGAAAACCTACCGTAAACGTGAGAGGGGGCAGAGAATCCATATTCCACAAGTATAGTGGAAAGTAGACCCAATTTCCACTTTCGAGCATGAAGGTGTGCAGGTCTTTAAGAGAAATTTGAGCGAATGCCTTAAGCCTCGCCCGCTAGCAACCCTGTCGTCAGGATGTGTTTTTCAGAAATCTTGTCTAAAAAAAAGTCCTCCCTGAGATATCAAATGACTCGTCTGCCGGCAACCCTTCCTCCGGGGTTTTTAAATTTCATGAAGAAAATATCACGAATGTTGCGAGTGATTGAATAGTGCGAATAGCAAGCTCAATTATCTTCAAACAAATCGGTGTTGTCCTTTCTCTGCACTCCGCGACCTGCTTTCTACTCCGAAAGAATTGAGGAGCCACGCCTTGCTCGCTCGCTTTGCGTACCTGTGGCAGCGTGCCTTTGGCAGCACGCTTTGCGCACATGAGGTTATTACTTTCCTATTACGTAAATTATATGTCAAGAGGACTCTCAGGAGGATTGCTTTGAAATAGTGAAAGTAAAAATACCGGTGCATAAATATGATCACACCTCTCACAAAGTGAGAACCCAATCTCTTAAACGAATAACCAAACAACCAATCGACAAAGATCTGCTCTCCCTGCTATCTAATTAACTGATTCCCCTCTTATAAACGCAAAATGCTGCAGAATCAAGCTGCAGCATCTCAATTTTCAATTCGAGATCAATTTAAAATATGGTTTCCTCCACCAGTTTACCAATCCATCCGGCTGTGAGAACGTGATTTGCGGAGTGCCTTTTTCCATTCTTCACCACGCTCTTCAGAATCGTCAATTTCTCCATGCCGATTCTTGAACTTACGTTCGTGCCTTTTTGCTGCTTCTTGTTTGTCGGCGTTCGTCCACTCGTTGTTAACCGAAATCTTGTACAATTCGAGGATAATGGGATCGAGCGTGACTACAGAAAGCAATTCCTGGCAGCGAGGACAAACCAAATTTTGTCCAACTTGTGGATATTCTTTAATACGAACGTCCTCACCACAAGCCGGACATATTGCATACAACATTTTTAGAACTCCTACTCCTTGTTACCAACAATATGGTAAAGATTCTAAGAAATAAATGTGTAAATTCAGTGAACAAAATATATGGAATCCATGTAAAATATGGTGTAATTGTATAAATTCTTAAACGTTTTGCATTTTAATTTACTATTGGGTCGTTTTTGATCTGGAGGTCTCATGCAGGCGTTGCTTTTTTGTCCTTACGCCGATGAAGCAGCTGTTCTAACGGTAATACTTCAACAGGCTGGTTTCACCATTCGTTCCATCCGTAACCTTGATCAGGCCATATCACAATGGCCAGAGAATCCCTCTGAACTTATATTAATCGTGCTGCCCCCTCGCCACAGCGAAGCAGTTCAGCAGATATCCATGCTGCGTTCCCAAACTCTTTCCAGCATCGTTACCATTACTGAAAAAGTAAATGAAGAAACCCATATCTCCTGGCTGGAGTCAGGGGCAGATCTGGTAATCCAGCGACCTTACAGCATCCGGTTACTGCTGGCAGAGTTAAAAGCCTTGCTGCGCCGTACAGCCGGATTACCTTTTTTCAGTCTACCCACCCTGACCCAATCGAATTTGCAGTTGGATCCAGCTTTACGTACCGCCAAATTTCCCGGGTCGGAGGTTATTCACCTGACCCAATTAGAATTCCGTTTACTCTACACATTGATGACCCACGCCGGGCAGATTATTCCAACCGCCAATATCGTTGAACATGTCTGGGGCTATAGCGGTGAAGGCAGCCAGGAGTTGGTGCGAGGTTTGATAAAACGCCTGCGAATCAAGATTGAACCAGACCAAAAAAAACCAGCATATATTCTGACTGAAGCGGGCATTGGCTATTATTTCAATCGTTTTCATGAGGAAAAAAGGGGAGCAGTACGAGAGGAGTAATTCAAGAGACTCTCCACACGCATCCGGGTGAAATCTCACAATTGCAGATGGTCTCTTCCCATTTACCTTTACCCGAAAAATGGATTTGTAGGATAATTCACTTGTGTTTTTATAAAGAAATGATACATTAAGCAGTACTAAAAACAGATGCTTTTTACGAATATAATTATATAATCACACTCATCCATCCACTTTTTTATGTTTTGTTGAGCGTTCATACACAAGGAGGATAGAAATGACTACTCGCTTAACACCAGAAGGATATGAAAAGTTAAAAAATGAACTTGATGATCTAATCAATAATTCCCGCCCCGAAGTGGCAAAAAAACTGAAAGAAGCTTCTGAGGGAAAGGACTTCGAGGATAACCCGGAACTCGAAGCGGTCCGTATGGAGCAATCTTTTGTCGAAGGCCGCATCCAGGAACTCAGCATTTTGTTGGGATCGGCTGAAATCTTAATCGATTCGCAAGCTTCTGATACCGCCGAACTGGGTGCCTTTGTGTCCATCAAATTTAATGATGGAGAAACCGAATCTTACCGCCTGGTAAGCCCGGCGGAAGCCAACCCGCTGGAAGGGAAGATCTCCATTCAATCGCCGCTTGGCAAAGCCATCTCTGGCAGGAAAGCCGGTGCGAAAGTTACAGTTCACGCCCCCGATGGAAGTTTTGAAGTAGAAATCACTTCAATTAATGATAGTGAGGAAAAAAAACTCAAAAATGAAAAAATTTAAAGTAGCTTTACTGGCCAATGCGAAAGAAAACGCACCAAACCTACCTGAAATGGCTGGTGATCAGTGGGCGGATCTGGATTCATCCAAAACCATTCAATCTCTGGTGGAGGCAATCAAAGCCGGTGGCCACGATAGCGAATTCCTGGAGGGTGATATCACCCTGGTCAAATCATTGCAGAAGTATCAACCTGATATTTGTTTCAATATTTGCGAAGGCCACTTTGGCGATGGCCGTGAAGCCCAGGTGCCAGCCATTTTGGAAATGATGCAGATCCCTTATACCGGTTCCAAAGTGATGACTCTTGCCCTCGCACTCGATAAATCCATGACCAAGCGCATTTTGCACTGGCATGAGCTACCCACACCAGATTTTCAAACTTTTGAACGCGTTAATGAGCCTTTACAAGACGATATATTATTTCCCCTTTTTGTAAAACCCAGCCGCGAAGGCACAGGCATGGGTGTCAGTTCCAAATCGATCGTCCACAACGAAGACGAAATGCGCGAGCAAGTTGAGCAAATTTTGGAGCATTACAAACAGCCTGCTCTGGTAGAACGCTATATCGAAGGCCGTGAAATAACCGTGGGTATGGTCGGTAACCTGATGGGTCCGGTAGCCCGCCGCGTGCCCCACGACCCGGATTTACCCCGAATGCAGGCCGGCCTGCGCTTCTTCCCCCCGATGGAGGTTGACTTAAGTCCTTTCAAGGATTCAGACATCATCTACTCCAACAGATTGAAAGTGGATCTGGCTGATAAGCTTAACTATCTTTGTCCTGCTCCATTGGATGATGATATGGTAGATGAACTCAATTGGCTGGCAGCAGCTGCCTTTCGTGTGACCGGCGCACTGGATGTATCGCGGGTAGATTTTCGTCTGGACGCCAATGATGATTTCAAGCCGTACATCCTTGAAATCAACCCTTTGCCAGGTCTTTCGATTGGTATCTCCGATATTGTTATTGAAGCTGCAGCCGAGGGATTGGACCATACCCAACTGGTCAATTTAATCCTGGATACGGCTTTGATACGCTACGGGATGAAGCCGGCAGCGTAGTTCAGTGCACTTTATTTAATCACGAATATAGCGAATTGACGAATGACACGAATTTTATTTATTCGGAAAATTCGTATTCGTTCTATTCGTGATAAATTTACGTTTATTTCTCAGATTGCGAGAACTGGGTATGGTACAGATTGGCATACACGCCATTTTGGGCCAGCAACTCGGCATGAGTTCCAGATTCGACGATGCGGCCTCTGTCAATCACCAGGATCTGATCGGCGGCCAGAATGGTACTCAAGCGGTGAGCGATGACAATACTGGTACGCCCGGCCATCACCCTCTTAAGCGCATCCTGAATGAGCGCCTCCGACTCGCTGTCCAGGTGGCTGGTGGCTTCATCCAGTACCAGAATACGGGGATCCTTCAGGATCACGCGCGCCAATGCAATCCTTTGTTTTTCACCTCCGCTCAGGCGGTAGCCACGTTCACCGACGATGGTATCATAGCCATCCGGCAGCGCGCTGATGAAATGATGAATATTGGCGGCTTTGGCTGCCTGCACCAGCTCTTCCTGGGTAGCATCCAGGCGAGCATATAGCAAATTAGTGCGGATGGAATCATGAAAAAGGTAGGTTTCCTGCGTAACCATGCCGATCTGGTTGCTCAATGATTCGAGCGTCAGTTCTCGCAGATCGATGCCATCTATGGTGATGCGGCCTTCGTTTGGGTCATACAGACGAGGAATCAGATAGGTAAGGGTGGTCTTGCCGGCCCCCGATGGACCTACCAATGCCACCAGTTCACCCGGGTTAACCTGGAAGGTGATATCTTCGAGAGCCACGCTGCGCGCCTGGGAGGAAGCCTCTTCATCCTCCTCGTCAATTATGGCTGACTCAGTTTTGGTAGTTTCACTGGCTGAAAGCGCTGCTTTGACCGAATCCATACGCCCAAAACGACGCACTTCACTCAACCCGCCTTCGGCGTCATCATAGCGAAAATTAACATGCTCAAAGCTGATCATTCCCCGGCTGGTTTGCATCTCCAGAGCATTTTCTTTTTCGGGAATGTCAAACGGCTGATCGATCACCTCGAACACCCGTTCAAAGCTGACCATCGAGGTTGCGAATTCCACTGGCGCATTGGCCAGCCCTTCCAACGCGGAATAGAGACTGCCCAGATAGGTACCGAAGGCTACAATCGTCCCAATCGTGAATGCATCGCGGATGACCAGATAGCCGCCCAGGCCGTAGATGAAGGCTGTCCCTAATGCTCCCACCAGACCCAGGATCACGAAAAATGATACACCCACAACAGCACGACGAATACCGATATCGCGTACCTGACGAGCCCGCTGGTCAAAGCGCTCCACCTCAGTCTGTGTGCGCCCGAATAATTTCACCAGGATGGCACCGCCGATGTTGAGCGTCTCGTTCATCATAGCATTCATACGCGCATTATGTTCCATGGCTGCACGGGCGATATCACGCAGCTGGTTCGCCAGCCGCTTGGTAACCAGGATTAACAAGGGCAGCACCAGCACACTGGCCAGTGTAAGGCGCCATTCCAGCGAAAACATGACGATCAGGATGGCGGACGCCTGAATGGCTTTCGTTATCGTACCCGTGATGGTACTGCTGATAGCAGTCTGAGCACCAACCACATCGTTATTCAGACGCGACATCAGCTCCCCTACCCGGGTATGCTTGAAGAAATTGAGACTCATGCGCTGCAGGCGGCTGAAGAGTGCCACACGTAAATCGTAGATGACGCCTTCACCGATAATGGCATTCAAACGGCGTTGCAGCACATTCAGGCCACCGTTCACCACCGGGATAAGAATCAAGGCCAGAGTCAGCAGGAAAAGCCGGTTCAAATTTTTATCCGGCAGCGTTTTATCAATCATATCCCGCAAAATCAGCGGTGTGAGCAGCCCCAAGCCGGTCGAAAGCAATATCAGCACCAGCATCAGGAGCAACTGTGTCCTATAAGGGCGGGCATAATCCAGAATACGTTTGACCAGCGCCCTGGTTACCTTGGGACGTTCACCACTTGATTGAATTGTATTAAACCAACCCCTACCCATCATAAGATCAACTCCAAATATTCGAAAGATTATGCGTCAATTGTACTTTATTCGCACTTAGCTTCGCCATTTTGCCAGACGCCTCTAGATTATGTTCATTTCACCTGTCCGGCCGTGTAGATTACCCCGCCGAATCAATGGTACAAAAGTCACCAAATATTTGGATAATTGATAATTTCAAAAGATCCAATCCAACCATATAATTCAATGAGTATTGAAATATATGGAATGGAAATGTAAATGAAAAACGGTGAAATCTTAGCTAAACTTTTCAAAACACTGGCCGACCCAAACCGGGCACGTATTTTCGATTTGTTATTAACAGGAACCCATTGCAATTGTGAAATTGCTGCTATCACCGAACTACCCATGAATTTAATATCCCATCACTTAAAGGTCCTTTCGCAAATGGGTCTCATCACCAGCCACCGAAAAGAAGACGATGGTCGCTGGATTTATTACAACGCTGACGAAGTGCAAATCAAGCGCTTGCAAGGCTATTTCCTGGATTATTTTGACCCAAAAAGAATTCAGGAACGAACACCGCAATGCCCGCCCCGTGCAGCAACGAAAAAAAGAGATGAAGATGAGTAAGTTTGAAAAATATCTCTTTATTTGGGTCGCTCTTTGCATGGCGGCCGGCTTGTTACTGTCGCAAATTCTGCCTGGAATTGGCGAAACACTGAATTCCTGGCAGATTCGTGGAATTTCAATCCCAATTGGAATCTGCCTCTTCTTTATGATGTATCCAGCAATGCTCAATCTGCAATTGGCCGAGTTAAAGAAAATAAGAAAAGCACCAAAACCTATTCTATTAACCTTGGTTTCAAACTGGATAGTAGCGCCTATTGTGGCAGCCATTTTGGCAAGTCTGTTTGTCAGTGATTATCCACAACTGGTAGTGGCCCTTATTTTGCTTGGATCAAGCCCATGTACAGCGATGGTACTGGTATGGGGCAAACTTGCCGGGGGAAATCAGGAGCAAAATGTGGTCAACACCAGTCTGAATACAGTCACCATAATGGTTTTATACGTACCCATAGTGGCGCTGTTAACCGGCATTCAAAATATTGCGATTGACCGGGGGATGTTGCTAATTTCCGCGCTGGTATTTATCGGTCTGCCGTTGATTCTCGGTGTGATCAGCAAAAGGCTTATTTCCCGGACTAAAGGAACTGACTGGTTTGAGCACACATACCGGCCAGTTATGGGAAAAATTGCAATTTATGCTTTATTATTAACCCTGGTAGTTTTATTCTCATTAAATGGAGATGTTCTTCTCCACAACTTTAATTTGCTGGGCAGAGTCTCATTACCTTTATTGACTGGCTTCATTATTGTGGTAGCTTTTAATTTGATAGCTACCAGAATATTAAAACTCGCTTATCGTGAAGCAATTATTACCGTACTAATTGGCTCATCCAGTCATTTTGAGATTGCTATTGCCACTGCGGTTGGTATGTATGGGGTTGGTTCATTGGCCGCGCTGGGTACGACGATGGGCTTATTTTGGGAAGTACCCATCATGCTCGGATTGGTTGAACTGGGAAAATATTTACATCGGCGTAACTATTGGCATAAGCCGGCTTCACGCTTATCAATCACTTAATCAGGCAATTACCCACACTATTTGACTGCATTTGATATCGTGCTAAATGAAGAGTCATGAATTATATGCAGAATTATGCATATAAATTAGGTGACAAAAATCACTGTGTGAAGAGAATGAAAGGTTTTATAAATATATGCATTGATCTGCATATGATCTATGAAATGAATTTTGCGAAAGGTTAGCATTTATTATGAAAAAAAATAAAGCCGCACTCAATGCTCAGACATCTCAGGCTAATTTTCTCAAGCTCCTGGCACACCCGGTGCGTATCGCGATCCTGCAAATCCTATCGAGCAATGAAACCTGTGTTTGTCACCTGGAAGCCGCCCTCGGCTATCCGCAGCCATATCTCTCACAGCAACTGGCAGTCTTACGTACGGGTGGGCTTATCAGTGACCGCCGAGATGGCTGGAATGTTTACTACCAATTAGAACAACCGCGCGTGATCAACTTGCTCAATACGTTGAGTGACCTCATGGAGAATCCGCTGGAGGATGTCCTGCTGAGTGCCCCAAATTGTCCTTGTCCAAAGTGCAATCAATCAATTCCGCAGATTGCTATCACAAAAAAAATTCCTTTAGGAGCTGAAGAATGATGATACTGAAAATTCTAGGTAGTGGTTGTGCCAACTGCAAACGGTTGGAAGAACTGACAAAAAAAGTTGTTGAAAGCCACAAATTGGATGCCCAAATAATTAAAGTGACACAACATGATCAGATCATGCAATATCCGATTCTGGCAACACCTGCCCTGGTCATGAATGAAGAAGTGCTGGTGTCCGGTCGAATTCCTACACTGAGCGAAATAGAGAACTGGCTTATAAAGGTTTGATGATTTGCAGCCTTGACATGTTGAGGCTGCATCAAATCAGCGGAATAATCCCGGAATAATCCGAATCTGGAGAATCTTCATCATGGATAACATTCTTACCTATGCCAGCAGTCTGCTTGTGGCAGGCTTTGCCAGTTTATTTGATTATCTTGCCGCCCATGTGCTTCTTTGTTTAATCCCTGCCTTTATCATTGCGGGCTTCATGAGCGCCATGATCCCCAAGGAGACTATCACCCACTATCTCGGCCCGCGTAGCTCAAAGTGGATCAGTTACCCGGCTGCAGCACTGGGGGGATTCGTTTTGGCGGTATGCTCTTGTACCATCCTGCCATTATTTGCCGGTATTTGGAAGCGCGGTGCCGGGCTGGGTCCGGCTATCACATTTCTATTTGTCGGTCCGGCAATCAATATCCTGGCGATCACCTATACCGGCGCTGCAATCGGTTTCGACATAGCCCTCTGGCGATTAATCCTATCCATCTTTTTTGGAATCGCTATTGGTTTGATGATGGCATGGGTATTTCGCAAGGAAGAGCTGGAAACCGCAACGAAAACTGCCAATAATTCACCTTTTGAACAAAAATCCAAATTGAAACCTGCAGCCACAGCATTATTTCTTCTCTTGTTTGCCATGCTGATTGCTGGAACTTTGCAAATCGGCCTTTTCACAAACGATCTCGTCACATTTGAGCTCCCAATCCACTTTTCAGCCGGAGTAATGAATATTCTAGGTGAGTTTTCACTCTCATGGCAGGGTTTGCTGATGATCATTATGCTGATTCTGATTGGTCTGAGTGCCTGGAAGGGATTCAACCAGATCCAGGATGGCTTATCAAACTGGACGTATATAACAATTGCATTAATTTTCTTCACCATTCTACTGGCCAGCCTGCATGCAGCAGCAGATGCAACAACACTTGCCTTGAATGGCCGCTTCATTGCTGAATTAATACTGTTGATTGTCATTCTGATCGTAGCGGCGAAGAATTTTTCGAAAGAAGAACTCGGTGAATGGATATGGGAAACCTGGAAATTTGTCAAACAAATCTTCCCCTTACTCATAGTGGGTGTTTTTGCTGCAGGTATAATCCGTGAAATTATTCCGCCCAACTGGGTACAGACCATTGCCGGTCAAAACACGATTTTTGCTAACCTGGTTGGTGTAATCTTTGGGGTTTTCATGTACTTTCCCACACTGGTCGAGGTGCCAATTGCCAAAATGTTTCTGGATTTGGGTATGGCACGTGGACCTTTACTGGCCTATTTGCTGGCTGACCCGGAATTATCACTGCAATCCATCCTGGTTTTGAACGGTGTGATGGGTCGGAAAAAAACAGCTTTGTATGTGTCCCTCGTGGCGGTTTTCAGTACCCTTGCCGGATACCTGTTCGGGATCATCACCAGTTTGATTGGGTAGCGGACGAATCAATTTGCATCAACGGTTGTGCCTCCAACCCGTTACCCACTACCCGCCACAACCTCCGAAGGGTGGCTATGCGCTCTCAATTAGTGGGCCCACAATAATTCCAGCGTCTCCTCCAACCTCTCCCCCAGTGCATCCCCGCGAGCACTGGTGACATCATCCTCGTTTTCGAAGATAACATACGGCACATCACGGCCCTGTATTTCGAGCACGTCTTTTCGTCTACCTGGTAGACTTAGAAAATCATCTTCGAGATAAAGCCGATACATTTTCTCATCGGAAAGGCCATGCTCCAGAATACTATCCGGCTGAAGTGGGTTATAGCGTTTGCGGTTTTTACGCAAAGATTCCTCAAACGAGACATGGACGTAAAGGATGGCCATGCGTTCTACTACCTTCTGGGTTAATTGCTGATAGGCTTGGTGATACCCCCCATGCTCGGCACCCCGTGAGAATTCAAAGATGATGGTGCGATTTTGCTGATACTGCGGATCGCGCTCAGCCTTTTTTTGATATTCAAAGCACATACGCTGGATTAACAAATCCCAAAGGTATTGATATTTGAAGTAACCATCCGGCGTGCTGTGCAGGCGGGGCTTGCCCATTCCTTCCAGAAGTGCGTCTTCCTCAAACCAGCTCCAAAGCATCGGAAAATCGTCAATTTCATCAAAATCACCGATATGAAACCGTACCCGTCGTTCATCTGGATCGCAGTGTTTAAGATAATCAATAATTTCACTTTTTCCGGCTGCCGGGCGGGCGTTGAGAACCAATATTTCAAATGTATCCCTTTTCATGGCCACAACCTTTCCTTTTTGATATTTCAGCATCAGGCATTCAATAACAGACAGACTGCATTTATTCAGCCAGCTCAAAAACCAAGTCTTCAAACTAACTTGCGATGTACTTTCAGACCTTCCATATTATCGCTGCAGATAGGGTAGAGATCAAGTTTTTGTCAGCTTAAAACTCCTGCGTAACAAAATTGGGGTGAATGTGTTTCTACACCCACAACAACTTTTTTGCGGAGAAAGCATGACCATTCGAATTGTAACTGATAGCGCTTGCGACGTGCCCGAGACGTTTATACCAAACCATCAAATTAAAATCATCCCGCTCTTTATCAACATCGGCAACCAGAGTTTTCTGGACGGTATAGAAATGACACATGAGCAATTTTATAGCCGTCTTGACCAGTTTCCACACCATCCCCAAACCGCCGCACCCGGACCAGAAACATTTGCACGTTTTTATGAAGAGGCCGCGGTAGATGCGAATGATCAGATTTTTGCCATCCATGTGGCTGGCAGCTTGAGTGCCACGCTGCGGTCAGCACAGAAAGGAGCTGAAATGGCCAGGGTGGCGGTTACTGTCCATGATTCAGGCCAGCTCGGTTTGGGCGCCGGTCTGCAGGTGATGGCCGCCGCGAAAGCAACTGCTCAAGGCTCAAGTGTTGCTGAAATCCAGCAAATTGTAGATGAGCTCGGTGAGCGCACATTCATCTTTGCTGCCCTGGATACTTTGAAATATTTACAGCGTAGCGGGAGAATGAGTATGACCATGCTGGGGATCGGATCCTTGTTGCACATCAAACCCCTTTTAAAAATGCACGCCGGTGAACCTACATCAGAAAAGGTGCCAACCCGATCCAGAGCAATACAGAGGGTGGTGCAATTGGCTGCGAGCCTTGGTCCATTGGAACATCTTTCGGTCGTGCATACCTACGCGCTGGATGCTGCCAAAAAGCTCTACCAGAAAACCGCTGATCTTATTCCGCCCGGCAACCAGCCTTACTTTCAATCCGTCACCCCGGTCGTCGGAGCCCATATCGGCCCCAATGTAGTGGGTTTAGTGTGTGTGAGGAAAGAAGCGGGTAGCGGGTAGCTAGTAGCCGGTAAACCGTTGATCTCCTTTCCATCCGCCCTATGAATTAGCGGAAGCGCAACTGGCAAGAATTTACTGCTCCCACTTCCCGTATGCGTGCCTTGTACGCTTCGCGGGCAGTATGCCGAGAAGGTTTTATTTGCGAAGGTTTCGTCCCCCGACTTGACGTTTCACCCATCAGCTCGCTTTGTAGGCCTTTGGCCGCTACAATCTATCCGTTACAACCTACCCGCTACAATCTTCCTGCTACACGCTCCCCCAACGCTCTCTCCTTCTGCGACAATGAATCCTTGAGCCAGATGATGGAAGCGATAAACAAAAGCAAAAACACTACTGCGCCAGATAAGTACGGAAATGACACATTGACATCAATCATACTGCCCGCCCACAAAGGACCAACAATTCTTCCCAGGCTCATAAAAGAATTGGCCAATCCCATCGCCACTCCCTGACCGCCGGCTGAATTTTTGGAAATAATCGAATTAATAGCCGGGCGTAGCATCGCGTTCATGAAGACAAAGAAACCGACCGTCAGATATACACTCCACTGGCTGATGGCTGTCAACATTAAGGCGAAACCAACTGCGCTGCCAATCAGGGAAATTTTAATGACCAATCCTTCCCCCAACCAGCGCGTGGCTGGACCGGTCAATAATCCCTGTACCAGCGTGGAAACCAACCCCACCACGGTCAGAATAAATCCAACCTGGACAGGGTCATAGTCAAAGCGGTACTGGGCATACAGGCCGAAAATTCCTTCAAAATTGGTCAGCGCAAACATGACCGAAAAAGCCAGGATAAACATAAATCCCAGCGGACCTTTTAAGGCATCCAGCAGCACCCGCAAATTAGGGGCTGCCACTTTGACATCCTGGCGCCGAAGATTTTTCCCCAGAGACTCAGGCAGAAAGATCATAATCAGGATAATCGCCAGAACAGAAAGACCAGCTGCAAAGAAAAAAGGCGTAGCAAGCGATTGTTTGGCCAAAGAACCACCGATCCCAGGTCCCAGCACCATCCCCATTCCCATGGCTGCCCCCACCACCCCCATCCCGGCCCCGCGATTTTTGAAATCCGTGGTGTCTGCGATGTAGGCCATCGCGGTTGGCAGGGTCGCGGCGGAGAGGATGCCACCCAGAGCGCGGGCAGCATACATCATCCACAGGCTGGTAGAAAGGCCGAACAAAAGCAATGAGACCGCATTTCCTAAAACACCGATCAGCAGAATAGGTTTGCGACCAAATCGATCGGACAGGGTGCCCCAGATCGGCGCAAAGATAAACTGCATCACGCTGAAGATGGCCATTAAAAGACCGAGGCCGGTACCACTCGCGCCTAGATATTCAATGTAGAAAGGCAGGATGGGAATGATAATGCCAAAACCCATCATCACCACCACCAGCGTAAAAAACAAAATAATTAAATTGCGATTCCGCATCAGTATCCTTCTAAGGAAGTGATCCAAATCACAAGACCAGATCATCGGCAAGATCTGCGGATTTGGTGTATAGATTTTACTACCACTTTTTACATTCTTCCGGCATCATGGGTGAGAGAACCAGAATCGATCGAAAAATGGCAACGAAATAGAATATGAAACCAAATTGCGGATGGAGAATTTCTCGTAGACCAAAACGTTGTCGGTGGGCGAAAGTTTCTCATTCCATTTGCCATCCCGGCCCCAATCTCGGCTTCGTATAATATTCCGATCTTACCTATGATATGTATGACGGCCAGACTGGCACGACCGCATAATGCTACATACCACACCCTTTACGTACAACAAACCGCACAACTGGAGAAACGCTAACAGCCCGCAGTCTGTAATCTTTTCTTATGCGCTATAAGCTACGCGCTCGCGCAGCGGCTACCAGCTAAACAACCCCCCTTTGGGCATTGGCTCAGGCGCATCGTTTTGCAAACGCTCTTTCAAGCGCGTATTTCTTTGGGCAATGCGATCATTGCGGACAGCCATGCCAATCGCTTTCTTATCGCCCACCAACACAACCAGCTTTCTTGCACGAGTCACGCCTGTATAGACTAGATTGCGCTGCAGCATCATGTAATGCTGCATAACTAACGGCATGACCACCACTGGGAACTCAGAGCCTTGCGATTTGTGGATACTGATGGCATAGGCATGCACCAGTTCATCCAGTTGCAATGCTTCACACGGCACCAGACGGTCTTCAAAGTTAACCATGATCAGGTGCTCTTCACTATCAATTTTTTGAATCACACCCAGGTCGCCGTTAAAAATCTGGCGCTCATAATCGTTGCGAATTTGCATCACACGGTCACCTGCTCGAAAAACGCGTGAACCATGCCGAACTTCGGCTTTGGCCGGGTCGGCCGGGTTAAGTGCATCTTGCAAGCGTTGATTCAATTCACTCACCCCGGCTGCTCCACGGTGCATTGGTGTAAGCACCTGAATATCCTGTAAGGGGTTGAATCCAAATTTTTGAGGAATACGCTCTTTCACCAGGTCCACCACCCAGTCAGCGGCTTTTTGTGCATCACTTTCAGGAAAGAGATAGAAATCGGCCGCCTCCTTTGGGAATTGGGGCATCTGTCCTTCGTTAATTCTATGTGCGTTGACGATGATATAACTATCTTCCGATTGACGAAAGATCGTATCTAAAATAACAACTGGGATCCTCTCACTTGCAATCAGGTCGCGCATTACATTTCCTGCTCCAACTGAAGGGAGTTGATCCTTATCGCCGACAAACAGCACATGGGAACCACTTTCAATGGCATTGAGCAAATGATTCATCAGCAAGATATCGACCATTGACGTCTCATCAATAATGATCATATCAGCATCCAGCGGGTTCTGACGGTCACGAATAAAAATCGTCTCCTCTGCTGGTTTAAATTCCAGCAAGCGGTGAATCGTCCGTGCGGTTAACCCTGTCGTTTCACTCAATCGTTTTGCCGCTCTGCCGGTTGGGGCGGCTAATAGAACCGAACAACTGCGTTCTTGTAAAAGGCGAATTATGGTCCCTGTAATTGTGCTCTTGCCAGTTCCGGGTCCTCCAGTCAGCACGCTCACTTTTTGCGTTAATGCACTCTGTACCGCGATTTTTTGTTGATTGGTCAAATGAATGCTGCCGGTCTGATCCATGGCGGTCATGGCCAACTGCCAGTTGATCGTTCTGAAAATTGCCAGGCGGTCACGAGAATCATCCATGATGCGATTGAGTTTTTTGGCAACACCACTCTCCGCAAAGTAAAACGGGGGCAAATAATAAGCATCCTCATCCTTAATCAGCGCTTCCTGTGCAACCAGTTGTTCAATTTGAGGTGAACAGACTTCCTCCGTTAGTTCCAACAAGGGCAGGGTTTCGCTAATTAATTGCTCCCTGGTGGCAAAGCAATTTCCTTCATTACTAATATTTCCGAGCGCATACAGCAGCCCTGTCTGGATCCGATCCGGGGAATCGGCTGGCAAACCCAATTGCCGGGCAATTTGATCAGCTGTTTTAAAGCCGACTCCAAAAATATCGCGGGCTAACTGATAGGGTGTCGCCCTCACCACCTCAATTGCTTGTTGCCCGTATTGTTTAAAGATCTTGATTGCCAGATTGGCGGAGACTCCGTGACTCTGCAAGAAGAGCATGACTTCTTTGACGAACTGCTGTTCCTGCCAGGCCTGCCCGATAATTTCTGCTTTCGTCCGACCGATACCCGCTACTTCCTGGATACGCTGCGGGTTCTCGTCCAGCATGGTGAGGGTTTCGAGCCCAAAATAATCGACGATTTTCTTCGCTGTGGCTGGACCCACACCTTTGATTAAACCACTTCCCAGATAGCGGCGGATTCCTTCCAGCGAGGCTGGCAGCTTAACCTGGTAAGAATGAACTTCAAATTGGCGGCCGTATTGATGATGATTACTCCAGGTTCCATGCAAAAGCAACATTTCACCCACCTGAACACCAGCCAGTGCACCAACCACGGTAACGGGTTGAATCTTTCCTTTTGGTAAAATTTTAGCCACTGTGTAACCGTTCTCTTCATTCTGGAAGGTGATTCTTTCCAAAACACCTTCCAGGTCCTGATCGAACAATGATTTGGCGGGGTTTGGATTTCGCATACAGAAATATTACCAGAAAAAAGGATGAGCCGCGAAATATGCAAGTTATTCCAATCGTCATTCGTTGGGCTAAAGGTTGGCGATTCCGAGGCATGTGAAATGAGGCTTCCCACCGATGCGCATCTCATGTTCAAAAAAGCCAAGTATGAAATTAGCCTCTGGATTCCGGATTAAACCTGGTCGACATTAAGCTGACCCTATTTCATCAATTATTTGACAGCGTTCGCCATCTCATGTTATTCTGCTGGGTAATACTACTAGCGGAGGCAACCATGACGGCAGAAGAACCACATGATTTTCAGATCGGTAGAGTGCACTTAAATGTTTCTCACATGGAAAGGGCTGCCTTCTTTTTTCGCGAAGCCCTGGGGTTCAAGATGCTGGCCCAGGATGCAATGCACACTTCCCTTGGTTGCAACCCGGGTATAGAACTGCTCATTTTACATCAAGTTAACAACCCGCCACCCAGAAAAGCAACTACCGGCTTATACCATCTGGCATTGCTTCTTCCCAAACGGGAAGACCTGGCCCGCTTGATTTTACACCTGGTCAATAACAATGTCCCTCTGCAAGGAGTGGCCGATCATGGCGTCTCAGAATCCATCTATTTAAACGGACCGGATGATATCGGCATCGAAATCTATGCTGACCGCAGTTTGGAAGATTGGCCAATGGATGAAGAGGGACGCCTCGAAATGGACACAGACGAGTTGGACTTGGATAATCTGCTGCTCACCATAAAAGGAAAGAACAGACAATGGAACGGCCTGCCAGAGCAAACCCGGGTAGGACACATCCATTTAAAAGCAACCGAGCTTGCCCAAACCGCGCGTTTTTACACAACCCTCGGTTTGCAATTAACCCAGGAATACGGTGAGAATGCGCTCTTTTTTGCTGGTAAGGATTATCATCATCACATTGCTGTTAATACGTGGCACAGTGCCGGCGCAGACCCGCTGCCAGTAGATACAGCAGGTTTGCGGACTTTTGAAATTGTTCTGTCTAATCAGTCCATGCTGACAGCCATCAAGGAAAATCTGACACAAAATGAAATTCAATTTGAAGACACGGAAACAAACATCCGGGTTCGAGATCCAAACGGCATTTTGATTGAACTCCTCAGCCTGCCTGACTGAAGAAAATCATTGCTCTTCAGACTTATTGAACAATTCAGGCACGCGCTTCCGGTTTTCCTTCCAGGCGATTATCATAGGTACGGATGGTTGGGTATGCCAGATCGATATCTGCACAAGCCGCGAATTGCTCCAGTATGGCTTCCCAGATATCCTCAGTACTGCCTCGCCTCCTCCTTGGCTCACAAATGTAGCGTAAGGTCAGACGCACACCACTATCCTTGACATCTGTATATACATGCGAGTTAAGGTTTTTGTAAATAATCATATATTTGCGCGAAGCTTTCTTAATTTTTTCTTGTGCATGTTCAGTCAGTGAATTTCCATGTTTTTCAGCGATATCTTCCAGAATTCGTTTTGCTCTCTGCCAGTTGCTCTCAAATGTAATTAAAACCGGCACTTCAGTCCATATAAACTGAAAACCTGAATTAAAGTTGGCCAATACCTCGCTGAATAACATCCGGTTGGGAACATTCATTATTCGGCCACTTGATTGGTCTGCATCCACCCTGTTGCCAATTTCAATCAGACTGAACTGAAAAACTCGCAGGTCAATCACATCACCGGAAGTCTTGCCAATTTGAATACGATCTCCCACCTGAAACGGGCGCCGAATGATGATAAACATCCAGCCAACAAAATCCAGAATCAACCCTTGCAAAGCAATTGCCAAACCGGCAGAGATCAAACCCAGGTACGTGACCAGGTCTTTTTCCCCACCGAGCCATAACGGTATCAAAATTTTCACAATCATGACAACTGCCACATAGCCGGAACTTTATTGCCATTAATAACTGGCAACCGGATCACCACTTCGGCGAGGAAACAATTTCACAACCAGATTGCGCAACAAGGAAATGACAACAACCAGTACCAGGCTGATCAGCAGGTTGGTATACAGGTTGGGGTATTGATTGAAAGACTCCAAAACCAAATTCCACACCTTCATCGCATTCACCTTTCCTGCTATCTACCGCCACTATTTATAATTTTTAAAGATTGAGAAGCGAAGCATAATCCTTCAGTAAACTTTGAAAATCTACAGGACAACACCTGTTGATCAAATTTCATAGAAGGGTCTATGGTAATTTGAGAAATCCATGCAATAAGCTGGAGACATTTTTTCCCTCCAATCACCTGCCCCAATTCATCTATTAATTTACAACCTTATGGCTGTTTTTCCAGCAATTCAGCCACCTGACGAGGTTGGTTGCTGGTGATCAGATCAATTCCCCTGGACTTTAAGCGCTGAGCTATTTGCCAGCGATCCATGTCCAGCGTCCAGGCATCGACCTGACAGCCGTGAGAATGCAAAAATTGTATCCAATCAAATCCGGCTTGAATGGCATCATCCAATAAACCGGCATTGATAAACCAGGTACATTGCCGGGGTGCCTGATGCAGCAAAGCTTCAGCGCGCATCGCAAAATAATCCCCCGGGCTGCCCCAGCGTTCAGCAGCCAGCGGATGCTCATCCAGATAGCCATATGCTCCCTGGCGAAAGGGAGGAACGCCCTGTGGCCGGGGGTTTTCTGACACAATATCCAGATAAAGCAATGGGTCAAATCCCAAGCGTAGTGAGCCATCCATGCGTTGCAACATGCGCACTGCCCAATCTGCAACACAGCTGACCAGTATTTGCTCCTTCACGTCTGCAATCAGGTTTAATAATCCGTCCAATACACCTTCAGTGAGCGGCGCATAGGGTTTAAGATCCAATTGTAAGGTGACTTCATTACCGGCCGATTTTAACAACTCGAGCGCCTGACTAAGCGTACCCAGATGGAGGTTACTCAAGCTGCCATCCGGCTTTAAATAGCGCAATTTTTTTATCTCAGCGGTAGTTTTCCGAAAAACCTGACCTGATCCTTGCGTTCCATCTTCCAAAACAGGTTGATGTAACAGGGCAAAATCTCCGTCTGCCAGGGGGATGATATCAACTTCAATCCATGCCAGCCCGCCATTCAGGCTGGCTTCCAGTGCTGCCAGTGATCCGGCTGGTAACTCCGGATTGATTGCAGCCGCGTGCTGGACAAAAATTGTCATCCAGACACCGCCTTTTTACTCCTACCCAGTAAGAAGGATAAACCTGCAACCACCAGACCACCACCTGCCACAAATATGACCTGAACCTGTGCCAGTAAGGCAACAAAGTGCAAGCCCAGAGCCGGCAATGCCCAGGTGACGAACAGCCCATTCCAGACCCAATGGGCAATAAGCGGCAAGGCTGAGAATATGGCCGTAAAGGCAGCAAACTGAGCTGCCTGGACAGCTGTTTCGAGAATGCCAAGGCTTGCTTTTCCACGTCGGACCCCAAAAAACCAAACCAAAACAAATATCACCAAAGAAAGTGTGCCATAGATGAATATGAAAATGTTTTCGGTCGGTATGATTGAATAGGAATATACACCAGGCCCAAACAGTAAATAAATCAAGTGATACAAAAATGTATATGCCAGCGCGCCAATCAGGAAACGTTTCAAGTACTGGAATTTCCAGCGGGATAGCAAAAACACCGTCAAAGCCAAACCGACAATAGCAATGACAATTCGTGGAAGACGTTCCCGTGTCAGCCGCTGTGAACGTTCTTTTTCCAGTGTTTTCTGATAATCCGCTACACCTTTTTGTGCATCAACAGCTATTTGACCATCATCAATCGATAAGCCCAGCGACTGGTTGTATTTCTGCAATAACTGTGATTGTTGCTTGGCTTTATATAGCGCTAATTGATCCAGATCTGCCTCACTCCAACCTGAAAACATTTGCTGCTGGGCTTCTCCCTGAGTTGAAGCGGGAATATTAAGCCCCAACAGAGCCGCGATGGTTGGAGCCACGTCCACCATGTTGATCTCTCCATAATCATCCTGGACAACTCCTTTACCCACCAGGACGAATGGTTCAGTCAATGCCACTTTATCCTGCCCGCCATGCCCGCCGGCATCAATTTGGCCATGATCAGAGCAAACGATAATTACATCCTGCTCAAGATCCATAACCGCCAGAATCTCACCAACCAGCGTATCAGCCCGCCCCGCGGCCGCATCCCAGTTGGGATTTTTCGCCCCCCCCTGATGATGACCGGCATAATCAACCTGATCGATATGGATCAAGGTCAAATTTGTCTTTCCTGATCCAATCCAGGGTACAGCAGCCGCTACTACGTCCAAATCTGCCTGATGATCTTCCCCGGCCGTGTAAAAACTGTAATCCACAGCAGTTTGCGGCACCAGCTTTTCAAACCAGTTCAGTGATGATATACCCGTTTTCAAACCCAGGCGGTGAGCGGATGAAAAGATGTTGTCTTGAGAGAGTTGCCTGATATTTTCATAATTCAGATTAAAAGCAGCTGAACTGCTCAACTCCGGCCAGGCACCTGTTAACAAGACTCCATAGCCAGGGCTGGAATATGATGGCGTGCGCGAGTGCATGCGAGCATACGCCCCTTGTGAACGCAGCTTACTTAAATTCGGCATAACATCTGATTTCAGCGAGGTATCATATCGCAACGCATCAATCAGAACAAAGACAACCTGACGTACACGTGGTTCACCCAGAGATTGTCCGGGAATTGGCGGATCAGCATGCAAAGGCGATTGGTAATTGTAAATGCTGGTCATCATGCTTGAGGCAAGCAAGTATGTGCCCATAGAAATACCAACACAAATAACTAAAATAGCGATGAGACGCAGTGTTGATCTCATTGAATAGTCCTCCACATTACGGGTCGGTAATTAAACTTTATCACACTCCGTTCATTATGGAAACTAATCAGTACATTAATCCAAACTCTTGACTTCTTTGAGCAAAGATTTGAATTAAGCAGGTAGTGCGCGATATAATGAATTAAATAGTATCATTTGAAAGAAATCAGGTGCCAGGACCACGGTCTTTCAAGCGGGTTTTGTGCGAAGAATTCGTTTACAAACCCAAAAAAACCCCCTGAACCCCACCCCCAATGGAGAAATCCTGTAAGGATTTATGGGTTGCAGCGAAAGTAGAGATTTCAAGGATTCTGGTTTTTTCTACCAATAAGAATTGAGGAAGAAATTGATGCCTGTTATAAAAAACATTCGTGTTATCCTGAATCCTGTTTCAGGCCAGAAAAACCCTCCCCTAAAAAAGTTGAACACTCTGTTTTCAGCGGCAGGATATGAATTGGATGTGGTAGTTACCAAGGAGCTGGGCGATGGCTGCGAGCTGTCCAAGAAAGCCGTTCTCGATGGAGCCGATATCGTGGCTGCCTATGGTGGTGATGGAACGGTAATGGATGTTGCCAGCGGGTTACAGGGAAGTAAAGTTCCACTGGCAATCCTCCCTGGAGGAACAGCAAATGTGCTTTCGACCGAATTAGGTATTCCCCATAACCTGGATGAAGCTGTTGCGCTCTTAACCAATCCATCTCAATCCAGAATTCGCGCCATCGATCTTGGCAAAACAAATGATGAGAAATTACCGGGATTTGCATTGAGAGCCAGTGTAGGGCTTGAGGCAGATATGCTCGAGGGCACAGACCGTGAAGCCAAAAACAAATACGGTATTTTCGCCTATATCATGGGTGGTATTCAAGCCCTGCGAGATATTCGCGAATCATGCTACCGGCTTGAGCTGGATAAAGAAATTGTGGAAGTAAAAGGGCTTACCTGCCTGATTGCGAATGCCGGTGCCTTTGGCGTTCCAGGCTTGACTCTCGACCCTGGTATAAGCATTGATGATGGATTATTGGATGTGTTTGTCATCCGCAAAACCGATTTACTGGGTTTATTTTCAATCGCAGCAGCAGTGGTAGGGGGAACTGAAGTCAAAGATCCCATCCAGCACTGGCAGGTCAAAAAAGTGAAAATTGAGGCCGACCCGGTCCAATCCACCCAGGCAGATGGCGAAATGTGGGGCAAATCTCCGATTGAAATCCGAGTAGCCCATAAATCTCTGAAGGTAATCGTCCCTAAGGATGCTTAAGGTAAGCATGCTGAGAATGAGGAGATAAGTGCCCGCTTTTGCCGGCAACAAATCCAGCGAGTTCTCGTCCATCTTCCAAATAATCTACTCAAATCCAATCAGCCACGAAGCGGATTTGTTTTTCCGTTTCAATCGCACCAGGAATAAAGTTGCGCACCCACAAAATTGCATCCAAAGGCTGCCACTTAAATCGCTTAATGGCCAAAACCGCCAGGAAAGTTCCAGTTCGCCCAATCCCGGCGTTACAATGAACAGCGATATTTTCCCCAGCGGAGACGGCATACAAGATTTTGTCGATCAAATCAGCGTAGGCTTTGGTTTCCAATGGAAACCCAAAATCCGGGACGACATAATGGACCATATGAATACCAGCCTGTTGGTATTTTTGGGGCAAATCACAACTGGCTTTCTCAAACCACTCAAATTCCTCCACAAGCGTTATCACTCTGTCTACCTTTAACTTCTCCATTTCGCTCAATGTTGTCAGACCAAAATCATACAGGCCAAATGGCATGGGGGCTCTGTAAACTTTCCCGGACAATTGATATGGAAGGAGAGTGAGGTTATTCATGCTTGTTTGTTATCTCAGCGAATTTAATATTGGATTTGGTTACTCCGGAGATGAGCTTTTCCAGGTTAAGTTTTCAGCGTGTATAAAAAATTATCCTGTACGCTCCCCGCATAAAACTCGATTTGAAATCCTTTACTAGGTTCTTGTTGATTTGGCCAGCTGCACCGGTTTACGCAAGCCATCCAGGATATGCAAGAAAGCATAAACAGGGTGGCGCCATATCATCCGCGGCCCTGCATAACGCATCACCACACGTACCTGGTCACGCATGCTGTGTTTATAACATTGTGTCGGACAGTTGGCACATACTGTTTTCTGTTCCTTATAAGGGCAATTCGCCAGCCGTAAATGAGCATAGGCTTTCAAACTGTCACATTCTTCACAAATATTTGGATTGGAACGATGATTATCACGGCAAAAGATATCAATCATCAGATCCATCGTTTTTTCTTCCCGTTCCAAACGAGGATGTCGTTTAAACATTTTAAAACTCCTGCGATGAAAATTGGTCGACCAGGAAATAAGCATGAATTTGGTCCAACCAGTCCAATTATAAAGTGCCAAGTTTAATTTAAAATGAAAAAACCTTTCTTAATGACCATATTGGATGGTCAGATTTCTGGCAATATGCCACCCGGATGAGTGTACCAACCCGTTTAATGATAACGGAATGAAATTACGCCAGGTTTATTCGGATACTGGAAGCAGCTCGACCGGGGAAGATTGCTTTGGCGTGCGCAGAAAAGTTTCAATTCTCTCAATGGCAGGGTTGCGTGCATCCGTGGACATTTTCCAAAAAGCCATCTGGGCAGTCGTCGAAGGCAGGCGCCGGTGTTGGCAGATGTAAATATCCTGGGTCAAATGCACCCCTTCAATTTCCACCGCAGCCACTTGGTCGCAGACAATCCGTTTTGCCACCAGTTTTGAGACAAACCCCACCCCAATTCCCTCCTGAACCGAGAAAGCAATCGCTTCAGAGTTGCCTAAAGTAAGCACTTTTTTGAGCTCATTAATGTCAAAGCCCTGCCTGGCCAACCCATCACGCACTACCTGATAGGTGCCAGCAGTTTGTTCGCGGAGAATGACGTTTACCTTACGTAGTTCATCAATAGCGATAACCTTTCGCTTTGCCCAGGGATGATTATGGGACACAATTAAAACAACCGGTTCAGACATGAGCTTGTGGAATTCAATATCAGGATGGTAATTAAAAATACTGGACACCATAATTTGCGCACTACCTTCATTTAATCGCTGCATGGCGACTTCCCTGCTTGTGACAGTGATGGTAGCCTCAACTTTTGGGTGGCTTTTGAGAAAATCTGCCATTAAGGAAGGCAGGATATACTTGCCTGGGGTGGTTGAGCACGCAATCCACAAGTGACCATATACTTCCTGTCGCAGGGTGTCCATCAGGTCGTCTGCGCGCACGGCGGTCAGAACCAGATCTCTGGCCAAAGGCAAGAGCGTAGTTCCAGCCTCAGTTAATGACAATTTGCGACTATTTCGATTAAATAACTGCATGCCAAAATGCGATTCCAGGTTGCGGATATGTTGAGTAACACTGGGCTGTGACATGTGTAAACGCCTTGCCGCCTGTGAAAAATTCAGTGTTTCTGCAGCTGCTAAAAAAACGCGCAATTGATGAGGATCGAGCATGAGTGTCTCCTGCGTTGAATGGTTCTTCCAAATAAATTCGCCTTTATTTTATCATATTTCACTTAATTGATAAGTTTTACTTATGGTATGTGCTTTATAATTCCTATATCTGTTTGTGATATATGTCACTATCAGTTAAATTTAATATTAATTATGATTCCAATATTACCGTTGCCTTAATCGGCGAGATGAAGGAAGAGACATGAAACGACTGCGACTTATTACATTGTTAGGATTGGGCATTTTACTGCTTGGCGCTTGTTCAACCCAACCAGGCTCGGTAACTCCCCCTGCAGAAACCATAGCATCTGTGACCAAAACAGTGGCAATTCCTACACAACCTGTCGCGATGGAACCAGTGGAAGATAATTGTGTTACCTGCCACACCGACAAAGAAATGTTGATAAACACATCAGCGCCGGTTGAGGAGAACCAGGAAAGCGAATCTGAAGGCGTTGGTTGAGGTGGCTCTGTGGCTCCGTTGGAGCCCTGGGAAAAAGCACTTGTCAGCACATCATTCATTGAATCTGAACATGGTCAGGCATCTTGCAGCACCTGTCACCTGGGTGATGCCCGCGCTAAAGATAAAGAAACAGCGCATGTTAATTTAGTCGCGACTCCCGATGAGATTGCGCAGAAAACCTGCGGGAACTGTCATCAGGAGATTGTGACAACCAATGCAACAAGCTTGCATAGCACCCAGCGCGGTTATTTTCAGGTATTGTACACACGCAGTATTCCTGAGGATCACCCCGCCCTGGACGAAGCCTTTGGCAACCATTGCGCTTCCTGCCATACCACCTGCGGAGATTGCCACATCAGCCAACCCAATAGTGTTGGCGGCGGTTTTTTGGATGGTCATAATATGGTCAAAACCCCTCCGATGACTCGCACCTGCACCGCCTGTCACGGTTCTCGTGTGGGCAACGAATACATGGGCAAAAATGAAGGCTACCCCGGCGATGTTCATTTTCGTCAGGGCCGCATGAACTGCATCGCCTGTCATGATGGCCAGAGCATGCATGATTCTGAGGGGGCCAATCATCGCTATGAGGGCGGTCAGAGCCCAGCTTGCAAAGATTGCCACCAACAGGTAGGCAAAATCAACGACACCATCGCCCAACATCAAATCCACCAGGATAAACTCTCCTGCCAAACCTGCCATTCGATTTCCTATACAAGTTGCGATAGCTGTCATTTATCCATCAGCGAGAGCAGCGGTAACCCGATTTTCAAAACAGCAGCCACCTATTCGACCTTCTTCATCGGCAAGAATAACCGACAGAGCGAAGAGCGTCCGTATGAATACACGGTTCTACGCCACATCCCGGTGGATCCCAATAACTTCGATTACTACGGTGAGAATCTGCTGCCTAACTTTGATTTACTGCCAACCTGGGCTTATGCCACCCCGCACAACATTCAGCGCGTTACCCCGCAAAATCAGAGTTGTAATGCCTGTCATGGCAACGCCGAAATATTCCTGACAGCTGACAAAGTCAAACCCGAAGAGCTGGAAGCTAATCTGAATATTATTGTTGACCAGGTTCCGCCGGAAGTACCGGTCACCCCCTGAATTGTGAAGTAAAGGTGTCAATCCACAAGAACGCCTTTTAAAAATATATCTATAGAAAGCAAAGGAAGAAGAATGTCTAAAAAAGTAAATTTATCAATTTTGTTTGTCCTTATTCTGGCGATGGTCATGAGCGCCTGTGCCCCGGCCGCCACGCCCACCGCTGAAGCACCGGTCGAGGTCGAAGTTGCCACCGAAGTTCCCACCATGGAACCGACCGCTGTCCCTGTTGTCGTTGAAGCACCTGATTTTGAAGCACTGTATAGTGACCTGATTGCTAATAACCCCAAAGAGAAGGGGTATGGCACCGTAGCAGCAGATGCGCTGAACACCGAACTGGTGGAAAATCCCGATCTCTTTTTACTCGATGTCCGAGAACCTGCGGAACTTGAAGCTGACGGATATATTTCTGGTTCTGTAGCCGTCCCCATGCGTCAGGTTATGGATAACCTCGATAAATTACCAGCCCTCGATAGCCCGATCATTGTTTACTGCAAATCTGGCCATCGCGGTGCTCTAGTGATGGACGCATTACAATTGGTGGGTTACACGAATGTCCGTAATTTAGCCGGTGGAATTGGAGCCTGGAAGAACGCAGAACTCCCGGTTGAAATGTCACCTGCCCCGGCCCCAGAAGTATTAGGAATTGCTATCATTGAAAATGAAGCCCTCTTTACTGCTGTTCGTGATTTCATGGCGAATATTCCCGAGAACTCCTATGCCACCGGTGCCACCGCCGTCAATGAAATGCTCGTAAATAGTGAAACCTTCACTCTGGTGGATGTTCGTCGTGCTGATGAATACGAAGCCGGTTACATCGAAACAGCCATTTCCTTACCACTGGAAGAGATGATGGCAAACCTGAACACGCTACCTGAAAAAGACGCCAAGATCGTGATCTACTGCAAATCTGGCCACCGTGGTGCAATGGCTGCTCAGGCTTTGTTGATGAATGGTTACACCAATGTTGTCAATATGGGCGGCGGTATCAATGCCTGGATAGCTACTGAGTTACCAGTAGTTGGCGCAGCACCGGACTTTGGCAAACTCTTCACCGACCTGCTTGCCAATAATGGTAAAGAAACCGGCTATGGCAGCATTGCCACCGATGCACTCAACACTGCCCTGGTCGAGACCCCTGAGCTCTTCTTGCTGGATGTGCGCGAACCGGCCGAATTGGAAGCCGATGGATACATCATGGCAGAAAACTTTGCCAATATCCCCGTGCGCCAGTTAGCCGACAATCTCGACAAACTGCCCTCGTTGGATACACCCATCGTGGTTTACTGCAAATCCGGCCATCGCGGTACCATCGCTCTGGCTGCCCTACAGCTGCTCGGTTACAGCGATGTACGCAATCTTGGTGGCGGTCTCAATGCCTGGAACGGCGCTGAATTAGCCGTTGAAAAAAGCTCTGCACCGGTGACTGAATCAATCAGCACCCCCATCATTGCCGATCAGGCCCTCTTCACAGCTGTCAAAGATTATTTGAATAACCTTCCCGAAGGCTTTTACAACGTCGATGCAGCCTCCCTGAATGAGATGATCGTAAACGGCGAGGCCATGACCCTGGTTGATATTCGCCCTGCCTCAGACTATGCTGAAGGTTACATTGAAGGTGCCATCAACATTCCCTTTGAAGACTTGATGACCAGCCTTTCGCAACTGCCCGACAAAGCCGCAAAGATCGTGGTCTACTGCGGTTCCGGCCAACGCTCCGGTATCGCCACCAGCGCCCTGGTGTTGAATGGCTACACCAACATCGCCAACCTCGGCGGTGGTTTGAAAGCCTGGAAGGCAGCTGAACTGCCGGTAGTGCAGTAAGATTTTTTACCTCGTCGTATATTTAAAAAAACCACCCTTTTCCGGGTGGTTTTTTTAATAATCCCATTTCTATCAGGATCATGATTAATAAATTATGAATTGTGGACAAACCCATCAGGCGTCCGAGAGAAAGCGTTAATCCAAATCCAGATTTCCACAGTTCACCTCAACCAGTAAAGGCCAGTTGATACTCCCATCCGGATGACAAAATTCTTCGACAAATTGCATGGTCAAGATGTTGACCTTTTCAAATTTGCTTTTTATAAACGAATCATTATGCTCTCTGGCTTTATATCCAATCGGCTCAATGATATCTTTGTAGAGATCCTTATCACCACTGATCAAGTACCAGAAGTTTTGACCAACCACTTTTAATATCCCCTTTGAAATGGTGGTTTTTGCCTTTCCATAACAAATACCTTCAACCGGCTGAACATTGGCAGAGCGATTACTCTGTTTTATGCGGGTAACGGTATTGGCAAGATCCTGTTGCATCTTGGCGCGCTGGCTGCTATTGCCCCAATTTGAGCTGGACTTTACAGAGACAACATAATGGATTGAGTTGTTGATAAATTCGATATCCACACCCCGGGCAGCTGACTTTTGACCGTGGGTGCATTTCTCCGCCACGAAGATTGCGAGCCGCTCAAAAAAATCCCCAAACATCTTTTCTTCGCAGGAAGATAATTTGGC
>JBBQNI010000045.1:0-29576 GCA_038329785.1 Anaerolineales bacterium | reverse complement strand
TAATCAATAAATTTAACATAATCCTCTAAATTGCAATGTTCCCAATCTTTACCTGGTTTGGAGAAAACTTTTTGTAAATGCGATTCAAAGAGCTCTTCCGCATTCCGCAAATTCTTTTTTGTATTGGCTATAGCCTGGTCGATAGCGGCGAAGGTCTGGTCGAGGTTATCGACGATGCGTTGTTGTTCCGAGAGAGGGGGTAGGGGAATAAGATAATTTTCTATAAAAACTTTGTCAATTCGTTTATGACCGACTGCGCCTTTCATTCTTTTGATGTTTTCAGTACGAAACTCATTAGTCAAGAAAAAATAATATAGGAATTCATTCATTAAATATTTATTAGGCCTAAAAACAAGATATTCTGATGACCCAAATCCAATTCCATTCTCTAAATTTCTGGCTATTCCTAATTTCTTATTTTCAAAACAAGGGGTAATTTTGGCTAATAAGACATCCTTTTCCGCAAAATATGTATAACTTCCAATTGTTTCTTTGATAGTTCTGCTTTGTTTTGGGGAAATAAATTTATTATTAATACCCAAATCTTCCATTGGAAGAAAAGTTACCATGTCCATACTTTTTAACTTAACTCTTGCTTCACTTTTTGGGGGCCTTATTTCACAGATGTCAGCTATTCTTTTTTTATCCCAAAGATACTTCATAACAACTCCTGAATTGTTGAAAGAATCTCGGAAGTTTCAGTATCAAGTTGGTAAATTTTTTCAATAATCGCCTGAGGGTCCCTCAATTCAAGGTTATCATTCTGGTTTGGGTTTTTGGCTGAAAGGTCAAATGTATTCACATCGATATCTTTTATATCCACAGTCCAGGAATTCATGGAATCCGCTTTGGTTTTCTGCAATTCCAAAAACTCGGCCAGGTCTGCTTCATTCAAGGGGTTGGTCTTGCCCAAATTCCTGTCCAGATTTAACTGGTAATACCAGATTTTCTTTGTGGGAGATCCCTTCTCGAAAAAGAGCACCACGGTCTTGACCCCGGCACCGGTAAAGGTTCCGCCCGGCAGATCCAACACAGTATGCAAGTTACAGGATTCAAGCAGCATCTTGCGCAGGCTGACGGCGGCATTATCCGTATTGCTCAAAAAGGTGTTCTTAATGACCACACCCGCCCGTCCACCGGCTTTCAGGATTTTGATAAAATGCTGCAAAAAAAGAAAGGCGGTTTCGCCGGTCTTAATCGGGAAGTTCTCCTGCACCTCTTTGCGTTCCTTGCCGCCGAAGGGCGGATTGGCAAGGACGATATTATAGCGATCCTTTTCCTGGAGATCAGAGATATTCTCGCTGAGGGTGTTGGTATGCACGATGTTGGGTGTTTCGATACCGTGCAGGATCATGTTCATGATGCCGATCACGAAGGCCAGTGATTTTTTCTCTTTAGCGTAAAAAGTGTGGGATTGTAAAAGCTGCATATCAGTGGTGGTCAGAGGGCGCGAATTCTTGAGGTATTCGAAGGCCTCCACCAGAAAGCCGGCTGATCCAACCGCACCGTCGTAGATGGTATCGCCAATTTGAGGGGCAACCACCTTTACAATGGTTTTAATGAGCGGGCGCGGGGTGTAGTATTCGCCGCCGTTGCGCCCGGCGTTGCCCATGTTCTTGATCTTTTCTTCGTAGAGGGCGGACATCTCGTGTTTTTCGGTTTGCGATTGGAAACGCAGTTCATCAACCAGATTGATTATCCCGCGCAAAATGTAGCCGGATTGGACTTTGTTCTTGATTTCGGCGAAGATTTCACCAATCTTGTATTCAATTGTATCGGCACTTTCAGCACGTGCTTTGAAACCCTGCAGGTAGGGAAACAATTTTTGGTTGACAAAGGCATTCAGGTCGTCACCGGTCAGGGCTGCGTTCAGATCGATCTTGCCGTTGCCGTTTCTGGGGGCTGCCCAGGCTTCCCAGCGAAATTGGGGCTCAATGATGGGGTTGTAGGGTTGTCCTTTCAGCTCGGCCGAGAGCTTTTTCTGATTTTCGAGATCGTCCAGGTATTTCAGAAAGAGGATCCAGGAAGTTTGCTCAATGTAATCCAGCTCGCTGCTGCAGCCGGCGTCTTTCCACAGTTGATCGTCGATGTTTTTGAAGGTTTGTTCAAACAAGATGGTTTCTCCCGAGTGTGTGGGCTGTTTGGATGGTCGGAGGATGGTCCCCCTGTGTATCGCAATTCTTATTGTAGAACTTTTGGGATAAAAATGCCATAAAAGAAGCGGAAATAGGCGGATAGGGTGCACGGTTCACATCCGTGAGGTTGTGGGTTGGAACCATTGGTTCTTTTTCTTTTTCCTACAAGTGACGTAATTGAGGAATAATTCAATCGATACCCCTAGATGTAGGGGTGGTAGGAAGTACCACATGTGGTGCTTCGCACCACCCGTACGATGAATATAAAGGTGCCTGTGATGCATCGCACCACCCGTACTTTGTATGTGGAGGCGTCTGAGGTCATTCAAGGCAATATAAATAACCACCATATCTGGCATGTTCTGTGTAGAAAAAAAGTTTTCCCGCTTGGGTAGGGGTGGTGCGAAGCACCACATGCCCGGCCCGTACGACGGCGTTTAGATTGTTCCAAATTGGAACCCTAAATCGGCTATAGAATTCTTCTATAAAGGGGGTTTTCCGCCTGAACAGATGCGCATTTATTTCGAGAAATGCATTATTTTTAACTAACCACCAGCATAATAATCATCTTGTTGCCAATTCGCCGGATTGCTTATGATATATTCCCGAATTCCCGCTAACTCGTTTGCATGTGATATTATCCGGTCGTAATAGCTTCGGTGCCAAACTGACGCTTCGCGTGTATTTCTAACAGAATTTATCCTCTTGCTTACAGCTGATTTATACGATCCCATGATTGTTCCCAGAAGGGTGGATATTTCAATTTTGGGCTGCATTGTTGATTCTAAAAATATCCCCAAATCAATAATTGAGAGGACTGCATGGATGTGATTAGGCATGATAATAAATTCATCCAGTTCAGTGTTGGGAAAGTGACCTGGTATTTCCAAGTATAATTCTCCGGAAATTGCACCGTAAGAATTTAAAACCATTTCTCCATTAAGCACTGAACCAAACATGCTGACCCTGTCAGCAGTACAAATTGTCACATAATTGAAACCAGGCTCACTGTAATCAAAGGTTGGTAAACGTAACTTTTTTCATCTTGGGTATGGTTTCAATTCCATGATCACCTGAAAGTAAAGATGCATAGTAATTTGATGGCAGACAATTAATTATAGATCGGTTTTTTGCGGAAATACGTAAGAATATTCGGCCGAATGGTCGGGGCGGGGCCGCTATGCGTGCCTCTGGCAGGTACAGGGGTTGAATGGTCAGCCATTATCGCAGGCCGAAATGGATATTTTCAAGATAGCAACCCGTAACAGATAGAATGCATCCTAATCCGGGATTTACGTTTTGTTTGTAGCGGCGGGTTCCCAACCCGCCATTTAATAACAGCGATTATGTCTTCCTCCGTGGTTCTCCGCGCGTTGCTCGTGCGAAGCACATGCTGCTCGTGCGAAGCACATGCTGCCCGCGAAGCGTGCATGGCAAGGCACGCACAACGAGCACGTTTTACGCGTGTGCGAAATAACCCTACAACCGATGTGTAGATCCCGAATCCAAAACCGCACTAAATGCTACCCCTATAAAAAATGCACCGTTGCCTCTCGATCAGAAGTTTCGTGTTGCCTCTCCACCTTACACCAAACTCATTACCTCGTTCTCAATCATCTCCCCGCTTTTATCTCTGGCACAATCCAGGTCGTATTCTTGTTGCAACCCCATCCAAAATTCTGGCGTGGTTCCCAACGCGGCAGCCAGGCGCAAAGCTGTATCCGAGGTGATGCCGCGTTTTCCACGTGCGATATCATTAATTTTTTGCTGGGCCACCCGCATGGTGATCGCCAATTGGTGCTGGCTGATTTTTAAAGGAATTAAGAATTCTTCCATTAATACTTCTCCGGGATGCAGCGGTGCAAAATCTCTTTTTTTCATACTTTCTCCTAGTGATAGTCCACAATTTCTACGTCGTAGGCGTCTCCATTTTCCCAGCGAAAGACGATGCGTTACTGGTCATTGAACCTGATGCTGAAATGGCCTCGCAGGTCTCCCTTTAATTTTTCCAAATTATTGGATGGAGGCATCTTTAGATCTTTGATTTCATGCGCATTGTTTAACATTTTAAGCTTTCGATACGCAACTTTCTGAATGGATTGGTCGATCTTCATTGATTTATAACCTGTATAGATCTTCCTTGCTTCTTTATCATTGAAAGTCTTTATCACTCGAACCTCATTATTATAACATGTTTGTCATGACACGTGTAATATGTAAAACGGTTTTCGTTTACCAATGGAACTTTGTTCCAAATCTGCAACAATTAAATTATATAATGGAAGCAGACATCTTGCAGGAATAAAGAACGAAAAATTGGGGACCGAAAACGAATGTGTATCCTCTGAACAGAGGGTGTTTCGCGAGCTCGAGCTATAATTCTCCTCCGCGATCTCCGCGATCTCCGCGATCTCCGCGATCTCCGCGATCTCCGCGATCTCCGCGATCTCCGCGATCTCCGCGATCTCCGCGATCTCCGCGCGTCCGCGCGTCCGCGTGTACAATCTACCCGCTCAAGCGTGCTGTGCGTGCCTTGCTATGCACGCTTCGCGGGCAGCATGTTTCGCAAGCGAAGCGGCTACCAGCTGACATGTTCTTATCGTATAATCTAGACAACTTTACTCCCGCACACGCCCAGGAGGCTTCATGCAGACATTGGTGATGAAATTTGGCGGTTCGTCCGTCGGCAATGCAAAGGCAATTCAACAGGTGGTGCAAATTGCCCGCCAACAACAACCACAGACCACGAACCTGGTCATCGTGGTTTCTGCCATGGGCGGCGTCACCGATCAGCTGATCCGCTGTGCTTCCCTGGCGGCTGCCAACCGCGCCGACGACGTGCATGACACCATAGAAGCGATCCGCACGAAGCATTATGAGTCCATCGAGGAACTCGTGCCGCCAGGCACCGAGAAAGAGCGCCTTACAGAGCTGATAAACCTGCGCCTGGACGAGTTGACGCGTTTTTGCCAGAGCATTCTGGTGATGGGCGAGGTCACAGCGCGCGGAATGGATGTGATTTCCTCACTGGGCGAACGCATGAGTGCTCCGCTTGTGGCAGCTGCCCTGAAGGCTGCCGGTCTGACAACTGAAGCTGTGGAAGCCACCCGCCTGATTGTGACCGACCGCACTTTTCAAAATGCCGTTCCGCAAATGGCGGCCAGCCGCCAGCAGATCCGCCAGGTGCTTTTCCCAATCTGCAACGGGGGAACGATCGCGGTTGTGACCGGATTCATCGCCGCCAGCGAAGACGGTACCATAACAACCCTCGGACGTGGGGGCAGCGATTATACGGCTGCCATCCTGGCAGACTGCCTGGATGCGGATGAGCTTTGGATCTGGACAGATGTGGACGGTGTTCTGACAGCCGACCCGCGCGTGGTGGCCACTGCCCACCCTATCCCCGAGATTTCCTTCGCCGAGGTGGGCGAGCTGGCCTACTTTGGTGCCAAAGTGCTGCACCCCAAGACAATTCGCCCGGCAGTGATGCGTAACCTGCCGCTATGGGTCAAAAATACCTTCAATCCGCAGTTTCCCGGTACGCGTGTCAGTCAGGATCCGCACCGTAACCGCGGTGAGATCACGGCTGTGACAACCATTAATGACTTAAGTCTCCTGACAGTGGAAGGACGTGGTATGCTGGGGGTGCCGGGTATTGCTGCGCGTACATTTACTGCCGTGGCGCGGACGGGTGTCAGCGTGTTGATGATCTCGCAGTCATCCTCGGAGCAGTCAATCTGCTTCACCATTCCTTCACTGCATACTGCGGATGTAATTGCCTCGTTGGAAGCCGAAATGTCGCTTGAACTATATCGGAAGGATATCGATCGTATCTGGTCACGGGACAATGTGGTCATCCTTTCCATTATCGGATCAGGAATGCGTGAGATCCCGGGGGTTTCTGCCCGAATTTTTGGCGCGCTGGGCAAGGCCAACATCAACGTTATTGCTATCGCGCAGGGATCTTCTGAGTATAGTCTTTCTTTGGTCATTGACCAGGCCGATTCGGTGGCGGCCGTTCGCAGCATCCATGATGAGATTATCCCACCGAATTAAGGAGTGTTTCTGATGGAAAATTGTTGGTATGAGTGCATCCGCGGCTGTGGCACGCGCTACTCCATATTTGATGTCATTTATCGCTGTGAAAACTGTGGCGGCTTGCTGGAAGTAAAGCATGATCTGAACATTCTGCGGGAACGATCCCCGCAGGAATGGAAAGCCATCTTCAATCAACGTATTTACTCAACCGCCTGGCCGTATGGCAGCGGGGTGTGGGGCAAAAAGGAATGGGTTATGCCGCTGGTCGATGATGATAATATCGTCTCGACCTACGAGGGCAACAGTAACCTCTTCTGGGCCAAACGTTTTGGGCAGGAACTCGGTATGGATGATCTGTGGATCAAACTATGTGGTAACAGCCACAGTGGTTCCTTTAAAGACCTGGGGATGACCGTACTGGTTTCGGTTGTCAATCAGATGATCAAAGCCAATAAGCGGAACATCCGTGCCATCGCCTGTGCCTCTACCGGCGATACATCGGCTGCACTGGCTGCATATGGGGCAGCTGCCGGTATTCCGACTGTGATTTTGCTGCCTAAAGACAGGGTTTCAACTGCGCAGTTGATCCAGCCGATTGCGAATGGGGCGACCGTGCTTTCTCTGGATACGGATTTTGATGGCTGTATGCAGATCGTCCAGCAGCTGACGGAAGACCCGAGCATTTACCTGGCCAATTCGCTCAATTCACTGCGTATTGAAGGTCAGAAGACAGTTGGTATTGAAATTGTGCAGCAGTTCGACTGGGACCTGCCAGATTGGATCATTCTGCCGGCTGGCAATTTGGGAAATGTGCGCGCACTCGGCAACGGCTTAATGATGATGAAGGATTTAGGCCTGATCGATCATTTGCCGCGCATCGCCTGCGCCCAGGCTGAGCATGCCAACCCGCTCTACCGCAGCTACCTGACCGGTTTTAAGGAGTTTGATCCGCAGCCGGCCAAATCTACGCTGGCATCCGCCATTCAGATCGGCAACCCGGTCTCGTATGAGCGCGCGCGCCAGACGCTGATCGACTTCAATGGGGTGGTTGAGCAGGCCAGCGAGGATGAGCTGGCTAACACGGCTGCCCAGGCCGACCGCACCGGCTTGTACTGCTGCCCGCACACCGGGGTAGCACTGACAGCCCTCAAAAAGCTGCTCAAGAAGGGCATTATCAAACCGCTCGAACGGGTGGTGGTCATCTCCACCGCGCACGGGCTCAAGTTCTCACAGTTCAAGGTCGCTTATCATCACAATTCCCTGACGGGGGTGGCTGCCGTCTATGCCAACCCACCGCAGGAATTGCCTGCCACCTATGAGGCGGTACAGCGTGCGATTGGGGGATTAGGGAATTGTTGATTGGTTGATCAGGTATTAGTTGATTGGTTGATGGGTGAATAGTTGTTTGGTGTTTTGTTGATTCGAAATTTGTTGGTTGGATGGCTAGTTGGTTTGGTATGGCACATCTCATTGCCCGGGCGTGATATCTATTGATCAGATTCACAACAACTAATTACCTAATTACCTAATTGCCTTATCAACACTCATCAAACCAACAAACTTACTAACCAACTAACCTACAAATCAACCCTTCCCAACGTAACAAATAACTCACAATTCATGCTATCATATACAGTATGTAGGGTAGATACTTGACAGGAGGTATGCATGTCAAAACCAGTTGATGGTTGTGTAAAACCGTCGAAAGGACCAATTTTAGACGAAGCGCCGGGTGATGCATCGCCTGCCGCTCAACCAGTAAAGGAGAAAGCAAAAATGACAGCACGGGTTGGAAAACCAGCACCAGATTTTGAACTGAGTGCCTTTTTCGGTGAGGGTTTTAAAAATGTAAGATTATCGGAATACAAAGGAAAGTGGATCGTCCTCTGCTTTTATCCAGGTGATTTCACCTTTGTCTGACCGACTGAACTAGCGGCAGTTGCCGTTAAATATCAAGAATTACAATCTCTGGGCGTCGAAGTAGTTGCAATTAGCACCGACAGCCGTTTCAGCCATAAGATCTGGCAGGAAGAAGAACTCTCCAAGATGGTGCCGGGTGGCGTACCCTTCCCCTTACTTTCAGACCAGGGCGGCCGGGTAGGATCGCTCTACGGTGTCTATGATGAGGAAGCCGGCGTGGATATCCGCGGCCGTTTCTTGATCGATCCCGATTTCGTGCTGCGTGCCATGGAAGTATTGACTCCAGAGGTCGGACGCAATGTCACCGAATTAATTCGCCAGGTGAAAGCCTTCCAGATTGTACGTGCCGAAGGCGTAGTCACCCCCTCCGGGTGGCAGCCGGGCAAACCAACCCTCACCCCCGGGCCAGAATTGGCCGGCAAGGTGTGGAAGGTCTGGAAAGTGGACAGCGCTTTCTAGTTCCAATGTAACCCTACCATCAAGTGACCGAATTATCCAGGCTGCGCTTCCACAGGCGGCCTGGGTTTTATTATGAACAGTAAGTTCGCAGTGCGTCTACTTCCCTCAGTGCAACCGCAAGGTCTTAATTTGCACATTTTCCTCGCCAACCATTTTCTGCAAGCGGCGCAATAACTCGCTGCAGTAACCGGTGGTGTCGTTGGGAAAATCAAGCTGGTAGGGTCTGCCATATTCAAAAATGAGCAGTTCAAAGTGGTCACGGCCATGATACGAGCGCATTAATCCAATAACCCGTTTCATTCGCAGCGTGCCAACATCGCCTTCATTGTAATTAGCGCGAATGACAACCGTGATCATTTTTAATTCGGGTTTGTCGCTTTCGGTCTGGAAAATAAAGTTCTCCAGGGGGGTCATAACCACGGCTCGTTCCTTCAAGTTGTTCAGAAGGGTTTCCTGCGCTACAATTTTCTGTTCTTCAAGATCCAGACCGGTGGGCAGAGATTCTTCTGCGCGCGCGGTTTCTTTTTTCTCATCTATATGAGTCCCGGCTAAATGGTAGGCATCGTCTAATGCTTCTGTTTCCATGGGAAACCAGTCATCAGGACAATCCGGTGGTGGCGGCATATCATCATCTTCATTTATTGCATAGAATGCAAATTCAGCATTTCTAACTTGTTTTGGTTCAGTTTCCTCGGCCGCAAGTATTGGCAGATCTGTCAGATCTTCTTGTTCCTCTTCTACCGAAATCTCCTGGCCTTGTTCAGGGGATTCTTCTCCACCGAAAAAGAATTCATAACCAAAATCCTGATCATTGTGGCTGGTGACTGCTGCAGGAAGCGCGTCATTGATGTTTTCTACTCCATCCAGCAAGGGTTCACGGATGGAATCAACCAGGATTTTGATATCATTGCCTTGATTATCAATTTTTCCTTCAACAATAATGATGCGATCCATCTGAATCAGGTCTCGGAAACGGCCCCAAACTTTCGGGAAGATGACAAGCTCAATTGGCCCCTGGATATCTTCAATCGTAGCAAAACACATATCCTTGCCGGTTTTGGTTTGCAAACGGCGGAAACGATTGACCATACCGCCGACAATGACGCCGCTCTTATTCTTAAGCTCGATCAAATTTGCGGAATAATGACTGATGACATTCTGTAAGGCCGCTTTATAAGGCTGCATGGGATGGGAAGAGACATACAAACCAATCAATTCCTTTTCCCATTCCAACTGTTCACGGGTTTGTACCTGGCTCACCGGCGGCAGAACGATATCTTCCACCACACTATCAACCAATCCGAAGATGCTCATTTGACCCGAGAGGGCAGCCTTGAAGTGACTGCCCGAGATGGCAGTGATGCGGTCTAGAGATTCCAGGATGGCACAACGATCTCCAAATTGGTCCAGCGCGCCTACTTTAACCAGGCTTTCCAGGGCTCGCTTGCCGACCACGCGCAGATCAACGCGATGCAGGAAATCATTGATGGACTCGAAATCGCCACCTTCCTGGCGCGCATTCAGGATGACCTGCACCGGGGATTGGCCAACGTTCTTCACAGCTCCCAAACCAAAGTGGATTACGGCCTTCCCGTCTTCGGTGTCCTCAATCGTAAAGTCCCAATCGCTGGCATTTACATCCGGTGGCAGCACCTCAATGCCGAGATCGCGGCAATCTGAAACGTAGAAGGCTACCTTATCGGTATCATTCTTCGAAGCAGATAATAGCGCGGTCATATATTCGACGGTGTAATGATTCTTCAGATAGGCTGTTTGCACGGCAATCATACCGTAATCGGCTGCATGGCTTTTATTGAAACCATAGCGCGCAAAATTCTCCCAATCGGTGAAGATTGCGGCAGCGGTACTGCCGGCCATGACACCAGCATTTACCGCACCCTGCACAAATTTCTCGCGGTGCATCTCAATTTCTATGGCTTTTTTCTTGGAGATGGCTTTGCGCAGGCTGTCCGCTTCCGCAGCAGAGTAGCCACCCAGCTGCATGGCTGCCATCATTAGTTGTTCCTGATAAATGGCGATCCCGTAGGTCTCATTGAAGATGGCTGCCATCGAATCGTGATGGTAGCTTATTTCTTCTTCCCCATGCATGCGCCGGATATATTGTGGGATGAAATCCATCGGTCCCGGGCGGTAGAGGGCAACCATGGCGATAATATGAGCCAGACTCTTGGGCTGCATCTGCACCAGGTAACGCGTCATGCCTGTGCCTTCCAATTGGAATACGCCGGCTGTATGACCGGTTCCGAGGAATTCAAAGGTATCGGCATCATCCAGCGGGATGTTTTCGAGTGAGTAATCAATCCCGTGACGAGCTTTGATCATCGCGCAAGCACGCGCCATGATGGTTAAAGTAGCCAGGCCGAGAAAATCGACTTTCAACAGTCCCAGTTCATCCAGATGTTTCATCTCATACTGGGTCACCGATTTTACCGGTGTATCGTCCGAGTTGCTGGTGGGACGGTGGATGGGTACGTAGTTGGTAACCGGCTCATCGGTGATGACAATACCGGCAGCATGCGTGCCGACATTGCGCACCACCCCTTCCATGTGCTGGGCGGTATCGATCAGTTCCTTTAAATAGGGGGTCGAATCATAAAGATCTTTCAGGTCCTTCACCTGCTGCAAGGCCTCGGTAATGGTGGTGGGCTGGCCGGGTGTTGAAGGAATCAGTTTACTTACCTGATCTACTTCCGAGAGAGGAATATCCATCACGCGGCCCACATCACGGATGGCTGCTTTTGCGCCTAATGTGCCAAAGGTGATAATGGCTGCCACTTTGTCATGCCCGTATTTATCGGCACAATACTTGATCAGATCCGAACGGCGGTCATCCTGGAAATCCAGATCGATATCGGGCATGGAGATACGACTGGGATTCAGGAAACGTTCGAACATCAGGCCGTGATCCAACGGTTCCACGAAGGTAATATCCAGACAGTAAGCCACCAAAGACCCTGCCGCCGATCCGCGCGCATTGTACCAGATGCCCTCATTGCAGGCATACATGCACAGATCCCAGACGATTAAGAAATAAGCGTCAAAGCCCATGTTGTGGATCACACTCAATTCGTAATCCAGACGTTCACGCACCCGCGGGTCCTGTAATCGTTTGCCATACTTGCGCTGCAGGCCTGCTTCGCACAAATCATGCAGGTACGTTTCGGCTGTAAAGCCAGCCGGGACATCAAAACGGGGCAAGTGGTATTCTTTGTTGCTCAAATCAACGCTGCAGCGCTCCGCAATTGCGACCGTATTGCTCAAGGCGCCGGGAATGTGACCAAAAACTGCCTGCATTTCCTGTGGGGAACGCAGGTAGTACGAATCATCATTCATTTTCATACGATTTGGATCGGTTAAGAGGGCACCGGTCTGGATAGCCAGCAAGATATCCTGATAGCGCGCATCACTTTTTTCAATGTAATGAACGTCGTTTGTGGCAACAAATTTGGCGTTGTAGACCTTGCCCAATTCCAACAAGAGCTTATTGACCCGCCGCAGGTCATCGATGGGATGATCTTGAAGCTCCAGGAAGAAATTATCCGCGCCAAAAACCTGGTAGTACCAGTCCAATCTCTGTTTGGCGGTGGCGATATCATTCTCGCGTAAGGCGCGTGGAATTTCAGCCGAGAGACAGCCTGAGGTGGCAATCAGTCCTTCGGAATGGTCTGCCAAAAATTCATGATCGATACGGGGGTGATAGTAAAACCCATCCACCTGGGCAGCGCTGGCGATTTTTAAAAGGTTCTGGTAGCCGGCTTGATTTTGTGCCAGAAGCAGCAGGTGTGAGCTGTATTTATCCAGGCGGGCATCTTTTTCAAACATTCGCCGGGGAGCCAGATAGGATTCCAGTCCGATGATCGGTTTGATCCCCTCAGTCTGGGCAGCGTTGAAGAAATCGATTGAACCGAACATGGTACCATGATCGGTGATCGCCACGGCTGGCATATCCATTTCCTTCACCCGCTTGACCAGCTTTTTGATGTTGCTGAAGCCATCCAACAAAGAATATACGGTATGGACATGTAGATGGACAAACGACATTCGCTGGCTCCGGTTAGGATTGAATTAGATCATGATAAGAAATCAAGCGGAAAAATTCAACTCGATGATACGATGTTTGCATTCCATTTAGCATCACCCTGATTGGATAGCAGGTACAAAAAAGATTATAGCATGCAACGTCGCCGAATCGGATGGCTTGCGTCTTAAATTTTAAATTATTTTAAGGGAGCACAAGCCTTCTTTAAGATATTGAAAAACAAACAGAGAGTGCCTTCATTTCGTGGCTGGCAATCCGGTTGGTTCCAGGGATGGTTATCTTTCTCTCCCCAGATTGTGAAGAGATGCAGGGAAAGCTACCCGCCACAAGCTACGAGCTACAGACTGGTCTTCCCCGTCCTCGACAAAAGCCATCCTCTCGATTAAACTCAATCAGGCCAATTTGCCGGGAATCAGGAAATACGTACGATGATCTCAAAACTATTCCAAGACCGCCGTTTCTTTGCGGTTTTCTTCAAGATAGCTATCCCGATCACTATTCAACAATTCGTAACCTCCTTCACCAACCTGTTGGATGTGCTGATGGTTGGTCAATTGGGTGAGACGGCTATCGCCGCGCTTGGTCTTTCAAACCAGGTATTCTTTTTGTTGATCATCATCATTTTTGGAATCAACAGCGGTTCTGCCATATTCACTGCCCAATACTGGGGGAAAAAAGATATCTATAATCTGCGGCGTGTAATGGGCATTGGTCTAACACTCAGTTCGGCTGTAGCCATCTTTTTTACCATCGTTGCAATATTTTTTTCAAAGCAAGTGCTCGGCATTTATACCGAAGATGTTGCTGTGATTAATTTGGGCAGCCAATATTTGCGTATTGTCGGCTTTAGCTACCTATTTACCTCTGTTTCAACTTCTTTCGTGGCGGTTCTGCGCAGCTCTGAAAATGTGCGCCTGCCAATGACAGTCACCATTATTACGCTCAGCCTCAATATGTTACTTAATTACCTTCTTATTTTTGGCAATTTTGGCTTTCCGAAAATGGGGGTTGCGGGGGCTGCCCTGGGGACAGCCATTTCACGTTCACTTGAATGTTTCTTGATCATCTTTTTCTCCTACCGGCTGCGTACTGCAGCAGCAGCACGCTTGCAGGAACTGAAATATTCGCTGGCATTTTTAAAGAAAGTTTTGACCACATCCTTACCGGCAGCCATCAATGAATTTTTTTGGTCACTGGGTATCACCACGTACAACGCCGTGTATGCTCATATTGGCACCGGCGCGATCGCAGCTATCAATATCAATAGTACGATTGAAAACATGTCATTCGTTATTTTTATTGGAATGGCCAATGCCTGCGCCATCATGATTGGCAATCAGATTGGTGCGGGAAACGAGCATTTGGCCTTTGGTTATGGCAAACGTTTTCTCATTCTCGGAGTTTCCACAGCTTTCTTGATGGGCATACTTGTGATTCTCTTGCGTCCATCCTTGCTTTCTCTTTATAACATCCAGGCGGAAAGCTATACTTTTGCGCTTAAAATTCTGTTAATTTACGGGCTCACCATGTGGATTCGTGTCAGCAACATCATTCTTTTTATAGGGATTTTAAGATCGGGAGGCGACACCCGCTTTGCATTGCTTCTGGAGATGAGTTCAATCTGGCTTATTGGCGTGCCGGCAGCCTTTATTGGCGCTTTTGTGCTGGATTGGCCAGTCTATGGTGTTTACACCCTGGTCCTCCTGGAGGAAATCGCCAAGCTCATCATTGTGATACCGCGCTATCTTTCGAGAAAGTGGATTCACAATCTGGCGGCAACGGTTTTTTAAGCACCCGTAACTTTATGGAGACTTTTCCGACCAATTAACTAGAGATTAGAACGGGTTGATTTTTTCATTATTCCGGAGGGAGAGTTCCATGTTTAAAAAAACAAAAATGCTGTTATTGGCTTTCTTAATTGCCAGTGTACTATTGTTAACCAGCATGATCGTTTCTACTTTCTCAGCTGGCGATGAAAATCCTCCAAGTTCTGCTCAACCAATATTTGCACGGCAGCTGCAGCAATTAGCGGGTCCTTTCTTCAATTATCTTCCTCTTATCCTTAATAGTTCCACTACGCTACCGGGTGATTATGTCCTGTTAGGGTGGAATGATCTTGGGATGCATTGTTACAATCGTGATTTTCAAGATTTGGCTGTTTTGCCGCCTTACAACAATCTGTGGGCACAAGTTATCCTCCGAGGTGATCCTCCCCAAATTGTTACCAGCAATATTCAGGTTTCATATACTTTTCCAGATAATACTTACTCTGTCGTAAAATCTAACTTCTGGACATATGCCCAGGACCTGTTTAACCTGCCAGCTCCATTGGAAGCCAACATTGGCTTAACGGGTAAGGGGTTGGCTGGAGAAATGGATGCGCATAACGATCATTTCGCGGCTGAAGGTATCCCTTTGACCGAATTTAGCGATTCAGATCCCACAACCCCGTATCCCTACCAAATAGCGGAGCTTGTCGCCCGTGATTCCACCACAGGCCAACAACTGGCTAATTTAACGGTGGTTGCACCCGTATCGACCGAAATGCGCTGTGATAACTGCCATGCAGATGGTGGTGTGGAAGATATCTCTACGGGACGAACGGAAACCAACATCCTAACCCTCCATGATCAAGAAAATCAGGATGAATACCCGTCGGGTCATCGCAACCCTTTGATGAATTCTCGCCCGGTATTATGTGCTGAATGTCATGCTTCAAACGCACTGGCAGCCCCTGGTATTGCGGGCATACCCAGCCTTTCGCGCGCAATGCACGATAAACATAAGGGTGAGCTGCCAGATACACAGACATTTTGTTATAATTGCCATCCTGGACCCAGTACCCAATGTTTACGGGATGTTATGTCCACCGATCATGATATGACCTGCATCGATTGTCATGGCGGTATGGAAGAGGTGTCACAAAACCCCTCTCCCTGGTTACAAGAACCAACCTGTTCGCAAAGTGGCTGTCATACGGATATCACTCAAAACGAACCTCTTTATCGTAATTCCACTGCACACGGCGGCATCTACTGTGCAGCCTGTCACGACAGCCCGCATGCAATTGCTCCCTCACGGGAAGCCAATGATTCAATCAAGTTTTTCCAGTTGCAGAACGCGGAAGGTCCTTTGGATCAATGTCTGGTCTGTCACACAACTACGCCGGACAACGTTGATATCCATAATTGAACGCAGTTGTAAGGATTTTTATTTTGATGCTTCCGATTTCTTTTTACCTACGGAAAATTCTTTAATACGGATTTTCTTCTACGGGGTCAATTTAGTATCCCCCTGGGCACTGCCGTCCTGGTGATTGATTAAATGTAGGTTAGGCATGTCCCTCAAACATGATCCTTTGTTTGCATGCATTGGGTAAGACCAGGACACGGAAAGCACTCAGTCAATGAGCTTATACCCCCGTTCTGTAAGTTAGCCAATGGCAGGATTGATCAACCAAACCTCCTTAATTAATTTATAATAAAGTACGCCTTTTATGAAAACTCTTCGAAAAATCAATCCACTTTCTCTGCTTTTTCTACTATTGCTCTTAATGAGTAATAGCTGTCAGGCTGTAAATCTGGAGCCTCCTCCAAACCGGAAAACGCCGCTCTTCCAGTACACATCTGATTTCAATCGTCGCCAGCAAGCAGTTTCGACTGCACGCCAGCTTGTTGCCCAACGCATCCAGGGAACGGTAGATAATGTACTGGTTCTGTCGGTTGAACCCTATAAGTGGAAAGACTTCTGCCTGGGTTTCCCCGCACCGCATGAAATTTGTCCGGATGATCAGATTGAAGGTTTTTTAATCATGCTCAGTGCCAATGGCCAGTTGTTTGAAGCCCATACTGATATGGAGGGTGTTAATGTGCGGTTCAGCTCTGCAAATTCCTCAGTTGAATCACCACAGGATAAAGCCATCCTGCTCCTGGCCGGCCAACTAAATATTCTACCGACCGAAATTCTGGTGCAATCCATCCAACCAGTACAATGGCCGGATTCCTGTCTCGGTATCAGTGGTTCTGGTAATTGCCTGACGGTCGTCACGCCTGGTTTTCGCATCATCCTTGAAGCCCGCGGACAGCGTTTTGAATATCACAGCAACTTCGATGGCTCGCTCATCTATGGCGGCATGACCCCCAAGCAAATACCCTCCAACAACTCTTCCGACCCGCTGAGCGAATATCTGACAATCAGCATGGAGCGCAGTTATTTCACCAGCACCATGATTGAGCAGTTACTCATTAGCAGCGATTTTTCGATGGTAATCAGCAACAATGAAGGTCTGCAAAAGAGTGGTATAAACCTCACATCCAGTGAAATTGAGCAGCTCACCAACTGGAAGGCCAACTTTACAGATAGCACTTTTACCATCCGAGAAGACAACGCCCAATGGCAAGCCACAGTCCACCTCTACGGTCAGGGGACGGAAGAGCTGCCGGATTTTGGCCAGGAGGTACTGCTTAATTTTGTGCTGGAGCTATACGCACGCGAAGCCAACACTGCTACTAAGTGAAAGAAATGTACCCAGACGTGAGCGGAAAAATAAGGATAGCCGGTAGCGGCCCGTCTTTTCCTGTCCGCTGTCAACTATCAGCTAATCAAAACTCCGCCTTACCCCATAACCTGATCAACTGGTGGAAGAATACGACCATCTTGCCCATACCCTCAACACTCAACCGCTCATCAATGCCATGCATGCGATTTAGATCTCCCTTGGTGGTAAGATAGGGGGTAAAACGGTAGACTGCATCACTGACGGGGGCATAATAACGCGCATCGGTGGCTCCGAGTACCAGGTAAGGGGCGACCGGAACACCATCGAACACACGCCGGATCGATAATTCCAACAGTTTATAAGAAGGGGTTTCCGATTCTGAAATCGGTGATGGTTCCCAATAACCACCTGCTACCGGTTCAAATGTAACTCGATCATCTCCGATTATCTTGCGTACTCGCGCACATACACTGGCGATGGTATCACCGGGCAGCAGGCGCATGTTTACGATCGCTTCGGCACTGTGTGGCAGCACGTTTTCTTTTACACCGGCTTTAAGCATGGTGAGCGCAGTGGTTGTGCGGATGGAGGCATTTGCTTGCGGATTGGCTTCCACCATTCGACGTACAATCGGCCCGAAGAACCATAAATTGGCAAATACAAACTGCATTCCAAAGCTGGCAGCAGGTCCCAAGTGCGCATACAATTCCTTCAAAGCTTTCATTCGTACCGGCTGGGGATTGGCGTCCAACTTTGCCAGCGCGCGTGCCAGACGCCCAATGGCCATATCTTTACCGGGCATGGCGGAATGTCCCGGGGTGGATTCAGTGTGTAATCGCAGGGTCACGTGACCCTTTTCGGCTGTACCCACCAGAGCTACAGCTCCATCCACCCCCGGCAGTGTGCCTTCGACGATCGACCCGCCTTCATCTAACATGGCAGCCAGGCGGATATCCTTTTCTTGAAGATGAGCGACAATTTTCGCTGCACCACGCTGACCGCCGATTTCTTCATCTTCGCCAAAACCAAGCAGAATGGTTCGTTCAGGCTGATAGCCTTCACCTAGCAGCTTTTCGACTGCTTCCATGACAGCAATCATTTGCGATTTGATATCCATCGTTCCGCGACCCCAGATGAAGCCATCCGCGATTTCACCCGAAAAAGGTGGGTGCGTCCAGGCATCCAGGGTTTGTTCATCAGCCGGAACAACATCCTGGTGAGCGGCAAACAGAACTGGATTTAGCTCAGCGTTATTGCCTGGCCAGGTATACAATAGGGTAGCAGAGCTGATGATCTCTTTGCTCAAATGTTGGTGCAATAAGGGATAAGTCCTCTCCAGCATGCGATGAAGCTGCATAAAAGTTTCAACTTTAATTCCTTCAAGGTCCATTGAAATCGTCTCAATACGGATGGCTGCGGCAAGGTGCTCCGCTATTTGCTGAACATCAATGTCAACTTCGTCAACCGTTTCCACCACAGGTAGTGATTTGAGCATACGTGAAGTTCGAATCAACATTACTGCAGCCAAAAATAAAATTACAACTACCACAACGATTACAATGTTTAGTGCCATTTTGCACTCTCCCGGGATAAATTAGTTTTTTGATGCAAGGGGATTATTCGGGTAATACCCAGAGCTGCGCCTCACTTAATTGTAAGTCAAAGGCCAAATGTTTCAAGTCGTCACGGCGTTCAGCTTCCACCTGCAGAACGATAAATTCCACATAGGCTTTGAGATCCTGGGTTGCCATCACAACCGGCCGAAAATCATAGCTTTCCACAGAAATCAGAAGTGGTGGAGACTTTAGCAGGGTCACGGCTCTTTGCAGCCTGTCAGTCAGATCCATCTCAAAGGCCGGGATGAAGAATTTACGCGGATTCTGCCAGAACTGGTTCATTTCCTCATTTCGGTTACCCTGCAGCGTCTCGCGTTCCAATCGTACATCTACCTCTATTACCCAATAAGGATAACCGATCACATTGTCAAGGGCAGCCTGCTGGTAAGTGATGATTATTTCTTTCAGCGTTCTCTCAGCACTGAGCTGAATGCCCTGGCCGCATTGGCTGCATTTCCAGGCATGTTCACGTGTACCTGCTGCAATCGAGGTCTCGCAAATCGGGCATTGCAGAGGAATTAATGAGACACTTTTCCTCATTTTATTAACTTGCCTCGCTTCATCAGCTGATTAAGCAGTTCTCGCGCTTCCTGTGGCAAACCAATCTCAAATGCGGCTGATTCGGCAGGAGCTGGTTTAAAGCGTTGATATTCATAGTGCTCTCTGTAACGAAATATGCGCCAGCCTTTGTACATTACAAATAACCCAGCCACGAAAAAAAGCACCAGCAAAAGGACAGGTACATTGTTGCTGTCAGACAAGAGCAATGCCGGTAAATCGATAGCCAGAATTGCACCTAAGAGAAAACCGAGCACCAAAGCAGCTGCCCGGTAAGTAAGACTTCCGGGAGCCTTACCATACAATATTTGCCCGTTGTTTCCATCCACCACCACTTGAAAAGACCGACCCAGCACCAGATATCGAACCACCCACAGCGGATAATATACCAGGGAAAGCTCACAATTAACCATGCGCACGAATAATTGGGTCTGCTGCTCAAGGTGTGCTTTTTTGCGTACGTTTGCTTCCAGGGCTGCTTGGGCGGCCGCCAGAGTCTCATCCGCGGATCCTACCGGTTCAAAGACCATACCGGATCGGTGAAGCTCGTCTACATGGAAGGGCATAACCGCCTGTTCGGCGAAAGCGACCCGGCTCACACCAAATTCACCTACATCACAGGCAGCTTTGTTCCAGGTCATTCTTTCTGCCACACGTACTTCTTTGGGTACATAGCGGCGGGATTTGCCTGAACCAACCTTCTTTTTGCCAAAACCCCACCCCAACCCTTCACCGCTGACGTGCCAGAAAGGTAGATGGACCAGAAAAACTTCATTGCTCTTTGCCAGACGGCGGGCTTTGCGTTCAATGGCCAGCGAGCTGGACAAAAAGCGCTGCCAGTGACCCAGCGCATCCTCCCGGTTGATCTGGGCAGGAAGCTGGTAACGAATCAACCCGGCCTCACCCTGGACAATGGAGCGCAAATTGCAGAAAGAGCAAATGACGATATGCTCTCCCTCCGGAATTGGGACAGTGCCGCCACAACGTGGACAGGTGAGACCCTCAAAACCAGGCTGCCGGCTCATATTTTGGCAGCCACCCACCTGGCCAGAAGAAATAAAGGCACGGCAGCCAGGCCGGCCAGAATCGATGCGATTGTCAGCGCAATTCCAAGTGCGTTATTGCCAAAGAGCGCCGCCAGTACCGGCACGAACGCAAGACTGAGATAAATCAGTGCAACCAGAGCGGCCACCAACCGATATGGGCCTTCGGCTTTCATTGGGTACAAATTGGCAAACACCTTACCTGTACCCGCCTCCACCAGTGCTGTGTAAATTTTATCTTGATAATTGTATTTAATAATGAAGATTGGAACATGGACCAGAAAAATTTCCAGAGGGTCGCCAATAATTTTCTTTTCAGCCAACCATTCACGGGCAGCGATGAGCGGCACATTCGGTACAGCCGCTTCCGGCGCGATTTCAGCCTGGTATGGCCGCAAATCACCGGCAGGTATCTTGAGATTCATTAATTCGGTAACAGAAGTTGCCATGGCCGGCTTAAGCAGGATTGTTTCGCCGTTGCCTTCAAGTTTCACCCGAAAATACCAGATCGGGAAAAAGAGAAACTGCGTGCTCAATCGCCGCGATTTCTTATCCAGGTCTTTCACCGTCTGGCTGTCAGACATCCAGCGGAAGAGCATGGCGTTCGCGCTCTCCGCATCCAGGGTTGGGTTGAGATAATAATGGAAGACCACCTGGCTTTTATCGATATAAATGGTCGATTCGCAAAAGGGGCAGGTGAGAAAGACCTGACCATCATTGGGTCGAATTTCAGCCCCACACTGGGTGCAATGAAATTGTTGAAGTTCCGCATCCATAGTGGCACTGATTATAGCACGCTAGCTTTTTGATGTATTCCTTCATTTATAGGCCTCACCCTCTTGCTTTTCAGTCCCCTTATTAGCGCAATTGCTCACAAATTGATCGTGCACGGGCACAAAATATACGGATGATGATCATCCCTTCCTATAGTAGGTTTGCCACTTTTCAGAGAACGAAAGCAACCTTATGATTGTGTATATGGAAAATCAACAATTGGTTCAAAATTCTTTTTTTCAAGGCTTATCCGACCAGGAATTGGATCAGTTGAAGTCTATGATGGAATTTTGTTCTCTGCCTGTAGATATGGTATTATTTGAGCAGGAAACACAGGCGAATTTCATTTACATTCTATTGGAAGGGGAAGTGGGCATTGAGTATAAACCCTATGATGGCCCGGCTTCCATCATCGCCAGAATTCTTCCAGGGAATGTGTTTGGATGGTCTGCAGCTCTCAAACGCAAAAAATATAGTACCTCTGCCCGTTCATTAACCAAAAGCAGCGTTTACCGTCTGGAAACTAGAAAATTAACAAACTTATGCGATCAATGCCCTGCTACTGCCCGAATTTTTCTCAAGCGGCTGGCCGGGATTATTGCCAACCATATTGAAGACTCGGACGAGGATATGGTGACTTTGCTGAGAATGGGCATGGATGTTAACAATGAGTGTTAGGAAGGAAATTCAAAATGGGAACAAAAAACGAATTTACTCTTGAAGAACAAATGCGCGGACTGGTTGAACAACTGGATGCGTATATTGAAACTTATCATGGCGGATCGGTGGAATTTGTTTCGTATCAGGACCAACAGGTCAAGATTCGCCTTGGGAAAGCCTGCACTGACTGTCCTTTGAAAACATCAACGGTTAAAGGGTGGATTGAAGGCACATTTAAGCAGTTCTTCCCGGAAGAGGTTGATTCAGTCGAGGCAGTGTAAGCTATGAGCTCACAGCCGCTTCGCGAGCTCATAGCTCGTAGTGACTCGTGCAAGAGCTGATACCGAGCGTAACGACGTACAAAATGAGTGCAAAGCTAGTCAAATGCATGCCTTGCTCGCTCACGCGTGCCTTCGGCAGCACGCTTCGCGCGAAGTGGCTACTCGCTCCCCGCTCGAGAAGCGCTTACTCCAAAAACACTTCTACGTGCTCGCCGTCATCGTCATCGTAGACGTCAATGATGCGCCCGATGGTGCCAGAGCGAATAAACTGCATCAACTCAGCAGAATCCAGACCCTCAACGGCCGGTGAAAAACGTGCCCCCATCTTAAACCCGGCGTTGACAACACTGATTGGCAAACGAACGTTTACACGAGTTTTACCGCTATCCGTATCCGTCACCCGCACCCGAAAGAATCGCGCCTGGCGTTCCGGGTCTGCTATCTCCGGTTGGGTGCCGGCGGGAGGGTTTTGGCGCTCAGATTGTTCGATGGAATCCAGCAAACGAATGCCATCTTCAGTGGTAATGACACCATCCTGAATCATCTGTAAGATGCGCATGCGTTCTTCTGAAGTGGCCATTCAAATTTCTCCTGATCATCAGCCCGGGTTGCTATTAACGCAACCATCTTCTTTCTGTTATTGTAACATGCCTGCTGCTGCTCTGGAACTACGCACAGTCTACAGGCTGCTGGCCGTTGCTTCCCATTTTCGGACAGCCCGGCGCACCAATTGCTTGACATCATCGTCGGGGACAGCTTCGATGCCCTCGTAGTACTGCTGGCCGATCCAGACAATCACCCCGCGATTTACCATCTCTGAAAGGCGGATATTGCGCGCTTTTAATCCCTCGAACTCGAGAATATCCTGCAAAATTTCATCCACTTGTTCTACAATGGTCAATTTGCGGAAGGGAGCATCCCCACCCGGCAGGACAACCTTTGTTTTGACTCCATCTGTTTTACTGATGTTATTTTCCCCAGACCCAGGTTGCTTATCCACTGGCTCTTCTTTCACCACTTGCAGATCCAGCCAGGCGGCACTTTCACCCAGGGCCAAATGCAGGCGTTCTTTCTGGACGGCACTCAAACTGCTGAAATTATCATGCCAGTGTCCATCCATCAAGATCAAAAGCCGCCCGTCTTCTTTATTGCGCCCGATGGTGAAATCTAATTCGTTTTCTTCCTCATTCTCAAGCTCTTGCTCATCGCTTTCAATTTCAGCGTTTTGCAGCGTCACAACCGGTTCAGCATCGCTTTTCAGCAGTGGCTGCGTGTGTACCACCTCACGCGCCTCTTTCTGGCTGCGAACGGCATCCAGGATCAGATACATAACCAATGCCCCAAATAATAAGCCTCCCAGAGCAAAAACCAGCAGAACTGTTAAGCTAATGCCACCCGTTTCCATCTCCAACCCTCCTCTTAATCACCTTCGCCTTGCAACAACTGCTGGCAGTTTGGACAGATATGTGTTCCACGTTGACCCACCAATAATTTTTCTATCACTGTACCACAATTAGGGCAATTTGACCCTTTTTTTCCATAGACCTGAAAGCTATTTTGAAAACTGCCACCGCGGTAGACCCAATCGATACTGGCACCATTGCGGGAAATGCCCTGCAAGAGCTGTGTGCGGATGGCCTGCAGCAATCGGGCGGCCTGGCGGCGATTTAAAGCGGCCGAGTTTTGCAGAGGGTGAAGGCCGGCCTGGAAGAGAGCTTCATCGGTGTAGATATTACCCATACCTGCCAGGAATGACTGATCCATCAGCAAAGGTTTGAGCTGACGCTGGCGCTGCTTCAGCCGCAAATAAAATTCTTCTTCTGTAAAGGACTCATCCAACGGTTCCGGCCCGAGACGATCCCAGAGTGGGGCAGGGTCTGCCAGCAGCCAGACGCGCCCAAATTTACGCGGGTCGGAAAAGACTAACTCATAGGGCTGATCGAACATCAATCGCATGCGGTCATGTTTGTGTGGCGGGGTGGCGGCTGCTTGCACACGCATATCACCGCTCATGCGCAGATGAATAACCAGGTGATGGCGATCAAGTACCAGGTCGAGGAATTTGGCACGCCGCTGAACCGACCGCACTTGCTGTCCGCTGATTTCCCTCAGAAATGTATCCGGGGCTGGCATGGCCAGAGTGCGGGTCCAGTTGAGTTCTGCCGCGGTGATACGCCAGCCGGGGATGGCCGGTCCTTCCCGACCGCCTTCTTGTAATGCCCGTCTGATGGTCTCAACTTCCGGGAGTTCTGGCATCTGCCACTCCTACTCGTTAAACATTTCACCCACGCTGCGGCCTTCATTTGCGCGGCGGATGACTTCTCCAATCAGCTTCGAGATGCTCAGGATCTTCAAGCGCCCGGCCAGCAAAGCTTCCTTTTCTTTCGAAATCGGGATGGTATCGGTGGTGATATACTGTTTAACCGGCAGAGCCCCCAGGCGCGCAGCCGCATTGGCGGAAAGGCTGGCATGCACAAAGACAACGTATACATCGAGAGCGCCATTCTGCTTCACCAGGTTGACGGCTTCTACAATCGAGCCGCCGGTATCGACCTCATCGTCAACGATGACGACATCACGGTCGGCGACCGAGCCAATAAGATTTAAGGCCTTGGCTTTCGAATCGTTGCCTGTGCGGCGCTTTTCAATGAAGGCCATCGGCACATCCAACGCCGCAGCGTAATTGCGCCCCTTTTTGGCGAAGCCCAGGTCGGCCGTGACCACCACCGGATCTTGCATGCTCGGCTGCAACAGCTTGAGGTACTCGAGCTGAATGGAAAAGGCCGAAAGCACATCGCCGGGGATCGAGAAGAAGCCCTGAATCTGGCCGGCGTGCAAATCCATGGTGATATAGCGGTCAGCGCCGGCAGCCTGGATCATATCGGCGACCAGGCGGGCAGTAATGGGTACCCGCGGCTGATCTTTCTTATCCGAACGGGCATAGCACAGGTAGGGAATCACGGTCGTGATGCGTGAGGCGGAATCCAGCCGCAGGGTTTGCACCAGGATCAACATCTCCATCAGGTTGCGATGCACGGGCGGGGAGGTGGTCTGGATGACATAGCAATCCTGCCCGCGTACGCTGCTATGCAGCTTGACGAACAGATTCTCATTCGGGAACTCAACAATATCAGTTTCATTGAGCGAGAGATGCAGATAATCGGCAATCTTCTGTGAGAGTTGGGGTGCAGACGTACCGGCATATAACTTGATGCCGCCGTAGGTCATTTTTTCGCGTCTGCCATGACTGGTATAGGCCATTTTCTACAATCCTTTGTTATTCACTGGCAATCTTATCGAATCGATGCGCTTACGGCTGCAAGCGGTTTGGGCCACGGAAGAGATAGACCGTCTCGCGAATGTTGGGCTGCTTGAGCATGACCATCAAAAGGCGTGAAAGACCCATCCCGTACCCACCATGCGGCGGGCAGCCATAGCGGAAGAAATCCAGGTAATACTGGATCAAATCGGGTGATAGCCCCTTCTCTATCGCTTGTGCCACCAGCACATCGTAGCGGTGCTCGCGTTGAGCTCCGGTGGTGATCTCCAGCCCGCCGGCGATCAGATCGAAGCTGCGGGTCAGGTTATCACCTTTCTTCATGTGATAAAAGGGACGGATGGCAAACGGCCACTCGGTGATATAGACAAAGTCACTGCCGGTGGTTTGCTTGATATATTCTCCGACTGCGCGCTCGGCGCCCGGGTCGAGATCGTTTTTCTTGTCTGGTGAGAGCTGATAGCCAACCTGATCCAGGATTTCGTGAGCCTGTCCCATGGTCAGGCGTGGGAATGGCAACGCGGGCACTTCGAGCGTAAAACCAAAGATTGTTTCAATTTCGCTGCCGTGTACTTCTTTGACGCGCTGATAGGCATACTGAAGCATGCGCTCCTGGTTGGACATGACATCCTCTTCCGAATCTACCCAGGACATCTCCATGTCGATACTGGTAAATTCGGTCATATGACGCGAAGTAAAGGAAGGATCAGCGCGGAAGACCGGGCCGATCTCAAAGACGCCTTCGAAGCCGCCGGCCATTGCCATCTGTTTATAGAATTGGGGCGATTGCGCCAGATAGGCTTTGGTTTCAAAATAAGCCAGCTCGAACAATTCCGCGCCGGATTCGCTCGGGCTGCCCATCAGCTTGGGGGAATGCATCTCCATGAAGCCGTTCTGAATCCAGAACTCGCGCAGCGCCATCTCCATTGTTGTCTGCACACGAAATAAGAGCAGGTTTTCCGCGCGGCGCAAATCGATCGAGCGCCAATCCAGGCGATAGTCCAGCGCTGGCAGGTTCTCCTTATCACCAAAGGGTTCAAAGGGCAGCGGCGTTTCCGCCAGGTTCTCCACCTGCAGCGACTCCAGTTGAATTTCCAGGCCGCCCAGCTTGACCGAGGGGTTATCAGTCACCTTTCCCGTGATCGTCAGGGCCGATTCGGTCGTGAGCGTCGAAACCAGGGCAGCCAGGGCCTCGTCATTCGGCTTCCAATGCGTAATCTGCACCATGCCGGTGCGGTCGCGTAGCACCAGAAATTGAATCTTCTTCTGGTCTCGCAAAACATGCAGCCAGCCTTTAATCATAACCGTTTCGTCAATATGAGAGCGTAAATCACCAATCGCCGTGCGTTGCATAGATCGTACTCCTATCGTTAAAGTTTCCACTCAAAGTATATCTTAAGGACATTTTTAAGTCACGAAGAAGAATGGCAGGAAAATGAGGAAAAGGAGGGATTATTAACTAGGCTCTCATTGATAATGATGACTGGCTAATTCTCAATAAGCTTGTCACGCTCTAGCGGGTCAGCGAAAAAGATAGACGAAATCACAAAAGCCCACGTCCGGATTAGACCCGCATTCTACATTTTTTATCAATCATTTAAAAGAGATCGGCTCACGTGGAGGCGCTAATCCTCAATTCATTCGGAGTGCAAAGCAAGGCGCGGACGAAAAAGAGTTCGTAGGGTGCGTTCAAAATCGAACGCACCTACCAACATGTCATTCGCAGTTTTTTGCTTCATATAATCACCTTCTCCGCGGTGAAAAGGAGGTGCCGGTCCTCAACTTTGAATCGGCGATATTCATGCATGCATGCATGAATTATAGCCAACGTCCATTTTCGAGAATAGTGAAACTCATTCTTTGGTGCATCCCCTATCTCTACCAAAGAACAAATCCAAACCTACAAAGCTGCGTTCTCGGAACGCGCCTTTTCAAAAACAATTTGATAACAATACGGGGATACCACTCCGGTTCTTTCATTCGCTGGTATAACAACCTGCTTCAACCTCCAGCCATTATCAGCTTCTTCTATGATAATCTCCTGACATCTTTCAAAAGTTGTGCCTAATTCGGTTTTAAATTTTATCAACGGAACCACAACAAATTTATATTCATATTTCATTTTGTTCCTCCTATACTTTTTCCCAAAACACCTGGATGAATTATTAATATGAATTCGCTGCCTAATAAACAGTATCGCACACCGGCAGTCACTAATCAATCTGTTTCCTTGTTTTTTAATTGCCCTGGCGCTTTTGTATCCATTAATTCACTCCCTTCCCCACTCGAAATCGAGTATCATTAATCCAACCATGACCACCTCCATTCAGACAGTCGAGATCATCATCCCGCTTTATAACGAAGCCGGGAGCGTGGCAGCTTTTCATCACCAGGTCTGCACAGCCATCGCCGATCTTTCGTACCGCTTTCTCTTCACATACGTCGACGACGGCTCCAGTGATGGCACCGCCCGCATTCTGGAACAGCTGCAGCAGCAGGATGCGCGCATTCGCATCATCGAGCTAAGTCGTAATTTTGGCCATCAAGCAGCACTTTCAGCCGGGCTGGATGCATCCGCGTCGGACGCGGACGCAGACGCGGTCATCTCGATGGATGGCGACGGGGAACACCCGCCACATTTGATCGTTGAGATGCTGGCGCAGGCCGAGGCTGGTTACGACATCGTCATCGCCATGCGCCAGGAAGACCAGCAAGCCTTCTGGATCAAACGCAGCACCTCGAGCGCCTTTTATTGGCTGATCAACCGGATCGGGGACACCCGCATTGCCCCGGGAGCAGCCGATTTCCGACTGATCACGCGCCCGGTACTGGATTCCCTGCGCCAGTTCCACGAATATCACCGCTTTTTACGCGGCATTGTAGCCTGGATGGGCTACCGCAGCATCAGCCTGCCTTACAGCCCGGCCCGGCGTATTGACGGAAAATCCAAATTTACTTTTAAAAAGATGTTCGCACTGGCCAGCCAGGCGATTTTCTCCTTCTCCCTGGTGCCGCTCTATTTTGTCATTTCATTGGGCGCTATCTTTTTACTGCTGGCGTTCGCCGAAGGCATTTACGTGCTCAGTTTCTGGGTTAGCGGGCAGCAATCCGGCCTGGCCCCCGGCTGGAGTTCGTTAATGTTCGTACTGCTGATCATTGGCGGCACGATTATGATCAGTCTTGGCATCATCGGTGTCTACCTCGGCTACATCTTCCAGGAGGTCAAACGCCGGCCGGTCTACCTCGTCCGCCGTACCCTGGAGCGTATCCAACCCAGTCAATCCGCCGCCACTCCCTGATGTTTAAGAAGCTCTCCGATCGCTTTTCCCCGCTGGCAGCCTTTCTCAGCCGGCCGCCGATCGTTCTGTTGGTAGTCAGCCTGCTGACCTACGGCATTTTCATCCCGCTTCTCAAGTTTTTCTGGGATGACATGGTCATTCACTGGATCGCGAATGTGTACGGAGTGCAGGGACTGGAGCGCTATTTTTCCACCAACCGCCCGGTGTGGGGCTTTTTCTACCAACTTAACTACCGCCTGCTGGGAGATGCCCCCTGGTTGTGGCAGATCTTTGGTATCTTTTGGCGTTGGGCAGCAGCCACCAGCCTCTACTATTTTCTAAACCTGTTTTGGGAGCGGCGCAAAGAACCTGCTCTATGGGGCGCTTTGCTCTTCCTGATCTACCCTGGTTTTGGCCAGCAATCGATTGCCATGGTCTACGGGCATTTCTTCCTGGTGTTGACCTGTTTCTTTGCCTCCCTGGCGTTGACCCTGCTGGCACTGCAAGCAAGCCGGCGGTATGTCCTCTGGCTGCATTTGGCCGCCATGCTGCTCTCGGCTGTCAATCTTTTTGCGATGGAGTATTTTTTCCTGCTCGAGTTGCTGCGCCCACTGCTGATCTGGTTCGGGCTCGCCCGCATGGCCGGGCTCACAGAGCAGAAAATCTCCCGTAAGGCCCGCCTGCTTCAAATATTACGGACGCTTCGCGTCTGGGCACCATACGGTCTGGTGCTGCTGCTGGCAGTTATCTGGCGGGTCTTCATCTTTAACTTTCAGACGGAGAATTATCAGCCGCAGATGCTTGACCTCCTGCTCAGTCAGCCACTCAGCGGGTTGTGGCAGCTGCTGATTTTGGCTTTAAAGGATCTCTACACCACCCAGATCGCTGCCTGGGGGCAGGTCTTTCAATTCCCGTCATTCATCCATTTTGGGCGCACTGCCGTGCTGATGATTGGCATTTTTGCTTTCCTGACCATGTT
>JBBQNI010000044.1:0-29776 GCA_038329785.1 Anaerolineales bacterium | reverse complement strand
CATCACCGGCCGGAACTTATACCCGTACACAATCATGCCGCGGTCTTCCATATCTGTCCGCAGCTTCCTGGTGACCATTTCCACCGGCATGCCGATCTGCACTTCCTGGTCGCCCAGGTCGGTCAGTTGGGCGGTGACAACCGGGCCTTCTTCCAGACGAACGAGGGCCATGGTATAGGGCGAGGTCTGTTCAAAGCCGGCCGGGGCACTGCCCATGTGAGTAAATGAGTAAATTTCACCCTTGCCACTGAAGGCAAATTGGGTTTTGGCTTCGCCGCCGCAGTACGGGCAGACATCGCGCGGGGGGAAAATCTTTGAATTACAGTGGGGGCATTGCTCACCCACTAATGCGTAGCGTTGTTTTTTTAATCTCCAATGACGGGGGACTTCCATTGTCATTTCTCCTTTGTTAACTACAGTTAATCACTTTTCGTATCTTATATCTTCAAATTCTACAGGGCAATATCTATCAGGAACTATCAAAACCCTGCAAATTCCTATCACGACGCATTTCAACTGCTAATTCATTCGTTCCAAAACGTGGGTGACTGCTGTTGATGCCGGTCCGCCCAGGCTTTGGACCAGCGCGCGCTTTGCGTTCGTTATCTGGTTTTCTCCTGCTGTTCCGCGTAATTGTTGAACGGCTTCGACGAGCTGATAGGCACCTGTGGCCCCCAACGGATAGCCGCGTGCTTTCAGCCCGCCCATGGTGCTGATGGGCAGTTGCCCGCCCCGAGAAAGATAATCATTTTGTGCCAAGCGCCAGCCTTCTCCACGGGCCGCGAATCCGGCCGCTTCGAGACTGAGGACAGCAAAAATCGAGAAGGCATCATGCAGTTCGAAGAAATCCACATCACTGGGCAGTATACCGGCTTGATGGCAGGCTTGCTCCAGCGAAACGCCGGCAGCACGGAAAGCCAGCGGGTCGGGCCGGTCATGCAGCGCGAGGGTATCGATGGCGACATTTGAGCCAATGACCCGCACCATCGCATGCGGCAAATCCCGGGCAATGTCCGGTGTGGTCAGGATCAAGGCTGCGGCCCCATCGGCATAGGGGGCAACATCGAACATGTTCATGGGGGCGGAGGCTATACCTGCCTTTTGATAGGCTTCCAATCGAATGGCTTTGCGATACATGGCATTAGGGTTGTGCACTGCATTGGCGTGTGCCACCATGGGAAAGCTGGCAAAAGCCTGCCGCTCCGCCCTGGGATTTTCAAATAAATAGCGCTGCATCAGTAAGCCGGCCTGAATTGTAGGGGTGCTGCCGGCGCTTAGTTCATAGTCATAATCCAGGGTTTCGTAAATGGGGTTATCCTGGTCTTCTCCTGAGCGGTCTGTATATTTCTCCAGACCGAGAGCCAGAGAAATATCCACCCAACCGGAGGCAACTGCCAGGTAAGCCATGCGAAAAGCAGCCGCGGCAGATGCTTCTGCGGCTTCGACGGTGGTTGCTTCAATGCCTTCCAGAAAGGTGTTGTCTGAAACGAGAGCCCCCAGGTTGGCTTGATGGGAGGCAACCGAAGCCAAAACATTGCCGATATAGATACTGTCTGGCCTCAGACCACCGGCATCTTTGCGGGCTGCCTGAATGGCTGCAGCGGAAAGGTTGCGCAGTGAAAGGTGCCAGTGCTCGCCGACCGGGTATTGGCCAATTCCAGCTATGACGACTTCACGCATAATCGCTCCTACCGCATTTTCAAGTTACCGCGTACGCGGGAATAGGTGGCATAATCGATCTCAGTGCGACGGTCGATGTAATCCTGGGTTTTGAGAGCCCTGTCACGCCGCTCCAGCACCGCATCGGTCACGGTTAGATCGATTGCGTCTGAACCGGCCCCTGACCCAAATGAGACCAGAAGAATACGATCGCCGGGTTTGGCTTCGTCCAGAATGGCGGTCAGGCCAACGATGGCTGCGCCGGCATAGGTGTTTCCGATAACTGGTGAAAGCAGGCCCGTTTTGGTTTGTTCTTTTGTAAAGCCCAATGTGGCTGCAACCCGTTGGGGAAATTTGGTATTGGGTTGGTGAAAGACCGCGTATTGATAATCCGCCGCTATGGTGCCACTGGCCTGCATCATATGCTGACCGGCTTCACTGATGTGCTTGAAATAAGCCGGGTCCCCCGTGAAGCGCTGGCCATGTTCCGGATAGCTTTGCATCGGGCGGCGCCAGAAATCGGGGGTATCGCTCACATAGGAAAAGGTGCTATTGATCACCGCCAGTGATTCTTCCGCAGGCCCAAGTATATAGGCTGCTCCGCCTGCTGCCGCGGTGTATTCGAGCGCATCACCGGGGCGGCCTTGGGCTGTATCTGCACCGATCGCCAGCGCATAGTTTGCCATACCGGAGCCGACCAATCCAATGGCAGCTACAATCGCTTCGGTGCCGGCTTTGCAGGCAAATTCCCAGTCTCCAGCTTGAATATGAGGAGAGCAGCCGATTGCCTCCGCTACTATGGTAGAAGATGGTTTGACCGCATAGGGGTGAGATTCCGAACCGACCCAAACAGCGCGGATACCGGCCGGGTCAATGGCAGCCCGCTTGAGGGCATTGCGTGAAGCTTCAATTGAGATTGTGATGGTATCTTCATCGAGCCCGGGAACTGCTTTTTCCTTGACAGGCAGGCCTTCATCTTCTCCGCCTTTCCATAGGCGCGCCACCTCAGTGGCTGGCAAACGATAGCGGGGTATATAAACGCCGTAGCCGACAATACCGACGGATCGATTCGGCTTCATTAAGATGGACTCGGATGGGTTAATGTTCATCATACTCGTTACCTTCTCCATTCATTAAGGATTTCCTGCGCGCGATCAATACGCACATTTTTCTCAGCGGCCAGTTTCGCTGCCAGACGGGATATTTCATCGGCTGCTGCTCCTGCAGCGACAGCCACCTGGCGGGCATGTAAGCTCATATGCCCTCGTTGAATGCCTTCGGTTGCCAGCGCGCGTAAGGCAGCCAGGTTCTGGGCTAACCCGACAGAAACGATAATTTCTGCTAACTCTGTCGCTTTGGTGATGTTCATTAAATCCAATGCCACTCTGGCAGCCGGATGTACGCGGGTTGCCCCTCCGACAGTGCCGACAGCAATCGGCATTTCAATGGTGCCAACCAGGTGACTATCTTTATCCTGAGACCAGGTGGTCAGGCTGGTATATCTACCTGAGCGAGCGGCGTAGGCGTGAGCTCCAGCTTCCACTGCGCGCCAATCGTTTCCGGTCGCGATCACGATCGGGTCGACCCCGTTCATGATGCCTTTGTTGTGGGTGGCCGCTCGATAAGGATCCACAGCCGCAAATGCCCAGGCGGCGATGATGCCATCCCGAACTTCTTCACCGGAATACTGGTCGAACGCTAACTGATCAAGCAAAAAGGTGGCACGCGCACGTGCAAGCCGCCGGTCGGCCAGATTGGTTAAAATGCGCAGATGAACCTTGCCGCCGCTGATCTCTTCGATTTCTGGTGCGAGCCGCTCTGCAGCGGTGTTGACTGCATTGGCACCCATCGCATCACGGACATCAAAGATAAGGTGAATCACCAGAAATGAGCCGATGGGTGAGTCTTCGAACACACGCACCTCAAGATCGCGTGGTCCGCCACCCAGATCGGTTAAGACTGGATCAATTTCGGCTGCCAGTGAAAGCAAATGCGCCTTTTGCTCCAGAATGCGCAGGCGGGCTGTATGAATCTCAGGCAGGTCAATCACCTGAATTTGGGCGATCATTTCAGGTTTGGTGGTGTGGGCAGTGAATCCCCCGGCGGGACGCGCCAATTTGGCCATGAAGGAAGCTCCGGCGACGATCGAAGGTTCCTCGACTGCCATGGGAATCAGTATTTCGCGGCCGTTTATGAGAAAGTTTTGCGCAATGCCCAGCGGTAAGCCAAACACACCAACCACGTTTTCAATCATGTGATCGGCCTGGGCCAGGGTTAGTCCACTTTCACCGCTGAGAGTTTTACTATTTTCCGGGGATAATCCGTAATTTGTTTCCAGCCAGGCAAGTCGCTTTTGCGGGCTAAGATTGTAAAATTTTTCAGGTCGATTTTCGGCTGAATTCGTACTCATTCATTTATCCTGTCTGCATGAAATGTCCTGTCAGGCTTGCATTTTAATAGACTGGTACTGGCAAAACCTATCAGATTGCTGTCATTTCAATTTTAGAGCAGATTAGTCACCGAAAAAAACACTTGTATAAAGTCTGTATAATCTTATTGTGACAGGATTCGCATAAATTCTGACTGCGTTAGGCAAAACAACGTTGCGGGCACAATAGTGGAAACCAGCGACCAGTGGGTGTGTTCGTGCGGAGCACCTGCACTTCCTTTGGTCGTCGGTTTTCGTCCGTTGCGGGCAAGACAGTGAGTAACTTTCCAAAGTCTGATGTAAGCAAATGCAAAATGCGACTGTCTTAATGGTGCAGGTATCCCGGAAATTGCAGCTGTTTACCCCAGACTTCCCGAAAACGCGGTAAGTCACGTCGAGGAAAGAGGCGCGGGGGAGTTGTTAGCGAATCAGAATTTCTTTGGAATTTTATAAATTAAATGTACCGCCGGGTGGGATGACGTGTACCTGCGCATCGGTTTCCAGTTCCACTCTTTGCGCCCACTGATTGGCGTTTTGGGCGATCAAGTCCCAGGTGTTGTAGTGAATCGGGATGACGTGTTTTGGCTGAATCAATTTTACTGCGCGCAGGGCATCCTCCGGTCCCATGGTGAAATTATCACCGATCGGCAGAATGGCAAGATCAATGCCTTCCTCGCCAATTAAGCGCATATCGCCGAATAAACCTGTATCACCGGCGATGTAGATTTTCTTGTTGTCATTGGTGGTTATCAAGAAGCCGGCTGGATTGCCTCCATTACTACCATCCGGCAATCCCGATCCGTGCAGGGCGAGAGTCAACTTCAGATATCCGAAAGGATGTTGGTGACCACCTCCCAGGTGCTGGGCATGTAAATTCTCGAGTCCCTGCTTGCGCAGCCAGCTGATGATTTCGGCATTACTGATCACCAGGGCATTGGTTCTTTTTGCAATCGAGATGCTATCGCCAATGTGATCATGGTGGCCGTGTGTGATCAAAATAAACTGCGGATTAATATTGGCAGAATTGATATTGGTTGCCGGGTTGTCTTGGAAAAAGGGGTCAATCAACGCCAGGTATCCGCTGGTTTCCAGGCCGAGGGTTGCGTGACCGTACCAGATGATGGTTTCGGACATATTTCCTCCTATGAACTTGAACCTATCTTACGCTAATTAACTTCAAATTCCAAAGATTCTGTGGAAGTCTCATTTCCGGCCAAGTCGTATGCGCGCACAATCAGTGAGTGTTTCCCCCTGACAATTTTTGCCGGGAAACTATAAGGTGACTGTTCGTTGGTGCCGATCAGACGCTCATCCAGCCACCATTCAACGCGTGCAATACCGGTGGAATCTTGCACCTGGGCGTGTAAGGTTGTGATGTTGTTAGCGGTCAGCTTAATGTTTTCACCAGCAGTCGGGTAAATCAATTTTACAGCTGGAGCAGTATTGTCAATTGAGACCTGGATTGTATATGATTCGATTTGTTGACCAGCCCGTATGACTTGCAGGCGCAGAGCATACAGGCCATCTTCATATTCTTCGGTCTGCCATTCTGCCAGCCGGCCGTTCTTAATCGCTTTGGTTTGAGTCTCATTGATTTCATACCATGAAAGCGGGTTAAGACCAGCTCCGACCTGCATGCGATAATTGCCAAAATCTGCCCCGGCTGCCGTCCCGCGTACCGTAACCTTGCCATGGACAAAGCTGTAGATAGCTGGTGCGCTGATATTGACATTTTCGGAAGGATCAGGCGATTGGATGGCATCGTAATTCTTGGGGGGCAGTTCAACGCCGGCAGAACGAGCCCAGGATAAAGCTTCATCTGGAACGACCATAAAAGTACGTTCTTCAACCAATTCTGGCGGGGTAAAAACGGTGGCCAATAGACCGGTTTCACGGTTGATTCGGTAGCTGCGAAACAAATTATCAGCATTGACAGGCTGGGTACCATCGATGAATTTCTCGGTCACAATTTCTGGGCATTGGCGTGTGGGAAGAAGACCGGAGAGAGCACACACTTCTTTTTCCGTGATTCCGACAGGCTTTGACCAGGATTGCACCGCTTCATTTTGATGCAGATACTGCATGATGGCATACCAGACACCCCCGGCAACCTGGGATTTAAGCGCAGGAGAATTTGTATTTTTCTGACCAAACCAGACAACTGTGGTGTATTGGGGAGTATAACCCGCAGTCCAGATTTCATTCTGGTTAAGATTCGCACCGTTTTTCGCCCCGCTTGGCCTGCCGATTTCGAGCAGGTTTGGATACCCCAATGTTTTGCGACGGGCATACTCGTCCTGCAACACGTCATGGACCAGAAATGCCAGCTGTGGACTGACAATTGATTGCGAATCGGCTTCTTCCTGCTCAAACAGAAGGCGATTATCTGCGCTGATTATTTTCTTGATTAAGACAGGTTCGATTAATTGCGTGTCAGCATCTTTGACTCCATAACGCGTGCCGAGTGCCGCAAAAGTGCTATAGAGCTCACCTATCTCAACAATGTTGGCGCTATTTCCTTCCTCCAAAAGCGATTTTGATTGGTCTCCAGAGAGTGATGGTGAAAGGCCAAATGATGCAGCGCTTTGCCAAATTGTCTGGGAACCCAATTGGTCCAGTAAAATTTGCAGGGGTGCCAGATAGTTGTTGGCTAACGCAGTACGCAAACGCATTGGGCCCTGATATTGTGTCCATTCATTGGACTCAACCTTTATGGAAGGAAGATCCCATACCTGGCTGGCTGGCGTGAATCCCCTGGCGAAGGCATTCACTGCCAGCAGAGGCGTCAGAATTGTGCCTGCCTGGTGTGGTACCACAAGGCTGTTTTCCTGCTGATTGTGAATATCTCCAACCAGCGCCAAAATCTCACCATTTTTCGGGTTCATCACCAAAGCACTGGCCTGGGGATCGCCATTTTCGGCTGGAATAGCGGTCAGGGGGGGTAAGAATTGTGTCGGCGGACAGGCGGGAGTTGGATTATTGATGTTTTTCAGGCGCAGCAACTGGGTATTCAAGGTACAACGCAGATCTTGTTGCAATTTCAAGTCAAGTGTGGAAACAAGGAGAATTCCGCCAAGTTCCACACGCTCATAACCCAGGGCATCATAGAGCGCATTAACAACCAGACGGGCATACGCGCTCGCTGGCTGCTGTATTCCACCCGGTTGGATGGTGAATCTGACTTTTTCACTGGCAGCCTGTGCATAATCATCCGCGCTGATTTTGCCAGATTCTTTCATATTCTGCAGTAACAGACGCATATTTTCCAGTGCGGCTTGCGGGGCATCCATAGGATTCAACGCTGGGCTGCGTGAAACAGCTACCAGAAGAACTGCTTCCGCTCGGGTTAGCTGGCTGGCCGGTTTTCCAAAAAAGGTGCGGGCAGCGGTATCGGCTCCGATGGTGGCAGGACCGAAATTCTGACTGTTCAAAAGCCATTCCAGCACCTGAATGCGGCCATATCGGCTGGTTATTTGGGCAGCTAAAATCTTCATCCGCAAGTGACGGCTCAGGCTTTCTGGCTCCTCCCAGAGCAGCAGGCGGTCAACAAGGATTTCAGCAATGGTTTGTGGTTCGCCTGCTGTCAGCCAATCGTTGGCGTATCCCGTGCTGGTCCAAAATTGGGGTTCATATTCTGCCACCATATATTGAACCAAAAATGGGCTGAAAAACTCCTCATTGTTGGGGTCGATCGACAAAAATCGCCTTGGATAGCTGGAGTTATGAATTTGATGAATGATTGTATTTTCATCGCGGTCATAAATGGTTGTGGGGGTCAAGAATGTACCGTTCTTAGGATTGAGATAGATTTCCAAATTTTGGATGGATGGTAAATCAAGAGTGAGATTGGCGTAGATGATTCCGCCGGCAACTGGAGTCAACACGAGTAAGATCAGAAAGGCTGTTAATAAACCAAAACCAAACTGTCTGGATTGCCTATATACCCGCATTCGCACGACAGATCTTCGTTTTTTTCTTTTTTGAATCAATAAATATGGAATTAAGCCAGACATCCAGAAATTCTCAATTCGTATCCGGTGTAAGGGTGGGTGTTGAAGCTGGCGGTGTACTTGTTTGTGAAGGGGTTTGTGTTGTCCTTGGTGTAATAGTGCCAGTGAGAGAAGGGGTGGGTGAATAACGCAGGCTCAGGAAGGCCTGAGCAGTTGCTAACCATTCTGGTTCAATCGCCTCGGGCGCTAAATTGAGCATTCTCTCCCAATCTTGAACAGCCACATCATTTTTAAGTGCTTCCAGGGAGACAGCCCGGTAGAAAAACATGCGCGCCAACTCAGAATCTGTTTCAGCCAGTTTTTGACATTCACTTAATTGTATGTAGGCATTTCCAGGGCCGCCTAACTTTAATTGAGTCTCACCTTTCATCATGCAGGCTTCATATAATTTTGGTTTCAATTTAAAGGCGGTGGAAAAATCATCGAAGGCAAGATCGTATTTTTCAGAACTGAAATAAAGTTGCCCACGCTGCATGTAGATGTCAACTGCATAGCGGTCGTTCTTAAGCGCCTGAGCAAATAATTGTAGTGCTTCATCGCTATCTCCACTGGCCGCATAGGCCTTTCCAAGCCAGGCAATAGCCTGAGGATCATCTTTTGGTGCGTAACGACTGTAGACAGTGAGCGGCTCTAAAGAATCAGAGAATTGACCAGCAGCCTGATACACCTCTCCAAGGAAGCGGTAAGTGTCCAGGACGGTTTGATCCTGTTGATTTGCAAGCTTCGCAAACTCAATGGCCTTCGCATAATCTTTTTGCTGCAGAGCGATCTTACCGGATGCGATTGAGATAAAGGGAGAATCGGGCAGGTAAATGGCAGCCTCTTCCAGATTCAATTGAGCATCCTGCCAATTCTTTTCCAAAAATTGGAGATTGGCCAATTCCAGATATGCTTCGCCCATTTGTGAGTCAAACCTGATGGCATTCTCGAGATCGCGGGTAATCTCGTTGAACGACTCGGGCTCAGAAAGCAACGCGATTCGTGCCCTTCCCAGGTAAGGCGGCGCAAATTGAGAATCGAGTTGGATGGCCTGGTTGTAAGCACCCAACGCCTCTGCCAACTGACCATTTTGACGGTAAGCTTCTCCCAAAAGGTAATAGAGATCTGGTGAGTTCTTTTCGGTTTGCAAGGCTTGATTGAAATATTGAATCGACTGCTGCCAATCGCCGCGTTGATAACGACGGACTGCGATTTGATATGCTTCTATGATCGGATGAGGAGTGTTAACATAAAGCGGTGTGGGCGTATAGGTGGCAATCAAGGCCATCCATGGTGGGGTGGCGGTTGGATTACGCACTGTGATTGTAATTGTTGGGGTATTGGTGGCCGGAAAAGTGGGTGTCGATTGTGCGGTGCCCAACACGGCCACCTGACGATTCTGAAAAATCCAAAGCCGATTCGAACCGAATGCAACAAATATGAGTCCAATCACAACCGCCAGGGCAGCCACAGCCAGACTCATGCGCAGCCAGGGAATCTTTACTTTTTCAGATTCTAATCCGGCAATTTCCGGAATAGTCCATTTGCGCTGCTGTTTTTGAAGGGGAACACGCAGGCTGTCATCCAGTGGCAGGTCTCCCAGCAAGGTTAATCCGCGGCGTGCATCCACATTCTGCGGATCAAATTGCAAAACCTGATTCAGGCAATATCGCCGCTCTTTATTGCTGCGTACGACAGCACTCATCCAGAGCCAATATTGAGGGTTCTGTTGGTTTTGTTTCAACAGGCGCGTTAAAAGGTCTTTGGCGCGAGTATTATTTCCCACTTCGATTGCCGCCAATGCTTCCTGGAAAATCTTATCTTCTACATTGCCCATGTTGGTTTGAGTTTAGCACAGCCATGCAAAGACGACAAGTTTATGACCTGTGGAATTCGTGCCTGAATGATTGATTTACTAATTGATTGAATGGGAAGTAGTTGATTGGTGAAAGTTGGTCAATAGTCCTTTCCCTTGTAGATTTTTGAGTGAGGATGGATAACTTTTTTAATGGGGGTTCAAGGCTGATTAACTAGCCTCATGCTTAACGGTATAATCGCCTGTATGCAAAAGCAACTGAGAAAATCCCTGCTCATTTTGACCATGATATTGATTATCCCTGTACTGGCAGCCTGTACCGGTACCAGTCGCATTGAATTGCCGGATAGTGTCAACACACCGGTGCTGCCTACTGCCAGCCTCACTTTTACGGCAACACTCAAGCCTTCTCAAACGCCGACTCGTGTCACCAGCCCGACGCCGCTGCCATCACCAACATCAACTCCGCGCACTCATCTGGTTAAATTGGGAGAGACACTGGGAGGCATTGCCTGGACGTACGGGGTTTCGCTGGATGGAATTCTGACACTCAATCCGGATGTAAACCCGAACGCCATGAAGGTAGGGATTGAAATTTTGATCCCGGCAGAAACCTTAACTCCCGGAGAGCTAACACCGCAGCCTACGCCAATCAACCTGCCGGTTACAGGACTGAACTGTCTGCCAGATTCTCAGGAAGGTATCTGGTGTTTTGGCTGGTTAGTCAACAGCACCGCCGAATTGATGGAAAGTGCCAGGGTCTCGGTGAATGTTGCCGATCTGTCTGCCAGTCAGGTTTTTTCTGAGACACAGGTTTTACCCTTGAACTTGTTATTGCCGGATGAGAGCCTCCCGTTCGCGGTTTATTTTAATGCGCCCATGCCTACAGAATTCCAATCAAGCGCTCAATTCAACTCATCCATTCCAATCGATTCTGAGCAGGTTCAATTTAAACGGATAGAGATCAGCTCTGCTCAGGTTGAAAAACTGGACGGATCAAGTGCTCAAATTATCGCCAAATTTGATATTCCAGCTGAATTCTCGCAAGTATGGATCGTTGCGGTTGCCATTAATGAAAATGATGAAATCATTGGTTTGCGGCGCTGGCAATCACAAGGCGAAAATAACAGCGAGTTTGTGATGACAGTCTATGCAGTCAGCGGGCAGATTGAGACAGTTAAGTTGTTTGCTGAAGCACAACCCTGAGAAATTACCAGACCAAATAATGATCCAAGGCGCACACTTCATCGTCACTGGCCTGGTTCAAGCAAACCTGATAAGCGATCACCCTGCCACGTTTTAGTGTGGGAAAAAGCGGCAGCGATATAATTGTTTTCCCGAGCAAATTCGTAGGTTGGCTTAAAATTTGTTGCTGGGTGCCATCCGGGAGGGTTAGCATCAGCGTGAAATCAACATCTGCCACCGGTTGGCTATCCTGATTGCGTTGAATGAAGATTTCAATTTCCTGGTTTTTCTCAACTGACATGACTTTATAGCGGGTTGAAGTTTGTAAAGTGACTGTCGCAGGCGTCAATCGAAAGCGAACCACATAATTTTCGGGCAGATTGCTGATAACCAGATACTCCTGGCCCAGCGCCACCATTTCCACCTTTTTTCCACTGGCGGCAGAAGGAGCATAATCCAGACAATAGTTTTGGAAACATTGGCGGTAACGGTCGCCTTCCTCAAAGAATTCACCGATTGGGTCTCCCGAGAACTCACGCCCGCCATGACCAATAATAAACTGGTCAAAAACGACCGGCACATTGAAACCGTTCGCTCCGGAGACATTGTAAAAAACCAGACCGGCTTTCGTAGTACCATCCTGCGGTTTTGGTTCACTTACCTCATAATCGAGCAGGATCGGGACATTTAATAAGCGAACAGTCTCAACCTGCATGGAATTACCTATGAAGACTGCGTTCTGGTAAATTTGTTGAATCTGGCCGTTTTCCAGTTGGAAGGGAATGGTTAACGGCTCGCCAAAAGCCGCCGGGTTATCCATCCGCGCGATCGTATCCATGAAAGGCATATCCACGCTGATGGGTACTTTTGCAATTGCACTGCCCTTGCGGGCCGGGTAGGTGCATTTATCCTGACATACAAAGACACCGTAGGCAAGTAGGTGAGCTGTGCCCTCGGGATCATCAACCAATCGGTAGAAGCCAACATTATCAAAGAATTGTTCCAGGCGTTGTTCCAGGGGGTTAAAACGCACCGGTGTCAGCGCGCGACCGACATTTTTCTCACCTTGTAATTTCTTGTAGAGCGGCTGGAATTCTTTATAAACTTCGATAGGATCAGTGGATTGCCGGCTTTCAATCAGGTCGCTAATATTCAGATAAGCGCCCAGGGGGGATAGGTTGTAGCGATGACCTGTATCGGCAGCAGGATTGAAGCACATTAACACTTTTTCAGTGTACTGGCACGTCAACTCGTTCCATTCAAAACCCTCGATGATTGGCGGACCTAAAATGTCTGCGCCTCCCAGGCTGCGATAGTAATCCCGGAAAATACGATCACTTGAAAAAGTTGCCGCGCTATCATTATTGGAGACAGCAGGATTTGATTGACCACAAGCACCAAGAATTGCTGTGCAAAAAATTGCCAACACTAACAAAAGTGAATATTTCGCTTGTTGCTTCAAACCTTCACTCCGCTCATTTTCCTTTTGATTCTATGCGTGCGCCAGGCCCTGGAAAGATTAATGATCTACGAATGAGATTATATCAAATCGACTGGATGAAAACAATTAAATTGGTTGATCGAAAAAGGGGCTACTTAAGAAGCTCTGATGCGGGGATCCGTTTTGTAGGTTAATTCCAAGCCAATTTCAAGTGGAGTTCGCGGATGAAAATTAAGCTTTGCGCGTGCCAGAGTCAGATCGGCCATCATCCGAGTCGGCCCGCCGTCGTTGTGCACATTGGACAATATTTCCGGTTGTTTGCCGCTAATCTCGAGCACCAGGCGCGCCAGATCGCGAACACTGGTTTCACGGCCGCTACCGATGTTAATCGTCTGGCGATCGATTTCTGTGGCTGTGGCTGCAGCGATAAGTCCATCAACGACATCATCGATGTAGATATAGTCCCGGGTCTGATTTCCATCTCCATGAATGACGATGGTGGCGTTCTGGTATGCCTGCCTGAGAAAATTTGGAATTACCGGCGGATGGGTTCCAGGCAATTGCTGATTGGGGCCATAGGCATTGAAAATGCGCAAGCAAACTGTCTCAATTCCCCATAAAGAGCCAATGCTATGCGTATAGTATTCCGCTGCTAATTTAGAGACTGCATACGGAGAACGTGGGTTGGGTGTTGCATTTTCCTTGACAGGCTGTTCCGGTTGGTTGCCGTAAATTGCCCCAGAGGAAGCCAGTACGACTCGTCTTACCCGCATATCGCGCATCGCCTCCATTAAAGTAACAGTTCCGCCCACATTGACTGTATTATATTCGCGCGGGTAGAGGATGGAATCGGGTACCACCACACGTGCCGCCAGATGATAGACACAATCCACATCCTGCAGAAGAGTCCAGAGAAGTTTACGATCATTCACATCGCCCTGATGCAAGACTACTTCTTCAGACAACGTATCGGCTTTACCGGTGGAAAGATCATCGATGCCGATCACGGCATGCCCCCCCTGAACCAGCGAATTTGCCAGGGCTGAACCAATAAAACCTGCTGCACCGGTAATAAGAAATTTCATATGCTTGCTATTTTACCAAATTAGGAGATAAATTATCACGGGGTTGGCACTTGATCGATTTTGCACATGTGGCGGATTTAGGAACGCTTATATTATTAATTAGAATTCCATGGGACGTGGAGCTGTGCCAACAAACCGGCCTGGGAACGATTGTGTTTACCAGCCTTAGTATACCCCGCACTGGTCAAAAGACCAGGGAACCCTTATTCATAGGTACAGGGTAGAGTCTACCCTGTGGTGGGTTGAAGCATTTCCAACCATAAAGTAAAGTTTTAGAACAAAGAGATGAAAAGGAAAATTCTCGTCTCATTTATGTAGATAGGAACAAATGAAAAAATATGATCCAATTAATTATTGCTGATGATGATGTTAAAGTTCGTTCGGCGATAAATTTGTTACTGGACCAGGATCGCGCCTGTTGGCAGGTTGTTTCAGAAGTACGCGATATCGATGAATTGGTTTCTTCCGTTGAGAAGAATAAGCCGCAATTGTTGTTGCTGGATTGGGAGTTGCCCCAGATCTGTTGCCCGGCACAGAATAAAAACAGGCTCAATCTTGCAGCGCATGTCAAATCGCTGAAGTCCATCAATCCACTCTTGTATATCATCGGATTGAGCAGCAAACCGCAGGCACGCGGGGAAGCATTACTCAGCGGCGTAGATGATTTTGTGGCTAAAACTGACCCACCCGAAATCTTTTTAAAAGCTCTCGAACTGATGTGCCAGCGCGATGAACAAATTCGCGTATTATAAGGAGTGGTTCGAAGTTCAGCGGAATGCATAAAAAGGAATGATTCAGAAATTTGACCACAATCCTGGTTGTCTCTTAGATTAATCCTTAATTTGATAGATTGATGTTGGTTTATTGAAGTCCTTACCACGTTGTAAGGGCGGGGCATGCCCGGCCCCTACTCACCTCATTGTTTGAGGAAATTTATATAGCTTATCATTTTGCATGGCCCGGAATGGCGCGACCAGCTTATTATTCATTTCTCCGAAAGTTAGTTCTCCAACCCTAATGATTCAATTCTGTTTGATCCTTTAATTCGCCTTTTAGCCATTTTTCAACAGCCGTGTCAATATCTCCGCTGTTGGTCATGATGATGCTGATACCGCGATCCTGCATATGTTTGCGGGCACCATAACCCATGCCGCCAGCAATCAACACCTGGCAATCCATAATGGCATCCGACATACGTACATGTTTATCCCGTGATCCATCATCAAAGCCGTGTGGTTGGTTGTGATTGTGTTCTTCGTGAGATTCCTCGTTCTGAAAATTCTTGTGCCCCAATTTATCTCGCATTTCACGATTAATCACCTTGCCGTCTTCGACTGTTATGACGACATAATAAGGTGCACGACCGAAATGCTGACTGATTGTCTTCCCATCTTCCGTGATGATTGCTGCTTTATTCATGAGTGACTCCTTTTTATTTCTATTTAGAAAAAGTATAGTTAATAACAGCGCATCTGTAAAGTTTTTCGGGTGTTTACCGGAGGATTGTCATAAATTCAACACAGCAAGCGTTGTTTCTCAAATTTTGGCAGTCTAATTTTTAGCAGAATATGAGATGTTGCTGCTAGAATTAATGGACGAATACACTATAAACTGACCATATTGTAATTAATGTGAGGGATTATGCAACAATACGTAGCTGCAATTGATCAAGGTACGACCAGCACCCGCTGTATAATTTTCAATAAACAAGGAAAGATAATTTGTTCCGAGCAGCAGGAGCACCAACAGTACTTTCCACAGCCGGGGTGGGTTGAGCATGATGCCAATGAAATCTGGCAGCGAGTTGAGGATGTTTTAACCAGGGCGGTTGAGAAGTGTGACTTGCAAGCCCGCGACCTGGCTGCCGTGGGAATTACCAATCAGCGTGAGACAACCCTGGTTTGGGACCGCTCCAGTGGCGAACCTGTCTATCCTGCTATTGTCTGGCAGGATACCCGCACCAGCCAGATCTGTAATGCACTGGCAGCTGAGGGAGGGCAGGACCGTTATCGTAAGACGACCGGTCTGCCACTGGCCACTTATTTTGCCGGGCCAAAAATTCAATGGATATTGGATAACGATCCTGCTTTCCGACAAAAAGCTGAAAGCGGCGACCTTTTGTTTGGCACAATGGATACCTGGCTGCTATGGAAGCTGACTGGGGGAATTAATGGGGGTTTGCATATCACCGATGTCACCAACGCATCCCGAACCTTGTGCATGGACCTGGCCACCCTTGATTGGGATGACAGTATTTTAGCTGATTTTAATATCCCACGTGCCATGCTGCCATCCATTCAATCTTCCAGCCAGGTGTATGGGGAAATCAAGATAGGTGCTTTACATGGCGTTCCGATTGCGGGTATCTTGGGTGATCAACAGGCGGCTTTGTTTGGGCAAACCTGTTATTCCGTTGGAGAAGCCAAAAACACGTATGGCACCGGTTGTTTTATGCTCTTAAACACAGGTACAGATATTGTCCAATCGCTCAACGGGCTGCTGACAACCGTTGCTTATAAGATCGGTAACCAGCCGGCCGTGTATGCCCTGGAAGGTTCGATTGCCATCGCCGGCGCATTGGTGCAATGGCTGCGAGATAATCTGGGCATAATTCAGCAATCCGCTGACATTGAACCGCTGGCTCGTTCAGTTGCAGACAATGGCGGTATTTTCTTTGTGCCGGCTTTTTCTGGGTTGTTTGCCCCCTATTGGCGCAGTGATGCCCGCGCGATTATTGCCGGAATGACGCGCTACACCAACAAAGGCCATATTGCCCGGGCTGTGCTGGAGGCAACCGCCTTCCAGGTGCGCGAGGTGCTGGATGCGATGAATAAAGATTCAGGCGTTGATTTGCGTGCCTTGAAGGTTGATGGTGGTATGGTTTGCAATGATCTGTTGATGCAATTTCAGGCAGATTTGCTCAATGTTCCTGTCATCCGGCCTCTGGTGTCTGAGACGACGGCATTGGGTGCAGCGTACGCGGCCGGGTTGGCGGTTTCTTTCTGGAAAGAAATTGAGGATCTGCGCGCCAATTGGGCGGAGGATAAACGCTGGGAGCCGGCAATGGAAGAAGGTCAGCGTGATAAGCTCTTTGGCGGTTGGAAGAAAGCAGTCACGCGCACATTTGATTGGGAAGAGCAGCTGACGGCTGACACTTGACAGCGGATAAGAAGAGCAACTTCGCCACCTCCGGTTCACCCGTCTCCGTTCTATTTTTAACTACCAGCTAATCTCTACGAGCCACGAGCTGACATGAAGCATCCCCCCGTTTCAGGTCTTCCGTTCTTTTCTGCGTTTGACAGCGACCCCTTTTTAGGTATAATTATGGCGCGAGACGGCTCACTAGCTCAATTGGCAGAGCAATTGACTCTTAATCAATGGGTTCAGGGTTCAAGTCCCTGGTGAGTCACAAACCTGGCAAGGGGAATCAACGCCGAAACCCCAAACAACACAGCCCAAGCCTGCCCACCTGGCAGGCTCTTTGCATAGCAAGTAACCCTTCAGAAGATCTCCTATGGGAACTTGCCCAGAGGCCAGACCAAAGGGAATTTGTAACCCGAGCCGGAAGAGATAAAGTTGACACCTGTCTTTTTCGAATGTCTAAACGATATTTGATAGAATAATTAATAAGAGGAAAAGAGCGCCAATTTCTATCCAGCAAGTATTGTTTTAATCAGAGACTCATAAAACCCTACACTTGTGTAATATTTACTATTCGCTGAAACAAGCTCAGCTCAATAGGAAGAAGACATGACCATGATTCCAACAGGTTTACAACAAGCCTTGCAGCAAGTTTTTTCTGAAAGAGGCTATTCGGATACCCTTGAGATAATCGACTCAGTCGGCGGCGGCTGTATCAACCAGTGTGTCCGGTTGCGGGCAGGAAAGCATGACTTCTTCCTGAAATATAACCAGCACCAGCTGCCCGGGATGTTCACCATCGAAGCCGAGGGCTTGGAAAAGTTGGCGGCGGCTGGTTCTATCCGTATTCCAAAAGTTTATGCTCAAGCGGAGGCGAGCGGGGGCATACCTGCATTTCTCGTCCTGGAATGGATCTATACACAACGATCTATTGATCAGAACCTGCTTGGCGAGCAATTGGCATATTTGCATGCAAATAACAAAGCTGAACAGTATGGCTACGACCACGATGGCTATATCGGCAGCAATCCGCAAGATAACGGTTGGATGGCGGACTGGATCGATTTCTTTCGTGAAGGACGCTTGCGTCCGCAAATGGAAATGGCAGCGCGGGCCGGCTTGCTAAATCGCCAGCGCCGCACACGTTTGGAGAAATTGATGGAAAACCTGCCAAAATGGTTGGCGGGGGTGGATCACCAACCTTCGCTGCTGCATGGTGATCTGTGGGGTGGAAATGTAATCGCGGCAGCCGGCGGCCAGCCTGTGCTGATTGATCCGGCGGTTTACTATGGTGATCGTGAAGCGGAAATAGCATTTACTCGCCTGTTTGGCGGCTTCAGCCATGAGTTTTACCAGGCTTATCAATCCGTTTCGGCGTTGAAGCCGGGTTACCAGGATCGTTTTCAGATATACAATCTCTATCACCTGCTCAATCACCTTAACTTGTTCGGAGAGGGTTATGGCAGTCAGATCGATGATATACTGCGAAGATTCGTCGGATGAGTGCATACCCGTATGAGTTTGATTGTGCATTTGATCTATGGCTGCTTTTTGCTGCCCACTTTTCATGGTGTAAAATGAAGCATGAATAAAATCAAAGTTCTATTTGTTTGCATGGGAAACATCTGCCGCTCTCCTATGGCTGAAGGGGTTTTTCGGCAAATGGTGCAGGAGCAGGGACTGGCAGACCATTTTGAGATCGCTTCAGCCGCCACCGGCAGCTGGCACCTCGGACATCCACCCCACGAAGGTACGCGCAAGCAACTGGCCAAACATGGCATCAACCTGGCCGGTAAACATGCCCAAAAGCTGACCCACAAGGATCTGGATTCCTATGATTACGTGGTCGTGATGGACCAGGAAAATGTGGAAGATGTACGTTACGCCTTCAATACCGAGTTACCACGCCTGCTTGATTTTGCCGAAGACGTAGGCGAAAAAGATGTTCCAGATCCTTACTACAGTGGTAACTTTGAGCGAGTTTACGATCTGGTACTGGCGGGCAGTCAGGGATTGTTAGCTTATATACGCGAAAAAGAAGAGCTGTAAACAAATATGTTTGTCTTCCTGTCCAAGTTTTTGACCCAATTTGTGTACCCGCTCGGCTTGAGCTGGCTGATCATTCTGTTGGTACTATTTTTGCTACGCAAGAAGATGGGACTGGTTTGGGTCAAAAGACTGTTGTGGGTCATCATAATCATTCTCTGGCTGGGGGGCAATCAGTGGGTTTCCGCCAGCCTGACACGCTCACTCGAATGGCAGAATCTGCCTCCTGCGGATTTGCCTCGCAGTGTCATGGTGGTTGTATTGGGCGGTGGTACCGAAGCGCAGCAGCTGCCACGGCAGATGCCGGAGGTCGGTGCGGCTGGTGACCGGGTTACCTATGCTTTGAAACTTTACCAGGACGGCGTGGCTGAGAGGCTGGTATTGAGTGGCGGTAATATCACCTGGTTGGGCGCGGGCACCAGCAGCGGTGCGCAAGAGATGGCAATTTTGTTGGAAATGATGGGTGTCCCAGCCGAAAAAATGCTGTTGCAGGAAAAATCCCGCAATACCTATGAGGATGCCCTCTATTGCGCGGAAATGCTGCGCGAGTTGGGTATTCAAGAGATTGTGCTGATAACTTCTGCTTCGCATATGCCGCGTTCACTGTCACTGTTTGAAAAACAAGGCTTGCAGGTCATTGCAGCCCCGGCTGATTTTGGAGTAACCGAGGCCGGCTGGCAGAATCTGTGGCATCCATCCTTTGAGGAACTGCTGGTGCATTTGCTGCCGAATGCCTCCGATCTGGCCGCCACCCAGACGGCGATGAAGGAATATATCGGGATTCTGGTATATGGTTTACGTGGCTGGCTGTAAAATATTTATAAAATCCACCCTAATCTCGCTTGATTTATCGGCTTTCTTGTATTAAAATAACGTCATCCTTCAATGGCAATATGACCAGACTTACGAGATACCAGTTCAGCCGGATTCAGTCTCCATACGCAACGAAATTCAATATGGTAATCATGATAATTTGTGTCAGTGACATCCTGATTTGGTAAAAAAGCGATAAAGAGCGATCCTTTGAAAGATTTAAAGAAGACGACTGCCATATATATGGCCTTGGCATGAAGCATGCACAATTTCATCGAGGAAAAATCGTGTTACAAGGAGCAAGAATAGTGGAAGAAGTTGGAAAACTAAAATACGAAGCACCGAAGATTCTGGTTGAATTTGATTTGACTGTGAGCGGGGGTTCTGGCCCCGTTACAGGTGGTGCAAATGGTTTCGATGAATTCTTGACAGATCAGATATTAACTGACGATTTATTAGGGTTGCCCTGATCTTAACATTCTAAAAATGTGTGCTTTATGATCGCTTCTATTCGAATATTCCTGACAGGACTTTTATTTTTCATTACAACTTTATCCCCGATATTTCTTAATACGAATTCGAAATCATTAGCGAATGAAATAATTTATTTAAAAACAGAGGGTGGTCTTGGGCTTTCGCTGGAGACTACCCAATATAGATGGGATGTTGCCGAAAATGGGCTGGCTTTAAATGTTAAAAACTCAGAGAATGTTGTGCTTTACGGCCAGCCGGTTATTCCGACATTTTCTGCGTTATTGGCGATTCCTGCTCAAGGAGAGTTTAAGTACAGACAGAGTTTTCATTCCGAGAAGGTATTGGTTCCACCATCAGATATGGCATTGGCGACTGAACCCACTAATGAGTATCAAGTTTCGATAATTGATCCATCGGATTCTAATTCATATTCATGCCTGGATAAACTGATCAGCAACCCGATCGATGTAGGGGAACCGGTTTGGATTCGCAATCAACGTGTCGTCAGGATTGTTTTTCACCCTTTTCGATGGGACTGTCAAAAAAGAGTCTGGTTGTATAGCCAAAAACTTGAAATATCGGTTGATCTGGATCAGTCACTAACGAACAAATCGGAACCCGATTATCGGATTTCCTCTCCGGAATTTGAAGTTGCACTGCGAGGCAGCTTGATTAACTATCAGGACAGCCTGACATGGCGGGGATTGCCTTCGAAAACATCTTCTCCTTTTAATCCTGATTCCTTCATTTCAAAGGAAGGGATATTATCAGAGAAGGTGCGTATCACGATAACCGAAGCCGGAGTTTATCAAATTGGAATGGAAGATTTGCTTTTGACAGGTGTGGATGTCACTGCGCTTGACCCGAATTACCTTCAACTTGAGAATCAAGGGCGCAAAGTTTCATTTGAATTTGTTGGCGATGATGATGACACATTGGAAACTGGCGAAAGTATCATCTTTTATGCGGAGCAATTTGATGGCAGCTACCTGGCTGGCTTACACCCAGAACAGGATGATCACTGGGCAACTTATCGCGGCGGTTTTGCCCCAAAATTTACTGCCGAAATGGTGGAAAAATACAATGATAACAACATATTCTGGTTATCAACCAGTTCCGATCCTTCTCCTCGAATCGTGTCTGTCCATCAGGGTTTTCTAAATGCAATCCCCACCACAAATTTCAGCAATAAGATTAAGTTCGAGAAAGATTGGTATTGGTGGACATATCACTTCACTGACGAAGAAACTTGGTTCTGGGAGAAAAATTTCTCAGTTTCAAATACATTAGTTGAAAAATCTTATCCCTTTACAATTCGAGATGCAATTCTTGATTCCTCACTTATCGCCAATCTTGAATTACAAATTACTTCCAACTCGGCAAGTGCTTTAAATCCAGACCACGTAATTGAGGTTTTTTTGAACAATCAGCCGCTTGGACAGGAAAGTTGGGATGGAGCCGTTTGGCATACCTCCCATTTTCCGTTGAGCCAGGACAATTTAATCAACGGTGAAAACGTCCTACGAGTTCGCTATTTGCCGATCTCTGGGGTAACTGCATCGTCTTATGGGTTTGATGAATTTTCTATACAGTTTGTTCAACAACTAATTGGACATGATCAATATCTACAATTTTCGCAGCCTGCAGGGGATTGGACCTTTCAGATCAACGGCTTCAGCGCAGATCCGTTGCATATCTGGGATATTAGCTACCCTTTAACTCCCGTCGAACTTGGTGATTATAGCCAGGAAGAAGGCGTAGTTACTTTTTCCAATTCACAAATTGATTATACAGATTATGTCGTGTTTGGCGCTGGTGGAATACAATCACCGCTGCTCGAGAAAGTAGCGTTTGGTGGACTATATGATCCTCAAAACCGGAGCGATTACTTGATTATCACTGTCCCTGATTTCTTAGAACCTTTGCAGCCTCTGGTTGATTGGCGTAGCCAGCAGGGTCTGCAGGTCAAGGTAGTCACTATCCAGAGCATCTATGATCAATTCAACTTCGGTATTCCCCACCCGATTGCGATTAAAAATTTCATGCGTTATGCCTTTGAAAATTGGCAAACTGTTCCGGAATATGTGTTACTGGTGGGGGATGGTCACTGGGATCTGAAGAATTATCGCGTTGATACCCCTAATTATTTACCGCCTAATTTCGTCTGGGTGGATCCCGTACAGGGTGAGATTGACAGCCTGAGTGATCTGGTAGCTGTAGTCGGTGATGATATTTTGCCGGATGCCTTGATTGGTCGCATGGCAGTTAATTCCACATCCGAGGTGAGCGCTCTGGTGGAAAAGACAATTGCCTTTGAACAGAGTGAGGGAGATTGGTCGAACAGCCTGGCATTTGTTGCAGATAATTATTACCTGAATGATTACTGTTTTGACGGTGACCCCTCAACCATCTGTCTGACCGAGTCTGCCGGGAATTTCCCGGCATTGATGGATGATTTTATAAATGATCAGCTGAGGACACCGTTTCAACCCACTCGCTTTTATCTGGATGATTATAATTGCCGCTCCGGCCAGTCTGGCAACTGTGCAATAATAACTTCTGATCTGGTAAGTCATATCAATCAGTCTCCATCGCAGATCTATACTTATTCCGGACATGGTGTCATTAGCGGATGGGCCAGTGAAAAAATCTTTAACAAGGAAGACTTACCCTTCCTGACTAATTCGGAGCGCTTTCCGGTTTTCTTTTCGCTTGATTGTATTGATGGTTTCTGGTATTACCCGCCTGGTATCGCCAGTCCTGACCCAATTTCATTGGCGGAGTCAATTACCCGCCAGCCAAACGGCGGCGCGGTGGCGATGTATTCAGCTACCGGCTTTAGTTATTCCAGCGCGCATGATGTGCTGCAGCGCGGATTCTTCGAGTACTTCTTCAGCAATCATGATCCACTGCTTGGAGCTGCTGATCTAAGCGCCAAGCTTAAAGTATATGCCAGCGGCAACAACGATGAAATGATTTTCACTTACATGATATTTGGCGATCCAGCGTTACGTCTGCACAATGACCTGCGTTTTATCTACCTCCCCTTGTTGAGTCGCTGATGCAAGCGAGTGCCACCGCTGCCATTGATCTCACCATTCAGAGTCTGCCATATCTGGGGAATGCTCGTTTTCGCGTGGTCAGCAATTCCATGTCACCGCTGCTGAGATTGAACGATTGGGTCAGGCTGCAACTATACACCCCCACCGTTGCCTTGAAAATCGGCGATATTGTTTTGTTCCGCCGCGATGACAACCTGGTGATCCATCGCATCATCGCCATATCGACGAACAGGTTGGTGACCAAAGGTGACCGTTACCGCTCAGTAGATGCCCCGTTATGCCATGATCAGGTGCTGGCTGTTGTTTCACAGGTGGTTAAGGGTAAAATAGAGATCAATATGCATTCGATCGCCATGCGCCAACTCAGTGGGTTGATGGCATTATTATCGCGTCTGACGGTGAAGGATAAGCGGCTTTATCGCTTAGCTAAATGAGGTACCAGGTGAGGATCATTTGATAACAACCACAATTCCCAGTAAAGAAAAAAGTATCCTGAGTCATGAGATTGATGATCAGGTTGTGCTGGTCTTGCCGTTGACTGGCAAGGTGAAGGTCTTGAACCAGGTCGGCGCCTTTATTTGGGATAAAATTGATGGTCAGACCACACTGGTGGAACTGATAAAAGCGGTTGCGAATACCTTCGATGTCGAGCCGCAGATGGCTGAGCAAGATGTAATTACATTCTTGAAGGATCTTCAGCAAAAAGAAATGATTGAGCTGAGGTAATCTCAGGTGGGCATGAAACATCATTGGGCAAGAATGGGGCTTTTGGCATCTCTTCTCAGTGTCAGCCTTGCCTGGCTGCTCTTTACGCTACCCGCTTCGGCTGCCGTTACCCTGGTACGTTTTGAGATGACCAGCATCACCAGTTCTGCCATTTCACTCGAGTGGGAGACAGCTTCGGAATATAACAACCTAGGCTTTTTCATCAGGCGCAGTACCAGTGAAGGCGGTTCTTTCACCCAAATCAGTGAATTTATCAGCGCCGAGGGGTCTGCAGTAAATGGATCCATTTATCATTTCAGTGATGAAGGCATTCTTCCCGGACAAATTTATTACTACAAGCTCGAAGCAGTAGATCTCAATTCGAATTCCGAATTTTTTGGACCGATCTCGAATGCACCCAACCCCACAGCAACTTCAACGACAACGCTGGCAAACATCACTGCCACCAAAACAACAACCGGAACTGTCAGCGCTACGAATAGCACTCCCCAGACCCATACCGCTACCACCAGAGCCACTTCCACAATGACGATAACGCCATCGCCAACTGAGACTTCCCCATTTTCATTTGTGACTAATACCAGTACCTTAACCCCTTCGCAAACTACAACAGCCACCATTACAGCTGAAGCAGACAGTATAGGCATTCCTACGGAAACTAGCATACCGACCAAAATTGAGGTGAAAACGGCAACCTCTGCTATTTCTCCCCTGCCCTCGCCTTCAATTACCGTCACGGTTGACCTGGTAAGACCGGCAATTCGCTCCGTGTCGATTGGTTTTGGGATCGTTTTGGCAGGCGGATTGCTTGGAATTGTTGTCTTAATTCTCATATCTAAAATGAGGCGCGGAAAAAATGGGTAAATATTATCTGTGGTCGCTGATGGCTGCCTTGCTGGTTACCAGCGCGTGCAGCCCGAAGAATGCACCACAAATCACCACCATTGCAAGCGGCTCGCCTGAGCAGGCGCGTATGATTTTTGATAGTGGAGGTTACTATCGTTTGTCGGCCAGCAGAATGCGAGATTACGGCATGCAGATCGATTCCGCAAATTCAATCCGCTTGAAATACAAAGATCAACAAGTTCCTTTCTGGCTGTTACCGGGTGAAGATTCAACTGATTTTGATATTATGTTTTTTGTTCCAGAGAATAATGACCGTTACATCAACCAGCAGGTCCTATTATTGGAAACAAGCGCTGACGGAGTCTTTACTCAGCCCTCTGCGGAATTGCAATTGGAAGAATCCGACCTAGTTTCCACTTCTGCGATTGCACATTCTCATCTCTATTTTGAAGAGGATCAAGAGTATGAACCAAAAGCAGGGATAGCCGACCCCTTTGTATGGGCAAAAATTGAAACATCAACGCCTTTTCAATTCTTTTTACCAGCAGATATGGATGCTTACCCAGAGCTCAGCTTGTTGCTTACATTCTGGTCACCTTCCAGTTCTCCGGCCAATCCTGATCATGCCATTTTGTTAAAAAATAATCATGTGAACCTGGGGTTATTCGAATGGGAAGGGTCTGGATATCATCAGGTAGAAATTAATTTAGAGGAAATACAAGCGCAAAACGATTTGGAAATCAGCGCACAGGTTCCAGCCGGTGTTACCGCCCAGTTGATTTTTTTGGACAGCATTGAGGTGATTTTTGATCGCAAAGTTGAGTTAGCGTCTGAACAGTACAGGTTCGAGCTTGTAGGAAAATTGGATCCTGACCCTGCGCAAAACAGCGGCTTTCTTGTGGAAAAATTAGCCTCCACTGCGAGCATGCGCGCGGGTTTCGTCTCTCAGGGGCAGTCACTGCACATAAGCGCTTGCGAGCAATGTTCTTACACCTGGGTACCGAAAACAAGTCTTCTTTCCGATTTCGTTTTGCAACCGATTGAAATGACAATGGATTTGAATAATAGTGATCACGCCGTCAATTGGCTCGTGGTGGCCGGAAAAGATAGACAGCAAGCATTGGAGCCCCTGGTTGTTCATCGGCAGGCTCAGGGATTACGAACCCTGGTGATCGACCCTCAACAAATCTATGATCAGTTTTATGGCGGTTTCCCGCACCCACAGGCATTGATCAACTTCTTTGCCTACATTCATTCATCCTGGCAGATTTCACCTGAATATGTATTGCTGGTGGGTGACTTTGATTACACCCACAAAGGGTATTCTGAGATGGTTTCACAAATTCCTTCTGTTTTTATAACAAGCCAGTATCTCGGAGAAACTGTCAGTGATCTACCTTTCATGGACGTAGACAATGATCTCCAGCCAGATTTTGCTCTCGGTCGAGTGCCATTTGCTTCCCCAATAGAGATCCGTAATTGGGTAACAAAATTGATTCGCAGCGAAGATGGTTGGAAAGAGTTTGCTGAGCGGCGGGTTGTAGCTATCTCTGATGGTCAGGAATCCTATTTCACAGATGAAGCGGCAAACTTTTTAGATCAATTTGGAGAAGCTTACTCAACTTCCTTATTCCAGGCTGAAAAAGACTCACGTGATAATGGTAAGTCCATTCAGCAAGCGCTGCGACAACCTGTTTTTCTGCTAACCTATTTTGGTCATGGTTCCATAAACTCATGGGGAAAAGATCAGATTCTTAACGCAGAAATTATCGAGGATCTACCTTCACAGCAGCAATTGCCAATTTATGTCAATATGACTTGCCTTTCTGGTTATTTTATTCATCCGCAGCAAATTTCTCTGGCGGAATCGCTGCTGGTCCAAAAGGAGTCTGGAGCTGTCACTGTTATTGCTCCAACCAGTCTTACCACCGCAGCCAATCAACTGTCTTTGAGTATGAATCTGGTGGAACAGCTCCAGGTAGCGGACAACATGCGAATTGGCGATGTGCTCTTGAAGAGCTGGAGGATGATGGATTCGAATAATACCGCCATGTATGAAATTATGTTTTCCTTTATTTTACTGGGTGATCCCGCCTATCTGCTCAACACATGAGGTAAAATTGTATTTTCAGGAGGGCGTATGCCAAGAAAAAATTCTCTCACGATTTTCTTCATTGTTATTTTCGGCTTATTCATCCTTCTTGTTCCTCAAAAAATAGTATGGGGTGGCTTCTCCTGGCAAACGGTGCCAACGGTTGGCCCTAGCCTGACAGCTTCTGTAACCCCATCAAGTACCACTATGGTGACAGTTACTGCTACCCGAACAGGGACAACTGCTGCAATTAATCCCTCGTCCACAGCCACAGACCAGGCAGAGGGCACGCTGCCTCAGATTAGTACATCAACACCTTTAGAGGCCACCGCCAGCGCAGTAGTAACTGGAGAATTGGCCCTAACCGCTTCTCTGCAGACAGCTACCTCGACAAGCACGATCTCGACCAGCACTCCAGTCATTGCGGTGACGATCACAAACACACCTGAGGGTGGTTTCATTGAGCCGGCTCCCACAGGACCGCCTTTCTGGTTGCTGCCATTGTCATGCTCGGTTGGGTTGGTTGTGTTGATTCTCGTAATACGTTTGTTGATCCGCAGGCGTGTGAGCAGAGCTTGAAAAAAAAGTGGCTAATAATCATTCCACTCCTTCTGCTAATAGGATTATTGGCGGTTTGGAGCTGGAATATTGTCAGGACTGGCTATCATCTCTTGGGCTTGCGCAGTGAGATCAAAGCAGTTATCACAAGTGATCTTGATAATATTGAACCATTATACATTTTCAGTCTTTTGAATTCAGTCGATCAGGATTTGAATGTCCTGCAAAGCAATTTGTCACCAATTTATCCCCTTCTGCCCGTTTTTGGCAAAATGACAGCTCAGGTAGAGCCGGCAATAACCTATCTTGATTCCATTGTAAATTACGCCCTCTTATTTGAGGAAAAAACCATGCCGCTCCTCTCTGATGGGCTCCAAAATCGAGTTGACCTTGCCAACCTGATCGATGGTTTCGTTGCAAAAGAATTTGTTGCCCAGGTGGATCAAGCAGCGCTTGAAGTAGAGATTAATCGCAAGGACCTTGAAATTTCTGCACTGCCCTACCGCTTTCAAGATGATTTCCAATTATTGGATGAGTCGCTGCCATACATTGCTTTATCTCGTGAAATCCTTCCCCAATTGGGATCACTAATCGGTACTGAACAGGCGACCAATTACCTTTTATTGGCGCTTAACCACGATGAGTTGCGCGGCGGCGGCGGTTTTATTACTGCGATGGGCTTATTAACTGTCCAAAACTTAACCAATATTGACTTCGACCTTCAGGATTCATATTCGGTTGATGATCTGAGCAAAGAATACCCCTTACCACCACAACCTTTGCAAACCTATATGCTGGCAGGGTATTGGCTGCCCCGCGATGGCAATTGGTCGGCGGATTTCCCCGAAAGTGCGCGTGATGTACAGGCATTGTATCAAATTTCACGTGACGAGACATTGAAGGGTGTCATCGCTTTTGACCAGGAGGCTGTGCGCCAGATCGTGGCCGCGGTTGGCCCAATTCAAGTTGATCCACAAACAAATACCTGGGTAAACCAGGAGAATATTCTCCTTTATATGCAAGAGAGTTGGGGAAGTAATGCTGATTCCTCCGACTGGTGGCGAAATCGCAAAGATTTTATCAGTATTCTGGGCAAAGTAATTGTGCAATCTATTATGGATACCCGTGACCTCAGGCAGGTGATCCGTCTGGTCAAAACTTCTCACAGCCTGTTAAGACAGGGCCATCTTTCGCTCTACTTCAACGACCCGCAACTCCAGGCTGTGTTGGCAGACCAGGGTTTTGATCATGGGGTAAGTTACCAGGGGGGTGATTTTCTTTATTGGGTGGATGCCAACATTGGTTTCAATAAAGTTGACGCAGTCATCCAGCGAGAATTGGACTACAACATCGACCTGAGTGATCCCAGCCAGGTGAGGGCTGAGATGAGCATGCGTTACACTCATCTGAATCAGGTGGAAGTACCCTGTGAACACATTGCAACCTATGGGGACGAAATTGAATACCAGAAAATGATGGAACGCTGCTATTGGGATTACTGGCGCGTATATATCCCACCTGGCAGTATGGTTCTTGAGAGTGATGCTGCTTTTGTACCTGGAGAGAATCTTCTCAACGGTCAGCCATGGGAAGGTAAGTTGGACCTTTCAAGCGACTTGACAGGATTGAATATGATAGCGGGTTTGCAGTTAGTGCCAGCCAAAAGCGAACAACAGATTCGCCTCGTCTATCAGTTGCCGGCGAATGTGGTTGTCTTTAAAGGAACGAAAGGCTATTACCATCTTGATTTGAAAAAACAATTGGGTCTTAATTCATTACCGGTTGAAATAACTATCAGGATTCCGGAAGGCTACCAATTTGTGGATTTTCCGGCTGAATCTCAAATCAGCCAGAATAGTTTGAGCTATTGGTTTTTGCAGACTGACTCGGATCAACACCTGGTTTTCTCCTATCAGCCTTAATTCTCTGATATCATATTGTTAACCTAGCTTCTTTTGTCTTTACTCTAATTTTTCATTTATTCCTATCGGGAAACGACATTTTGTTGAAAAAGTCAGTCTTTCGTCAGTCCCTTCCGAAAAATAGCCTCTGGGGGTTGATCCAACCGATCTTCCGGGCTTTTGTTATTCTATTGCTTCTCTTTCAGATGTCCTTTAATACTGTCCAATCTGGCGGCGAGCAGGTCAATGCTCAGATTGATCAGGTTTATTATGAGCCGTTACAGAGATTTGGGATTGCTGCGCCATATGATTACACAGCGGAAAAACTTCAATTTTTTAATATCTCTGCTGTCCTGGATTGGCGTCTCAATGATTCAATTGAACTACCGCAGGAGATTGAATATATTCATGTTGTGCGTGTTAGCGATGCATTATTTCAAAACCAATTTGAAAGTCTGGATCTTCTTATCGCGCTGAATCCGGGCGAAACCTGGATTATTGGCAATGAACCCGA
>JBBQNI010000043.1:0-29834 GCA_038329785.1 Anaerolineales bacterium | reverse complement strand
TTCAATCAATCTTTCTTGCAAATTCGCCGGTATGGGTCGGTCAATGTGTGCAGATTGCCATGCCAGGCAGATTTGATCGTTGCTGCTGGTGAGGTAAGAAGCATGCAGGGTCATATCCTCGGCCAGATCCCATTCACCGAGCACTGCCGCTGCTTGGATAAAGGGTACATATTCCGAAGAAGCATATGGTCTTTGGTCATTTAATTGGGCTTGACGGTAGAGATCTATAACAGTTTCCCAATCACCTCTCTGGGCAGCCAGCTCGCCTTTTTGGAAATAATAACACCACCAATCATGCTCCAGTTCTCTGCCAAGAAATGCGGGTTTTGGCAGCGTCCTTTCTGCCGAAATGCGCGAAAGGTCGGAATGGGGTAGTGCTTTCTTCACGAAAGGATCGAGATCAGGGTTGTGCACATCATTTTGATCCACCACCCAAACGCAGGGTGAAATGTCGGTTTCATATTGAAATACTACACTCTGGGGTTTATGCCATTGGAAGTTGAGGTGTGCGGCGGAAAAATCAAGAGGAGCTGCATCATTGTCGATTTCAGAGCGGTACAGATCAACGTACCAATAGGGCACATATCCGGGATTATCATAGTTGCCATACATCATATTTAACGCGGACGCTGTCGCCCAGTTTCCCAATCCAAGTGCCATGGCGCCATTACCCAAAAAAGCGGTGTTGGAATCAGCGGATGGTACTCGCCAGAGTAGTTGCCAAAAGAGGCGTTCCTGTTTCTGCCAGGAGCGCCGGTAATTGTTTGCCAGCCTGAATTGGTAGCCTGTTGAAAGAGCTATCAACAAAGCCAGAACAAGGATTCTGGCATTTTGGGAGCGAACCAGATACCATACAATTGCGGTGACGATCAATGCCGCTCCAGGCATGGCCGCCATAGCAAATCGGTCTGTGGTGGGGATAGAAGGTGAAAGAAATCTGCCAATTGCAAGACCGGGGGCAATTCCGCCCAGGAAAAAAATAAAACCAAATCCTAAAAGGAAATAATCTGAGAAATCTGAATAGGCCTTAATTTTTCGCCTGAATCGCCAGATTAGCAGAGCGCTTGAAGAGAATAGGATGATCACGATTATCCAGCTAATGAAATCCATATTGGTTCCTATGGTGAAGGTGGCTGGATCAATTGTTAGGTACCATACTCCTCCTAGTCCTTCCAGAAGACTTTGAATCGTCATGTTTACCAGTTCCAAGATTGTTGAAAAAGGCTTTGAAAATAAGTTTGCAAGAATGACAGGATTGTTGCGATCACCCCTGGTGGGGGTGGGCATGATTGTCAGGCGCCAGACCAGGTAACCAAATAGAATGATCAACCATGGAATTATTTGTTTGATTGTTTTTCGTACTGGTTTTTCCTCATCCCGCAGTAGCCAAAATAAGGCAACCGGTCGAAGAATTTCAAGGCCGATAAAAAATTCCGTGGCAAATATTTGAATCGCCATTGCTAACAAGCCTAGCAAGGTCAAAATACCCCAATACTTCTTGCTTTGAGCTGCCAGGAGCATCAGATAAAAAGACAATGCCCATAAAGTAAAGGCGATCCAATGAAAGCTGAACGTAAGCGCAGATGCCTGTTGATCGAATATTGGATAAACTGTCAGTAAGAGTGCAGCAATTCCAACGATAAGGGGTTTGCCTGGCATAAGTTTCCGCCAGCCTAACCAAATGAAAATGACCGATAAAGCCCGCCAAAAAAGAGCCCAGAATTGCCATAAAGCTGGGTTAAATTTTGCTACCCAAAAACCGAGAAACCATAGTGGGCTGACCAGTGGACGGGTTCCAATAAAGGCGTAGGACGCCAGGCGCTCAGTTCCCCCTTGTGCATAAGCTTCCAGGATGATCCAATCATCCAGGTACCAGCCCAGCTTGCCTGCTTGCACGGCATAACTGATTCCCAGAAGAAAGAAGACCAGAGCGGGAATGATGAAAGATTTCCAATTTGATTTCAACCAGCGCATATGATCACGATCCATCTCGTCTGAAGTAAAAAAAACCTATCGGGAGCAAAGCTACTATACCCTAGAATTGGCGAAAATTCCATGATTTCACATGTGGATGCTGCCTATCATTAATTTTTGCTTGCGTAGCTTGCGTAGAATCCAGGTGATCCGATTAGAGGTTATAATCACGTACGATGAATGCTGAAATTTACATCAGTGTCGATGTGGAAACTGCCGGCCCCGTTCCTGCAGATTATGCGCTGCTATCCATTGGCGCATGTCTGGTGGACGATCCTGCCGAAGCCTTTTATGCTGAATTGCAACCCGATCGCGAACGATCGCTGCCGGAAGCGCTTAAGATCAGTGGCCTGGAGTTGCCATCGTTGAGAGAGACTGGACAGCCTCCTGTTGACGCCATGACCGCGTTCGCCAACTGGGTCAGTCAGGTTGTTCCAGCCGGTATGCAGCCTGTCTTTGTCGCGCTGAATGCTCCTTTTGATTGGATGTTTATCAGTGATTATTTTTACCGCTATCTGGGCTACAATCCCTTTGGTCACAGTGCTCTTGATATCAAAGCTTACTATATGGGTTATCGGGGGATAGACTGGGTTGATACTTCATTGAATAAAATTTCGCGTTTTTTGGAGAATGAGAAAAAATTGGCGCACAACGCCCTTCAAGACGCACGTGATCAAGCGATTATTTTCCAGAAGCTTCGTGCGCTCTCTCAATCCAATCGCTAGATTTAGGTTTTTTCTCAAAAGTATCTGATTCTTGCCCAAAATTTTGCTCGTGTTATATTAAATCTGGATTCTCATACGCGTACGCTGTATGCTAAGGTGTGTTTATATATCACGGCTCATTTCAGGTTGAAATTAACAAGGAGAATTGAAAATGGCGGCTAATGAAACAAAACCGGAAGCGGAAATTGCGCGTATTCTAGAATCAGCCCAGCGCCTGGGGGTGGAAGTAAATGAAGCAGATGCCATTCAATGGCTGACCAGCATGGCGACAACGCATCAGAGGGATGCCATCACGATGGATTCGCGCACTGGTGTTTTTGGTCATAATATCACCATGTTGGATTTTAGCGAGCAGGAGCTTGAATATTTCCGTCGGGTTGGCAGGCTGGTGGAATTCGAAGATATTCCGGGCCAGGTCGAAACCGCCCTGGCTCTCTCTGGCTCTGCGGCTCAATCGAAAATCCAATCTTATCCGGGTGATTGCGATTATTTTGAGAGAGTCAATATTCTTGCACCGACGCGGGAAGAAGCCTGCCAAATTCTCGCAAAAATCATGCGCGAAAAAGCCTTGAACACCTTACAGGGTTCCACATATCAGTTGATTGAGGTGAAATTTGGTTCTTATCCGGAGGATATGGTTATTGCTGATTATCGCGTAAAAGCCAATACACCCATTGCCTGGAAACCGGAACAAATTAAAGCGAAAAAAATAGATGCTTTTCGTGAAGATGGAAGTAGTGTGACTGTTTCCTGGGAAGATGCCTCGCACAACCCCGGATGGTGTAAGCTGGATTGGGTTGTAGCAGACCCTGTACGAAAAAACCTGGCCAACGCCAGTAATATGTTGGATGTCACCTGGGAAAGCCCGGATGGTGAAATTGTGCCGCTGGATGGCTATCTCGATCCGTATTTTCAAGAGGTTTATCTGGAAGTCGGCTCGGTCCCGATTTTCTCAAAACTGGCCCAACATGTATCCGCTAATGCACTTGACCGTTATGTAGAGCAATTGGAACATGAAGTGCGCAAGTACCTCACCAAGGATATTAATTATGGCAAAGTAGCAAAGCGCATGTACAACATCTTTCGGCTGACCGGCCGTTACGAAGAAGCCGCTTTTTTGAGAGAGCTTTTCGATGAACCCACCACCATCTTGTATCAGGTATGGTCATTGATCCGTACGATTGATGATGCTTACTCTTCAGGTTCAATCATTGCTCAATCCGATTTAACCTCAGCTACCGATCGTCTGATCATGGATGTCATCCGCACGCTGGAAGGCGAGCAAGAGAGCGAGATCGTCAGTCATCTGTTGCGGCTGCGGGATGCTCTGGCGCGACCTGAAGCCAGGGATCTCTTGACTGGCGAGGCGGAAGCAGCTCGAGCGGAAGTAATCAACATTGTCAATAACTTTTTCTTCACACGCTTGAATGGAATGCCGATGATAAAAGACTATATGGATGGGTTTCAGAGGGAATAAATTGGTGTTCTTTGTTTATTGGTAAATTAGTTGCAAGTTTGCGGGCAGATTGTGTGAATTGATTAGCGTCCTCTGTTAAACCCAGTTAATTTTGATCATGGCGGTATGGGCCGCCCCAATAGCTGTCATTAATCATACCCATGTTCACTCTACCGCCAGGGCATATTTCATCACGCCAGCAAGGCGGCATGAGGTATAATTAGGGTTTAGAAATGTGCCTGTTTTGCCGCGCTTTAAGCCGTGGTTTGAGGTTTCGGAGGAAGTAAGAATATGGAAATCGGCAATATCCACATAGTTGATATTGATAAAGAGATGCGTACTGCCTTTCTTGATTATGCGATGAGTGTGATCGTGGCAAGGGCAATACCGGATGTCCGTGACGGCCTTAAGCCTGTTCACCGGCGCATCCTGTACGCAATGTATGATATGGGTATCCGCGCTAATACCTCTTACAAGAAATCTGCCCGTATAGTTGGTGAAGTGTTAGGGAAGTACCACCCGCATGGTGATTTGGCAGTTTATGAAGCCATGGCGCGTATGGCGCAGGATTTTTCGATGCGTTACATGCTGGTGGATGGCCAGGGTAACTTTGGTTCGATCGATGGTGATTCACCGGCTGCAATGCGTTACACCGAAGCGCGTCTTTCACATATGGCTGAAGAGATGCTAGCCGATATTGGCAAGAATACCGTTGATTTCAATGATAATTTTGATGGATCGCTCAAAGAGCCTTCTGTTTTGCCTTCACGCTTACCAAACCTATTATTAAATGGTTCCTCTGGTATCGCGGTTGGTATGGCCACCAATATTCCACCGCATAACCTGCGAGAACTGGCTGCGGCGGTTACGTATGTCATTGATCACTTTGACACTATCGAAGATGTCACTGTTGATGAATTAATGAAATTGTTGCCGGGTCCGGATTTTCCAACTGGTGGAATGATCATTGGACAGGATTTGATTCGCCAGGCTTATTCCACTGGCCGTGGAAGACTGGTTGTGCGCGGCCGGGCGGAAATCGAAGAATTTAAGAATGGTCGTTTTGCGATCATCATCAATCAAATCCCATATCAGGTGAATAAAACAAGCATGATCGAGCGCATCGCTGCTCTGGTGCGTGAAGATCGCCTGGATATGATCTCGGATTTGCGCGACGAATCAGACCGCAAAGGGATGCGCATAGTCATTGAATTAAAGCGCAATGCTCAACCCCAACGGGTCCTCAACCAGCTCTTTAAATACACTCAGCTGCAATCCACCTTTGGTGTCAATATGTTGTCCCTGGTTAATAACGAGCCGCGTACTCTTTCCTTACGGCGCATGTTGCAGCTCTTTATTGAGCATCGCCAGGAAGTGATTACGCGCCGAACCCAATATGAATTGGATAAAGCGAAACATCGCGTCCATATTCTGGACGGTCTGCTGATTGCCTTGTCCAATCTGGATGATGTTATTGAAACCATCCGAAAATCTGATGATGCCGATACAGCCAAAGAACGTTTAATTGTGCGCTTCAATCTTAGCGAGATACAGGCTCAGGCCATTCTTGATATGCAGCTCCGCCGTCTGGCAGCGCTGGAACGGCTAAAAATTGAGGAGGAACATCGCGAAGTAATGGCCCAAATTGCCTACCTGGAAGATCTTCTTGCAAACCCGGTCAAGATTTTGAACCTGATCAAGGTGGATATGGAAGAATTGGCCGAGAAATACGGTGATGATCGCCGGACGGTCATCAGTCTGGATGCCAGGGAAGAGATTACGGATGAGGAATTGGTCAAGGATGAAGCTGTACTGATCACGCTGACTGAAAAAGGCTACATCAAGCGCGTTCGTGCCAACCTGTATCGTACTCAGGGTAGGGGCGGTCGCGGGGTAATCGGTCAATCGATGCGCGATGAAGACGAAGTGTTGATGATGATTCCAGCCCGCACCTTGAACACGGTGCTTTACTTCTCTAACCGCGGGAAAGTATATTCAGAAAAAGTCTACAACTTGCCGGAAGCGGGCAGGACGGATAAGGGTATTTCCATCATGAACGTGCTGGCCCTGGACGCAGGTGAGAAAATTACAGCCGCTGTACCTGTGCCGGATTTCGATCAGGCGGAGTACTGTACCATGGCAACCGAACTGGGACGCATTAAACGCGTCCAGCTTTCCGAATTTGCCAGCGTGCGGCCTTCAGGGTTAATTGCGATGAGCCTCAAAGAAGGCGATAACCTGGGATGGGTGCGATTGACCAGCGGCAAGGATGAAGTTATGCTGGTAACTGCCTATGGGCGGGCGTTGCGGATGGATGAAAACGATATTCGCTGCATGGGCCGGCCAGCAGGCGGGGTCACCGGTATTCGCATGGCTGCCAAAGATCGCGTTACGGGTATGGATGTACTTGAGCCTGGTGGGCAATTATTGGTAATAACCGATAAAGGCTTCGGAAAGCGCACACCATTGGAGCAGTATGTACCCAAGAGCCGCGGTTCCAAAGGTGTTTCAACGATTGATAAACATAATTTGAGCAAAATCGGCTTAATTGCCACAGCCCGCATCGTGCAGCCTGATGATGAAATTTCATTGATCTCCACTAGCGGTGTCTTAATCCGAATGAGTGTAAGCGATATCTCGGTGATGGGGCGCGCAACCCGTGGTGTGCATGTCATGGATATGGTCGAGGGTCACACGGTCGCTTCGATGGCGCGGATCAGTGCCAGTATGTTGATAGGCGAGGGTGACGAGAGCATACCTGCGGCTGAAGAATAAAAGCGAGGATGTAAAAAGAGGCTAACCCAAAAGGTTAGCCTCTTTTTACAGAATTATTTCTGGTTGCTGTTCAGGGAAGTAAGATTCGACCGGTGATTAAGAGGCAAAAAGTACCCAGAACGACGACTGCTATTAATAATAGAAGCGCTAAAACAAATCGCTGCGGAGCTGTCATCCCCAGGAAATTTTTGCCGGTCTTTTTAGCGGGCACCAATGGGGTTGGGTTAATTTCCTCTTCCAAATACGAATCGCTGGCAGAATTTCGTAAATCGTCAATCATATCGTTCCTCCCGTACATCGTTTGTCGGCCGTAAATGAACCTCTGCGGCGGTAAATGTCAAACTTTTTCCATCTTGAGTAATCAGTCGTAAATCGCCATTAAGTTCCACACCTGAAAGTGTACCACTAATGTTGATATTATCGTTTTCAATAATATATACTGTTTCGCCGCGAAATGCCAGTAAATTTTCCCATTGATTATGAAAGTTGACAAAATTGAAATTTGCGCGTAAACGAAAAAAGGCAGCAATCAGATTCCCCAAAAAATCAAAACGGTCAATGGGCACCTGGGTATGATTTTGAACACAGGTCGCCGGAAATTGGAGAAGATCTGCCGGGGGCAGGCTTTCGGGGAAGATGTTGATACCGACACCGATCACGATTCCGGCCAATTCCTGACCCTGCCAGGTGGCTTCCAGCAGGATACCGGCACACTTTTTCCGGTCGATCAGCACGTCATTCGGCCACTTAATTTGTGCCATAATGTGATACTTTTCTTTGAGTGTCTTTACAAGAGCCAGAGCTGCCATGGCAGAAAAAAGTTGTAGATATTCTTTTTCCTGAAGTGTTGGTTTCATGATCATGCTCAGGGCAAGCGCGCTGCCGGGATTTGTGATCCAGCGTCGTTGCAGCCGACCTTTACCTGCCCGCTGATGGTCGGCAACGACAATTGCGCCATCCGGTGCCCCTTCGTCCAGCCAGGATAGGGCGGCGGTATTGGTCGAATCGATGGCTTCAAAATAACGGTAGGCGGGAATCTTCAGCTCATTGGCCATGGTTAAAAAAAGGGTGGATATTTCCATTTTCTGATTGTACCGGATAAAAAAAGAGCGGTAAAGACCGCTCTTTAATTTCCAGGAAAGTGTATAGTATTAATTATTCGCGATTTTAATCCGTCGCGGGCGGGCAACTTCTGATTTAGGTACTCGCAGTGTCAGTACACCGTTTTTCAAGTCTGCCTGAGCGTTATTCGAATCTAATTCATCCGGTAAATCGATCACACGGCAGAAGCGACCATCAGGGCGTTCATTAATAAGGTACCTGTCACCTTCCTGGCGTTCTAACTTGATCTCGCCCTTGATTGAAATTGTTCCATTGACGACCTCAATATCCAGGTCCTCCGATTCAATGCCAGGCAAAAAGGCGTAGATTACATAAGCGTCTTCGTCTTCGCGAACATCAACCGGAAAGACAACTTTGCATTGCTCACCTTCGAGATTGGCATTCATCATTTGTTCCCATCTGCGTCGGCGGGAACGAAAACTTTCTGGGCTGCGCATATAATAAAGAGACATTTTTCCTCCAATTTTGGTATTTTTTTATATCTAATTTCCGATTGTTTTCATTTTAACAAGACTGTGTATGAATTTTGCTAGAAAAAAATAAAAATTTTATATGTATCCTCATAAAAAGTAAATAATATTTTATTAGCAGGTGACAATTTAGAAGCTTGAAACTCCCTGACGGACCAGGCAAAATGATAAATGTAACCAATAAGTTTTCCATCGTTGCAATCCCTCCTGAGACGCAAGCGTTTTGGGTACTTGTGCTTTCGATGTCTTTGATTTGTTGTGAGTTAATGCGAAAGAAGTGTCGTGTTTGACAGTCATGCTCAACCTGCATTTCATCAACCACTCGGTAAACGGTTACCAGATAGATTCGGTAAGAAGCCATAGAGATTAATCCGACCTTATGAATTTCACGTAGGGTAGCAGAGATAAAGTAACCTGAAGTATCAAAATAGGGGATATGCGTGGACTGACATTTTTTAAGGGAATGTTAAGAATTTATTAATAGAAAAATTGTCGGATTCGCAGTAAAATAAAGTGATTATCGCCATCTTTGGTGGTATGATAATGCCTCGGAGCAAAATTATGGATGATAAAATAACAATTATTGAGGGACCTCCCCCCGAGTTTGAATATATAGAAGATGGCTGGGCACTTGGGTTTAATGAAGGCCCAGGCATTTTTGAACTGGCATTGACCAGGCTGCGCACATTTAACGGGCCGGCGCTGGTCGAACGTTGTTACCGTACCTGGAAACGCAAGGAAACGATGTTCTTACACTATCGTGACGATACCGGATTGGAAGAGAAGGTGCCGATTGTGGCGGCCCGTGCCCTGGAATCGAACGAAGGACAGGTGCTTTACCTCTGGATTCGTCGAGACGGTGGCGAAGTGGAATATGACTTTGACATCGATAGCGGTGATGAAGATGATGACAATCAGTTTTACGATAATTAGCATTGTCAGGTAAAAAGATAAAGCCAGTGATCTAACAGATTGACTGGCTTTTTTATTGCATAATTCGATTTAAAAGATAAACGCTAAGGTGAGGGGGGCACCCAAGCGTTTATCTTTTATTATTCTATCAAATAATTTAATTAAATGCAATCCCTTTTTGTGAAAAATTTCATTAGAACTACATAAGAGTTTAATAAAGCAGGTGCCCCAGGAGGGATTCGAACTCTCAACCTAAGCGTTAGGAGTGCTTCGCTCTATCCTTTGAGCTACTGGGGCAGTGAGGAAATTATAGCAAATTCAGCCGTGATTGACTAGATGCATTGACAGATGTAGTTAAATGCCTGTGAATTAGGTTTTCACTCTCAAAAGCATAATTGAAGCGGAACCTGGAACAAAAATTTGACTGGTTCTGGTCACCAGATAATAAATCCTGCTAACGCGGTTCGCTTATTTCCACACGTTCAAAGGCAATATTGAGTGGGTATTTTCCGGAAGAAGAAACCAGGCCCAGACCTATACCGCCGCCAGTTTCCATGCCGCGCTCCTCCTGATCCCAAACTTCCTTTCCATTCACTGCCAGGGAGAGGGTATCCTTTTTGCATGTCCAGCGGATAATGTTTTCCATCCCCGCAGCGCTCTGTACAGCGGGAGCACCCCCCTGTGCTAAGGTTTTATACGGATTCCCACCTTTTTGCTTCTCGTCGGCATCGTATCGGTAGACATAAAAGGAGCCGCTGTTCTCCACCCGCACTTCGTACCAACCACTATCATTCACCTGGCAGGCAATCGTGGCGCCATTCTGGTTCTTGCTGGGATCTAATTTAATAAAAGTAGCCTCAATGGTCACTTCGTCATATGTATTGGCTGAATTAAATGAATAAAGGTAAATTTCATCGGCGACCATGTGCTTGAATTCCAGCATTCCATTTTGAACCCCGGCAAATTCGTTTGGGTTTGTGGTCAGACTGGTGATCGATTTCATTTCTTCCAGACTGGAAGGCCAACAGGTAGAAGGCTGATCGAATTCCTCAATGCCATATTTCTGGCATTCTGACACGGGTTCGGATGTAGGAGCCTGTGTGGCTTCGGCGGTCCCTTCCGCCGTTTCTCCCACGGTCGCTGCAATAGTTGGTTCTAACGTAGGTTGTGAGGTGGGAATGAAGACAGCGATGGTTGCCTGCGGAATTTCCGTTGCAAATTGGGCTGTTATTTCAGGGGTAGAAAGGTTATTTGATGTACCAGGATGGATCTCAGTCTCCTTGCCTTTCTGAAATGCGCTCAGATTGCAGGCCAGACTGAGGGCAAAAAACAACACCAGGATTAATACGAACGGTTTTTTCATTGCAACTCCAGCAGCAAGGTTGATTTGGATCTAAAGGGGCTTTCAACAAAGTAAATTGTCACGAATCCCTCTGATGTGTTGACGTCAATATATATAGACAGCCACAATCCCATTTTAAAAGGGTCATTCGGTCACTTGTATACATTGATTGTAGTAAGAAATAAAAACTCGTCAAGTAGGTTAGAGAAGTGAAAGCCTGGCTACTGGCTGCTGTAATTAGCTCGTTAAAATCGATCGCCAAACATGGGGGGGACATGCTTGGCGATCTCCAGGGAGGGAATGCCATCAGAATTATTTTGTCGACACATGAAATCGTGTGCGGCCAATAATTAAGATGGTCAGACACCTTTTACCATTATTTATTTCTTGGTGTCTTATGGATATTTTAGACCTTTTTCATCAATAATACATTAAAATATTATTAGAAAGTTATATATCTACGAATTTGAAACATTGATCTCTGGTTTATGCATTCAAAAACTCATTTTTTTGATGATTCCCTTTTCTGGCGAAACATTTGCTCAAATTCTGCAATCTCACTCGGGCTTTGACGATCAGGGTCCGGCTTGGTGCTCCCTGCGGGTTTGTTATCCATTTGCTCTAAATCACGGTTAAATTCCTCGCATGTTTTCACCTTCGCTGAACACGCACGGACTTCATTTTGAACCTGGTGGTCCGAACTGATGACTATTACCTGGTTGGCTTGCTTTCCCATTTTTCGGACACGGTTGATTATTGCTGTATCGGCAGTGCTTCCCTGTTGGACAAAATGGGCTGTAATTGAGCCATATTTGCGCAACCCTGCATATCCAGGGGGAGCTTGATCAAAATAGACCTCAATCTTTTTTCGTTTCAACCTCGCAAAAACCTGAAGAAGGTCAATCAGCTGAATCTCTTTATCTTCCATGGCTAGTGACATTCCCTTTATTTTCGGGATTAGATTATGACCGTCGATTAAGTACATGGTTTTCCTTTTGAAAGCTTTTATTTTATTTTACTTTGATATTGTGCTATGATTCAAGGTAAGTTCGCAAATTCACGTGGCTGACTGTGAGGGTTTTTTGATGAGATTTTGGAAAAAATGGCTGCCTTTCTTACTGGTAAATATTCTTATTTCTGCTGCCACCACGATCGTTGTCCTAATCTTGTGGGCGCGTGCAAACCCAACACAGCAATTGACCATTCAACTGCAGCCGGGAGTGGATACGCCATCCACCCAGGTCATTCCCCAACCCACTTTACCATCTTTAAGCGAGGCAGTCATTACAATAACCAATGTATTTGGGGCTGGCAATATCGATAGTGAATATATCGTGCTGGATCGGGTGGGTCAGGGGGACCTTGATCTTTCAGGCTGGTATTTGATCGATGAACAGGGTAATAAGTTTGTCTTTCCCGCTTTTGATCTGATGCAGGGTGAATTGGAAATCCATAGCCGTAACGGTGTAGATTCCGCCAACAAGTTGTACTGGAATGCGAGCGAAGCAATGTGGTCCTCAGGTGAAATTGCCCGTGTTTTAGATCCTCAAGGTCAGGAACGCTCTGCTTTCACAATTCCTTAAGAAGTCTTATGTCATTAAGATTGGCAACAACCGCTGAGCAGATGTTCCGGAGACTATTCCAGCTGGGTTATTGGCAATCTTTCAGGTTGGTGTAAACTTATTGATGGGAAAGTGAATTCTTTCGTTGCCTCAGATTGGAGACTGATCTTTGACATTTTGCAACAAATTGGTTATCAGCTGCCCTGGTTGGAAAAGAAGAAAGGAAAGGAAGAACCGCATGAGTTGCTCATCATCCATTGTTATAAAACAGATTGCCTCAGTCGACAGCAATGCCTGGATAGATTTTTTTAAGCAAGTTAAAGCTCTTAACCGTATGATTATCGATTACAATTTAATAGCGCCGCTGATGGTATTACAATGGCCAATGGATGATGTCAGAGCGATTTTTATTAGAATATATAAACTACAGTAAATAGAAAAGTCAGGATATTGAATGTCTGAAGCACTTTATCGGAAATGGCGACCTCAAATTTGGGAAGATGTCGTAGGTCAGGATCATATCATTCAAACATTGCGTAATGCCATTCGGGCTGATAGGATCGGGCATGCCTATTTACTTGCCGGTCCGCGTGGAACCGGGAAAACCACTACTGCCCGCTTGCTGGCCAAAGCAGCGAATTGTCTCAACGAAGATCCCGGCAACCGGCCCTGTAATGCCTGCGAACATTGCAAGTCTGTCAACGCCAACCGCTTTATGGATCTGATTGAGATTGATGCTGCATCCAACACCAGTGTCGAAGATGTTCGTGATTTGCGGGATAAGATTGGTTTTTCACCCACGCAGGGCAAATACAAAGTCTATATCATCGATGAAGTGCATATGTTGTCAACTGCTGCTTTCAATGCATTATTAAAAACTTTGGAAGAGCCACCCGCGCATGCCATATTCATTCTGGCTACAACCGAAGTGCATAAGATTCCGGCTACTGTCCTTTCGCGTTGCCAACGGCACGAGTTCCGGCGTGTACCGGTAAACACAATCGTTTCTTTATTAAAAGAAAATGCCCAAAAGGAAAAAATCCAGGTAGATGATGAAACTTTAACTCTGATTGCACGACAGGCGACGGGAGCAATTCGTGATGCTATTTCGCTTCTGGATCAACTATCATCAACCGGTGAAAAGATTAATCTCAGCCGTGCCCAGGAAGTATTAGGCACGGCTACAAATCAATCCGTTATTGATCTCATGGACGCCATGCTGGAAAAAGATGCGGCTTCTGGCCTGGATTGTATTCATATTGCCCTCGATTCCGGCAGTGACCCGCGTCAATTTGCCCGTCAGACGGTTGAATATTTACGCGGCCTCTTACTGATTCGACTTCAGAACGGTGATCTCCTGGATGTTCCCCAGGACGTGCGAACCATAATGGCTCGCCAGGCTAACCAGTTTGACACCAGAAAACTAATCACAGTTGTACGTTTATTTAATGATGCGGCCAATGAAAGCCGTCTGGCCTGGCAGCCAAGCCTGGCTTTAGAGCTCGCTTTCGCACAGGCGATTTCCTCTGAGTCAGTACAGCAAGCGGCTGTGCCGGAGATTGCCCCTCAACCTGTACCGGTTGTTAAGACCAGCAAAAGTGAGAAAGATGATCTTGAAAAAGTCTTCCAGCAGAAACCCGCTGAGGTTAAAAAGCGGGAGGTCCAGAAAGAAGATGAAAATGAGCTGGAAGCGGAAGAACAAGCCAGCATTCTTACGATTAATCAGGTGCAGGCAGCAGTTCCAGACGTGCGCACACTCATTCGCAAATATCGCAAAACAACAGAAGCACTGCTGGCATCGGCTAGAAGTTATAACGTAAAAAAAGGCGTAATTGTCATTGGTTTTCAGAGTGTGGTCTTGAAGAACCAGTTCGAAAAAGGTGAGCATATGGATATTACCCAACGAGCTTTCAGTCACGTGCTGGGTATTGATGCACATGTACGCGCTGTGATTATCAATTCAAAAGATCAAATTGACGAGACGAACCTTGAAATCAAGCCTGGCAGTCTGGTGAGTACTGCGCTCGATTTGGGTGGTAAATTAGTGGATAAGGAGTAACAAATTATGGCAAAAGGATTTGGACGGTCGGGAGCGATGGGTGGCGGTGGCGGTGGCCAGCAAGCCATGATGCGTCAATTACAAAAATTGCAGGAACAAATGGAACAGGCGCAACTCGCGTTGGCAGAAGAGACAGTCACTGCCAGTGTTGGCGGTGGTGTTGTAAAGGTTACCATGACTGGTGACCAACATTGTCGCGGGATAGAAATTAACCCTGAAATATTGCAGGATGCGGATGCGGAGATGCTTCAAGATTTGCTGCTCTCGGCTGTGAATATGGCTCTGGATCAGAGCCGTGACTTGGCCAATGAACGTCTTGGTCCACTTTCCGGCGGTTTATCCGGGCTTGGTTTTTAAGACGGGAAAAAAATAAATGCCAATCTTGCCAGAGCCGGTGCAAAATTTGATCACTGCTTTTGAGCGTCTGCCAGGTGTGGGACCGAAATCTGCCTCACGCTTGACATTTTTTTTATTGCGCGCCCCCGCTGATGTGAGTAAAAAGCTGTCCGAGGCACTTGCGGCGTTGCAAGAATCAACCACTTTTTGCAGCCTTTGTTTTAACATCACCGCTGCCGGTAACACTCTGTGTGAAATTTGTGCCAGCCCCAAGCGCGATGAAAGCCTGGTGTGTGTGGTCGAAGAACCATTGGATGTGCTGGCTCTGGAGCGGACTGGCGGGTTTTTGGGTCATTACCATGTTTTGCATGGTGCCCTCTCACCCATTGAAGGCATTGGCCCGGAAGATCTTAAGATTAAACCACTGGTAGAGCGGATTACTTCCGGGGGAGTGAAAGAATTAATTATTGGCACCAATCCTTCTATGGAAGGTGATGCAACGGCACTATATCTCAAGCAGCAATTGCTGCAATCGCCGGTGCGCATTACGCGACTTGCGCGCGGCTTGCCAATGGGCGGTGATCTTGAATATGCTGATCAGAACACACTGCTGCGGGCATTGGCGGGGCGCCAGGAAATGGATTAGAAAAAGAAAGGGCTGCCAAATCTAGCAGCCCTTGTTCTAGATTGAATACGCGGGGATTACATACGTTCGATCGCTTGTTTTCACACGGTAATACGGAACCCAACCGATGCCGAAATTCTCTATGTAAATATCTTTCTTCATCGGAGTAACTGGGATTTCTATGGTCGCGTTGACTTTTTTATTCCATTCCTGCTCAAGCTCAGCAACCTTAGCTTTTGCTTCCTCCTCCAACGCGTTTAAATTCTTCAGCGCTTGCTCCACATCCAGCTCTTCTTTTTTGAGAGAAGCCTTTGCATCGGATGTCATACGCCTTTTGGTTAGAGAAGAGGAAATTGACTTTTTCCGCTTAGACAAGAAAGAAAGAAGCAGCTCGCCATGCGTCCCCGCTTCTTCAAGGCGGCGCTGATTTAGCCGGGTTTCAGCAGTCTGGACATCCTGTTTTTCTTTTTCAAGCTTATCACTGAACGCATCTAATTTTTTTTCATAGAGGGCCTTTGCTTTGTCCAATTCTGTGTCTAGCAGATCGCGGGCTTCATCGCTACACATTTTTTGAAATTCAGCATTTGAGGTTTCGGGACCAGCATAGACCTTCAGGGCTTCGTTGGCACGTATCTGGATGCTTGAGCGATATATCCATTCGATAAAATCAGCCTGCAAGTCCATGAAATTACGGGCATCACTTAACCACACCGGTAGTTCCCGATATGAGGTCTGCGGAAGCGCAATCTGACCGAGGAACTGCTGTTCGATTGGCTTGCTCATATAGTCTTCCCAGCGGATCATACGACCGCTTTCATCCTCCACCAGGACTGTTTTCTTTACGGCCATTTGCAAATTATATTTTCTTTGCAGGAATTGAACTTCCGCCTGGGCAAGTAAGGAAGGATGATATTCAACCCATTCAATAGATGCATTACTGTTCAGCCTTATTTCTTGATTCTCAGCGGCATTTTCCAGATTTAAATTGATGGGCAGATAATATTCATTCACACCAGAAGGAATGATTGGGCGTTTAATGGCAACATTTACCTCAGCAGCAGCAATTTTATCTAAAGATTGTGTGCCAGTCGACGTCAGGGAAATTCCGGCAATTTCAGCGGAAGAAACGGCTGTTTGTTGGTTAAAGTTAGCCAACGCATTTAATGCCGGGATCTGGTTTTTGGTGAGTGGACCTGCCAGGTAATTCATTGCCCAGCGGGTATTGAAGAGGCTTACACTTTTTTCATGAATATTGTGCAGCAGAAAAATACGCTTGCCAAGGTTGGAAAGTAATTTGTTAATCATAGCCCGGTCAATGTTTCCGCTGGCACTTTGCAGGCCATCCATCAGACGCTCCTTATCCTGGTCAGTTTGCAGGCGGCCGATCATCCAGGTGCCGGCGTTGGATAAAGCTTTATAGTCCATATCCACCGGGTTCTGAGAGGATAAGATTAACCCGACACCAAAGGCGCGTGCCTGTTTTAGCATCCGCAGCATGACGCGGTGCGAGGGGGGGTTACCGATTGGAGGAAGATACCCCAGAATTTCATCGAAGTAGATTAAGGCTCGTAACCCGCTGGTACCGGTCTGCCGCCGCATCCAACTTTCGATGGCGCCATACAGGAGAGTCACAAAAAACATACGTTCATTTTCGGAAAGATGAGCCAGGTAGAAGATGCTATGACGCGGTTTGCCGCTGGTTGTGAAGTAAATCTCTTGAATATTCAACGACTGCCCCTGCAGCCAGGTCTGGAATGAAGGAGAAGCCAAAAAATTATTCAACTTCATTGCCAGTGCCAGCCGTTCCTTTTCCGGAAAGAGAGCGTCGATTGGAAAGGCACCCAGGCGCTCAAAGGGTGGTTTCTGTGTGTGTAAAATCAAATCGGTCAGGTCAAATGTGATTCCCTGGCTCCAAAAATGTTCCATGATATTGGCCAGCAGAATGTGTTCTCGCGAACTGAGAGGATCGATATCGTTATAACCAATCAGCCCCAGCAGTGCGGTTATATTGGATGAAATTCGTTCGCGTAACAGTTCCTGGTTTTCCGCCCAGGAAATTTCTGGAGCGGCAAACGAAGTGAGGATGTTGACAGGCACACCGGCTGTAGAACCAGGAGTGAATATCGTGAAATCCACTGCCTGGCTCAGTTCCTCTAATTGCTCAGATGAAATGCCCCAATCCAGAAGCCCTTTTTGCCACATAGCAGCGGTTTCCGTTGCCATCTCTGCGGTAGATTTTCCGGCCCGGCGGGCGACTTCGGGATCAAGCCAGGGTTCAAAATCCGCAGGCGCAAATCTCGGGAAGTGCAGGATCAGGTTGGTGAGGTCACCTTTGGGATCGATGATAATGGCAGGGATGCGTTGCAGCGCTGCCTCTTCCATGATGGATATGCATAATCCTGTCTTGCCGGAACCGGTCATGCCTGTGACGAACATATGAGTCGTCAGATCTGCAGGATCGTACATCACTGGTTCATCTGTTACAGCTTTCGTGTCCAGATCATATTTTCGGCCAATATAAAAATCTTTTCGATCAATCATGCGTGCCCACCTTTTCGTTTTATTTACCATCTTTATTTTAAACGAAAAAGAGGCTGCTGTCATTTCGAATTTGGTATGAATGGGCTGGCCTTTAAATTAGTGAGAGCCGGGTACGCCGCCCCCGGCTCTCATTTAAGGAGGAGAAGAAGAGAAGTCGCCCTTTTGTTGCATTTATAATAGCAGAACTTTGCCGTCATTACTTGACGCTTACCCTACGCTTACCCTACGGCTGACTACCAATTACCCAACAATTCAGTCGGGTTTAACGGTTTAAGCCCTCTTTTCACTATCAGTACACATTTCATCACACTGGAAGATAATTCGTTTTAATAACGGGTAACGGCACTTGCAGGTGGCGCAGGCTTGTGGTTCAACTCAGACTCACCAGAAGCATATGAAAATAACCTTTCCTCCCGGTCAAGAGTTACATACCTAATTATATTTTTAATCCGGTTATTTTTCCTGTGCTACAATCAAGAAGCATGCAGATTGAACCAGGTTCAGCGAAGCAGTGCAGATCATCTCCTGAATGAGGCCATTGTTGACGATTAAAGATTGGGTGAAGTTTATTTTTATTGGCCTTGTTTGGGGTTCGACCTTTATGTGGGTGAAACTGGGAATTCGGGAGATTGGACCATTCAACCTGGTTATGTACCGGGCGTTATTTGCCACGCTTGCGCTAGCCATCGTGATTCTGGCAAAAAGGATGAAACCTTTTCCCTGGAAATACGTTGGTATCTACCTGGTGATTGGTCTTTTAAATGCAGCCTTGCCATTCGCGCTGGTTGCCTGGAGTGAAAAATTCATTTCTTCGGGTATGGCTTCGATATTAAATAGTTCTGTTCCATTGTTTACACTGGTATTAGCGCCCATGTTTATAGCTGATGAAAAAATAACTCTTCGTAAGCTGATTGGCTTGATTCTTGGGTTTGGGGGAATCGTCTTATTAACGGCAAACAAAGTCACAGAGGATTTTGCGACTGTCGGTCTTGGACAAATGCTAATGCTGTGTGCTGCCATCTCGTATGCCCTGGCTGCCATCTTTGCTCGCAAGTTTTCCCCACTATTACAAGCTGAATGGCAGGCGTTTTTACAAATGGCCTCTGCTTTTCTTTTCTTGCTGCCCGCTGCCATCCTTATGGAAGGCTCTTTGGCGCTGCCCAAAATGGCGATCACCTGGATTGCGATTTTGTGGATGGGGATCATGGGCTCGTGTGTCAGTTTGTTGATCTTCTTTGATCTTTTGAAACAGGTTGGTGCCACCAGAACTGTGCTGGTTTCATATATTTTTCCGGTATCCGGTGTAATATTGGGAGTAGTATTCTTAAATGAAGTATTAGATTTTCGGATGATTCTAGCCGGGGTTGTGATCCTGGCAGGTGTGATTATCGTAAATCAAAATAAGAAAGAGGTGAACAGATGAGTGAGATGGGTTCGAATTTCCGTTCCGGTTTTGTGGCGGTCATTGGTCGGCCGAATGTGGGCAAATCCACCTTGTTGAATAAGATCTTGAAACAGAAGGTGGCAGCAGTCTCTGCAAAACCACAGATGACCCGCAAACAGCAATTAGGAATCATGACCACTGATGCAATGCAAATTATTTTCATTGATACCCCGGGTATGCATATTGCCCATCACAAATTGGGAGATTATATGAATCAGGTGGCAGAGATGGCCTTAAATGATGCCGATGTGCTGATCTGGATTGTGGATGCCACTTTTCTACCCACCCAAGAAGATAAATTAATTGCGGATCGTATTATGGCAATGACCTCACGGCCACCCGTTCTGCTGGTTTTAAATAAAATTGATCTGGTAGAGAAAGATTTATTAGAATCGCGCGAACGTTATTACGGGGAATTGGTGCCGGATATGCAGATTTTCCATATCAGTGCAGAGCTTGATCTGGGGATTGATGCATTGTTGGCCGCAGTAGTAGCCAATTTACCGGAAGGGGAGGCGTATTACAACGAGGACCAGGTAACTGACCTTTACGAGCGGGATATCGCGATTGAACTGATCCGTGAAGCTGTGCTTAATCATCTTTCCGAGGAAGTGCCGCATGCGGTTGGCGTTCGTCTGGATGAATATAAAGATCGCGGTGAAGACAAAGCCTACCTGATGGCAACCCTCTTTGTGGAGCGGGAATCACAGAAGGGAATTGTTATTGGCAAACAGGGCTCCATGATCCGCGCAATTGGTACTGCGGCGCGCCAGGAAATTGAGGCGTTGACTGGCCGGCAGGTGTTTCTGGATTTACGAGTTAAGGTTCATAAAAACTGGCGCAATAATCCGGATGCATTGAAGCTGATGGGATATAACACGCAGGAAGGTTAGTTAATGCCCTGGTGGCTGCCTGTCTTTCTGGTGATTGCTTTAGTAGAATGGATTGCGGCTGGAAAGCGCTGGTATCGAATCCGCGTTTTTAGCAAGCCGCTTTCATTAATGATTCTTATCACCGGCTTTTCACTTGAAGGTGGCTGGCAGGGGATTGGTTTCTGGTTTGGAATTGGATTGCTATGTTCATTAAGCGGCGATATCTTTTTGCTGCTGAGGCCACGCTTTTTTATTGTTGGATTAATCTCGTTCCTGTTAGCGCATGTAGCCTATATTCTTGCATTTTTAGAGAGTGAAATGAAAATTACCGCCTGGATACTGCTGCCCATTACGGGGGTGATTGTTCTGGCAATTGTGATATACCCGCGGGTCATTCGCAGTGTACGCCGAAAACTAGAAAATCGCCGCCTGGTTGTGCCGGTCACACTTTACATGATCACAATTACGACCATGTTATTCAGCGCACAAATGACCTGGTTCCAGCCTGCCTGGTTTGGGTGGGCAGCCCTGAGTGCCAGTCTGGGAGCGTTGTTCTTCATGATATCCGATTCCTCGCTGGCGTACGGCAAGTTTTCACATCCATTCCGCTTTAGCAACTTTGTGGTCATGTTCACCTATCACATCGGTCAATTGGGAATTGTTTTGGGAGCACTCATCCGGCTGCAATTAATTTGAATTTCTGGCTTAACGCGGTTCTTTCAAGGGACGAAAGCCTTCACCTAATGCCTCGTGAGCCTGACCGATCACCATGAAAGCAGCCGGGTCTTGCTCGGTCACAATTTCTTTCAGCTGGGTAATTTCTGATTGCGTGATGACACAGTAGATCACAGTCCGTTCGGTGTGGGTGTAAGCGCCGGTGCCATGCAGCATGGTGACACCGCGTTCCAACAGGTCAAAAATAGAGTGGGCTATTTCCTCCGGTTTGTTGGTGACAATCATGGCGGTGCGATAAACAGCGCGACCTTCAAAGGCAATCTCAGCAGCCAGGCCACTGACGTAGATCACCGCCAGACCATAAAGGGCGCGTTCCCAATCGAAGATGAAACCGCCTAACAGAACGACAATTGAATCGGTGATCAAGTAAGAGGTTGAAATGGATATGCCAAAACGATGATTCAAGATTCGACCGAGAATATCACTTCCGCCACTGGTGCCTTTCCCGCGATAGACGATGCCCAGACCAATACCGTACATCAAACCGCCATAGATACTGTTAAGCACCAGATCTTGCGTAACTCCCTGTGGAGGAATCAGGATTACCAGAAAATCGGTAAAGAATGAAAAGAAAACGATGGCAAAGGCGGTTCGTAGGGCAAATCGCAACCCGCCCAAATAACGCCAACCCAGAAAAAACAAAGGGATGTTGCCGAGTAATACCATCACCCCAATGGGGAAGTTCGTCAGATGGTTCACCAATTGGGCTGCACCGCTGATCCCGCCGGAGACTAAGAAGGCGGGCACCAGAAAGAGTCGCATGGCAAATGCCTGAATGATGACACCCAGGAGAATGAATAGATAATCCCGCAGGGTTTTTCCACTAAAGGTCAGGGTGGCGAGTTCGGATTTCCATTGGCTCTTCCAATCTGATTTTGTTTTTCTTGATTGCATTTTCATTTGCCACCATCCTTATTCGGGGAAAATTGATATGTCTTGCCCCGCGGCTTTGTTTCTATTTAAAAGGAAGAAAGCAGGGTTGATTAGCGGCTGGCTAACCATGTTCGCTAAGTCGCGAGCTGATTATAGTGTCTGGAGCGTTTTTTGCCAATTGGTTTATGGATTTCAGGTCAATAATGCTAAGACGCCGCTCGAGCTACAAAAAGTTCCCTTGCCAATCAAGCCTGGTTGTCGGGCAATTGTAACGACAAAACCTTTGACATTCTTGTCTCGCAAGGCTAAAATGAATAAAGGTAGGACTCATTTTCGCGCTACAATTTATTAATTTAAGGAGAATCTTTGGGCAATTGGGCTGACAAAACCATTATCGGTCTGACCGGTAATATCGGCACCGGAAAAAGCGTTGTGCGGCGGATGTTGGAACATCTGGGCGCTTTTGGTATTGATGCCGATGCCCTGGCCCACCGTGCAATTTCAAAAGGTGCTCCAGGTTATCCGAAGGTTGTTTCTCAATTTGGCCGTTGGATTTTGACCAGCGATGGAGAAATTGATCGCGCACGTCTGGGACGATTGGTATTTAGCGACCCAGAGGCTCTTAAAATTCTCGAAGACATTGTTCATCCGTTAGTCAGTCAGGCCATTGATTACATCATCGGCCGCACCCGCAAATCGGTGATTGTGATCGAGGCGATAAAGTTATTGGAAAGTAACCTGAAAGACAAATCTAACAGCATCTGGGTGGTGTATGTCCCCGAAAAAATTCAGATTGACCGCCTGGTAAAGCGGCGCAAGATGGATGAGGCGGAAGCCAGACAGCGTATTCAGAATCAATCGCCCCAGGTTATTAAGATGGGGGCTGCCAATGTTGTCATTAATAATGATGGTTCGGTAGAAGATACCTGGAAGCAGGTTTTACGGCACTGGCAGAAAGTGGTGCCGCTGCCAAGTCAGCTATATGAGGAAAAGGCCGCCACTGTTCAAACTGTTTCTGGCGAATTGAGTCTCGTACGGGGCAATCCGCGCAATTCTGATGAAATTGCTGCCCTTTTCAACCGCCTTTCTTCCAATGGCCGCCAATTCACCCGCACAGACATTATGGAAGCATTTGGAGAAAAAGCTTTTCTGCTGCTCAAGGTGGGTGGAAAAGCAGTAGGCTTGCTTGGCTGGCAGGTAGAAAACCTGGTAGCCCGCACTACCGATGTTCTCCTGGATGCGGCATTGCCGATTGAGAAAGCAATTCCTTTAATGATCAAGGAAATGGAAAAAGCATCGAGTGAATTGCAATGTGAGGTTTCTCTCCTCTTTATTAATTCTACCCTCGCGAACCGTGACCGTATCTGGGAAAGTCTTGGATACGAAAAACGCACACCTGAGACCCTGGGTGTGCGCGCCTGGATGGAAGCAGCCCAGGATTCTAAACCAAATGGCACCTTTTTATTCTTTAAAAAACTAAGGGTGGACCGTATTTTAAGACCGATTTGAGTTTAAACGTTGCCTAATTTTTTTAACGAAATTCTATTTATTTTTCAACGCCTGAACTGGTTAAGTGTTATTGACCTGATTCTGGTCACGGCGATCCTCTTTGGTATATTAATTCTCTTACGTGATACTCAGGCAACGGTTCTTTTACGCGGTGTGATCTTCCTGGTTATTTTGCTGGCTTTGATGGCCAATTTTGTGGATCTGCCTGCTTTTTCATGGCTGATACAAACAACCCTGCCAGCCCTGCTGCTGGCCATACCGGTCATCTTTGCCCCTGAGATCCGTAGAGGCCTGGAACGCATTGGCCGGGCAGGTTCTTCGGCCATGTTTCGGCCAAGTTTAGCCTCGCTGGAGAAGCTGAAACTTACCTTGCGCTCATTGGCAACGGCCTGTGCCCGCCTCTCTGCCAGGCGGCATGGCGCATTGATTGTTTTAGAGCGGCAGGAATCGTTAAAAGAATATGTGGCCACCGGCGTTTACCTGGACGCGGCAGTTTCTCCGGAGTTATTTCTGCAGATTTTTTATCCCAACACCCCATTGCATGATGGCGCTGTCATTATTTCGGATAATCGCATCATAGCCGCTTCCTGTGTCATGCCGCTCTCAGCCAGCGGAATTCTCAATCGCAGCCCGGAACGCCAAATGGGTCTGCGTCATCGTGCCGCGCTGGGAACCTCGGAAGCCTGTGATGGTATTGTGGTGGTCGTTTCTGAAGAAACAGGCTCCATCTCCGTCGCGCAGGGGGGCCGTATAATCCGTGGATTGGATAGTGATCGTCTGGAGAACTTACTGATGGCCTTCTACCGCCCAACGCAGGTCATACGTGACTCGATTAATTTGTTCGGCTGGAAGATCAAGCTGCCCCAGCGCAATAAAGGCGAGGAAGAATAGCCATGCCATCACGCTTTCGTAAATTCACCAAGATCATTCCAAGCCTGCTGACAGCCATCTTCCTGGGCGTCACTGTCTGGATTATCGCCGTTACTGCCAATGATCCCACTGAAGATCGGGTCTATCCCCGTTCTATTGCCGTGCAAGTGATCGGGCAGGATACCGGCCTGGTGATGGTGAGTGACTTGCCCACCAGTATTACCGTCACGTTGAATGCCCCCAAGAGTGTTTGGACGGAACTTCTGAGCCAGCAATCGCCTGTACGGGCAGTCATCGATCTTTCCGGATTGGATGCAGGTGAACATACGGTCGATTTGCAGGTACAGGTATTCGCCCGGCCAGTTCAGGTGGTCAGTTACGCTCCGAAGACGATTGATGTCACCCTGGAGAGTTTTGCCAGCCGCAGTGTAGTGGTAAATTTGATCCGCCGGGGAGACCCTGCGGTAGGATATCAGGCAAAAACACCGGTTCTCAGCGTTCAGAATGCAACGGTCAGCGGGCCAATTTCGCAGGTGGATAAAGTGAAGGAAGTGCGCGCCACCCTCGATATCACCCAGGCATATACCAATATTTCGCGATCTTTGGATCTGAAGGCCCTCGATGAAAACGAAATCCCGGTAACAGATGTGACCATCACGCCAGCCCAGGTAACCATTGAGCAGGAAATTAGCCAGCGCTACGGTTACCGGAATGTAATCGTATCGGTGCAGGTGGAAGGAGAAGTGGCTGAAGGCTATCGAATGACCAATATTTCAGTTTTCCCTCTGGCAGTTACTGTTTTCTCGGCCAACCCGAGCATCGTGAACGACTTGCCTGGATATGTACAGACCGAGCCACTACAACTAAATGGGCTTAAGGATGATGTGGATGTATCTTTGCAGCTTGATTTGCCTGAGGGTGTTTCGGTAGTGGGTGATAAAACCACAGTATTGGTGCGAGTCAGTATTGCGGCGGTCCAAAGCAGCCTGCCGGTGGCCAACATTCCAATCGAGGTGATCGGGCTAGCGCCTAATTTAAAGGCGATTCTCTCCCCTGAGATGATCACCCTGATTCTCTCCGGCCCTCTGCCGGAACTGGATCGGATCCAGGCGGGGGATATTCGCATAACGCTTGATTTGACAGATTTCAAGATTGGTACCTATCAATTGGAACCAGTGGTAGAATTGATGCTCGGCGAGACCGTTGTCACCAGCGTTCAGCCGGCTTTAATTGATGTCCAAATAATAACGGCGCCCCCGGCAACCCCGGGTGGATGAAGCAGGAAGAGAAAAATGAGTAAACCGATCGTAGCATTGGTTGGAAGACCGAATGTTGGAAAAAGTACGCTTTTTAATCGCCTGGCCGGTGAACGACTGGCGGTTGTGGATGATGTTCCTGGGACAACCAGAGATCGCTTAATGGGTGATGCTGAGTGGACCGGACATCCTTTTTATATAATTGATACCGGTGGAATTGATCCAACCATCGCGGGCAAAACACCGCTTTCGATCGGTTCGGCTGATTTTATCGAAGATATCAAGCAGCAAGCCTTCATCGCCATTTCAGATGCGGATGCCATCTTATTGGTGGTGGACGCCATCAGCGGAGTTACCCCGGCTGATCAGGAAGTGGCCGAAATTTTGCGTAAGATGCAGAAAAGTATCAATGGCGAATGGTATCCTCCCATTTTGTTGGTGGTTAATAAGGCCGATAGCAAGACTTTCCGTGAGGGAGCCCTGGAATTTTATGAATTGGGCATGGGTGAGCCTTACCCAGTATCTGCAGTGCACGGCACCGGAACCGGCGACATGCTGGATGCACTGGTGGCTGCCTTCCCGAAAGAAAGCGACGAAGAAGAAGATGATTCGGTCAAGATTGCCATTGTGGGCAAACCGAACGTAGGCAAATCCAGCCTGTTGAATAAACTGGTGGGTGAAGAACGCATGATCGTCTCACCAATCGCCGGCACCACCCGCGATGCCATCGACAGCCACCTGGTCTATGAAGGCATCCCTGTCACCCTGATTGATACCGCCGGAATCCGCCGGCGCGGCAAGGTCTCTCCCGGGGTGGAGAAGTACAGCGTGCTGCGCTCGATGAAAGCGATTGAACGCGCGGATGTGGCCTTATTAATGATTGACGCTGTGGAAGGTATCACCGCCCAGGAAGCGCATATCGCCGGATTTATTCTGGAAGCCAAAAAGAGCACGGTGGTGGTGATCAACAAGTGGGATGCCATCGAGAAAGATTCCTATACCATGCTGACCTTCTCCGACCGGATTCGTCAGGACTTGAGCTTCATGGATTACGTGCCCATCATCTACATCTCTGCCAAATTTGGTCAGCGCGTGGATCAGGTTCTTCCTCTGGCGCTCAAGGTACAGGAAGAACGGCTGGCGCGTATGACCACGTCCACCTTAAACCGCATCATCCAGTACGCCCAGGATCTTCACACCCCCTCACAAGCCGGACGGGTGTTCAAGATGTATTACGGCACGCAGGTACGCTCGGATCCGCCCACATTTTTGATTTACTGTAATGAACCCAAATTAGCGCATTTTACCTTCGTAAGGTTTTTAGAGAACAAGATCAGGGAAGAGTACCCCTTCACCGGTACCCCGATTCAGATTGTGTTTAAGAAGAGATAGCGTAGAAAGCAGAACTTGACGCCTGCCCGGAATTGCGGTAAAATTGCAGACGTTAAGAAAAGCGATGCGGGGTAGAGCAGAGGCAGCTCGTCGGGCTCATAACCCGGAGGTCAGTGGTTCGAATCCACTCCCCGCTACTAAGAGTGAACCAGAGTCCGTCGGGCTCTGGTTTTTGATTAGCCCGGCGCACGGCGGTAGACATTTTTCCAAAAATGGAGGAATTTCTTATGAACCACAGTTCGCCGGGCTCGCTCAAATCAAAATCAACAATTTCCTTACCAAAATCAACACTTTCCCTATCAAAATCCATCGACGGCTTCCTGAAATTCAAAACGGCAGAGGGGTTAAGCCAACACACAATTACCTCCTACGAGTACACTCTCAACCATTGGTTGAACTGGATGGGGGATCGGAGTGTTTCTAAAATTCAACCATCCGATCTGACAGGTTACATGGCCTGGCTGCGCACTGAGTACAAGCCGGTGCGCTTCAATGGCAGTCAAGAACCATTGTCTGCCAAGTCCATCCGTAATGTGTGGGTGACATTCCGTTCCCTTTTTGGTTGGCTGCATGTAGAGTTCAAATATCCCAACCCTGCGATCGAGATCCCCGCTCCAAAATTTCAAAAGCATCAATTTGAGACATTCACCAAAGAAGATGTTGAAAAGATACTCAAGGCATGTGTTTATTCCCGAGAATCGCAAACGGAAGAGAGAAAAAAGTTCGTCATGCGCCGGCCAAGTGCCAACCGCGATCAGGCGATTATCCTGACCCTCTTGGACACTGGATTGCGCGCCACTGAACTCTGTTCGCTGACAATCGACGACATTGACCTTAAAACTGGAAAGGTAATAGTCCGGCATGGTGTCGCCGGGGGAGCCAAAGGTGGAAAGGGACGTAGCGTTTACATGGGCAAGGTTACCCGGAAAGCGGTCTGGCGTTACCTGGCAGGGCGTGAAGATGGAGACGATTCTCGCGCCCCTCTCTTTATCAGCAGAGCCGACAGGCCCTTCAACAAGGATAGTCTGCGCGTTTTGGTTAATCGGTTGGGAGCCAGGGCAGAGGTGAAGAAAACTTACCCTCACAAATTCCGGCACACTTTCGCAATTACCTACTTGCGCTCCGGAGGAGATGTTTTTACCCTTCAATCGCTGTTGGGACATGGTTCTCTGGATATGGTCCGTCATTATGCACAAATTGCGGATATAGATGTGGAGCAAGCGCATCGCAAAGCTAGCCCAGCCGATAATATGCGTTTGTAACCAGGGTGAGATCATTGGGTCAGCTTCCCAGCAATAAAGACTAACGCATGTTTCATATTCTCCCGACTCAAGCGATTGAGATATGATTCCAACTCATTATCCGGTGTGGATGTTGCTTTACCGGACAGCCCTGCAATTCTCTCCTGAACATCAGAAGATAACATAGGAGCATATGTGCTGTCGGTGATTTCGATGCTGTCATGCATCAGGTTCATAGACACCGCTTTGTAATCGGCCATAGTCTGGGCATGCAGTAACCCGTAAACTGCATGCCCATGCCGGAATTTATGGGGGGATTTAAATTCTACGTTTGCTAAGGAAAACAACAGTTCTAACCTTTTTTGAAGAGCATGAGAGCGAGTCTTGCCAGGTTTATTAGGAGAAAGACTTTGGTCTCCCCAATTATTAGTGATGGGTGTATACCAGGGTTTCGATGCTGATAAGGAGGGTCTCACAATAGCATCCCAATGGTGTACGGAATCCAGCAGTTCAGGAATATTTAAAAGGAAGGTTGTTGCCTTCTTACTGTTTTTCGTATGGACACCCAACTCAGGCCACTGATGAAGAGTGAGGTTCTCCAGATCAACTGCCGAAATCGGGAGTGTAGTAAATGCACTTACTCGCATTCCAGATAAGAAGAGCATGGCAGCAGCAGCTTGATCACGCAATAAAGCCAGGTTGTCATCTGGAACAGGAACGGAAATCAATTTCTGAACTTCTTCCAACGTGACAAAGATGTTCTCCGTAGAGATTTGCGGTTGACGGACGAGGCGTAAAGTGTCAATCCAAGACACTGGCAGGCTATTCAATTCCCTTGGGTAAGTGGACTTTGCCCAACGGAAGAAACGTTTGCTAGAATCAAGAATTTTCTTTTGGGATACTCCAGCCAGGGTTCCCTTTCCTTCTTTGCCAGGAAGTGAAGCCAGATAAGAAGGTAAAGTAGGTCGAATAGCTTGCACATTTCGGAAATTCTGGCCATCTGCCCAGAGGAGCAAATGGCGCAAGTAAAAGCGGTATCTCTCGACAGAAGCTGGAGCCAACTGCAGAACTTCCTCAAGATACTTGAGATGATCTTTAATTTTGAGATAATTCTGGCGTTCGATCACGATGCGCTCCACGATTGATGATATTTCCGCAATTCGAGCAAGTTCCTTTGATCAGGACAAGATTTCCTTTTACCGATTGAATCTGGGGGGAGATTAGCTTGGCCACCTGATTACAGTGCATGCAAAAGGCTTCGTCACCATTTAATTTATAAATGGATTTTTGTTTTCGTTGTGCATTCGCCCAAGTCTTAAAACTTTCGCCGTTAATCCAGATCCGATTACGATTATCGCGTTGGTGGGGGACACCCGTTTGTAACCAATCACGAAAAGTGCTTTCAGCGATATCCAGTTCTTCACAAATTTCACGCGGGGAATATAGCATCGGCAGTAAACCGGGCGCTTTTACAATCACGTTATGAGGCAACTTTGTTCTCTGGTATTTTACTTCCATCCGACGTTACTCCTAATAAATTATTGTTCTAATGGGTTATCCGTGATCGAGTAAATAATCTGGCTCCAAATCACAAACAGCGTTTCCAACAGCCTGGCTGATCCGAACAATATCTACAGGAACCGAACCTGGATCTTGAACCTCACCAAGGCCTGCTCGAATCTTATTGAGTGAAGTGGTCAACTGACTTGCCAATTTGTTGGCGCGTTTTGCCTCACGTTGAAC
>JBBQNI010000042.1:0-30613 GCA_038329785.1 Anaerolineales bacterium | reverse complement strand
GCAGCTGCTGATTTTGGCTTTAAAGGATCTCTACACCACCCAGATCGCTGCCTGGGGGCAGGTCTTTCAATTCCCGTCATTCATCCATTTTGGGCGCACTGCCGTGCTGATGATTGGCATTTTTGCTTTCCTGACCATGTTGTATCTCAGTCTGGCCCTTTCCAACCAGCGTTTCAAAAGTGGTCTGCAGAAATCCAGCCGAGAATGGCTCAAACCTGGGCTTGTCCTTGCTCTAAGCGGCCTGATTCTGGCGGGTATCGCCTTCTGGCTGACGGGGCTGCCGGTCAACCTGGTTTTTCCGTACGACCGCCTGACGATCCCGTTTATGCTTTCGTTTTCGTTGTTGTGGGTCACTTTCTTCTTCGCCTTGCCGCTCAAACGCCCTCTGCGCAATACGCTCCTGACCCTGCTGGTGGCACTGGCCTGCGCCCATCAGCTGCAGACAGGGGTCAAATTTCAACGTGATTGGGATCTGCAGAGCCGCTTCTTCTGGCAGCTTACCTGGCGAGCGCCTTCGATAGAGCCCGGTACGATTCTGTTTTCACACGTGCTGCCGATCACCTATCTCAGTGATAATTCACTCAGCGCTGCCCTGAACTGGACCTATAATCCCAGTGGTGCAGGGGAGAATGGCGCAATCGCTTATACTCTCTATTACCCCTCCGTGCGCCTGGGTGGTTCGCTGGAGACTCTGTTGCCTGATCAGGAAATTCGTCATGACCAGCTGGTGGGTTTTTTTGAGGGCAATACCTCGCGCTCACTGGCCTTGACCTACCAACCTCCGGGCTGCCTGCGCATCCTTGACCCTGAAATCGAAGTTGATAACTGGATGGTGCCAGAGCTGGTACGTGAAACCATTCATCTGGTCAATAACGACCTGATTCTGCCGGGACCGCAAACCAGCCCACCCGATTTTCTCTACCAGCCGGAACCGCAGCCTAACTGGTGCTATTACTTCGAAAAAGCCGACCTGGCCCGCCAATTTGGCAACTGGCCGGAAGTGCTGCGCCTGGCGGATCTGGCTTTTGTTCTGGATGATCAGCCCAACGATCCGGCAGAGTGGATGCCGTTCATTGAAGCCTATGCCCACACTGGCGATTGGCAAACGGCTATTTCCCTGACCGGCAAATCTGCGCAGATTACTGATGTCATGCAGCCGGTATTGTGCCGCGTGTGGCAGCGCATCGAGCGCGAGACGGCGCCTTCCGGTGAGCGAACAGAAGCGTTAGCGCAAATGCAGGAACTGCTGGGGTGTCAGCTTGTAGTCGCTGCGCTTCGCTAAGGCGGGTAGTGTGTCGTCCCTTAAAATTATTCGGTTTTTTCGTCCATTCGTCCCATTCGTGATTAAATAGGACATAGGGTAGATATCTTAGTTATGTCAATTTGATCAATTGCCTATCTTCCATCTGCCGTGGTCTATTTTTGCGCGTGAAATCGAAGCAGCCACAAGCCACAAGCCGCTACCTGCCTCCCGCTACCCGCTACAAGCTAGATTTTCCCTGACAAAAATACCATTTCCCTGTAGAATTAACCCGAATCCCTCAGGTAGTTCGCCTGGTTCTCAAAGGAGCATTATGAAATTCTTAATCACCGGCGGTGCCGGTTATATTGGCAGTACGGTCGCCTCCGCCCTGGAAGACAGCGGTCACACCCCCATCATCCTCGACTCCCTCACCACCGGGCGCAGAGAGTTCACCCGCGGACGTATCTTCTACCAGGCGGATATCGCCGACCAGGCGGCTTTGGAGAGCATCTTCCAGCAGCACCCCGATATCGAAGCGGTGCTGCACTGCGCTGCGCTGATCGTTGTGCCGGAATCGGTGGAGAACCCCTACCAGTACTACCATGAAAACGTAGCCAAATCGATGGAATTGTTTCACAACCTCCATCAGTTGGGCTGTAAAAAGATAGTCTTTAGTTCCTCCGCCTCCATTTATGATCTCGTACCCGGCTTTATGGTCACCGAGCAATCGCCGCTCAACCCCGGCAGCCCCTACGCCCGCACCAAGTTCATGATTGAGATGGTCCTGCAAGATTTTTGCAGTGCCTATGGAATGCAGGGTATTGCCCTGCGCTATTTCAACCCAATTGGTGCCGACCCGCAGATGCGCTCGGGCATCCACGTGCAGTTTCCCAGCCATGTGCTCGGTAAACTGGTCGATACCGCCCAGGGACACCTACCGTATTTCCCAATCACCGGAACGGAGTATGAGACTCGTGACGGCACCGGTATCCGTGATTACATTCACATCTGGGATCTGGCACGCGCCCATGTACTTGCCCTGACCGGTTTCGCGGGTGTGTTTGCGCGTGCCGCCAATCCAGAGGATGGCTACCTGGTCATCAACCTTGGCAGCGGGCACGGTGTCACCGTGCGCGAGCTGGTGCAGGCATTTGAAAATGTGTATGGGCAAACCATCCATAAGAAAGAAATGCCTGCCCGCCCCGGTGACGTAGCCGGCGCTTTCGCCAACGCCGAAACAGCCTGGCGACTGCTGGATTGGCAGACACAACTGGGCATTGAAGACGGAATCCGCGATGCGTTAAGTTGGGGACAGATACGCGAGACGCTGTTAACATGGGAGTAGGCTAATAGCGATAATAATCACACCTAACAGGTGACAATTGACCGATCAACATCGACATAGTTTGTGATATTCTAAGCATTGGGTTTTTATTAAGAGTAAATCCATCTGAAATGGATGAAAGGATATCATTATGGCGCACGTGATTAATGCTGATGAATGCTTGAGTTGTGGAGCTTGCGAACCGGAATGCCCGGAAGGCGCAATTTCCGAGGCAGATGGCTACTTTGTGATCGATCCTGCCCTGTGCTCGGATTGTGCCACCTGCGTGGATGTTTGCCCCAACGAAGCAATTCGCCCCGCATAGTTTTTTGAGATTGTAGAAGTCAATGGGTGGTCTGTACTGACCCCCCATTTTCGTTTAAGGGGGAGAGGGTGATTTGTTGGTTAGTTAATTAGATGTTAGTTGATTGATTGATGGGAAGGCTGTATTCTTCAAGAGTTGCCTCTGCGCCCTCCGCGCCTTGCTCGTGCGAAGCACGTGCTGCCCGCGAAGCGTGCATAGCAAGGCATGCAGCACGCTTTGAGCGCGTGAGTTAACTGCCCCCTGATCCAATACAAATTTGTCCATTAATCCTGAACCAACTGACGATCCGTTTTGAAGGACGATGTTGATTTTCGGACAGCCGTGTTACTCCGTACCATGCCCCTACATTGTTGCGTCCAGCAAGGGGATAGGTTTACCAGCCGCGCTATCTTCGCTCTGCATCCTCCGCGTGAAATTAATTGTCCCCGGTCTTCGGTCTTCAGCTATCACCTATAAACTGTGAGCTATCAGCTTAATCATAGAACTTGTTTTCCACATTTCGTGCCACTTATCCACAGTTTTGAGGCACTTATCCACATTCTGGCGAATAACCTGCTTTGCTGCCGAAAAACTCTCCACCTTAAGGACATCTTCTCCCGCAACTCTCCACAGCGCCATGCTGACTTTTCCTCCTTTTCTCCCCACCTTTTTGCCGCTTTTCAACCGCTTTTCCGCCGATTTATCCACAGCCTGCATGCACTTATCCACAGAAAAGCCGTAGTTATCCACAGATTTGCTCAAAAAAACTTGTTGACGTTTTTTTGACAGCGGGTGGTTACAGTGAATTTATGCAGAAAAACTACCACGTATTCTTGCTTCGTATTTGGGAAGATGATTCGCTGACACATCCGTGTTTGCACATCCTGCTCGAGGACCCCCAAACGCATGCGCTAGTAAAACTGGATTCAACGGATGATCTGCATACCTATCTGAATGACTTCTTTGCTTCGGCAAAAAATTCTCAACAGTCAAGATTTTCGGAGGAAAACTATGAATAAATTATTCACCCTGATCGCCGTTATTATCCTTATCATCGCTTCAGGTTTTACCGGTAACGTGCAAGAAAGCAAGGCTGAATCCTGGTTCACCGTTGATACCACCGCCGATACCAATGACAGCAATTTATCCAACGGTTTTTGCGCAGACGCACAAAACCATTGTTCATTACGGGCAGCTATCCAACAGATCAATTTCAATCAAAACGCCGACAATCGCATCACGCTGCCCGCTGGCGATTATTACCTCCTTTCCACATTACCAATCTTAACGACACCGGTCGTTATTCAAGGAGCGGGTGCCGGTGGAACTCATCCGACATCCATTTCTACAACGTCAGGCGTATCGGCGGGGCTGGCTTTTCAATCCGACAGTGAAGTGCATGGGGTAAAAATCAGTAATTTCGCCAATGGAATTTATGTCTCAGCCGGGGAAGGGCTTGTGGATGATTGTATTATCAATGGTAATCAGAAAGGTGTCTTCATCAATGGAGGTGCCCTGCCGATCAATTTCAGCATCACGGATAGCACCCTCAAAGAAAACTACAAAGGCATCTGGATGGCAGGTGGTACCGCTACTACGGCCTTGATTATGGAACGCAGTAACGTTGCCTTAAATGAAGACAACGCACTGGGTTGTGGAAGTGGCGCCAGGGTCATGGGGAATAGCACGTTATTGGTCTTCAACTCCACCTTTTCAGAAAACAGCAACCCGGTTAATGGCGGCGCTCTCTGCACCGAAACCGGCGGCAGCATTACCCTTGACCAGACCCAGGTTATTTCAAATATTGCTGGAGCCCGCGGCGGTGGAATCTACATCAACGGTGGCGGTACGGTCAGGTTAACAAATGGCACCCTCGTTGCACTAAATGAAGCTGTGGATGGTGGCGGAATATATAACTACGAGGGAGAATTGGTTGCGGAAAGCGTGGTGGATGCGGTTATTATATCGGACAACCAGGCGAGCAATGCCTACGGGGGTATTTTTATCAACCGCAGCAATAATAGTTACCAAAATCGCCTGGAGAATGTCATCGTTAGTGATAACCGGGCTCTCCAGCATGGTGGTATTACCTTTAAAAACTACGGACACTTCACTATATCCAATAGCACCATCAGCGGCAATATCTCCTATTTACTTAGTGACCTAACCCCGCTCGAAGGCGATGGCGGTGGTCTCTATATTGACTGTGCCGAATGCCTGACCGAGATTGTCAACACCACCATCAGCGCCAATGTTTCTTCACGTCATGGGGGCGGCCTGGCAGTTAAGTCCGGTCGGGTGGTACTCGATAGTGTCACCATCACCGCCAATATCGCCGACAGCGACAATGCCAGCACAATAAAAGGTAGTGGAGGTGGCATCTATAACGAGAGTGGCACGGTTGAAATGCGTAATACCATGGTGGCCGGGAATGAGGATCGCACCGTCGATATGTTCGTTCAAGGTTATGATATCGATGGCGTGATTTCATCATATGGCTACAACCTGATCGGGGGCTGCGATTATCTCTGCACCATCATAGGCAACACCAGCGGCAACCTGGTGGGGACTTATGTGAACAAGGTCAACCCCAGGTTGGGCAATCTCACCACGGATGGTACTTGGAATCGCTATGACCAGCTGATTCATCCGCTACTGGCGGGCAGTCCGGCTGCCAATGCCGCAAACCCGGCCGGCTGCACCGGTCTGGGTGGTGCATTTCTGATTGAAGATCAGGTCGGCGGGCCGCGATCACGGGCGGGGCGCTGTGACATCGGCGCTTACGAATCGGCGATTGAGATCACTGTTGAGAGCAAGGTATACCTGCCCATGTTATTGAGGTGAACGAGAACGATAGATTAAAAGAGACTGTTGCCCAGAGGAATTACAATTTTCTCTACCAGCTGAATCAGATCATCGCGGACCCGTGTGAGGTGTACTCGCATCTGTTGTTCCGCACGCGCAGGATCATATGCAATAACGCTCTCCACGAATTGTTCATGCTCCAGAATTGAAGTGTGGGTACGGCCTTGTAAGGCCACATAACCCAGACGCAAGCGGTGCCACTGGTCATTTAAATTTGCAACAATCCGAATTGCTCTTTCATTGTTAGCCATGATAAACAGGATATTGTGTAGATGGATATCAGCTCGCAGCCAATCTTCAGGTTCATTCAAATTGGTCGCGCTCTTCATATCGTCCAATGCGGCAACTAAATCCTTACGTAAAAGCTCATCCTTTGATTCAGCAGCCTTTCGAATCAACATCCCCTCAATATTAATTTTGAGTTCAAAGATTTCATAGATATCCTCCAGATCAAGCATATAAACTCGCCACCCTTTGCGTGCTTCATTTACCAATAAACCTTCCTTTTCAAGGCGCTGAAATGCTTCACGAACTGGAGTGCGGCTGATCTGAAGCTTCTCTGCAATTTGTGTATCAGTAATAAACTCACCGGGTTTGAAGCCCAAGTTGATGATTTGTGCGTGCACAAAGTTGTAAGCTTGCTGTTGGTAGGTGGATATCTCTTTGTTCAAAATAACACCTTCTTGTCAAATATCTTATTCTATATATATTGTAGCACTATTTGTCATATGAAATTCATTTGATTTCAATATATTGACTATTGACTTTTAGTATACTAATATGTACTATAGTGTATATACAATTTCAAATCTGGTAATTTTCCAATGATTTTATTTAATTGAGGCAAACATGCAGTTAACTTCAGAAAAACTTGCTGAACTGGAGGATGTCTCCTATCGTATTCGCCGTTTGAGCACCGAAATGATAACCTTTGCTAAATGGGGCCACCTGGGAGGCTCTTTTTCAATGGCAGAGATTTTAGCTGTTTTATATTTCAAGGTAATGTCAATTAAACCCGAGCAGCCAGATTGGAAGGATCGTGATCGATTGGTCTTATCAAAGGCGCATGGCTCCCCGGCTTTGTATGCTGCCCTGGCCTTGCGTGGGTTTTATCCGCAGGAAAAGATTTACAGCTATTGTGAACTGGGCGGATTTGAAGGGCACACGGACATGGCTCGCACACCAGGACTTGAATCTTCCGGGGGTCCTTTGGGTATGGGGCTTTCAGTTGCGGTTGGCATGGCGCTTGGTATGCGCTTCAATGAAAATGCCCGCGGGCGAGTGTTTTGTATACTGGGAGATGGGGAAACGAATGAGGGTAATGTCTGGGAAGCGGCCATGTTTGCTTCCCAATACCATCTCGATAATTTAATCGCCATTGTCGATTACAACAAAGTTATGGCCAAAGGCTTTGTGTGGGATGAAATGGGTATTGAACCATTTAGCGACAAGTGGCAGGCATTTGGTTGGGATGTTATTGAAGTGGATGGGCATGACATTCCCCTCCTGGCTGACGCCTTTCATCGCGCCCGCTGGATACAACCGCGAGGAAAACCAATTGTCATTATTGCGCATACGGTTAAAGGAAAAGGCGTCGAAATGGCAGAATTCAATTACAAGTGGCACACACATGCCCCCGATCCTAAAACTGCCGACGAGATGCTTATTGAGCTGGCGCGCAATTACAACCGCGCTCTTGAAGGTTACAGTAAGTTAGGAGAATTTGATTTGAAGGAAAATTTTTATGGAAACGAATAACGGCAGTTTGCCAGCAGTTGAGATGCGTGATTCATTTGGCGGCACGCTTGTAGAGTTGGGCAAAGAATACCCCAACATGATTGTGTTGGACGCCGATTTGCATACATCCTCCAAAGCAACCATGTTTAAAAAGGCATTTCCAGATCGTTTTATTCAGGTAGGAATTGCCGAACAAAATTTGTTTGGGATCTCAGCTGGCTTAGCGTTAAGTGGATATATACCCTTTCCATCGACGTTTGCTGTCTTTGCTTCCCGCCGTGCTCTGGACCAGATTGCAATTTCTATTTGCTTTCCTGAGTTGAATGTGAAAATTCCCGGATCATATGTCGGGCTTCCTACAAGTCGTGCTGGAGCCTCACATAATTGTATTGAAGATATTGCCATCATGCGCGCCTTGCCCAACATGAGGGTGGCAGATCCAGCCGATGCGGAAGATTTACATGCAATAATGAGGGCAGCGATTGAGGTCAACGGTCCAGTTTACTTCCGAATTTCCCGTCTTGCCATACCCGCCATTTTTCAGCCTGGTCATCGTTTTGAATGGGGCAAAGGTGTGGTTCTACGATCGGGAGATGATGTCAGTTTATTTGGCACAGGTATCATGACGAAAATATGCCTGGATGCTTCAGACCTATTGGCCCTTGAAGGTATATCTGCAGAGGTAATTCATCTGGGCTCCATTAAACCGATTGACAAAGAATTAATTATTAATAGTGCTGTTAGGACCGGATGCGCAGTGACCGCTGAAAACGCAACCATCTTAGGTGGTTTTGGATCTGCTGTTATGGAGGTGCTCGGGGAAAACTATCCGGTTCCTATTCGGCGAATCGGTGTTCAGGACCGTTGGGCAGATAGCGGCGGCATCCAGGAATTATTCACGCACCACGGTATGCAGCCCTGTGACGTTGCCAGGTCGGCACGGCATGTGATTCAACAAAAAAGGATGGTTCACCGATGACATTGCCTGCCAATTCTGCGAACTGGTTCTCGGAAACACTCATGCTGAGTGGCGTAGCACATACTGGTCCTGAAAAAGAAGGCGATCCTGCTTTCATTGGAAAAAGACTTGGACTTCTGAATGGCTCGTCATGGATTACGCCTTGGGCAAATTATTTTGGAAGATTGTATCTGCCCGGCGTTCATCTAATCAATATTGCAAACGAAGCCCTTCAAATAAATTTCATGGAAGCACACGAACAGGGCTTAGCTACACCCCCACAATCCAATATCGACGCGTTTGCGCGTTATGCACTTGATCTTGTGCAATTGGGTCATGTGGATGCCATTCTGATTACCTGCTCCACGATGAATCGCTCTTTTCCCGCCGTAGTAGATGCAGTAAAAAATTATAGTGTCCCCGTGGTACAGATTGACCGCCCTATGATGGAAAAAGCGGTGAAAATTGGCGGTACTACGTTGGTAATTGCCACACATGGACCTACCGTTGCCAGCACAAAAGCTTTGCTGGAAGAAACAGCTATCGACCTTGACACCACTATTACGATGACCGGCGAAACGGTTGAGAGTGCCTGGCATTATCTTGCTGATGGCGACATTGAAAAACATAACAAGATCCTGGCTGAGACCATACGCTCACATCAACGTACACAGGATCTGCGTTCGGTGGTTTTAGCTCAGCTTTCCATGTCCATCTTCCTGTTAACTTTTCCAGACCCGGTGCTGGAGTTTGGTATCCCCATCCTTTGCAGTGGACAGTGTGGTTTTGAAAGAATGGCAGAATTGCTCAAGAAATAGAAGGGAATAACCATGGAACCATATTTTATTCGTGTCAGTGAACAAACCCCCACCCGTTTTTGGATCAACAACCCCACACGCTGGCAAGCGAGGGCAGCAATTGAAAACGGTGCGAAAGGATGCACCAACAACCCTTCCTATACTCAAAAGATGATCGATCACCCTCAGGAATCTGAACACGCCTATCGGTTACTCGATGAGACTATGTTGATGCACAAAGGCAAATGGGAAATTGCTGAGGAATTTCAGCGCAAAATAGTTAAGCCCATTTCAGATCTATTTATGCCTATGTTCCAGGCTACGAAAGGACAACATGGTTATGTTAGCATCCAGGGGGATCCCATTAATGAAGATGATCCAGAATGCATAATCAAAGGCGCGCGAATAAATCGTCAACTAGCCCCAAATATTTGTTGTAAAATTCCCACGACCATTCCTGGCATCAAAGCTATGGAAACTCTGGTTGGAGAGAATATCCCGATTAATGCCACAGAAATTTTCGGTGTGGCTCAATTCGTGGCTATTTGCGAAAACTATATGAGGGTAGCCAAAGCAACAAACCACAAGCCAATGTTCTATATGTCTCATATTACCGGCATATATGATGATCATTTTCGGAATTATGTTCGAAAACATGACGTCGATATAACTCCGGATGTTTTGTATCAGGCTGGTTTGGCGATAGCCCGCAAAGTTTATTCTCTCATGATAGAAAGAAATTATCCCTGTGTCTTTATTGGTGGTGGTGCTCGTGGTTTGCATCACTTTACAGAGATGGTAGGTGGGAAAGTCTGTATCACCATTAACTGGGAGGGGACTGCGGATATGCTTATTTCTCAGGACAATCCGGTTGTATATCGCCTGTTCAACCCGGTTCCTGCCTACGTCATTGACGAGCTGATGGAAAAACTACCTGATTTTAAGCGGGGTTACCTCGAGGATGGACTCGAGCCAGAAGAATTTGAGGATTTCGGTCCAGTACAACTTTTCCGCAGCAGTTTCACAACCAGCTGGAATCGAATTTTGGACTTAATTGCAGAAAGACAATAAGTCAGATCATTCATTTTGATATGCCGCAAGGAGGTAAAAAATTAATAACAACAAATTATGTTAAGAAACTGCAATTTCTAATTTTTTACACCAGTATTGTTAAGCAAACATCTCTATCATACGAAGATGTCGAACCGCTAGTAAATAAGACCCCCCCCGGAGATAAAACAATGAAAAAGTTTAGTTCCTTGCTTGTTATCTGTATTTTGTTTGCAATGATTGCTGCAGCCTGTCAACCTGAAACAATCATTCAGACCGTTGAGGTCGAAAAAATCGTAGAAGGTACGCCAGTCACAGTCATCCAGACAGTAGAAGTGGAAAAAATCGTAGAAGCAACCGGCCCAACCGAAATTAATGTCTGGAGCCATTTTGCCAACGAGCCACTCTTTCGTCAGGTAGTTCAAAAGGTGTTTGACGATTATATGGTTGCACACCCGGATGTGGTGATTAAAGTTGCATGGTTTGATAAGGACCCGCTGCGCCAATCCATTCAAACCGTAATGCAATCTGGTGGAGAAGGTGCCCCGGATATCACCACCTTTGACACATATGATGTATCCTGGGTGGAAGCCGGTTGGATCGAGCCACTTGACGATGTCCTGGACCCGAAAAGGTTTGTACCTGGTGCCATTGATGAAGCCCGTTACCCCGATTTAGGTTTCCCCGAAGCATATAAATTCAACACCGCCTTCACTGTTGATTACCTGCTCTATAACAGAGAAATTTTTGATGAACTGGGGATTGTCGTCCCTGATAATGCTCAATTCTCTCAAGACGAGTTTTTAGAGGTTGTTAAGAAATGTGATACTGCCGGCTATGCAGGATTTGCCAATGGCGGTGGAAATCGCCCGTTCCCAGGGCAATATATTTCAAAGGCTGCACTGCTTTCTCTGGTAGGACCGAAAGAATTTAACGAATACTGGACTGGTAAAAAATCCTGGGATACACCGGAAGTACGCCAGGCGCTCAATTGGGTCGTTGAACTTGGCAAGAATGGTCTATGGAATGACTCCTTCGCTACCATGACTCTGGATGAAGCGCATCTCTATTTCCATACCCAGAAAAAGGCCTGTATGTTCATGAATGGTTCTTGGTATACCAGCCGCGCCTTCAAAGACGAGGCAAGTGGGGGTCAGTCCCCTGATTTTCGCTTTGGTATGCTGAAATACCCACTTATGGATGGAGCTACCTCCCCGAATAGCATTGTTGGGTTATTCCCCACCGGCTACATCGTACTTTCCACTGGACAATATAAAGATATTGCCAAAGATATTCTAAAATTCTGGGCCGATGATCCCACCTATGCCGCTATGTGGGCAGGATTGAGCAATACCGCCTCTGCGATCGCATTCAGTTCTGAAGATGTCCCGGCAGACTTAAAAGAAAACCCCTGGCAATGGTATTGGGATGAATTCAATGCAGTCTACGGCGATGTTGAACCGATTGTGCCCGGCGCTGCTTGTGGAGACTTCAATGATGCACTGACTTCTGTATTGAATCAGGGTATCCCGCTTGGTCTGCTTTCGGTGGATGAAGCTATCGCCACCCTGGATGCTAAGCTTTGCAAGTAAGAGTGTCCTGAAATTTATTTCGTTTCTTGGGGTATATTATTACGATAGCGCTCGCAGAGCAGTATTGAAATAATATACCCCTACAATTATTTTCCAATTTACAAGAAAGGGAATTTAATGGGCGATGGCAACCTGATCATCATCAAAAAAAAGTGGGCTTTCTGGAAACCTATTTTTATCTTTATTGGTCCCGTCATGTTGTTTTACGCCATTTTCACCTTATATCCCATCGTGGCCACTCTGTATTACTCATTTCACAAGATAATTCCTAGAGGAGGAAATGTACTTACGGAATTTGTCGGTCTAAATAATTTCATTCAGATGTTCTCGGATGATATTTTTCTTACAGCTGTCAAGAATACTTCCATTTGGGGAATTGTCGGCCCTTTTATTGAAATTTTAACCAGCACCACCCTGGCAATTGTTATTTTTTTTAAGTTACCTCTTCATCGATTTTTTAGGTCAGTCTGGTTTTTGCCTGTACTTGTTTCCGGCGTTATCGTGGGTATTGTCTTTCGTTGGATTTTTAATGGTGAATGGGGCATTGTTAACACAATGCTCAGGTCAGTCGGGCTGGACAATTTGGCAGTTAACTGGTTGGGAAGAAGAGACACGCCTTTGGCTGTGGTCATTTTTGTCCATTGGTGGGCTACCTTTGGCAATTCATTTGTTTTATTATTAGCCGGCTTGAGCACCATTCCTCTCGATTTGATTGAAGCAGCCTATGTTGACGGTGCCAATCGCATCCAAACCGTCTTTAAAATCTTGCTTCCTCTATTAAAACCCACTCTCATTACCGTGACTGTACTTTCATTTATGGGAAAAATGCGCGCTTTCGATGTGGTCTGGGTGCTCACAAACGGAGGTCCTATGCATTCCTCGGAAACTGTGGCGACCTATATCCAGAAGCGCGCCTTTTATTGGAACTCCATCGATATGGGTTATCCATCTTCTATGGCGGTTTTCTGGTCCTTAATTGTATTGGTAGGGGTGTTTTTTATGCGCAGAGCTGTAAAGACCTGGCAGGATTGACCAATGGATAACACAAAAAAACCTGCTTTCAACAACTTTTTTATTAAACATACCCAAAATGGAGGACTTGGAAAATTTGCGTTGGTGTTGCTATTACTTGTATTCACTTTGGCTGTTCTCATTCCTTTTCTATGGTTGATCCTGATGTCCACCAAGACAACTCAGGAGATCCTTCTTAACCCCTATGGATTACCGGCTTCCGTACGTTGGCAAAATTTTTGGAATTTGTTTGCGGATCCGAGAATTAATATTCAACGATATTTTTTAAATAGTATTTTTGTGACCTCAGGTGCACTATTATTATCGACCTTCCTTTCCACATTAGGAGGTTATGGATTTGGTAGAAAACGATTCGCATTTCGAGGGCGTGAAGCACTCCTGGCAATTCTTTTATTTGCCTTGATGCTTCCCCCACAAATCATGTACATTCCGCAATTTACTTTGATGGCTAACTATGGCTTGCTGAATACGTATTGGGCGTTAATTTTCCTGTACACTGCCATGTCGCTGCCGATGAGTACCTTCCTGTTATCAACCTATTTTTCACAGCTTCCCTCTGAGCTTGAGGATGCCGCCCGAATTGATGGGTGTTCGGATTTTTCGATCTTCTGGCGGGTAATGCTGCCGTTGGCTCGACCGGCCGTATTAACCGTAATCTTGCTGAATTTCCTGTTGTTCTGGAATGAGCTGCTGCTTTCGATCACGATGGTAACGAAACCATCCATGCGCACATTGCCGGCAGCTATCTTCAATTTCGTCGGCGAAACGCAATCTGAATTGGGAATGGCTGCTGCCAGCATGATTGTAACCATGCTACCGGTCTTAGTTCTCTATCTTTTCTTTTCTAGAAAATTCATCGACGGTCTGACCGCCGGTGCGATAAAGGGATAAAGCGAATTTAATTATGAAACATGAAAATCAATTCATAATTGGTGGCCTTGCTGAAAGAGACACAGTGTTGGATTTCCTGAAGACAAAAAAGTGCAAGTTTGTTTTCCGACGTTTACGCGGCGCGACTACCACCACCTGGCAGGATCGTGAAAAATTGCGAAACAGTGGCAGCATGCTTTATGTGGTTGAGTACAATGTGGAAGAAGATCAACCCAAAATATTAGAAATCGAAAATGCCAAAGCATTTGCCCCCCTTTTCAATCCCCAAGGGAACAGAATCCTTTTCAGTTCGACCTTTGCTCCATCTGAAATCTCAATTCTATCTCTGGATAATTTACAAATGACGTCAATTGGCATGGGAGCACACCCTCACTGGTGGATTGACCCTCAATCTGGCGAAAATTGGATTGTCTACCGCACCACGAATATGCTTTACACAGGGTTTCCGTTGGGAAGAACAATGAAACAGCGCGTCGATCACAACAATCTTCCGATCGGTGAACCGGCTGAATTGTTCCCATATGGCTTTGGGGGGGGTATCAGTCGGGATGGACGCTTCCTGGCAACAGGATATGCACACTTAATAATCGCGGATCTACAGCTGGGAACTTTCCAGCAGCCTCTTGGTAACCGCCAACTACCCGATGGAGAAAACCAGGCTTGCGATATATCAGTTGCTCCGGATGATAGTCAATGCGTCATGCATTTGAGATTGTCGGAATGTGGTGAAGGACGACATGATTTCTTCGGTGTCTGTAATTTTGATGGCAGCAACTACGTATCATTCCAAAAACCAGAAAATACGGAAGAATGGCAAACGCCTGAATGGTCAACTCATCCTGATTTTGGCACAGCCGTAGCCACGCGAAAGGATGGTACCTATGATATTTATATCGTCCGTCTGTCGGATCAGAAATATTTACGTCTGACGAAGGATGGCGGCTATGGGCATGTCCACTTATGGGTAAAGCCAGACTGATTCAGTCTTTTGAATACGTTTTTCCAGGGGTTAACCCTGAATGTCAAAATATAAATCGATGACTTCGACTTAATATTCTTCTCAAAACAAGCCGGGCTGTTCACTCACCTGGCCGTTCTGATAGCCCTCGTCTTCCAGTAATTCATTGGACTTGGCGGCTGCCACTGCCAGGCGATCGGCACGTTCGTTCTGTTTATGCCCGGCGTGTCCCTGCACCCAGGCCAGTGTGACCTGATGCTGATCCAGAAGCGCGATCAGTTGTTTCCAGAGGTCTGGGTTAAGTACCATGCCCTTGTCGCTTTTTCGCCAGCCCTTCCGCTGCCAGGTCTTGACCCAGCCCAGGTTGATAGCGTCGCACAGATAGCGCGAATCGGTAAAGAGTTGCACCTGGCGCTTGTCTTCCAACGATTGCAGACCGGCGATGGCGGCCATGAGCTCCATGCGGTTGTTGGTAGTATAGCGGTAGCCTTGCGAGAGTTCCTTACGGGATTTTCCATCCAGAATAACAACCCCGTAGCCACCCCTGCCCGGGTTGCCAGTGCATGCGCCGTCGGTGTACATTTTTACAATGCCAGTTGTTGATGCCAATCTACCAGACCTCTCTTCGTTATTTTATTTCAATTGTACCCTGCCGGCAAAAGATAGCGCAATTTTCTTGATTTTCGCACCTGCCTATAGTACCCTTTGTCCATATCATTTGAAAGAAGCCAGAATCTCATGCGTATTTTTGAAATTATCATTGTTGCTGTTCTCTTCATTTCGATTTTGCTGCGCGCATTTCGTCTTGAAAAAGCAGCCTGGTTGAATCTGCTACCGCTGATTAATCTACTCGCTATTATTTATCACCTTCTTTTTGAAGGCTGGCGCTGGCAGATGATTCCGCTGTATATTTTGGCGTTTTTCCTGGCTGCGCTTTCCTTCCGTCGTACCCAACATCCGCAACAAAAAAGCCGGCTCTGGCAAACCGTGATCAGCCAGCTGGTACTGTTGATCTTCACGGTCTTACCCTGGGCACTACCAGTTCCATCCTTTCCTGCCCCGCCGGGACCTTATCCAGTCGGGACACAATCGTTCTACTGGGTAGATGAAACGCGCCTTGAAGTCTACAGCCCGGATGCAGATCAGATCTATGCCAACAACCCGTCCGAACCACGCCGAGTTATGGTGCAGGTTTGGTACCCGGCAGTTCCCGATTCGGGTGACGGTCTGGCGCCCTATCTGCCGGATGGCAGACTGGCTGCGCGCGCCCTCTCCACCTCGTTTGGTTTCCCGGCTTTTTTTCTCGATCATTTTTCGTTGGCCAAAACAAACTCGCTATTAAATGCGCGTCTGGCTACCTGCTTTGATCAATGGCCGCTGCTGGTTTTTTCACATGGCTGGGACGGTATGCGCTATCAAAACACAACTCAGATGGAGGCACTTGCCTCACAAGGCTTTATTGTCTTTGCCCCGGAGCATGCCTACGGTGCCGTCATCAGCGTCTACCCGGACGGGACAATCGCGAAGAATAAACCCGGAGCATTACCCAAAGGTGTCAGTGATGAAGAATACCAGCAGGCTGCGCTCATCCTGGGTGATAGTTGGGTGGGGGATCTGCGCTTCACGTTGGATCAAATGGAGCAATTGCAGGACGGCAGCATTCCTTCCATCTTCAAAGGACATCTTGATCTGGTCAAAATCGGTTTGTTCGGGCATTCTACCGGCGGAGGTGCTATCTTGCAGACCTGTGCGCTCGATGAACGCTGTCAGGCCGCCTTTGGCATGGATCCCTGGCTGGTGCCTTACACTCGCAGCCTTCCGAGCCAGGCTATCCCAAAGCCTGCCATGTTGATGTTCAGCGAAGGCTGGAAAAGCAAACCGAATCTTCCCCTGGTTGAAAGCTTTTGGCTGGCCTCACCGGCTGGCACTCAGCGGGCCATACTGCTGGGAGCCACCCATTATGATTTCAGCGATCTGCCGCTCTTTTCACCAGTGGCAGCTCTCCTCGGCCTCAAAGGACCTATCAAAGCTGAGCGCGAGATTCCGCTTTTGAGAGAATTCCTGTATGCATTCTTTGAAACCCATTTACATAATCCCGCATCCAGTCTCCTGCAGGAAACAGAAACCATCTACCGTGAGTTGGAAGTGATCGTCCGTTAAAATCACGTGCTTACGCTTACCTGATCCAGGAATAATTTTGCATTTCCATGCAAAGATTCTCATATCTCGGAGAGAACCAGGCCTGTATCTCCACGAATTCACCCGGATTATTGCGGATATCGCAGGGGATTCTGCCCTGCTCAGCTAAAATTGGCTGGAGACCCTGGCGAATCTCATCCGTAAAAACTGGTGGGATGAGAACTATTAAGTTTTCCTCATCTCTGATCCTTTTCAACCAATTAGACGGGATCCGAGGAGAATCAATATCCAGTTTAAGATATTGTGTTCTTGAATCCGGCAATTTGTAGATATCCTGGAAAGTATTCAACCATCCCAAGTCAAAATTTCCTTGAGAAAGGATTAAATAATTTTTAAATTCATCAGGTCTCGCAGCCACATGGGGAGCATCTACTTGCAGTAAATGTAAAATGGCAGGCTCTGAGTCGTATATTACATATCGCTTCTGAAAAATTTTCGCCGATTGAATAATATTCAATAAAACGATTCCCATTAGTGCTATGATCAACCCGTAAGACATTATTTTTCCGGGCCTGTAGGTGCAGGAAGCTAATAATCGCATGATCCAATCGAGGCCAATTGCAGCAAAAATTACGTAGAAAGGTAAAACCTGGAACATACGAGTTATAGGCGGTATTTCAAATTGATGAATGGACCCCATCGAAATCAGTACAAAAAAATATGCAATCACCAAGAACTTCATGAAACGGTTGGATTTGAGGTTTGTGATCGCTAATAAAATTCCCGGAATGACAAATGCGCCGGACAATGGGTCTAAATAGCTTGAAACCACATAATGGCTCTCACGAAAACTCACTAAATGGCCAATAAGCGAGTATATGATGTTATCAATAAAATGTTCGGGCAAGGAAGTTCCTGCATACACCCATACTTTACTCCCCACAAATGTGCCGAGTAACATGTTGTCATAATAAGCGGTCTGGAATAATATCGGAATGAAAATCAGGAATAGCCCTAAAATTGTTTGGCCATACATCCACCAATCGCTTTTTGTATGTGGTGGGTGATAGATTAATAACATCAAGAAGGGTAAGGGAAGAAAAAATAAGGCAGCGGGAAAAGTGTAAAAACAAAACCCCATCAAAACGCCAAGCACGAAAAACCATGGCATACTTTTGTTTTTAATGGCCCGGCCGGTCGCCCATAAAACAATCGAGCCAATAAAAAGGGACTGCAAATTACTATATCCGATCTTACTAAAAGAAATTAGGTAGTGTGAACAGGATAACAATAAAACCGCGATGAAAGCCAGGCGTTCGTTAATGAAGGTTTTGAAAAAATCATATAACAAAGGCAACGAAAGTAAAACCACCAATACTCCACTGATATGCCAACCAAAATGGTTTTTTCCAAAAAATGCCATTCCAAGATATTGAATCAAAGAGGAAAAATAACTGAAGTTTCCATATACTGCATCAATTCCAAAGAAATTGGAGCTTATTTGAAAAATATTTTGATTGAAGATGACATTAAAAGGGTAATAAAAAAAGCTATACTCATCTCCGATTTTCGAAAAATGCCAGGAGTTCATCTGATAGGTCATAAGGATTAGACCAAACGTAAAAACCCAGTACATCTTTCCCAGTTCCTTAAATTTAATAACCATTAAGAGAATCGCCAGTCCCAATAAAAAATAATTTACAAAAGGAATGAAATGGTCAGCAGACTGCATGGCCCGAATAAATAAAATCAATGCAATTTGAGTAAAAAGAACAGTAGCATACAAAGCCCATTTATTCTTAAATTTTATCCACTTCGCTACGATCCATTGTTCCAGGTTTATATCTTCAGGTAAAAGGAATAATAGGTAGACCCCCGCTATCAAAAATAATTCAAGGCCGGGTAAACTATCAGAAACAAGACAATAAATAATATCAAGAGATAATCCTTCTACTGCTAATATCATTAATTTTTTACGACGATTGGTCAACCCGTTCCATTTTTCAACAAGAGGGTTTGGTTCGGAAAAGAAACAATCTTTAATTTCACCTTGAAAGGAATGTGAGAAATTCAAAATTATTATGGCAACCACGATTAAAGAGAAGATTATCCAAAAAAAATAACCAGGAAGGGCCGTCCTACATAAAAAATCAATTTTGCAGATATTTTCTCTGGAAAAATTTTTGATCCCCTCAAACCCCCACCACCGATCCAATGTAAATAATATAGAAGGTAATAAGGTGAACAAAAGCAAAGGAATTAAGAAAAGAATCAATTTGATTTTCTTATTGCCTTTATAAACCATGTATCCTCTACCCTGGTCAAGTTTGCTTTGGAGATGGCTTAATTGGTTCTTAAGCTTGTCTATTTCTTCTTGAGTTTGTGTTAAATCTATATCTGCCATTAGACTCCCTCTATCATGACCAGCGGTAAGTGATAATACGTTCTATATCAGACTAACTTTATTGTCAACAAAAGTTGAGATATTGCTTGTTGCCAGACTATGAGCTGCTAAAACTTAGAAAAATAGGGAAGAGAATTCATCGCTTGGAAATCAATCTGTTTTGTTTCTTTGTAGTGTGCATTTTCTATACCACAAAAATCATCGCATTATATCAAGTTACTACTATGGAAATTCTTGTTGTTGGTAACTACAAAAAAATGACTGACTAAATCACAAAGTTTTCCATCCGGATGCGACTCGCAATTATTCAATCACATAAGCAGCAAAGCTCACGCGTGGGAAGTGTGCTGCATGCCTTCGGCAGCACGTGCGAAGCACGTGCAATACGCAGAGAAAAAGGAGGGGGATATTTCCATCGATCTTAGCATGCCAAACCATGTCTTCACGGCAAAGAGCAGGGATCAGATAAAATCCCTGGCCAAGCAGACAGGTTAAAATCCTCCAGAGGGGGTATTGTTTGGAGAGGTCAGGTGCTGGTAGAATCCATAATAGTCCAGGAGAGTCAGCATGCCCTCTGCCAACCTATCCAAACCCAATACTGCCTTGCCCGGTGCCCGCATCGTCGTGATCGGCGCTTCCGGCAGCGGTAAGACCACTTTTTCCAATCAGTTAGCGGGAAAGTTAGCTTACAACCACATTGAGCTGGACGCCATCCACTGGTTGCCGGACTGGCAGGAAATGCCCTGAGATGAGATGCGCGCACAAGTGCAGCAGTTGACTGACCAGGAGCACTGGGTTTGCGACGGAAATTACTCGCAGCTGCGTAATATTCTCTGGCAGCGTGCCGATACAGTCATCTGGCTTAATTATCCCTTCCCGACCGTCTTCTGGCGTCTGATGCGACGAACTTTGCAGCGTTCGTTCGGGAAGGTCGAATTATGGAACGGGAACCGTGAAAGCTGGCAGACTTCATTCTTTTTGAGCGATTCAATCCTGCTGTGGCTGTTGCAAAGTTACCCACGCCATTTGAGTGAATATCCGCAATTGCTGAAGCATCCGCAGTACATGCATCTGAAGCTTTTCCGTTTTCGCAGGCCGCAGGCGGCTCAATCCTGGTTGGCAGCTCTCCCGAAAAAAAGTCCAGAAACATTTAAATAGGAGTTTCACGAAAAACAAAACGTCCCCTGACAACAATTAATTCTTACAATGCTGACATTATTTCGGCTTCCAGTCGTGGTTTCATCGGGCATCGTAATGATTGGCGATCTCACGGTAATGACCGTGAAATCATTTCCAAAGTATCGACTTCTCGTATCAACCGAACCCCCAGAGCATCTTCTGCCATATCGAGCTCATATTGCGCCTGAATTCCCAGCCAAAATTGTGGGGAGTTTACAAAAAAACGTGCCAGCCGGAGAGCGGTATCAGCTGTAATACTGCGCTTGCCTAAGACAATCTCATTGATTCGGCGAGCATTCACACCAATGTGAATGGCCACACGATTTTGACTGAGATTTAATGGTTTTAGAAAATCTTCCATCAATATTTCGCCTGGGTGAACTGGCGCAAGTTTTTCATTCATAATTTGACTCCTTTTCAATGGTAATCCGTAATTTCCACGTTAAATGCATTTCCGTTATTCCATTCGAAACAAATTCGCCATTGATCATTTATCCTGATACTATACTGATCGCGCCAGGATTTCTATCGGCAAGAGGTGGTCGTGGCAAGCAGGAATTTTTTAAAAGACTCCACATAAGCTTAATTTTACATAGACTTCGGGACCCAAACCTGAGAATTTGACGGGAGACTGATATAGTATTTGCAAATCATAATGCTTCAAGAGGACCCTCCCGAAGGCACAGTGGACGGCATACAACACTTTTAGAATCTTCGGGAGAGTTACTTTGTAGCAAGGATTTTGCTTCAAGGGAGAGGAGGTTATTATTTGTTCCAGGGAGCCGGTTAATTCATGCCAGTCAAACCTGCAACCATTTTCTTCATTCATCATTTGGCTCAACAACCAGGCAACTAAGCAACTATTTAACTAACTAACCAACAACTATTCACCTAATCACCAAATCAACTAAGCAACCAATCACCCAATCAACTAAGCATCCAATCAACTAAGCAACCACCCCCTCATTACCCAATACTTATCACCCATTACTCTACCCTAAAAGAACACTTTAACCCATTTGAGTGCTTTTTGTTTCCATGGAACTCTGTGCGTAACCCCGCTCTCGTGCGATTCCTGCAATTGATCGCGGTTGGCCAGATACCATTGATAATTGCGCACCATCGCCTCTTGATTCGAGTAAACTGGCTTGTAACCCAGCAATTTTTGCGCTTTTTCCACCGAAACGAAAGAATCTTTAGCCGCCGTCTCATAAATCCAGGGATAGAGCGGTGACAGCTTTAATGCATCCAGAATTCGCAGCACGAAAATCACCGGACCGGCGGGGAAGGTGACGATGCGCTTGCCAAAGCCGGCTTCGTCGAGAACGGCTTGATAATCCTGCTTCATGGTGGTGAATTCGGTGGCAGCAATATTGAAAGTGGTGTTAACCTGTTCTTCAGGCAGAGTCATACAGGCTACGATTGCCCGGCACAGATCCTCCACATCCAGCAGCTGGTAGCGGTTATTACCATTTCCGATCATGGGAAAATTTTTGCCATCGCTGGCCCACTCATAGAAAATGGCGAAGACGCCCAGTCGTTCAGGTCCTACAAATGATTTTGGGCGTAGAACCGGCACACATAAACCCATCTCGCGCCGTTCCTGGCAGGCAGCTTCAGCCTGAATCTTGGCCTTGCCGTAGGGTCCGACGCCGACCATGGGGTCCGTTTCAAAGAGCGGGTGATGATCAGGCACACCATAGACGGCTGTGGAAGAAATGTGGATCATACGCTGAACCCCCAACGCTTGAGCGGTTTGCAGCACCAGGCGGGTGCCGGTCACTTCAGTTGAGTAGATCTCCTCAGGGGAATAGAGCGGCAACGCCGCCGCTGTGTGGATGACAATATCCGCGCCAGCCATGCTGCGCCGCAAGGCTGCTTCATCACGAATATCCCCCTGTAAAAATTCAATTTGATCACGCTCGGGGTAATCAAACTCTACCAGATCAATGCCGGCAATTTCGTTATAACCTTGCTGCATTAAATAACGTACCAGATTGATGCTTAAGAAACCACTGATTCCTGTGATGTAAATCTTCATAATGACCCAACCTTTCCAGCTTATTGTATCCAATTATACCCACAAACTTTGCAAGCACCGTTCCAAATCCAGCTATTGGCGGCGGTGTATAATGGAAAAATCATCGAAGTTAAGGATGTTCAATGGACACAATTACCCTGCTGGAAGAAATTCAAGCCACAGCCCGCACCGGGTTGGCATTCAGTACCAATGAATATGATCGGGACCGCTACCAGCACCTGCTTGATCTGGCAGTTAATCATTACGCACAATTGCTCGTCTTGAAACCGGCGGAGATATTGCTCCGTTTTCAACAGGAAAGCGGCTGCATCACCCCCAAGCTGGGTGCCGACGCAGCTATCTTTAACGATTCTGGCCAGATCCTGCTGATGGAGCGCTCCGATGGCAGCGGCTGGTGTTTGCCATGCGGCTGGGTGGAAGTAAATGAAACCGCGGCTGAAGCTGCCATACGTGAAGCATACGAAGAAACTGGTCTGACTGTGTCTGTTGTACGGCTGGTAGGCGTTTACAGCCGCAAGGCCGGCTATGAATACTCGCCCCACAGCATGACCGCCATCGTCCATCTTTGCGAGATTATCTCTGGCAGCCTGACCCTTTCACATGAAGGATTAGCGCTCAAATACTGGGATTTGGATGCAGTCCCGCGCTGGCATGCCACCCACGGGCGCTATGCTCGCGATGCATATGCGTGCCTGCATGCCGGAACAACCTGGCAGGCCGTCTCAAAGTGATTATCGCGAATAAAAGCGAATGGAGCGAATTGATCGAATAATACGGAGTGAAAAATGACAAAAATGCGAATTATCTGTCGACAAATGTTTTTAGGCGTGCTATTATCAGCGACTCTCGCCAGTTGTGTCAGTGGGAGTGCTACACAACCCTTAGCGGAAGTGACATCGACAGCGGCTGCCACAAACACTGCCACGCTGACCAGGCTGCCTTCCGCCACCGTTCGTCCCGCCACCATCACGCCCCTGCCTACCCGTCCGGTCCCCACTATTTATCCCCCCTATGAACCGCTCGCCGACTGGCCCAGCCAGGAACTGCCCGACTTTCAGCTCAGCCTGCAGTATCCGCCTGGATGGCAGGTGCAGACAGACGCATTAGCACTTCCAGCCGGTGAAAGTATTCTGGTCAGCAGTCGTCCCAATGCCGGAGAAGGGCAGAATGCTGTCTGCACGCTGGAGGCCAACCGTCACGAGCTATATGGCAGTTACCCTCTGGTGTCCCTCTGGAACTCAAATAATGGTTTTTATGGCTGTACAATTCAACCTTCTATTGATGCACCCACGCCAGAGCGGGGTGCACTGTTAGCCTGGTACCCATTCTGGGTCAAAGCCGAAAAAATCGTGCAAATTGAGTCAGCTCCAGATTTTCTGTTCGCCATCGGTCGCGGCCTGAAGTCCGATAAGAAATATACACCACCTTCCGGCAACCCCGACCTGGTGCCAATGGACTGCTACCTGAATAAACAAGTTCCAGAGCAAACCACAACTGCCGGTCTAAATATAACCACCTACAGCCTAACCAGCAGCGCCTGCTATCAAGGCTTGAACGTCGAGTCATTTGCCACCTTACTACCAAAGGAAGCCGCCCAGCGCCGCGCTGAACTGTGGAATGTTCAGGGGCAGGATCGCGCGCTGCTCAATCAGCAGCTGAAGTCGTTTGGATATCAGATTCAAGACAATATCCTGTATAAAGACGGAGCGTCGCAAACAAAATTGCTCGGTTGGGTGGGCAAGCCCTTGATCAACGCCTCACGCAAATGGTTTATCTTGCCCATCACCGACAGCAACGGCTATCCCTATTCATACTTCTCCAACCAACCCCTACCGGTGGTCGAAGACCTGTGGTTCTTTTCCAGCCTGGGTTATGTTCCGCACTATGCCTTCCTGGGTGACGATCTGCTATGGGTTCAATTGGACGCGCAACATCTAACACCTGTGGTTGACGGTATGGTTTTACAACTTTTCCGTAAAAACGCGCTTATTTTCACGTACAGTGTTCTGCCATCTTCCCCTGCCGGCGGGCCTGTGCGTGGACTCTATGCGTGGGATGGGCACTGGCTTCTGGAAGTGAATGACGTCCTCATAAGGGACGGGATTGTGCTTAACCAGGAGTTAAATTACACCGAAATTTTCGGCTTCCGGATCATCAACGAGCAGCCATTTTATTTTTACAGGCAGGGTGACCAAATCCACATTTCCTATAATGGCATAACAATGCCGCAAACATACCAGCATGTCGTTCACGAGCCCACTTGCTGCTCAGCCGCGCTGACCAATATGACCCTGGGTGAAAATGGCCTCGGTTTCTTTGCCGAACAGGATGGCTACTGGGTTTATGTCATTATTGAAGGGTGAAACTGCTGTACCACAATTAATGACTTAAAGCTTATTTGAGGTCTCGTCGTCTGGCATGCCATAGCGGTCGTCTATGTCATTCAACTCGGTGGTGAGTTTGAACTGCGCTATACAGAAGGCGCCCATCGTGACGAGTCGGGGAATTTGCGGCTGGATAGCCTGAAAAATCGCGGCAAAGAAACTTAATTTATACATGCTTCATGTTAAAAAGAGTCTGCAATTTGTGCTGGTACAAATTGCAGACTGCTAATCATTTTCAGCTAAAAAGGGTTAATGCGCGGTCACTGGTTTCCAGACTGGTGACCAACCTTCTGCCAGCGAGGTGACTGAACCGTCATAGGCGTTCACCAACTCAATAGAGGGTTTTTCATAAGAACCAATAACAACCAGCACATTTTCAGCATCCGGTGACCAGTGGATATCGAAGATGCCCCGTTCTTCAAAGAAATCCTCAACGTTATTGTTTGACATTTCAATGTACTTTAAGGTGATTAACGGCTTATCGATCAGGGCTTCAGTTTCTTTGAATAAGATGTAATCGCCTTCTGCAGAGAAAAGCGGATCCGAAGCATAGTAGCCAGATTCTGGCTCGATTAACACCTGCTCATCCTCATCATAGCGGTCATTCAGATAAATACGTTCATCACCACTGGGGATATAGGTCAGGTCGTCATATACGAGCATTTCCCCATCCTGTGACCAGTTATAATTACCCAGCGGGCGTTCCCAACGGGTATACCCGCCAGTCTCCAGCTCAACATAGCCAAAATTACCGCGGCCTTCCATGTAAATGATCTCATCAAAACTGATAAAGCGGCCGTCGGGCGAGAATTGCACCCTCACGAGTGAATATCCCTCGGGCGAGACCAGTTCATAAGGCTCAACCAGCTGCGCGTCCAGATCCAACGCCATAATTCCGTTTGCCAGTGATGCATCCACACCCGTGCGGCTGATAAAATAGCTCGGGTCAGCCATCAGGCTGTAGGCAATCACGTGTGTACCTGGTTGCCAGGCAAAATCGGAGAGCTGCGATTCAGGAAGAAGATTATTGCTGGTTCCATTGACTACATCAAAGACCGTTATACCAAAGGTATATTCCTGGGAATTACTTGATTGGGTGATATTGGTGCGCTTGACAGCCAGATAGCGGCCATCACTGGACCAGGCCGGGTCCGTATATTGAATGGCAGAATCTTCTACCGGGCTCATCATCGATGAGCCATCGACGGTCAGTACCTGTAATTGTCCGCCATTGATGTCAACCAAAAACACATTGCCGGAAAGGTCGATAAACGCCACCCATGAAGGCTGCGGTTCAGGTGTGTCGGTTGAAGTTGGCTGGCCAGGTGGCTCAGTTGTCGCAGTTGGCTGTTCTGTTTTTTCGGGAGTGGTGACGGTTGCGGTTGCTGGTGATTTTACGTCGCCTTCCGACTCAACGGTCATTGTAGCCGGTGTGGTGATAGAGGTACATGCACTGAGTGCTAACAAAATTAAAACAATAATATACAAGTATCGCTTCATTGGATTCCTCCTACTTTATTTCATAAGCTTGTGACGTTCACGGAAACAAAAAGGTTCCCAACTTACCAGAAGGGATGGGTATTCATCGGCTGTGGGGGCGGAATGAGTTGTAACACCTGCCATGGTGCTGACCACAGGAGGGTAACCAGCACGCTGCCAAGCCACAATGCCCCCAATGTCAACGGGTACTGCCACCAACGCTGTGGCATTGAGGATAGCTCATTCCCATCTCCTGCCAGCAGATAGGGTATCCCGATAAATGAACCATAAACGAGGAACACGTAAATCCAGAGCAACAAGCCGGCCGGCAAGTTGGATAATCCCTGACGGAATACAGCTCCGTTCTGTTCAATGATAATCCCAAAGAGTCCTTGCGTGATGAAAACCGCTGGTAGCGTAAACCGGTATTTGCGCAGAAGTAGCAGCCAGGCCAAGGCGTTACCAAGGTAAAAGCCGGTGGCCAGGATCAGATCATAAAATAGCTGTGGGTGGAACAATGCCGGTTCTGTCGCTTTTGCCAGTTAGTTGCTGGCCCAGGCCAGTACTTCGCAAAGCCAACCGCTCGCCACTGCCAGCAGCAGAAAAAAAAACCAGTGCGGAATAAGTATGAATTTGATAGCTTGTGGAAATGCGTCCAGGCTCAGGTAGATTATCACAAATACAGTATAGATTAATAGCATGGTATCGGCCGGTGGGTTGAATAAGTTGAGGACTGGCAGAAAAGCACTGAAAATGAGGAGGATTTTAAAAAGGTTTTTTCCCGGGGATTTACGCAAAGAACTACTCCTTCTACATTGATTGAAGCAGAATTTCGCGGGGAAAACAAGTTAGCGCATCAGGCCAATCATTAAACTGATTGGATCGGATTGTAAAAATCCCAGAATGATCATCCTGGGATTAATTCTTCACTTGTCCGTAAGTGTCATTCCTGACGTTTGAAGGCTTTGCCGGGCTGCCATGGCGTTCCTAATAATGGCAAGACCCAACGGTCGAGCCCCAACCAGCCGGCAGTTTTCCAGGCCAGGATCAAAAGAATGGAAATGGTGAATAGCAATGGATTGGTGCTGGCAGTACCCGCCATCATGAAATTCCAGTTAAGGAAACCGCCAAAAAAGGCAGCGATGCCAGTGAAGAGACCCAGGATAAGTGCGATGCCCACCAGCAATTCTCCGGCGATGATCACCTTGGAAAACCAGGTATACGCGCCGCCATCCAGCAAAGATTGCAGAAACACTCGATACCATTCAAATGAGATGGCCGGCCGTGCCGGTGCATCCGGGATTAAGACAGCCCGCTCCCAGAAACCTTTCAGCGCTTCTCCGGATTGTGTCCAGGCTGGGTTGGAAAGTTTGCCAATGCCGGATGAAAGCCAGGAATAGCCCAGATAAACACGGGCGATTAACCAGAGCCAGGCCCATTTTGGGCTGTTAAACAGGGCATTCGCCAGCGGCGGATCCGCGAAGCGAATGGTACTTTTGGTTTGTACTTGTGTAGCCATTTCAGTTCCTCCTTATATAGGTATCAGATATAGAGGAGTAGCGATAGGTTGAGAGTCGTTGATAACCCCTTATCTGATATTTATGACAATTTTACTCCTATTTATTAAGAGAGGCAGGTAATTGTAGATGGATGAAAGCCATCGGATTTGTGCTGCATACCTACGGCAGCACGCAAAGCGAGCGAGCAAAGCGCTGGTACTCAATTCTTGTGAAGTGCAAAGCAAGGACGCGGAGGAAGACATTCGGTTTTTCGCTGTCAGCTCGCGAAGCGGTTGTTCTTCCCTAACCGTTCAAGCGCAGCGGCCACAACACAGGCTACAGGCTACCGTGTCATACTGCGGTAACGTACCGTCTGCGGCGTATCGGCATCCACACCCAGCCGGCGTCTACGGTCGACCTCGTAATCAGACCAGTTTCCTTCGTATAGCTTAAGCTGGCTGTCACCTTCAAAGGCCAAAATATGAGTGGCGACCCTGTCCAAGAACCAGCGATCATGCGAAACGACCACGGCGCAGCCACCGAAATTCTCCAGCGCTTCTTCTAAAGCACGCAAAGTATTGACGTCCAAATCATTTGTTGGTTCGTCCAACAAAATCACATTTGCGACCTGCTTGAGCACTTTGGCCAGATGCACCCGGTTTCTCTCACCTCCCGAGAGCGTACCGACCAGTTTTTGCTGGTCACTGCCCTGAAAGTTAAAGGAGGAAACGTAGGCACGCGAATTCATTTTTCGGTCGCCCAACAAGAGGTTATCACTGCCTTCGCTGATCTCCTGCCAGACATTGTTTTCACCCTTCAGGGTCTGCCGGCTCTGGTCAACATACGCCATTTCCACGGTTTCTCCGATGCGAACCTTACCTTCATCCGGATCTTCCTGGCCGGTCACCATCCGCAGGAGCGTTGTTTTACCGGCGCCATTCGGCCCAATCACGCCGATTATGCTGCCAGGCGGGATCATGATGCTGAAGTCGTCAATCAGCAACCGGTCACCATAGCCCTTGGACACATTTTCAAAATTGATTACGATATCTCCCAGGCGGGGTCCGGAAGGAATATAAATTTCCTGTTCGCCGCGGTATTGTTCGGTTTCCTGGCTTAGCAGCTTATCGTAAGCCGTAACACGCGCCTTCCCTTTGGATTGGCGTGCTTTCGGCGACATCCGAATCCAGTCCAACTCGCGCTGCAAGGTTCGCTGTCGTTTCGATTCACTCTTCTCTTCTATCGCCAGGCGCTGCGATTTCTGCTCCAACCAGGAGGAATAGTTGCCTTCCCAGGGAATGCCGTAGCCGCGATCCAGTTCCAAAATCCAGCCGGCCACGTTATCGAGGAAGTAGCGATCATGCGTCACGGCGATGACCGTGCCGCGGTATTGTTGCAGATGACGTTCCAGCCAGGCTACCGATTCGGCATCCAGATGGTTGGTGGGCTCATCCAGCAGCAGGATGTCCGGCTCAGTCAGCAGCAGACGTGTTAACGCCACCCGGCGACGCTCACCACCGGAAATCACTTTAACTGGCGTATCTCCGGGCGGGCAGCGCAGGGCTTCCATGGCCAGCTCCAGGCGGCTATCCAGGTTCCAGGCATCGATGTGATCGAGCTCATCCTGCAAGCGGGCTTGCTCGGCGATCAAGGCATCAAAATCGGCATCCGGTTCGCTAAATTTGTTGTTGATTTCATCATATTTGTGCAGCTTATCGATGATAGGCTTGACCGCCTCTTCCACCACCTCTTTTACTGTCTTGGAATCGTCCAGGTGTGGTTCCTGCTCCAGAAGACCAATGGTGTAACCCTTGGAAAAGGTCACCTCACCGCTGTAATCCTGATCCAACCCGGCGATAATGCGCAGCAGCGTGCTTTTACCGGAGCCATTCAAGCCCAGCACACCGATCTTGGCGCCGTAGTAGAACCCGAGCGAAATATCGCGGATCACCTGTTTATTATTGGGTGGAAAAACGCGGTTCACGCGTACCATTGAAAAGATTACTTGTTTGTCATTCATACCTGCTCCCGGAGTTAATAGTGGAGGTAATTGTACCAGAGGGAGGAGGAAAATTTTAGGTCAGTGAACTGATAGGTTCACTGACCTAAAATTTATTACGTTTCAATTTTTCATCTAAAATACTATTACTTCCCGAACTCCTGCAACCCTCTCCTATAATACCCATTCACCATTTCCACGACAGGCCTATTATCAGCGTTACTATGGTTATATGCCTCCTGGAAAAATCGGCTGCTTAAAGATACTTTTAATAGGGTAACTTTCATCTCGAATTTAAACGTATTGGCTGTATGCGTATTCCGGTGAAAACGACCATCGAATCCGGTTGATGTCGTCCAGTCAGGAGCGAAGCAACGCTGGTATGGTGATTATAAATCAAGTGGACGGCATGGCAACACCTCCCCGTAGTTTTCTTTGCGATTCCCCCGTCAGATCAAGCCTGTAAGCATTATTCACGAGTCGGTCGAGGATGGCATCCGCCAGGGTCGGATCCGGAATTCTATCAAACCAATTGTTGACCGGCACCTGGGTAATGACCATGGTCGAAGAACGGCCAAAACGGTCGTCAAGGACATCCAACAGATCCTGTGATTGGGTCAATGTGATCCCATCGCGCATCCATTCATCAAAAATAAGCAGATCACATTTCATCAAGGATTTGAGCAACAGGGGATAAGAACCGTCCAGATGAGCCAGTTTGAGGTCCTGCAAAAACCG
>JBBQNI010000041.1:0-31156 GCA_038329785.1 Anaerolineales bacterium | reverse complement strand
AGAGCTGTTGTTCCTTTAAGGGAGCTGCTAGAAGCTGCATGCCGATTGGCAGGTGATTTTTATCAAAGCCGACAGGGATTGAGAGACCGGGCAATCCGGCAAGATTGGTGGGTAGTGTAAAGATATCGCCCAGGTACATGGCTAATGGATCATTATTTCGCTCTCCGATCCGGAAGGCAGTGGTTGGGGCGACCGGTGTGGCAATCACATCCACGTTTTCAAAGGCTTGCTCGAAATCGTATCTGAGCAGGGTGCGCACCTTCTGGGCCTGGCCATAGTAGGCATCATAGTAACCCGCGGAAAGGGCATAAGTCCCCAACATGATACGGCGTTTGACCTCTGCGCCGAACCCGGTTCCACGGCTTTCTTTGTAAACATCCAATAGGTGCTCTTCTTCAGCGGAGTAGCCATAGCGAATGCCATCAAAGCGTGCCAGGTTGGCAGAAGCTTCGGCCGGGGCGATGATGTAATACACGGGTAGAGCAAAGGCTGTATGGGGCAGGCTGATCTCATGGATGCTGGCCCCCAGCGAGTGCATCAGTGCTATTGCCTCGCGCACAGCTTGTTCAACTTCCGATTGCATGCCTTCAATAAAATATTCGCGTGGTACGCCAATCCGTTTGCCCTTCAAATTGTGGGGATGGTCAACGGGCAGCTCTGGTAATGAAGCGCGGATACTGGTGGAATCAAGCGGATCGTGACCGGCCATTTGTTGAAAAATGATAGCTACCTCTCTGGCACTGTGGGCAAACACACCGACAGAGTCGAGTGAGGAGCCGTAAGCAACCAGGCCATAGCGTGAGCAACGTCCGTAGGTGGGCTTAAGACCAGTGATGCCGCAAAATGAGGCGGGTTGGCGAACGGAGCCACCTGTGTCACTGCCCAGAGCCAGGGGAGCCATTTTCGCCGCTACAGCAGCTGCAGAACCACCCGAGGAGCCACCTGGTACGCGTTGTAGATCCCAGGGGTTATGGGTAGTCATATAAGCCGAGTTTTCGGTCGATGAGCCCATGGCAAATTCATCCATATTTGTTTTGCCGAGCATCACCATACCGGCATCCAGCAAACGCTGAACGGTGGTAGCAGTGTATTGTGGGGTAAAATTTTCGAGAATACGAGAACCGCAGGTACAGCGGATGTCCTGTACGGCCAGCACATCTTTGATCGCCAATGGCACGCCTGAAAGAGGGGAAAGCTGGTCTTTCTTAGTTGCCCTGGCTCGCAGGGCATCTGCTTTTTTGGCTTGCTTGCGAGCAAGCACCGGGGTGATTGTGATAAAAGCCTGAATGGAAGGCTCAAGTTGTTCGATTCGCTGCAGATAGGCATTCGTCAATTCCAGGCTGGAGATCTGTCTGCTCGAAAGCAGGGTTATCATCTCGTTCAGAGATAGTGTGATTAAATTCTCCATTGACTTTATTCCATCACCGGTGGAACTTTAAATTGACCGTTCTTAATTCTGGGAGCATTTTGAAGGGCTTGCTGGGTGCTAAATCCGCTCATTGGGTCGTCGCTGCGTAAGGGTGCCTGCATGCCCAGCACCGAAGATGTGGGTGATACGTTAGTGGTATCCAACTCGTTTAAAATTGCAGCGTATTCCAAAATGTCCGAAAGCTGCTGGCGGTATAGCTCCAATTCCTCCTGGCTGAGAGTCAACCGCGCCAGTTCGGCAATGTGCTGCACTTCTTGAATGGAAAGCGACATGGATATGGCTCCAGTGAAAAATATGATGGGTAATTATAGCACTTGAAAAAAGGTCTGATAGACCTTTTATAATAAGTAATATTGCCTGGCAATTATTCGGTTCCCTTACAGATAGATGACTTTTTAGAATAAGAATTCTAATCATTTTATATGCAGTTTTGCATGAATTGGAAAATAGAAAGGATTAACTGCAAAAAACAAACGTATGTGACCCCTCAAATACTACACCCCTTGCAATGGGGAGAAGACAAATTATCAAAAAACGGGCTGAATGGAATCAGCCCGTCTAAGATTGGAATGGATACGAGTTAATTATACCGATCGTTTCTCGCGGTCGTAATTGTTGCCCAGGAACCGGGGGACTCTTGCTCGTTTGAAGGTGAAGACCATTACCAGAATGGTGGCCAAATAGGGAAGCATTTGCAAGAATTGATATGGCAGGAAGGATCCGATCACCTGAACGCGGAATGCCAGCACCTCGACAGCCGAGAAGAACAGTGAGCCTAAAAGAATCGGTATTGGGCTCCAGCCTCCGAAGAAAGTCAAAGCAATTGCCAACCAGCCGCGGCCCATCACCATGCCTTCCGTAAAGGTGCCGGAGTAAACCATTGGCAAATAAGCACCGGACAGACCAATCAGTGCCCCACCAATTATCGTGCTCCAGTAACGCATGCTGCTGGTGTTAATGCCCAGGCTGTCAGCTGTCATCGGATGTTCACCAACCGACCGCAATTCCAGACCTTTCTGCGTACGATAAAGGAAATACCACAATCCGATTGAAACCAGCACAGAGAAATATACCAGGATATTGTGGTTAAACAGAATGGGACCTAAAACCGGTATCTTGCTGAGCACAGGAATGGCCAGATTTGGCAGAGTTCGGATCAAGGGCGGAGTGAGGGTGATTCCGATCAGTAATTTCGGCAGAAGTGTAGAAACCCCGATGCCGATGAAAAAGAGTGCCAGACCGATTACGAACTGGTCCATTTTAAGAGTGGTGGTAAAGTAGGCCAGGGCAAGACCAAATAACGCCCCGCTCAGCATGGCTACAGCCATTCCCAGGAAGATACTGCCAGAGTAATAACTAACCAGAAAGCCTACGGAAGCTCCCACCAGCATCATGCCTTCCTGTGCAACGTTGAAAACACCTGTGCGGCCGCCCAGCATAGTCCCCTGTCCGGCCAGCACGAACGGAACCATTGAAAGGAGGACGAGTCTTAAGAAATCTACTGCTATGTCCATCGTTTATTTCCTCCTGACGACGTCGGATAAGAGCACGAATAGCAAAATGAGTGCTTCGACGATGAATACCATTTCAACCGGGATCATCAAGGTGCGTTGCATGGCGCTGGCACCCACTTCAAGCACGGCGATGGCAAAGGCCACAAAAGGAACGGCGAGGTTATTGCCCTTGGCTATTAAGCCAATGATCAGCCCGAGCACCAGGAAGTTGGATTGCATTCCTTCGATCAGGCGATGCGATCCTGAGGCGACTTCCATAGCTCCAGATAAACCTGCAAGAGCACCAGCCAGGACCAGAGAAAGGACAAACATACGCCGAACTTTGATACCAAAAATGCTGGCTGTGCGTGGATTGGCACCGGTTGCAATCAGTTCATAGCCCCCAGTGGTGCGCGCCGTGTAGACATAAATACCGGCCGCAACCAATATCGCAATAATGATGCCTGCATGCAGAGGTGGGTTGTTAACCAATAGAGGTAACCATCCACCTTTGCCAATCGCAACGGTTGTGGGGTGGCCAGCACCTGGGTCACGTAATGGGCCAGTGGCGACATAGTCAATCAAGGCCAGCGCTACAAAGTTGAGCAGCACAGTGGTAAGAATTTCATTGATGTTGAATTTATAGAGCAGCCAGGCCGGGATGAGTCCCCAGATTGCCCCCGCCAGAATGCCCGCCAGAATGACGAGCGGTAACAAAATGTAACCAGGCAAACTGGAAAATACGATACCAACAAAGGCTGCACCGATACCACCGGCGATCATCTGACCTTCACCACCAATATTGAATTTTCCGGCTGTTAGCGGAATGGTGAAAGCCAGGGCGAGCAAGACCAGTGGTACAAATTTGAGCAAGGTTTGAATGAAGCCATTAGGAGTTCGAAAAGATGTAAATAAAATGGTTGAAAATGCTTTGAAGGGGTTGAATCCCATTAAAGTAATAAAAATACCGGCGGCGATGAATGAGGCCAATACAGCCAGCAAGTATGGAAGTGTTTTCTTAACAATTGTCATGATAGAGCTGTCTCCTTTTCCTGGGAGAATTGTTCTTCTTGAATGCCGCTCATCAGCCGCCCGATCGTATATTTATCAAACTGGGGACGCAGCAAAGTGCCCAGAATTTGCCCACGGTAGAGAACCATAATGCGGTCACAGATACGCATAAGCTCATCCAGGTCTTCCGAGATTAGCAGGGTGGCGTAGCCTTCCACTCGACGGGTTAATAATTTCTGATAGACGAAATCCATGGAAGGAATGTCCAAACCGCGCGTAGGGTTATGGGCGACCATTAATTTGGATGGCATGGAGAAGGCCCGTGCAATCAGTACACGCTGAATATTTCCACCGGAAAGATTACCACCTACATCTTCAGGCCCACTGGTTTTAATATTGTATTCACTGATTTGTTTTCTTGTTTCCGTGAAGACAGTTTTCCAATTGATGAATGTCCCGTTACTGTATGGTTGGTTGCGATGATGTCCAAGGATCAAATTTTGGGCTACATTGGCTTTGGGTAGAAAACCATCATGCAGGCGATCTTCCGGGATGTAGGAAATGCCCATCTGGAAGAGCTCTTGGTTGGTAATGTGGGTGATATCCGTATCATCCAGGACTATGCGTCCCGCTGAAACTGCTGTGACACCGACGATGCTTTCAGCCAATTCACGTTGACCATTGCCAGCCACACCGGCTACACCAACAATTTCACCGCTATGGAGGACAAGGTTGATATCCTTCAACCGTTGTATCCCATCACGTGTAATTATTTGGACGCCCTCTAAAGAAAAAACGGGAGCTTCTTCGATTTTCCTTGAATATGATTTGCGTACATCGGTTGAAAAATAAATGGAGTTATTGATATCCATATTATCGCCCACCATGGCACGAACAAAGACCTCTTCCGAGGCTTCCTTGCGGTCCAGAGTGGTGATGTTGCGACCCTCACGCAGCACGGTGATGCGATCGCAAACACTCAAAACTTCTCGTAATTTATGGGTAATAAACACAATGCTGAGGCCGGTGTCAACCATCACGCGGAGTGAAACGAAAAGCGCATCCACTTCCTGGGGGGTAAGGTTGGTGGTAGGTTCATCGAGAATGAGAATTTCCACACCGCGATAAAGCGCTTTCAGAATCTCCACTTTTTGGCGCGCACCCACAGTCAGGGAGTCCATGGGGGCATCTATGTCAACCTCCAGGCCAAAACGCTTGCAAAGCTCTTCTATTTTGGCCTGTTCTGTTTCTGTCTTCATGCTGTAACGATGTTTGATATCAGTTCCGAGAATGATATTCTCTAATACTGTGAAATTCTCTATCTGTAAGAAGTGCTGGTGCACCATGTCAATTCCGTGCTGGATGGCATCGCGTGGACCCTGAATATTCACCTTCTGGCCGCGCAGCAGGATTTCTCCCGCATCTTTTTTATACAGGCCGTAGAGAATATTCATTAATGTGGTCTTACCGGCTCCATTGCCCCCCAGCAAACCATGGATCTCACCTTTAGCAAGTGAGAAAGTAACGCTATCCAGCGCCACGGTCTGCCCAAAAACTTTTCGCACGTTTGTAAGTTCTAATATGTTCTGATTACTGAGGACCATGAATCACCTATAAATTTGTTAATGGCTTATTTTGTAGATCACTGAATGTACCATTAAGATTGCCGGTGATTCTCGTACTAGGAGAATCACCGGTAAAAAAAAAGATGGTAAAAGCGGTTCGAGAAACGCTTACTTAACTTCGCTCGAGTCTTTCACAACCTGAATCTTGCCGCTGATAACGTCGTTGATGACGGCTTCCGTTTCAGTTTGAACCGACGCATCCACGTTTTGGAGGGGGGTCTGAATGCCTACGCCAGTATCAAACCCAAGCGGATAATAACCGCCCAATTCACCTGCCATGATCTTATTGTAGATATCCGTCAAAGGGCCTTTGAAATCGTATAGTAAAGAGGTTAAATAATTGTCGGGGGCGTAACTGGATTTGTCGCTGTATTTCGCAGAGACCAAAACCGGTGTTTGCGCTGCTTTTACTGCTTCGAAGACACCAAACATGCCCAGGTTAAGGGAGCCCATAATGACATCCACACCTTCAGCAATTAAAGCATCTGCCACCTGGCGAGATTTGGTAGGATCATTGAAATCACCTGCCCATACCATCTTCAGTTCAACATCCTTACCTGAATCTTTGATGGCTTGCTGAATAGCATGAACTTCGGCATAGGAGAATGGCAGGGTAAGGCCACCCAGGTATCCGATCTTGCCCGTTTTGGTTGCGCGAACAGCAGCAGCGCCAATACCGTAGTAACCAACGTGGAAATTGCGATCAATGAACCACAGGTTGGCAGGTGATGCTTCTAATGCAGCATCGCCTTCAGCGATGAAGACCACATCGGGGAACTGCGGGGCAAGTTCGGCGGTTTGAGTTACAAATTGACCGCCATGTGTCCAGATGATATTGAAACCGGCGTCAATATACTCGCGCATGACACGGTCTACATCCGGAACCGGAACACTCTCTGAGTAGGCAGTTTCGATTCCAGTGGCTTCTTTCAAACCGACGATACCTTCATAAGCCAGGGTATTGTAATCTGCATCGGTGATGACACCCGGGAAAATGGCGGCTAATTTATATACCTTTGCAGCCGGTTCCGCTGGCTGATCTGCGGGAGCAGCCGGAGCGCATTGGGTTATAAAAAGGGACAACAAGACCGCAAGGGTCATTAACAAAACACTTGACTTCTTCATACTCATTCTCCTGCTAATAAAACTACAAATAGGATGGAAAAAAAGAAAAGCCAGGAACCCCCAGCTTCACGTATTATATTACCCTCTTTAAAGGATTAGTCAATCATTAAAAATCCAAAAATGAAGGAAATTAGCCTTAATTTGTAAAAATATTGACATTTGTCATAGTGGAAAAGATGTAGCGTTAAATATTTTTTATAAAATTGACACGGTTATATAGAAAACTTCTTGCTTGAAAAAGATTAATAATCTTTTTCCATTAATCCAACATACTCGTGGGATTATAATCAAGCTATTCATTCTGCATAATCGGAAAAACGAACTTTCGTTACAGCCGATTGGAGGAGCAAAATCGTGATCGTTATCAAAACCCCCCGAACCCGTGATGACTTCAAAGCCTACTATGACTTGCGATATCGTGTTTTGCGCGAACCCTGGGGGCAGCCCAAGGACACAGAAAAAGACGATTATGAACCCATCAGTCAGCATTTTATGGCGGTGGAGGAAGACAACAACAAAGTGGTGGGCGTGGTTAAGCTGTTTGAAAAGTCTGATGGAGTCGGTTGGTTTTCACATCTGGCGGTTGATCCCCAGTATCAGCGTCATGAGATTGGGTTGATGCTCTTGGACGCAGTGGAAAAGGCTGCCATAAAAACAGGCTACACCACCCTTGGGTGTCTCTCGCGGCTGAATACTACTTCTTATTTTGAGAAACGCGGTTTCAAAATTGCCGGCTTCCCGTCCAATTATTTTGGCACCACACAGGTCGTTTGGATGGAAAAGGACATTGATTAATAGATAGGGGTTAGTTGATTTGTTGTAAGTAATAAGTTTGAAGTAATGTGAAACGAGGAGAAGCGGCAAGCCCCTCGCCTCGTATACGATCTATCGACTGCCCTTCATCAGTCCTTTGTATAGCTGGAGAAACTTTTTTACTCAGCTTGAATCGGGTTCACAATCTTTCCACTGGCTGCGGCTTGCGAAGTAAATGCACCACTACACTTAATAAACCTTTGAAGGGTGCTAAAAGCCAGGCAATAATTCCATTTACCAGGTTGAAGCCCTGGCTTAGCCAAACTAAGAGGGGACGGAAAAAGCGCATGAATGGGAGATGAGCATATGCCAGGGAAAGCGCAATGGTCAACAATGAAATTCCAAAGCGCGCCCAATCGCTGAATTCGATGTGTGCAAGCTCTTCGAGCAGGATTTCAATACCAATATTCAATACTAGGATATAGGCGGCCTGTTTGAGGACGGGTTCGCGTTCGACGACATAACTGAAGATTCCGGCGGCAAAGCGCATCACCAGTATACCAATGGCAACACCCAGCATGACGATCAAAATATGGTCGCTCAAGGAGACAGCAGCGACGACATTATCCAGACTGAAAGCCAGGTCCATCAATTCGACATTTAAAACTGTAATCCAGAACCCGGCCTGTTTTACCGGGCGCATGGAGTCATCCTCGCTGCCCTCATGGCCGGCAGCACCGAGATCATCAAGGGCCAGTCGAATCAAATAGGCGGCACCAATCAGCTTCAACCACGGGTTCTGGATGATAACACTCGCTAACAAAAGCATGATTCCACGGCCGGCATATGCACCAATCAGGCCAACCCGCAAGGCTGCCATTCTCTGCTTTCCAAGAAATTTGTCAAATGCATTCCCAAAATGTGCTATAGAGTCAGGCCATGGAATTTTTTGATTTTCTGGTAAACGAGCGACCATCGCTCCCAAAATAGCAGCATTATCAATGGAAAGAATGCCTTCCAAAAATATTAATTGAATGATAATTACGATGACGGACCAATCCATAGTGTGCTCCTGCTCAAAAACGAACAAACAAAAAAATAAAAAACTCAACCAAAATGGTTGTGGCGAATATATAATATGGTTCGATAAGGGGAATCTAGAAACTTGTTATACCACCACTTTGTTGGTAAATTGGGAAATAAGGCAAGTTGTCATCAGGATGAGGATGAAGATCATTCTGTATTTTGATTTTTTATTCGGTTGGATGGATCGTGCTTATACGTTTGGTCGAATTGTAAACTCAAGCATGGCACTATGGAGATCATATAGAGTTCAATTGAATTGAGTGTACATGCGGAAAATGAAAGATTGGTTGCAGGATAGCAGCACTGTAGTAAAAGTTGTGATGGTTTTGACCGTTCTGGCTCTGATTGTGTTATTGATTCCGCGCGGAAAATATCCGCCTGTGGATGCCGAACGATTGGCACGTGACCCCAGCCTGGGACCGCTGGATGCACCGATTACCATTATTGAATATGGTGATTTTGCTTGCGAAAGTTGCATGGCCTGGCATGAAGCCAGGGTGCTGGATATTATCCTCGAAAAATATCCACAGCAGGTACGTTTCATCTGGCGCGATAATGCGCGTATCAGTACCGCGTCCTTGCAGGCAGCTGCAGCCGCTCAGTGTGCTTTCGATCAAGGAAAATTCTGGCCGTATCACGACCTGCTTTTTGAAAACCCGCTCGGTTTTTCCTCTGCCGGATTGAAATCTTACGCCGGTGAACTGGGATTGGATCAGGCGCAATTTGATTCCTGTCTCGATAACCATATGTATATTAACAAGGTGAAGCACTCGATGAAACTGGCTGGGGAGCACGGTTTTAGTTTTACGCCAGCCTTTCTTGTCAACGATGAGATCATTATAGGACCCCCCTCAGCTGATTATCTAAGCGGATTAATTGAAGAACTATTGAATTCGATCAAGTTATGACAAATTATTGTGAAATATAGCGCAAAATAATGCAATTGTCGGACAAATGTTATTGACTTCATTTTTTGGGAATGCTATACTAATTAAGTGTCTGCCATCCTTATTTGTAGTCAATTAAGTGGATCTGAATAGAACTTTACTGGCACACCCCGTCGCACCTTTCAATGGCGCCGGGCTTTTTCGATTGTCATCTGGCAATTGGGAGTGAATCAGGTCTGCAAGTGTTTTCCATATTGTTTATCGATAGGAGTATGAAATGAAAGTTACACCACCGGTTCCCGTGTCAGTTGACAAGATGTCGATTGACGTTTCCGAAATTGAAGGTTTGCTGCAAGCACCTCCAATGAAGCTGCCCCCCTGGCAGGATTCTTCATTCCTGTTGGGCGATGGACGCACCATGTTCATCCGTTCCATGACCGATGATGATATTCCCATGCTGTTGGAGTTCATGAAACTGGTGATGGAAGAAGAGAAAGACTTTTACGATATCGTTGGTGCGCGTGTCTATGCTGAAATTTTGGGCGTCAAGCGAAAAAGATTGAAGGATCCCTTTACATTGTTAGGCCTGATCGATGGTGAATTTGTGGGTTTTGCAAATGGCCGTTTCATGAATAAAGAGACCGCCTGGAGTCTACACACCATGGCTTTTTCACGACGTGGAAAGGTAGGCTGGGCAATGTATTACGCCAAAACTTACTACGCGCTCGAAATTTGTAAGGTACAGAATTGGTGGTCAACTTTTGAAAGTTACAATGGCTGGCGAATGGCCGGTCTGGCTATGGCCCAACCGACCATGCCATGGCCTGAGTATCAACATGAACTGGGTGGTGCCAAGATTTTTTATGTCACCCAAGACTCATGGAATGCCGCGCTCAAAGAGTGGTTACCCAATTACATTGGTAACCAGATGGATTTCAACCCGACCGATGAAATTCGCAAGGCCAATGAAGTCATGCACATGCCAGAGAATCTGGTACTATAGTTGTATGTTTCTGACTGGATGGATCAGGGGTTCTGATCCATCCAGTTTTAAAGATCACTCGTGAACGCTTCTTTTTAATGGTTGAACTTTAAAAATAAATCAGGTCTGTAGATACGAGTAAACATTTAAATAAGATTGTTTTCAAATCAAAATAGATAGCCGGTAACATTATCTGAGCGTATTCATCAGACTAAAGTTAAAGAAATCATATTCTTTCTATGATTTCCGCAGCATTCAGGCGGCGGATATGAGAAATTCCATAGAATCTAGACGAAAAAATAGAAAATACCAGTATTCAGTTGATGAAGTGACGAATAATGCGTGTGCGTTATTGGTCTGTGTTCAATTCTGGGCCAGGAGGTAAAAAAATGACTATTATTAAAGCAGAGATCCGATCCGGTTCTTATTTTGATTCGGCTGTTCTCATGCAATTACAGCGCTCTGTTGCACAGCTGGAGGGCGTTCAGGATGCCGGCGTAGTAATGGGGACCGAGGAGAATAAAGAAATCCTCGCCCATATCGATCTGGTAAACGAGGAAATCCTCGCGGCCAAGCCCGATGACATGGTGATCGTAGTGCGGGCAGATAATGAAGAGGCAGCCATCAACGCTTTGGGACAGGTAGATGAACTGTTAACCCGTAAGAAAGCCAGCGTGGATCAGGAATATCGTCCGAAGAGTTTTGAAGGTGCTGCCGACATGCTGCCGGATGCCAGTTGGGTGCTCATTTCGGTTGCCGGCCGCTTTGCGGCAGGTGTTGCCCGTAAAGCGCTGGACGCCGGAAAACATGTATTTCTCTTCAGTGATAATGTATCAGTGGAAGATGAAATATCCTTGAAAAAAGAAGCAGCGGAAAAAGGCTTGCTTGTTATGGGTCCCGATTGTGGCACTGCCATGATCAGCGGTATTGGTCTGGGTTTCGCCAATAAAATCCGGCGCGGGCCAATTGGGGTGGTGGCTGCTGCCGGAACAGGTCTTCAGCAGGTGACTACCCGCATCCATCAAATGGGCAGTGGCATCACGCACGGTATTGGCACCGGCGGACGTGATCTCAAAGATGCTATTGGCGCTGCCACCTTTCTGATGGCATTGGATTTGTTGGCACGTGACCCTGAGACCAAGGTGATCACCCTGGTATCCAAACCACCTGCGCCCAAAGTGGCGGAGAAAGTGATCCGCAAGGCTCGTCTGATTAATAAGCCGGTAGTCATTAACTTTATTGCCCGCAAACCAACTTCCCGCCAGGAAGGCAATCTCTGGTTTGCCACAGGCATGGACGACGCCGCTGAACTTTCTGTTCAGTTAGCCTTGAAGCCCCCCAAGCTAAAATCACAAGCAGATCTGCCAATCAAGAAGTTTGCAAAGACTCAGCGTTACTTCCGCGGCTTATTTTCTGGCGGAACCCTGGCGTATGAAGCTCAATTTTTGCTTGAGGATTACATCGGGCGTGTCTGGGCGAATGCTCCCATCAACAAAGAGAATAAATTGAAAGATTCCCTGGTGAGTGAAGAAAATACCATCGTGGATCTGGGTGAGGACGAATTCACAGTCGGCCGCTTGCATCCAATGATGGATAATGAAATGCGCATTCGCCGTTTGATGGAAGAAGCACGTGATCCTTCTGTGGCAGTCATCATGCTGGATGTGGTCATCGGTTATGGCTCGCATCCAGACCCTGCCAGTGAGCTGGCCCCCGCAATCGCCAAAGCGAAAGAATTGGCTCAAAAAGATGGCCGCTATTTGGAAGTGGTCGTGGTTGCCACCGGTACCGATAAAGATCCTCAGAATCTCGATCATCAAATTGAGCAGTTACGAGCTGCCGGTGCCTGGGTCTCCTCCTCTAACGAAGAAGTTGTTGGATATGCAGGTTCAATTTTAAGGGCCTTGAATCAACCTGTAGAAGAAGAAAACGCGTTTACTCCGGTTGATCTCAGTACCCTTTCTAAAGAATTGGAAGCCATTAATATTGGCCTTGAATCTTTCGCAGAAAATCTTGTTGCACAAGAAACACCCGTGGTGCACGTTGAATGGAGACCTCCTGCGGGTGGCAATGAAAAGCTGGCAGCCATTTTAGAAAGAATGAAAAAGTATAAATAGCGGCAAATCCGCTTAAGTTGAATTAACAATCAAAGATATCCTTAAAAGGAGTAGAAAATGACCATTCATATAGATGAGGCGAATCAGAAAGCAGTAGATGCCTTTATGGAAGCCAGACCCGTGGTAGTGGGTGTGGCCAAAGCAATCGATGTCATCCCTGGAATGCATAAAAACCTGTTCTTGCATGCCGGTCCTCCCATTACCTGGGAACGCATGGCCGGCCCTGTACGTGGGGCGTTGATTGGGGCTTTATTATTCGAAGAGCGCGCCAAAACAGCAGAAGAAGCAGAGGCGTTGTTAAGCAGCGGTGAAATCGAATTTGCCCCTTGCCATCATTATGACTCCGTCGGTCCGATGGCTGGCGTAATGTCACCTTCGATGATGGTGTATATTGTCGAAAATAAAACTACCGGGTACAAGGCGTTTTCCGGGCTAAACGAAGGCCGTGGCAAAGTGTTGCGCATGGGTGCGTACAGTGAAGAAGTCATTAATCGCATGCACTGGCTGAATGATGTGCTGGGACCTCTCCTGGACAAAGTTTTAAAGGAGATGGGCGGAGTTGATATCCGTACCATGCTGGCAAAGGCATTACATATGGGTGATGATGGCCACAATCGTTTAGATGCCGCTTCCTTACTCTTTACCAATCAGATGGCTCCCTATATCGCCAAATTGGCAAAGGATTCGGCTACCGCGTCGGAGGTAATTAAATTCCTGGGCGAGAATGCCTTATCCATTCTCAACCCGGTTATGGCTGGCTGTAAGACAATGACCATGGCAGGCCATAATATCGAAGGTTCAACAATCGTGACTGTGATGGCACGTAATGGCACCGATTGGGGTATTCGTGTAAGTGGATTGGGTGACCAATGGTTCACAGCTCCCTCACCCGTTGTCAAGGCTCTTTACTTCCCTGGCTTCACTGAAAAAGATGCCAATCCAGATATCGGCGATAGTGTCATTACCGAAACTGCCGGCATAGGTGGCTTTGCGATGGCAGCAGCTCCCGCGATCGTCACCTTTATCAGCGGCACTCCCCGTGATGCCATTAACACTACCCTGGATATGTACCAAATTACTTTTGCGGAACATAAGTACTTCACTATTCCTTTCCTCGAGTTCCGCGGTACCCCGACCGGTGTAGATCTACGTAAGGTGGTTGAAACCAATATGCCCCCGCGGGTCAATACGGGTGTTGCCCACAAGGATCCTGGTGTTGGTCAGGTGGGTGCGGGCGTGGTTAGTGCACCCATGAAGGTTTTCGAAGATGCCCTGGTGGCATTTGCTGAAAAATATAGCATCTAAGTCGATGCTGTTTATTTTTATTATTCTACGGAGGAATTTATGGATCGCGAACGTTTTGTGAAAATGTTGGCCGAAGCAAAGCTCTATGATCTTACGCAGGGCTGCAGTATTTTTACACCACCTTTCCCGGGTGATAAATCATTGGAAGTTCACTTTTTCAAGCGCGTTACCGGAGCCTATGGTGGCGGTGCAGGTGCCAATGGACAGATCTTAAACTGGAGTAACACGGTTGGGACCCACCTGGTTGGTGAAACCGCCTATCATTCTGGCGGCCGGCGAATTTGTGATATTCCCCTGGAAGATTTGAGCGGCGAAGGCGTGATTGCTGATATTTCGGACCTGGTCGAGGATTATGGCCTCTATACTCCCGAAATGATCATGAGCAAAGTCGACGTCAAAGATGGTGATGTCCTCATCATCAAAACGGGCTACAACAAATATTCCTGGGATATGCCGGATGTGTTTAACGAAAAAGCACAGGGCGGGGTTGAATCAAAGGAATTTGGGTTCCTGGTACGCCACCCTGGTCCCTCTCCCGAGTTTTACCAGTGGGTGATGGATAAGAAGTTAAAATGGATTGGTGTCGATTGCGGTACCGCAGAACACCCCATGAATACCCCCATTCGTCGTCTGCATGAGAATGAATTCAAGAAAGCTGAAGCCAAACTGGTTGCGAAATACGGCAAAACCTGGGATGAAATGTTTCCGCAGGATTGGTATTATGAGTTGACACATGTAACCATGCCAAAACACCATGTTCTGATGGTCGAATCGATTGTTGGCCAGGTGAATGAACTCAACAATCAGCGTGCCTGGATCACCTGCCAGCCAATTCCCTTCATGGAAGTGGAAACTGCCTGGGCACGTGTAGCCGCTTATCAGGCCCCCGAGTGGATGGAAGAATCTGAATTCTTTAATGCCCTGAAGACCATGAAGATGTACGATATGTCGGTACCCTTCAGTGTTCAAACTCCCCAGTGGGCAAACTACGAACCTTTGACCGTCAGATATTTCAAACGTGTTGGTGGTGCACAATACGGCATGGCCCGCAACGGTTCCATTTGTAACGCTTCTATTCATCTGGCCACCCATATGGATGGCGAAAAGCATTTCTACCCCAATGGGCGCACAATTGGCCAGACTCCCCTGGAAGAATGGGTTGGCCCCGGTGTAATTGCCGATATTTCCGAGCTGGTCAGTAATTCCAGTGTTTACACCCCGGCGATGATTGAATCAGTGGTGGAAGTGCGCGAAGGCGATATTCTTATTATCAAGACCGGCTGGCACAAATTCGGTTGGCTCAGCCCCGATTCGGACGAATTCCGCTACATGATCAAGCACCCCGGTCCTTCACCTGACTTTGCAGTTTGGGCTATTGAAAAGAAGATCAAGTGGATTGGTGTTGACTGTGTGGCTGCCGATCATCCCATGAATACCATTCAACGTGTCTGGCACCCAAAGACATTTGAAGAAGCCAATCAGAAATTAATCCGTGATTTTGGCAAGGATTGGGATGAAATGTATCCATTGGATCACTACTACCAGGACATGCACCTCAACCTCTTCACCAAGAAGATTGTGCATGCGGAGAATCTTGGCTGGGAGCTGGCAGACGTTCCTAGCGGCCGCTATTACATTGGCTGCTACCTGCAAAAAGGCATGGAAATTGAAACCATGTGGGGGCGTTTCGTCGCCTTCCAGGAAGGATAGTTGATTAAAAAGATTACTGCCCTCCGGCACTTGATTTTTTGGAGGGCAGTAGTCATAATTATGAGGCGGTGACAGTTTGTTTTTCGGATTGATTAATTTCTTAAATGGGTTCTTTATAGATCAGAGTGGAGTTTTGCCCGGTTCACCCAGGTGAATGGTCACACAGAGCGGTAATCTGGTCTTCTGAAATGATAAATCCAAGAGATTTAATCCCATCTTTGTTAACTAAATGTAATAGTCATTGGGAACAAAATGGCTGAATTTTGTTATAATTTAGCTCTTCTCCCCTAAAAAAACAAATTTTAAACCAAACCATAATTTTTTTCCAAATATCCCCTCTGTTTTACAAACGAAAATATCCATGAACGAACGCACTTTTTTTCTTGACTGGCATCACAGACTACCATAATGAATCTGTCCCGAGGTTTTACGGAACGAAATAATGATGAAGTGGTTTAAGATATTTATTGATAAAAGAGAAAAAATGGTTAACTGTTCCAGATATTTTGAAACGCTCACTGCTACGAGCAATTGCTTAATTGGTAAAGAATTTAGACATATATTTCAGGAGGTAAAGTCTATATGAAGCCAGCTCCATTTGATTACTTTGCTCCTACCAGTGTTGAAGAAGCTGTAGACCGTTTGGCCGAGCTTGGATATTCTGGCAAGGTGCTGGCTGGTGGGCAGAGTCTCATCCCCGCGATGAATTTTCGTATGGCTCGTCCCGCAGCGCTTGTTGATCTTAATAAGATCGAAGAATTAGCCTACATCAGACCCACTGATGACGGCGGCCTGGCCATCGGAACGATGACACGCGATAGTGTTGTTGAAGATAGTGACCTGGTTAAACAAAGATTTCCCATTGTGGCTGAAGTAATGCCCAACATTGCCCATAAGCAGATCCGTAACCGCGGCACCTTTGGCGGGGCAATTGCTCACGCCGATCCAGCTGCGCAGATACCAGCTTTGACCCTCTTACTGGATGCCAAATTAAAAATCATCTCAAAAAAGGGAGAACGTTGGGTGGATGCCCCTGATTTCTTCATGGGACCTTTCATGACAGTGCTAGAGCCGGAGGATCTGCTGGCCGAGGTACTTCTGCCAGGTTTGCAGCCGGGAACCGGCAGCAGCTACAAACAGGTTTCCCGCCAAAAAGGTGGCTATGCTCAGGCAGCCGCCATTACGAAGGTTGTAATGGATGGAATTAAAGTCAAAGATGTTCGCGTAGTCTTGTTCAGCGTGGGAGAGACGGCCATTCTGACACAAGAGCCAGCCCGGGTCCTGACCGGTCAGGTGCCCACATCGGAAGCGATTGAAGCGGTAGCCGCTTATGTTGCCATGAATGAATGTGACCCCGGTTCAGATATTCACGGTACAACCGAGTATCGCCGTAACCTGGTCCACGTCCTGGTACGCCGCTCGTTGAACGAAGCAATCGAACGAGCAAAGAAATAGGAGGACACAATGGCTGATAAAGTGAATGTAAAAATAACAGTAAACGGAAAATTATATGAACGAGAAGTGGAACCTCGTTTATTGCTTAGTGATTTCATCCGCCATGATTTAGGGTTGACGGGTACTCACGTTGGCTGTGAACATGGCCTATGTGGTGCCTGTACGGTGCTCATGAATGGTGAATCTGTTCGTTCCTGCATATTATTTACGGTGATGGCAGACGGAGCTGAAATTCGTACTGTAGAATCGCTTGGCACAATGGATAATATGCATCCCTTGCAGGAAGCATTTCAAGAAAAACACGCGTTGCAATGTGGTTTTTGTACCCCTGGTATTTTGATGACCGCGGTTGAATTCCTGGATGGGAATCCCAACCCGACAGCTGAAGAAGCACGTGAGGCTATCGATGGTAATTTCTGCCGCTGCACGGGATATGAGAACATTGTTGAAGCCGTTCAACTTGCTGCAAAAAAAATGGCTGCTCATTAACAGCAAAGAGAGGTGAACTGTGACAGAATCATTTATTTCTAAATCAATCAAGCGGAATGAAGATCCCCGTTTGCTTACTGGAAAATCTACGTTTATTGATGATATCAATTTGCCGGGAATGCTGCATGTGGCCATTAAGCGCAGTGATTATGCTCATGGCCGCATTCTGAGCCTTGATACAAGTGAGGCGAAGAAACTGCCCGGTGTGGTAGCAGTTTATACTGCTGAAGACCTTGGCGATTATTGGCACCCGGGCCCGTTGCAGGTGCCCCCGCCTACGGCTATCAAGGGTTCGGTGTTCTATGCCCGCCCGTTGGAATGTATCGCCAAGGATAAAGTGCGCTATTCGGGAGAGCCGGTAGCTGTCGTTGTGGCAGAAAGCCGCTACATAGCTGAAGATGCGTTGGATTACATTTACCTTGACGTGGAGATGCTGGACTATGTCGGTGACCTGGAAAAAGCACTCGAACCGGGGTCTGCGTTAGTCCATGAAGACCTGGAATCCAACCTGGCCGCTGATGTAGTTCAAGAAGCCGGCAGCTGGGATAAGGCAGTGGCCGAAGCCGATCATGTCATTAAAAAGCGCCTGGTAGTCAACCGTGTGGCCGGAGCCGCTATTGAAAACCGTGGTATCGTCGCGCAATGGGACGACAACATGAAGATCCTGAACTGTTGGGCAACCACCCAGGGTCCGATCCCAATGCGTAATAGCATCGCCAAATACCTGGGGTTACTCGAGAATCAAATTCGGATGATGAACCCTGCCATTGGCGGCGGTTTTGGTCCCAAGATTATGTCATCGCAAATTGACGACGTCATCGTCCCATGGATTGCGATAAAACTGGGCCAGCCGATCAAGTGGTTTGAAGACCGTCGCGAAAATTTCCTAGGGACCACCTCCGAGCGAGATCAGGTGCACTATTCTGAAATTGCCGTGAAGAACGATGGTACTGTACTGGGAGTCAAAGATGTGTTTTACCACAATACAGGCGCATACAATCCGTATGGGATGACCGTGCCGTTGAACACACAAACACATACGGTCAGCAATTACAATATCCCCAACTTTTTCACGGAAATCAAAATGGTATTCACCAATCAAATGGTTGTTACCCCGGTACGTGGAGCCGGCCGCCCGCAAGGTGTATTTGTGATGGAGCGTTTGATGGATGCGGCAGCCAAGAGGTTGGGCATTTCCCCGGTTGAGATCCGCCGTAAGAACGTGTTGCAGCCAGAAGCATTTCCGTTTCATACCGGTATCATAGGCCAGGATTTTGTTGAAGGTATTCTGGATAGCGGTAACTACCCGGCAGCCCTTGAGAAAACACTGGAAGCCATTGAATACGACAAATTCAAGAACGAAATTCAACCAAAACTGCGAGCCGACGGAAAACATAGCGGCATTGGTGTCATCCTGTTTACCGAAGGCACAGCTGTTGGTCCCTATGAAGGTGCCAAGGTGATGGTAGGTGTGTCTGGCAAAGTAAACGTCGTGTGTGCCTATAGCAATCAAGGTCAGGGGCATTACACCACTTTTGCTCAGGTTGCGGCCAGCCAGTTAGGCGTGAAAGTAACGGATGTGAATGTGGTCATTGGCGATTCAGGTCAATGGCAGTGGGGCGTGGGGGCTTTCGCCAGTCGTGGAATGACGCTGGTTGGTACCGCCATTCACCAAGCATCTGTTAAGGTGCGCGAAAAGGCATTAAACCTGGCCAGCAAGCTGCTTAATGCGCCCGTAGAGGAATTGGAACTTAATGATGGTGTTGTCCGTATTGCGGATATTCCTGAACAATTCATCTCACTGGGTGATCTGGCGATGAAAGCCAACCCCACCCGTGGAACTGTCGAAGAGGGTATGGAACCTGGTCTCGAGGCTGCCTCGTATTACGGGCCTCCACATGGCGCTACCGGTTTTGGCTGCCTGGGAATGATTCTGGATGTGGATGCAGAAACAGCCATGCCAAAAATTGCGCGTCTTGTAATCACCGACGACTGCGGTACGCCTGTCAACCCGATGATTGTGGATGGACAGATCCATGGCGGATTGCAAATGGGAATTGGGGAAGCATTTTTTGAGAATTTAGTGTATGATGAATATGGTCAAATGGTGACCGCATCTTTCATGGATTATCTCTTCCCCCAAGCCAGTGATATGCCTGATAAATTCGAAGTCAAACACATGGTGACTCCATCACCTCTGAACCCGCTTGGTATTAAAGGCGTTGGCGAGGCTGGTGCGATTGGTGTCCCCGCTTGCTATATGCAGGCACTAGAAGATGCACTCTACGAACATGATCTTGATATTCGTGAGTCATCCATTAACCCCAGCAAGTTATTCCACTATGTTAAGAATGCGAAAAGCGCTTAAGCGCTTTTCGCATTTTCTTGAAAAACCTTATTAACCTATTATTGGAGGAAAGTATTAATGAAAATCGAAGGTGAACATCTTTTTAATGGTCCCCGTCAAGATGTTTGGGATATGATCCAGGACCCGGTAGTACTGGCCAGCGCCGTACCGGGGATGGATAAGTTAGATAAGACATCAGAGACCGAATACTATGGGAAAATGAATATCCGTATTGGGCCGGTTTCCGGTGCATTTGACGGCAAATTGACCATGCAAAATCCGGTTCCACCGGAATCCACCACCTTGCTTGTCGAGGGCAAAGGCGCCCCTGGTTTCGTCAAGGGTGCTGGGAATGCCGTCTTTGTTGAACAGGAAGATGGAAAAACAATGTTGAAATACGATGCTGATTTATCCATTGGTGGCACATTAGCCAGTGTTGGGCAGCGTATGATCGATAGTGTCGCCAAGAGCATGATGCGCACAGCATTCGAAACGCTCGATAGGGCTCTGGAGGCACGCCTGGCTGCCAAATCAGTGGGCAAAGCTACCGAAGAGGTGGTCTATGAAAAAGCCTCAGAAGGTGACTATGTCAAAGCCGTAGCCAAAGACGCGGTTGGGGGTTTTACATCCTCAGCAGAAGGTAAACTTATCCTGTATATTGTCCCCCTGCTTGCCGTAATCATAGTGGCTTCCATTCTCTTATCCCGCTGCAGCGGATAAATTTCATTTATTTGAAAAAACTTGAGAATGGTCGCTTTGTGAAGTCCGAAAGGAGGTGAAGTAATAATCTATAAAATTCATTTTTTTTACCGGGTCGTGGAATAAACTCAACATCGCAGTTAAAAAATAATTAGAGGAGACATCTTCAACTTCGCAGTTTTATCTGAGGCCCAACCACTCTTCAAGTACCATTGCAACATATTTTATTCATCTTATATTTCCTTTTAGAGGGAGGAAGACTCGTATGGCAACTAGTACTAAAATAATTGGTTATCTTCCTGATGACCGGCCCCCATTTGGGCAAATGATATTGCTCGGGTTCCAACATGTAATTACCATGTTCCCCGCTACAGTTCTTTGTGCGCTCTTAATGGGTTTCCCTGTCAGCACAGTATTAACTGTCACCGGTTTTGGCACCATTGTAGCTCTCCTGGGCGCCAAATTATCAATAGGCAAATTTATCCCGTTGTATTACGGCTCAAGTTTTGCTTATATTGCTGCTGTTACGGCTATTACCAAACCAACATTTGGTGTGCCGGCGGACCCGGCGTTGATATCCATCGTCCAGGTTGGCTTTGTGGCCACTGGTATCATCAATATTATCGTTGGTCTTATCATCCGAGCGTCGGGTGGTAAAGAAGCACTTGACAAAGTCCTGCCTCCAATCGTAACCGGCTCAGTTGCCACTACTATTGGTATTGGTCTCGGTCAATCTGCGCTGCAAATGGCCAGTGGTGTCGCGGGTGGTATCGTCACCGGTGATCTCAAGTGGTGGTTGGCAGCCGTTGTCACCATTATGGCAACATTCATTTTCTCTGTGTATCTGCAGGGAAAAGGCTTCATCTCGATGCTGCCCATTCTCCTGGGCGCCCTTGTTGGTTACGTGGTAGCCATTCCGTTGGGTTTAGTGAACTTCTCTGTCATGGGTCAGTCTGCTTTATTGCGTGCCCCACAGATTACCTTCCCCAATTTCGGAAGTGACCTGGTGTGGACAGTTGTATTTGGCGTGGGTATCATGGCCATCGCCACTATTCCAGAATCAACCGCTCACCTGTACCAGATCAGCCTGTATGTTGACCACCTGGCCGATGAAATGGGCCAACCACGCTATGGTCTCAGCAAATACATTGGCCTCAACATGATGCTCGATGGTTTGAATGACCTGATCAACGGTATCTTCGGTTCAACAGCCGGCACAAACTACGGCGAGAACAACTCATTGATGGTTATTACCCGTAACTACTCCGGTCCAGTGCTTATCACGGCCGGTGCCATCTCCATGTTGTTGGGCTTCATCGGCCCACTGGCAGATCTGGTCTCAACCATTCCGACTGCAGTCAGCGGTGGTCTCTCGATCTATCTGTTCGGTATCATTGGTATGCAGGGTATTGCACTGATGATGGCTGAGCGCGTCAATCTGTTTGACCCGGCTCAATTGGCTATCGGTGCAATCATTTTGATCGTAGGTATTGGCGGTAACATCGGCTTCCCCGGTGGCTTCCTGCCGATCCCCCTGGCTCAAGGCTTGTTCCCCAATGGTTGGCCGGCGATTGCGACAGGCGCAGTGGTAGGTATTCTGCTTAACCTGATCCTGCAATTCTGGAAACCACCATTAGTGCGCGAGAACGTGCTCAACAATTAGTTTTTCGTAATCCGTAAGCGGTCGATAGATTTGTATTCAAAGTAGAGCAGGTATGCAAACCTGTCACCCACAATACTCCCGACGTCTTTGCTCTGGCGTCGGGAGTATTACAAACCAGGCTTGTTTGAATTTCCAGTTTTTTTCCCAATCGCTTATTTGAATTGGTAACGAACCCGGATATTTGAAAAGAATAGCTAACGTGGAGGCAAATCCTTTTGTTATTGGTAACAGGCGCTTCAGGTAAAACCGGAAAAAGTGTGATTGCGTCATTAGCGCGTAATGGTATTGCCGTACGGGCAATGGTGCATAAAAAAGAATACTTTGATGAACTTCACGCGCTTGGTTGTATGGAAGTGGTGGTAGGGGATTTTCTGGAACCAGCCTCAGTTGCAAAGGCAATGGTTGGCACGACCAAAATTTATCATATTTGCCCCAACATGCACCCGCAAGAAGAAAAAATTGGTTGTATCATGATAAATGCCGCGCAAGAACAACGGGTTGAGCAATTTGTTTATCACTCTGTTTTGCATCCGCAGGTGCAGGCCATGCCGCATCACTGGCAAAAGTTATTGGTGGAAGAACAGCTATTAATGAGTGCCCTCCCCTTCACAATTCTGCAGCCAGCTGCTTATATGCAGAACGTGCTGGGTTACTGGTCAAAAATGATGGAAGATGGTGTTTACTCAATCCCATACTCAATTGATTCACTTTCCAGTATGATCGACCTGGCTGACCTGTCAAGGGTGGTATTAAAGGTAATCAGTGAGCCCGGGCATCTGCATGCAATTTACGAGCTTTGCAACCCAACGCCGCTTTCTGCACGGCAGATTGCGACGATTGTCAGTCAGAAAACAGGCAAACAAATCAATGCAATCGCACAGGATCGTTACGGCTGGGAAAAGACGATGATTGAGCGCCAGATGCCCGCGTACGCGCGTGAAGCGCTGATGAAAATGTTTGAATACTACGAAAAATATGACTTTATTGGTAATGGTCACCCACTAAACTGGCTGTTGGAAAGAGAAGCGACCAGTTTTGAGCAGTTTATTGATAGCTATTGGAACAGCCAACAGCAACAACAGGAGTAAGTTTTTTTATGTATAAAAATCGCAGCCAACATTTTAATTTTGCATTTGAATCCATCCCGATCATGTTCCACAGCCAGACGGACCATTTTATTGAATACCTGAAGCGCGATGGTCTTAAATTTCTCGAGTTCTGGTGGGAGCATATGGGGGTGCGCCTGGATGATGAACAGGCCTCTGATTTTGAGGGAATGACTTTTGAAACGCGTGATGTAGTTGAGAAAAAGTCAAATGTAATCCTCATAACCTTACCGAGGCCGAAAAACTTTGGAGAAGCCTATGTCCTGGCGTTGGTGCAAATGCCGAAGAAACGCTTCCCGGTGCGCCTGAGCAACACCCGCGTTTTTGTACTTGAATATGTACCACAGGAAAAAAGCCCTACAGGAACATTTTTTGGTGAACTTACCCCGCGTGGGCGCCACTTGCCGATGGAAGCAGGGCCGGGTACGGATTTAGAGGATTTTTACCAGAAGGTGCTGAGAACCGTCTGGAAGAAATAAGCGGAGGAGAATTCATTCATGAAGCTAGAGTTTAATATTGGAATCGCGGTTACAGCATTTACTGCCCTTTTATTTTATTTTCGGATTGCCATGTTGCGCGGTAAAAAACGCCGCCTTGCAAAAGAAGAGATGATCGAGATTATGAAAATGCCGAAAGGCAAGAAACAGAAAGAGCGACTGGCCGCCCAGGAACGAAAAAGGAACATTCCCAGTTTTGAAGTCTCAAGCTGGGTTGTGATTGGCATTGCCATCGTACTGATGCTGGCAGGTATTGTCATACGAAATACCGCCGGCTTGGAAGTTCCGCAGATACTGAAAGATTACTGGTGGGTTGGACCATCAGCTGGTTTTGTACTGTTTATGTTTGGGTTTAAGTGAGAGTGAGGGGAGAGGAGTAAGGGGTAACGAGGATCCAAAAGGGCATGAGTATGGTACTTGAAGTTGATTCTAGTTGATTAGTTACTTCGTTGATTTGTAAATTAGTGTTTTGGGGTGTATCAATTTTAAGATTTATTGGGTGGTTGCGTGGTAAAAGGATTTGTTTCTAAGTTAAGCTACTCTCTATTTGTCTGTATATCCCCCGCTCACTCTATAAAGCTGGTTGACCCGTAATCGGATATTTTGTATCATTTTTCATATAATAAAGGTGGATAAAATGAAAGATGAAATTGCGCTAACCATTGAACTGACAGGTATTGCTGAGTCTATCGCTGGAGTAAGAGAGATTGAGCTTTCTGTCCCACATAAAGCCTCGTATAATGATGTCGTCGAACGGCTGGCGGACTTATACCCCGCGCTGGTCGGAATCTTGATCGAAGAGGACCGCCGTAATTTCCTCAGTTCCAACCTCTTTATCATCAACGACCAGATGACCCTGCCCGTCTTCGAAATGGATAAGCGGCCAGAAGATGGGTATAAGTTAAGCCTGCTTTCGGTGATGACCGGCGGGTAGATAGCATTTTGATGAAATATTGCGTATTTTATGATGGCAGCTGTCCATCTTGTACCCGCGCGGCTGCCCTGCTAAGCCGTTTGGACTGGTTCCATCGGCTTGAACTTACCAATTTGCATCGGGCGGGCGTGCTGGAAGCGGCGGGTATAGAGCGGGACAAGGCCTTACAACGCATTCAAGTTCAGAATTCGCGTGGTGCGGTTTTTGAAGGGATGCGCGCTCTGTTACAAATTTCAGCTAAATTGCCGTCTTTGTGGCTCCTTGTGCCTTTCTTCTGGTTCTCGATAAAAGCCAGGTTCGGAGATTGGCTGTATGACTGGATCGCAGCCCGGCGCTTACTTTTCCCGACGCCAGAAAGCTGTGATTGGCAAGTTAGGCAATAGAAATTTTGTAACTGTCACCAATCTTCCGGATTAATCAATTTTCATCTTGACAGCATTACGTAATAGTGCTATATTATAGCCAGTAATCCATACGTTTAAGGACAAAGCAAAAATGACAGCAGAAGAATTCTTAATTGGGGAACTGGCGCAAAAAACAAACGTCTCTGTGCGGACAATCCGCTATTACATCAGCCAGGGTTTGCTGCCGGCACCGGATACACGTGGTCGTTATACGGTCTACGATAGCGAGTATGTAGAGCGCATCAAATTGATCAAGCGTCTGAAGGATGCGTTTCTGCCTATCAAGGAGATACGTACCATGCTGGAAACCCAGACACGAGCGGAAATCGAAGAATTCCTGCGGCTGTATGAGACACAGCGAAATCAAAGCAATGATGCCCTCGGTTATATTAATGATCTCCTCGGACATGGTGTTGCCGAACCTTCTAAACCAGATCGCTTTCGCAACCCACCCATGATACTTGAAAGCGAAGCGCCGACACCATTGCGCAATAAATCCGCAGCTCTGCCAGAAAGCAGTTGGAAGCGTATTGTCCTGGCTCCTGGTATTGAAGTTCATATCGAAGAAAGCAAATCCGCCAGATATGATGACTTACTTCAGGAGCTGTTTGATAAGTTTCAAGCCCGATTCACGCACAGGGCGAAATAATAAAACTGACCGGACCGGGGAGGCATGAATTCATACATTGTTTCAAGTGGAGGAAAAAAAATGGATACCCAAATTACCTTTAATACGCTTTTCGATGGAGATTTGATTGCCCGAGAAGTACCGACAGAGAGGATTCTGGAAGTTGAACTGGTTGCGCCGCTCAGCTCCATCAGCGCCAGCCGGCCGGCTTTGAACCTGGCATTGGTAATTGACCGCAGCGGCTCGATGCAGGGTGCCAAGCTGGAATATGTCAAGCGGGCTGCCGAACACGTGCTTGATCTGTTGACCGAAAGAGACCAAGTTGCTTTGGTGATCTACGATAGTGAGGTGGATTTGCTTTCTGCGAGTGTTACGGTGACCCCGGGCAATCGCAGCCACCTGAAAGCAAGAATCCGGCAGGTGACTGCCCGTAGCAGCACCAATCTGGGCGGCGGCTGGTTAAAAGGCTGCCAGGAGGTTGCACTTGCGACCCGTGAAGGTGATCTTAACCGCGTGCTCTTGCTCACCGATGGTCTGGCCAATGTGGGTATGACCGATCTGGAAGAGCTGGGCATACATGCAGGTCAATTATTGCTGCGAGGCGTTTCCACTTCCACCTTCGGGGTTGGGTTGGATTTTAACGAATATTTGCTGGAGAATATGGCCAACCAGGGTGGCGGTCGCTTTTATTTCATTGAAGATCCTGCCAGTATCGCGGCCATCTTCGAGCAGGAATTTCGAGAATTGAGTTCAGTCACCGCCAGCCATATCCAGCTAGTGCTAACGATCCCAAACGGGGTCTCGGCCGAGGTGCTGGGCAGCTGGCGAAATGAATTAGAAGGCGACAGGCTCATGGTTATGCTCGGTGATCTGGCTAGTGGGCTGAAACGAGAAGTCTATGTTCGTTTGCTGACTCCCCATCACAAAAAGCAAGAACTCTTATCCCTGACAGTGAACGTTTCTGCCCGTGCCGAAGCAGGTCAGGCATATTCCCTCGAGCAGAAGCTCTCTCTGCGCTATGCATCCCAGTTGGAAGTATCCGCAATGGAACAACGCAAGGATGTCATGGTGCGTTATAGCGAAGTGTTGATGGCAGATCAGGCCAGTGAAGCCCTCAAGCTGGAACGAGCCGGGGAACGTGAAAAAGCACGCCGGCTGATGGACTCGTCCATCCTCAGCACTGCTCCTCATATGAGTGCTGAATTAAGAGAAGACTACCAGCATCTTTCCGAAAAGCTTGCTCGTGGTCTGGATGAACAGACACGCAAGGACCGCCACCAGGAAGAATATATCCGCAAACAACGCCGCCGATAGAATTAATTCTTTGATTTTCTCAAGCGGGGATGGGCAGGGGGTTGACTTGCAAACCATCCCCGCAGTTCTTTTAAACATTCGTTGTATTTTCAACCTGGCATTTTATCTGTACCTGAGTTTCGCACATTCCTCAAAAATTGGCGGTTTTGAGCGTGAAATTGCCATTTTTGGGACACTAAAGAGTTTTTTTATTAACCAAAACGATAGTATTCAAAATTTCAAAAAATAATTCTTTTGTTGTTATTTTGAGGAAAATACGAATGAATTTTAGCCATTAATACAAATTATTGAGTAATTGAATATCGAAATATGATAAAAAATATCTGCCCACCCCTACCCCTCCCGTGGGAGGGGTAATTTTAAGAGTTTTTGGGGGTAAAAATTGGGGAAACCCAATTTTTACCCCCAAAAAATCAACGACATATTCCCGTATCTAGTTATTTTGGAATTTATAAAGGTTTTGAAAAACCACATTTACTTTTTTTCTTGATATTTCGGATAAGCAAAATAGGAAACTCAGTGTAAACCAACTATTATTAGAACAAGTGTTTCCCGCCATTGTAAAATTGATTAAAAAAATATTAAATCAAGGACACTAAATTGGGAAACTCAGGAGCGGGGATGGGCAGGGGGTCGACTTGCAAACCATCCCCGCAGTTCTTTTAAACATTCGTTGTATTTTCAACCTGGCATTTTATCAGTACAATGAATATTAATAAATTCTCCTGGAGGTTCGCATGCCACCCTTAATTCAGCTACTACCAGATTCTATCGAAAGTGAGCATTTGATTATTCGCGTTCCGCGCCCTGGCGATGGCGAGCAACTTTTTGACGCGATTAACGAATCACACGAGCGTCTCAAGCCGTGGTTTCCCTGGGCGCAAGAGCTGACCGGGGTGGAAGAACGTGAGTTATGGGTTCGCCAGAGCTATTCGAAGTACCTGTTAAATGAAGATATGCCCCTGGGGTTATATTTAAAAGATGGTGGAAAATTAATCGGCGGCAGTGGGCTGCATTACCGTGGATTGCACATTCCCGCTTTTGAGATCGGTTATTGGATCCGAACAGGATATGAAGGACAGGGGTATATGCGCGAGGCGGTTCAAGCAGTCACCCGTTTTGCCTTCGATATGGCTGAAGCCAACCGGGTCTTTATACGCTGTGATGTGGACAACCTGCGTTCACAGGCGGTCGCCAAATGCACCGGTTATCAGTATGAAGGCCGAATGCGCAATTATGAACGCAAAGCCGATAGCGGCGAATTGACCGACATGCTCTTTTTTGGTATGACACGCGCAGATTATGAAAATGGAGAAAGCAAATGAAAACGATTGGCATGATTGGCGGAATGAGCTGGGAATCGACCTTGGATTATTACCGTTACCTGAATGAAGGTGTTAAGCAAAAATTGGGCGGTCTGCACTCGGCCCAATGTCTGTTGTATTCGGTTGATTTTGCTGAAATTGAAGAGTATCAGCGGACTGCTCACTGGGATCTCGCTACCGATGCAATGGTATCCGCAGCCCAACGTCTGGAGCGGGGTGGCGCGGATTTTATCATCATCTGCACCAACACCATGCATAAAATGGCTCCGGAAGTACAGGCAGCAGTACAAATCCCTGTATTGCACATTGTTGACGCCCTGGCAGCTGCCATCAAGGCGGCTGGCATTGATACAATAGGCTTGCTGGGCACGCGCTTCACCATGGAGCAGGATTTTTATAAGGGAAGATTAGAAATGTTGCACAATATCAAGGTGCTGGTGCCGGATCCAGTGGAACGGCAGCAGGTGCATGACATCATTTATCATGAGTTGTGCCTTGGAAATGTTCGCGAAAGTTCGCGGTGGCAATACCAACAAATCATCGCTTCATTGCAAGATCAAGGAGCGCAAGGCATTATTTTGGGCTGTACCGAGATCGGAATGCTGGTCATACAAGCGGCTAGCAGCCTGCCCTTGTTTGACAGCACCTTGATTCATGCGCAAATGGCAGTATCCTATGCGCTGGGTGAGATGGCTGATGGAGCTCTCTAAATTATTTGAATAGAAAGGCTTATATTATGACCCTACCAATTCAAGTAGAGATGGATATTTGGCTAAAAAAAGCAGCCTCTTTGCCTGATGCGATTTTAGAGTGGCCATGGAATTGGCAAAGTTATGATGAAGGAATTCGCTTTGTATTTTTTCGCTTAATGGAAGAAATAATCACCCTGGCAGGCAATCCAGATAGATTTCAGATCGACTCGGAAAAGAATTCTCAGAATGAAGTTAATACCTATCTTTTGCGATTTCATCGTGCATTTTGGCTGCTCAAAGCACAATTAGCTGGACTGGATGAGGGACTGGCAAATCAGCAACCCACCCCACAGGATTGGTCTATCCGTCGGACAGTAGAGCATATCCTTGAATCTGAGTGGATGTTTTATGGCGTCTTCCGGTATGGGTTTCATGCTAGTAGTCAAAGCGTAGATTTGCCATTAGGCAAGGCGACTCAGGATTTCATCGATCAACATTTTGATGTGGATGGAGGATTTCCTTCTGACCATTTTGATTGTCCCTTGGCCGAGATTCTCTTATTTTATGAACAGCGCCATACCGATGTATTGTCCGGCTTGAGCAGCCTGAAAGATGATGATCTTGAACGACCATTGATATTTTGGGAAGACGAAGCTATGTCTGCTCGATTCCGTTTGATACGATTTGAATCACATTTGCGCCAACACCTGATTCAAATTCAGAAAACAGCTCATCAATTACAATTCCAATATTCTGAAGTTCACGCCCTTATTCAAGAGTGTGTTTCCGCATTTTCCATTCTTGATTGGTACATGCGTTTCCCTGAACAACTCAATCTGGAGATACTTGAAAAGCAATGGGAGCAATCGGTTCGACCATACCTTCAAATAATATCTATGCAAACATAGGGAAGGATTCTGTTGGTGAAGTCAAAAACAAAAACCCATCATACAAACTCATGTGGTTCGTACACAATGAAATGGGTTATGAAATGAGTTCCCAAAGTCAATGCAAGTTTAACTTTGCCACAAGGGTAGGGGCCGGGCATGCCCGGCCCGTACACGAAAAAGTTAGCACATTAATATTAATCTTTCAAATTAGAAGTTTTGTAATTTGTAAAGTGCCAAGCCAGGTTCATTTCACATGAAATCCTCGCGAAAACTTTGGCTTGTTCTGATACTCTTAGTCGCGGTCATCCTTGTTTTTGTCTGGATCTGGGCTGGCCGCGGTCGTGCGCTGTTTACCGATCCGCAAGCGCTGACCAATTGGCTGCAGCAGTGGGGTGTCTGGATACCCTTGCTGACGATCAGCCTGCACATTGTGCAGGTGCTCACCGCCCCCATCCCGGGCGCAGCCATCGACACGGTTAATGGCTTTCTGTATGGCCCCTGGCTGGCTACGCTCTATAGCATGATCGGCTTACAGACCGGAGGGCTTATTCTACTGTTGTTGGTGCGGCATTTAGGCCGGCCAGCCGCAGAGCGCTTCATTCCGAGGGAGCGGTTAAATCAATTTGATGAGCGCGTAGAACGCTTTGGCGTGGCCTTCATTTTCTTGATTTTTCTGATACCTTTCATGCCCGATGATATTGTTTTGGCACTGGCGGGGCTGACTCCGCTTCCAATTGCAGAGTTATTATTATTGGCTCTGGTTGGCAGGTTGCCAGGCGTGTTTATGGCCAATTGGCTGGGCTCGCAGGCACCGGAACTGACCACCGGGCAATGGGTGGTATTTTTGTTTATTTTTGCGCTCTTGCTGCTTATTTTCTGGCGATATCATTCATTAGTGGTAGAAAAAATTAGCCAGTGGATAGAGGAAGTTGCTCAACGCTGGCGAAAGAAGGAAAAATGACAGTTGAGATACTTGTTTCCCGCCCCGCAAGCGGAAAAACTGAGTGGCTGGTGAGTGCTATTCAGGAGCAATTCCGGAGCGATCCGTATGCCAAAATCACAGTGATCTTACCGGCGCACGCTCAGGAGCAGCAATTCCGGCAGCGTTTGGCGCGCCAGGGAGGCTATTTTGACGTTCAGATTCTGAATATAACCAAATATTGCCGAACACTGCTTGACAATCAGCGACG
>JBBQNI010000040.1:0-31974 GCA_038329785.1 Anaerolineales bacterium | reverse complement strand
CTGGCCGGCATTACGCTTGAAAGCAGATAGCAGTTCCTGCAGCGATTGTAAAACCTGTACACGCAACTGCCCGATGAGCCTGGATGTCAACGCCATGGTACAGGCGGAACAGATGGAGAATTCTGAGTGTATTTTGTGCGGCATGTGCGTGGATAACTGCAGCAGTCACGCCATTCGCTACAGTTTCAGTGCCGGCAAATAATATGACTTTTATCAAACCCATTCCACGTCACGCGATTCTTGTCTTAAGCGCGGTTTCCTTTTTTACCGCCATTATAATTACTGCTCATTTTTTTGCTACACCACAATACATGTGGACACAAAACACTATCAGCGATCTGGCGGCACAGGGATCTCCACATGGTTGGATCATGGGCTCAGGTTTCATTGGCTTTGGTTTGATTTTGAACCTGGCCTTCTTGATTAAATTGCGCACCAACCAAGCCCTATCCTGGGCGGATGGAATGATCATGGCTTATGGCCTGTTCATTATGCTGACCGGTTTCTTTTCTACCAGCCCATTGGACGCGCTGGTGCCATTTCGTAAGAGCGAAGCTGATCTCCATTCGTTGTTCGCGACCCTGGCGGGCTTCTTCCTGACAGGTAGCCTTCTGTTGTACCTGCTGGCTGCCGCCAGCAGGTCAGAACGCGGATTTCATTTACTCTTTCTTTTCTTGATCATATCCATTTCGGCGCTGTTCGGGCTGGCAGACAATGGCAGCACCCTTCTGGAAAAAGGCGTGATTCAGCGTTTACTTTACACTGTCAGCTTCATCTGGATGATCGGCAGCCAGTGGTTGAATTTCAAGCGACAAGTGCCCGCTTCGTGAAAAAGGACGTGTAATCCAACTCTAAGCCAGCCTATTTTCCTTGACTAAGCTACTCATATGGTGTATATTTTGAGCCACAAAACAAGCGCCCCGGTAGCTCAATTGGACAGAGTACCTGCTTGCGGAGCAGATGGTTGCAGATTCGAGTTCTGCCCGGGGCACTACCAGACGACCTTAGAAGAGGTCGTTTTTTTTAAGCCATCTGCAACCTGTACGGGCATGCCCGGCTTACACTATCAAAACAAATTGCCAGATTTTATAAATCCATCGTTTTGCGTCCCTCCCCTCCTCATCCTTCGATCGATCCCCACTTCCAATGGTACGGTCAAGGAACACATCTCACATTTAATCTGCCCACTCGAGCTGACGTAGTGATGAACGGCTGCTCTTCGTAGTCCTTCGTCTCTTTTTCTCCGCGTGAGAATAAAGCAGCAGGTTATGGGTTGCTTGTAGCGGGTAGGGAAGAGCGGCTCACAGCTGACAACAAAAAAACGAATGCCTTTCTCCGCGAGCTCCGCGTCTCCGCGTGAGTGCCTCCGCCTCTCAAATGGAGCGTTCAAAAGCGAACGCCCCCTACTCTCTCTTCTCTCCGAGTCTTGCTTTACACTCCGAACTCATTACCCAGCCGCACAATGTTACAATTCCCCCATGCCCAACAATGTAATAAACGAAATCATTCGCACTCGGCGTAAATCAATCGCTCTGATCGTCCAGCGTGACGGGCGTTTGACTGTGCGGGCACCTTTGCGCGTCAGCCAGCGCAGCATCGTGGACTTCGTCCAGCAGAATTATGCCTGGGTGGAAAAACAACGCCAGAAAATGAAGAGTCTACCGCCCGCCAACGTTGTTCACACCTTCTCGGAGGGGGAAGAATTTCTTTATCTTGGTCAGGCCTTCTCCTTACAAATCAAGTTGAATCAGCGCCCAGTTCTGGTGTTGAATAGTCACTTTCTATTGGATAAAGACAAACAAGCTCAGGCGAAAACATTATTTGAAAAGTGGTACAAAGCCCAGGCAGCCTGTTTATTTTCAGAACGAGCCTTTCAGTTGGCGCAGCAACACAACTTTTCCTTCAAAAAACTGCGTATCACCTCTGCCAAAACACGCTGGGGCTCGTGCAGCTCACGGGGTTCAATTAACTTCAGCTGGCGTCTGGTGATGGCACCGTTGGATGTAATCGATTACGTCATCATCCACGAACTGGTTCACACTGTGGCACCCAATCACAGTCCGATCTTCTGGAAGCGGGTTGAACAGCTTGTTCCGGATTATAAACTCCGGCGTAAGTGGCTCAAGCTGAATGGCCATTTGCTCACCCTGGAATAGATCGGGCCGGGTTTTTCTGCTCCGGGTGCGCCTTTATCGATCCAATTTTACAAGTAATGATCATTTCCAGGTTCTGCAATCCGAAAACAATTTCCCTTTTTTTATATTCTGGGCTTTAATTAGCCTATATCAAATGCAGCGGAGAATGGTGATGAAAAAATACATAGCGGTGGCCGGCAACATCGGGGTTGGCAAATCGACACTGGTTCAAAAAATCTGTGCACATATGAATTGGGAACCCTTCTACGAACCCGTCACGGAGAATCCCTACATTTCCGACTTTTATGAAGACATGAACGCCTGGAGTTTTCACTCCCAGACATTTTTTTTGACTCACCGCCTGCGCATTCACCAGGAATTGATCCATTTTAATGGGTCTGTGATTCAGGACCGCAGTATTTACGAAGATGCTGAGATCTTTGCCCGCAACCTTTTTTTGCAAGACAAGATGAGCAGCCGTGATTATCAAACCTATTATTCTCTCTATCAGACCCTGGCCGAATTTTTACCCCCACCAGATCTGGTCCTCTATTTACGTGCATCGGAAGAAACGCTGATCAAACGGATCCATATACGCAATCGCAGCTATGAGCGTTCGATTACACAGGAATACCTGGCGCAGCTGAACGTTCTATACGAACGCTGGATTACAAATTTCCGTTTCTGTCCGGTATTAACAGTACCAGCCGACGTGCTGGATTTTGTGGTTCACCCCCGTCATCTGGCTCTTATCTTGAGAAAAGTGCAGGACAAATTGACCGGTAAAGAAGAAGTGATCTTTGACCCAATCGAAATGATGGATACCGACGAAGATTTGCCCGACTAACGTGGTTCGACAGTCAGCTTAATGGCCGTACGTATTTTTCCATCAATATCAACATCCACAAACTCGGGAATGCAAACGACATTGATGCCATCTTCCGCCAGGTAGCCTGTGGCCAAAACCAGCGCTTTGACTGATTGATTAATTGCACCCGCGCCAATCGCCTGTACCTCGGCACGCTTATGTTCCCGAACGACGCCGGCAATTGCACCTGCAACAGCAGCTGTGCGGGAAGTGGCTTTAACTTTGATTACATCCATTCCATCTCTCCCTTGTTAATTCCCTTTCTATGCCTGTCCGATCTACGATTAATGAATGGTTTCAACAGATATTCTTTTTTCAATAGGGGGAATTTGTAGTACTTTATCAATACAAATTGTACAAGAATAATAGACAAAAAACAAGCAAGCAGATTTTTCTTACAATAGTAAGAGCAGGTGCAGGATCACCCTGACAATATTGAGGAGTTGTCAGCTAATCCCCCTCATCATTATCTCCTCATCATAATGGATGTTAATGGAATCGTATTAGTAGTAGGGCCTGTGGAAAAGTGGAGAAAATGATTTTGATGGCAAAAGACGGAATATATGGGGGGAGGTCCATTGAAAGCCCCTCTATACTGCTATCAATATAAAAATTTTTCTCCCATCTGGCCTGTGTAGAAAAGCAGGAAATGTTTTATAGTTTTTCCACAGTTTTTCAGGTATTTTTGTGAAAACCGTATATATGGAATGATTTAAAGAATTACCCCTATATATTGGGTATTTAGAAAAAAAGTTTTATGATATTTTTCCCAAAAATAGAATGTTTTATCCACAAACAAGGGCACTTATCCACAGTTATTCGCTGTTTATCCACAGGTTTAGAGACCTTCTTCAACTACATTCAGATCCAATCCGTTGCTTACTGCCCATTTTTCAATGATTTCTTCAACCTGATCGAGAAAACGGTCAAGATCATTCAGACGTGTTTGAAAATCGTTACCCATCAGACCGAGTAATGCAAAAGCTTGCTGCCATCCATTAAGGGATGATTCCATTTTAGGGGAAGATAATACTGCCTGTGTCCAGGTTCTCAACATGATCCACAGAGCAGCTGCAGGTTCGTCATGGGCAAGTGCTTCAACCGCTCGAAAATAATAGGGATGGCGGATGGGGTGCAGATTGATGGGGCAATCAGCTAAGGAGCCGGCGTGTACCATTGCTTCCTGCCAGTCAGCCTGCCATTGCTGCAGAGCAGAGCCATCGGGCAGGGCAGCGCCCAAGAGATCAACCAATCTGGTCGCCAGGCCAGGGTAGCCCAATTCCTCCATTCGCTGCGGAAATTGTAGAAGGAAACGCCGCTCAGTCAGAGGCGGACCATTCAATACAGACACAGCGTTAGCCGCATTTTCGAGGGCTTGCAAATAGAGCCAGATTCGATCCACGTCTGGTTCACGGGGATCCAGCTGGAAATCCAACCAGGTTTGGCGGGCTTTTTCTGCGAGCGGTTGGGCACGACCGATTACGCTCTCAGGTTGATAAAACTTGGAGAAGACCGTGGCTTGCACAAACTCGAACCAATGCTGGGTGCCATGCAGCACAATCGGATCTTTGACAAGATAGGAGCCCACCCAGGGATTCAGGCGCAGTTCACGTGGCTGGTTATAAAGACGTTGATCGTGATGGGCAAGATCGAGGTGTACATCCGGGGTGAGGCGTACAATCTCGCGCGGCTGCGGTGGTGGACTGTCATGCACAAAAATGAGATCAATATCCGCGGTGCCACCCAGCAGGGGAAGATCATCGATCAGTGATCCGGTCAGATAAGCACAGACGATGCGTTTATCGCGCATGGTACGCTGCTGTACGGCGGTGCGAGCTGCTTTGAGGAGAAGGTCGCGAGTAACTCTCATCTCTTTGTTTCCTTTATCCTGATGGCTTACATGGGTAATGCTGGTTGGTATGGCGGGAGCTGCAGCATCTGGCGAATTCGATTCTCAATCCAGGAGAGATCGTCCGAATTGCGAACAAAATCAAGACTGTTACTATCTACAACCAGCACCGGAATGTTGTGGCTCTGGTTGATAAAGTAGTCATCGTACGCTTCATTCAATTCCTGAATATAGTTCTGCTCCATGGTTCGCTCGTAGGGGCGATCACGCATGGCAATGCGCTGCATTAAAGTGCGGGTTTCAGCGCGCAGGTAAATCAACAGGTTGGGCGAGGGAATCTTTTCGGCCAGGGCTTCATGCAGGCGGTAATACATTTCAAGCTCATCGCCCTTCATATTGATGCGGGCAAAAAGCGAATCCTTGGCAAAGGTATAGTCACTGATTAGATGCTGGGAAGTTTGTATCAGCACTGGAACAGCATTATTTTGCTGGCGGTAGCGCGAAAGCAAGAAAAACATCTGGGTCTGGAAGGCATACAATGCCCGGTCGCCATAAAAACTGCTCAGGAAGGGATTCTCCTCGAAAACCTCCAGCAAGAGATTCGCCTCGAATGCCGGCTGCAACAAGCGGGCGAGTGTAGTTTTTCCAACGCCAATGACACCTTCGATTGCAAAATACATGTATTCTCCGCTAATTTGGTCCCCATAATTAACTTGACAGGGAAAATATATTCATTAAACTAATCTTTGTTGTAAAAAGCAGTGAGAATTGCAGGCGTGGAAAGAAAAAAAAGCAGGATCACTGCACCCCAAGAAACTTCCTTTCATTCATCTTAATATACCATAATAATTTTGTATGGAGGTCATGATGGCATCACTGAATCGAGTTCAACTTATTGGTCGTTTGGGGAAAGACCCGGAAGTCCGCACCACATCGGGCGGATCCAGGGTTTGTAATTTCTCGCTGGCAGTGGATCACCGCTGGCGGGCAGTTGATGGAACTTCGCAGCATGAAACTGATTGGTTCCAGGTTGAGAGTTGGGGCAGGCTTTGCGATATTTGCCAAAAATACGCCCATAAAGGGCAGCTGGTATACCTGGAAGGCCGCTTGAAAACAGATCGTTACGAGAGTCAGGGCGAAACACGCTACTTTACCAAAGTGGTCACCAGCAATATCCAGCTGCTTGAGTTTCGAGGGGAAGAATCGGAAAGCGAGATTGTTGAGGAAGCCTCTGAAATATAGCTGAGTGACAAGCCCAAAGTGGTCATTGAAAAAAGTATAAAGCGTCTGTTCAACGATTGTAAGTCAATTTCCTGAAAGTTGAATTTTATGCGCCGTCTCGTGCTCTTCTGGATATCGTTGGCATTTATCACCGGTATTGCCGGCGCAGCCTGGCTGGATCTACCCGGCGGGGTATACCGCTGGCTGGTGCCGGTCTCGCTGCTGTTGGCGCTGGTTGATTCTGTTCTGCGCAGACGTTCAAGCCGTTATGCCGATTTGCGAGCCAGGTTTGCAGTGAATGGTTTCTTGCTGCTTGTAAGCCTATTACTGGGTGCTGCCCGATATTCATTAGCCACACAGGCTGCCAGTGCAATGGACCTTGCCTATTACAACGACCGCGGGGTTGTCAGCGTAGAAGGAGTGGTCTGCCAGGATCCGCAGCATAAAGAAAAGAGCACCACCCTGATCGTTTGCGCCCGCGCCATCCAGGGCAATGGGATTGACCGTGTGGTAGAAGGCAAAGTAATTGTGCAAACGCAGCCTTCCGGGTGGCAGTATGGGGATTTGGTGCGCATCCATGGCAGCATCAGCCAGCCAGAAGATCTAGCAGCGTTCTCTTATCGGGATTACCTTGCTCAGCGCCAGATTTATTCAATGATAACCTTTCCCTATATCCAGTTGATTGAGCGGGAACAGGGTAACCGCCTGCTTGCAGGAATTTATAACCTGCGCAAAAAGGCTTATGAACTGATCAATGTTTATTTCCCACAACCATCCGCTGGATTATTGAGCGGTATATTGCTGGGAATTGAAAATGATATTCCCGCAACACTGGAACTCGCTTTTCAAAAGACTGGCACATCCCATATTGTGGCCATCTCGGGTTACAACATGGCCTTGCTGGCCGGATTGACATTAAAACTGCTTCGTAAACGCTTTTCGCTCTGGTGGGCATTGTTGCTGGCAATTATTACAATCACCTTGTATACCATCCTGGTGGGAGCAGCCCCGGGTGTGATACGGGCCGCGCTGATGAGCAGCCTGGCCATGACAGCCCAGTTAATCGGCCGGAAACAGGCGGGGCCTTTCACCCTGGTGGTAACGGTGGCCATTCTTTGCGCTTTTAATCCGCTTTATCTCTGGGATGCCGGCTTTCAATTATCGGTGGCCGCCACGTTTGGGCTGGTGTTATATGCCGATCGAATGGCTGATTGGTTTGCCAGGGTTGCTGGGCAGCATCTACCCTCCGTGCTGGTAGAAAAAATCAAGGCACCGGTTGGCGAGTACTTTCTTTTCACTTTGGCAGCCCAGGTAACCACGCTGCCGGTGATTCTCTATCACTTTGAACGCTTCTCCCTCTCCGCTTTCCTGGCTAACCCGCTGATTTTACCGGTGCAACCATTGATTATGATACTGGGCGGGCTGTCGGTCTTCTCAGGCCTGCTGTGGCAGCCTGTGGGTCAGCTGCTGGCGTATCTGACGTGGGTCCCGCTGACTTATACCATTCGAATGGTTTCATTGCTGGCAGAGAATGGCGGCGGCGCTTTAATAGGTGGACCCATCAATCTGCTGTTCGTAATATGTTTTTATATCGTGCTGCTGCTTTTCACAGTCAGGCTGATTCACTTACCTCAATGGACAGCCCTAAAAAAAGCTTTCGCCGTTTTGCTGGTGCTAATGGCACTGACTGTGTTGTTATGGCAGGCCGTACTGACCAAGCCGGATGGATTCTTGCGGGTGATAATATTCGGGGAGCCTGCCAACAGTGTTCAACTCATCATCACCCCATCCGGTCAGCGCATCCTGCTAGGCAGCAGCCAGGATGTTAATCAACTTAGTGACAGCCTGGCGCAGGTCCTCCCGCTTTTGGATCGCCATTTGGATCTTGTGGTCGTTAATTACGAAGAGAGTGCAGAGCTCCAGGGTCTGCCCCTGCTTTTACAGCGTTTTCCCGCGCGGCAAGTAGCCTGGTTGGCTGATCAGCCAGGGGGTAAGACTGCCCAAAAAGTTGCCAATCAGCTCCAGCAGCAGCAGATTCAAATGATGGAACCTGGTGCCGGTGCGGTTTATCTTCTGGAGGATGAAGTTCGGCTGACGGGGGCAAGCGTTGTGGGGAATGCCGGCACTTTATTATTGGAGTATCGTAACTTGCGCATCGTGTTTGGAGGTGATCCAGACCCAGACTGGCCGCTGACCGGCGCGATCATACTAGGCGGTGAAGGCATACTTCCATCCGCTGAACAAGCTTATTGGTTAATCCCCACAAAGGAAGCGCCTGACCGGATTTTATTGCGCAGTGATGGATACCAGCTTTGGTATAACGAGAGCAGCCAGGTATTGAACTGAAAGGGGAACTTCCCGGTAGGATTGGGCGTCTTGTTATAATAATCGCAATGGCGTGTACGAATCATTATAAGAGGAATTACAAGAGATTAATCCGATGCTAATTACAGAGGTGGCGGTAAAAAATCGAGTTCCTCTGTGCAGGTCAGAATTTTTATGAGTTATTGGCCATTGAGCGATCAAAATAACAATTGAATCGAAAGATGTTTTAAATAAGTAATGAGATGAGCAGTTATAGCGAGATTTTCGCATTAAGTAAAGAAAGACAAGCCGGTCATTCCCACCAAAGTTTTTGGTGGCTGGGCGTGCTGTTCCTCGGATTCTTGCTGCTGTTGCCGTTGCTGACCCTGAGTGGTGTTGCGCTCTATTACAAAGAAAGCGAACGGATTCTTCCGGGTGTGCGCTCGGGTGCGGTGGTGTTGGATAACCAGAAGATTAATGCCGCAGCCGAGGAGTTGGATCGGTTCTGGAATAAAACCCCGCATTACGTTATCACTGCCGGGGGCGAAGCCCTGTCGCTGCCGCCGGCCTACATCGGCTTGTGGATCGATCCTGGTGCCACGGCCCTGAAAGCCTATCAGGTCGGGCGCGGAGAAGGTGGTATCGGCGAATTGATTCGCTTACTCCGCAAAGATCCGGTCGAAGTAGAGCCAGTCGTCACATTTAACGCGAAACTGGCCAGCGATATACTGGCGCAAATTTCACTGTCATTGAGCAGCTCCCCTCAGGATTCGCGTCTGGTTCAGGGGCAGGATGGGCGCTGGTTTGCCAGCGAGGCACAAGCCGGCACAGCACTGGACGTGCGGGGCGCATTAGCGCAGATCAGTGCCGACCCGCAAGCAGCGTTACGACGCGGCTATCTGCAACTTGAAACCATCGCTGTACCAGCCCAGGGTGGCAATTGGTCAGAAGAGCTGGCACGGATAGATAAGTTTTACGAAATCCCTTTGAAGATGTTCGCCTACGATGCCATCACGGATGAAGTTATTTCATGGGAGGTGCCCCAGCAACTGGTAGCTGGCTGGGTTCGTCTGGACGATCCGCAGGGTCAACCCTACCTCCAAATTGATTCGGATCAATTACAAGTGTATTTAAATGAATGGCAGGCGGGCATAGGCAATCGTGAAATCGAAAGTATGCAAGCATTGGAAAGTCTGCCTGAGAAATGGCAGAACGTTGAAGCCTTTGAGTTGCTCTTGCGCCATCGGGCCAGCACATATCCCGTTCAAGCAGGGGATAATCTGGTCGGAATCGGGTTTAAGGTTGGTCTGCCGTACTGGAAAATTCAGGAAGCTAACCCCGGTATCAGCATCATCGGGGTCGGCCCCGGCCAGGTTCTGACCATTCCTTCGCCGAATGAAATGCTGCCTTACCCAGTGGTGCGCAATAAGAGGATTGTAATTAGCATCAGCCAACAACATATGTGGGTCTATGAGAACTGGGAATTACGCTCTGAACACGTCATCAGCACTGGAATGGATAAGTCGCCTACTTTAGCGGGAATATTCCAGATCCAGACGCATGAATTAAATGCCTACGCTTCCATTTGGGACCTTTGGATGCCGCATTTTATGGGCATCTACGAGGCTGTCCCGGGCTTTATGAACGGAATTCATGGCTTACCGCTGCTCTCCAGTGGGCAGCGGCTATGGGGTAACGTGCTTGGGTCGAAAGCCTCCTATGGTTGTATCATCATGGATTTGCAGGCGGCTGAGGATCTTTATAACTGGGCTGAAAATGGTGTGGTAGTCGAAATTCAACCCTGAGACTGCCGCGGATGGTAGAATCTAGCCATTACATTCATCAGGAGAAGGGTATGCAACCCGTCCTTATCGTTTTATCAGCCAATAGTGAATGGCGTGCGGCGAGTAACTACTATCGCGATCAGGCAAGCCTGGCCACACCGTATGGGGAAGCCATGCAGATTGACATTGGTTCCCACCCGGTTGTATTTATGCAGGGAGGCTGGGGCAAGGTGTCTGCGGCAGCCAGCTGTCAGTATGGGTTGCAGCGCTGGAATCCGCGGGTGGTGATCAACCTGGGAACCTGTGGTGGTTTTGCCGGCCGGGTTGCGCGTGGAACCATCTTGCTGGTGACTGAAACGATTATTTATGATATTTATGAGCAGATGGGTGATCCGCAGGCGGCCATACGGTTTTACAACTGCCGTTTGGATATAAGCTGGTTGAACGAACCTTATCCACAAACAGTTCAGCGCGCCAGGCTCATCTCAGCTGATCGTGACATCATCGCGCATGAAATCGACCAGCTGGTGGAGCAGTTTGACGCCGTGGCAGCCGATTGGGAATCAGGCGCTATCGCCTGGGTGTGCCAGCGTAACGGGGTCCGCTGCCTGATACTGCGCGGTATATCCGATCTTGTCAGCGCAGAAGGCGGCGAAGCGTATGGCAACCCCGATCTTTTCCACCAATCCAGTAGTGAGATTGTGACCGGTTTGCTGGATCACCTGGCCGAGTGGTTGCGATGTGTGAGCTGAGAGCAGTTTTATATTTCCCGCTACGCGCACTGAGAATCCGACATCTACAAAATAGATTGTGCAGGAAGCGGATGGGCGACTGCGAGGGCATTCGTTCTAACTAAATCAAAACACAATAGTTGATTGCACCATTGTTGGGCATGTAAACCGATAGTAAATTATTTTAACCATATTTTATTGGTTGTGTGCAAGGTTAATAAAGTCTGTATGGGTGGTACGAAGTACCACATGCCCGGCCCATACGGCTTTATTTTTTTTCGTGAAAACTATTTGATTTAGTGAGTTATTCACTCTTTAAGATGATTAACTTTTCAAACGGCAGGGGTGCGTAAGTCTGGTTATTTACCGGCACCAACTGTATTCTCCTGGAACAGGTTTCTGGTATTCTGGCCAACTCAGATTTCCATCGCTTTTATCGAATTAGTTGGTACAGATGACAAATATCTCTCCGCGTTCTCCGCGCCTCCGCGTGTGAAATAATCTCCTCCCGGTATCCCCCTGCTCCCCCTTGACATCTCCGACAAGCGTAGTAAAATATGAACAATGATACAATAATACAATGATACAATAATTACAGCGGAGGTAATCATACTTTTTCAACTCGATTTTCGTTCTGGCGTCAACATCACCAACCAGATCTTTGCCCAGGTATATGAGATGATCATCCGTGGGGATCTAAAACCCGAAGATCAACTGCCGACCGTGCGTCATCTGGCGCGTGAATTAAAGGTCAACTTTAACACCGTGGCGCGTGCCTATCGCCTGCTGGATGAGGCTGGCGTCATCTCCACCCAGCAAGGCCGCGGCACCTATATTATGGAATTAAAAGAGAATCCGACATTGGAACGTATGCAACAAATGGATGAAGAAACACGTCAATACTTGCAGAAGGGTAGGGTCTTAGGCTTGAGCCCTGATGAATTATTGGTAATTTTTCACCGCCACTTTCGACTATGGGAAAAAAATCAGATTGATAACGAAAAGTCACAGCCATCCCAATAAAAAATGTTTCACGTGAAACAAAAAACAAGGAGATTCCATTATGAAAACCAAAACAGTCTTGATTTTTAACCTTATATTGAGCGCAGCGCTGCTGACAGCCGGATTACTGCTGGCACCACAGTTTCCTGAACAAATGGCAACCCATTGGGGCGCTAATGGTGAAGTGAATGACTATGGGTCACAATTTATCGGCATCTGGCTGCTGCCGTTAATGGTAGCGGGTCTGACGCTTTTATTGATTGGCTTGCCAATGATTGATCCAAAGCGTGCCAATATCGAAAAATTCCGACCTTTTTACAATATCTTCATTTTATTGTTTGGCATCTACATGATGTATATCCACACCCTGACTCTGGCGTGGAATCTAGGCTATTCTTTCAATTTTAATACCTACATTCTGCCTGCTTTTGGTATTTTCACCATTTTCCTCGGCAGATGGTCAGCCGTGCACGCCAGAACTATTTTATTGGCATCCGCACCCCCTGGACATTGCAGGATGAACGTGTTTGGGATGAAACCCATCGTCGCGGCGGCGTTGCATTCACAATCAGCGGTTTCATTGCGCTCGGCGGATTGTTGTTGCTCTGGCTTTCTGGCTGCTGATAATACCTTTGCTCGCCGCTTCTCTCTACGCGGTTGTCCTGTCATATTTCCTTTATCGTAAATATAACCCTGCTTGAGTAGTTAATAATTGTTTCACGTGAAACAAAGATCGGATTAAAAAATGGATTCTGTAATTCGGGTTGATCAATTAAATCATTATTATGGCACGCAAATGGCGATAGATTCGCTGTCATTTGAAGTGGCTCGCGGAGAAGTATTTGGTTTGCTGGGGCCGAATGGAGCCGGCAAAACCACCACCATCCGCCTATTAAACGGCATGTTCGAGCCAAGCGAAGGTAAACTGGCGGTGATGAATCTAGATCCGCGCACGCAGGGTGGTCAAATACGCAGGCTGGCCGGCGTATTAACCGAGACACCCGCTCTATATGAGCGCTTAAGCGCGCGCCAAAATCTGCGGTTCTTTGGAACATTGGCGGGCTTGAGCGATAGCCAGATTAAAAAACGCACGGAAGAATTGCTCAGTCTCTTTGATTTGAGCGAGCGGGCGGATGACCGTACCGGTACGTATAGCAAAGGAATGAAGCAGCGTTTGGCCATTGCGCGCGCCTGGATCAATCAACCAAAGTTGTTGTTTCTGGACGAGCCCACATCGGGATTGGATCCTCAGGCGGCCTTGCAGGTGCGCGAATTGATTGCGCAGGTGCGCGAGCAGGAAGGTACCACCGTGTTGTTGTGTACCCATAATCTGGATGAAGCCCAAAAGCTGTGTGATCGCTTGTTGATTATGCGTAAGGGAGCGTCCCTGGCGCAGGGTTCTCTGGCAGATTTAAGACGAATCGTTTCGCCAGGGTTGTGGTTGGATATTGATCTATTAAAGCCCTATGGAGATCTGGAAAGTTTGAACCATCAAGCTGGTGTGATTCAATTGCTGGATCAGGATAGTTTTTCCATCAGACTCGAGCTAGCCGATCAATCTTTTATTCCGTCTATAGTCCAGTATCTGGCTGCTGGAGGAGCGCAAATCGTGCGAGTCCAATCCGAGGAGATTTCGCTGGAAGCGGTATATTTGAAATTACAGAAATCATCTGAGGTGAACCATGCTTAGCCTGCGTAATATGAAAATCATAGTTTGGAAAGATTTGCTGGAAGTCCGCCAGAATAAGTCGGTGATCGTTTCGCTGGCCATGGTGCCGCTTATTATCATGGTGATTTTACCCCTGGTGATTTTGATTCTTGCCAACCAGGCGGGGGCAGCTGAGGCGTTTAATGACCCGGATCTGGCGGTAATGATGGCCAATATTCCGACCAGTATTTCGCGTCAGTTTAGCGGATTTAATGAACTGCAATTGAACCTGGCGATGATGCTGGGATATATATTCGCGCCGATGTTCCTGATTCTGCCCATTATGGTCTCTGCCAGTATTGCGGCGGAATCGTTTGCAGGTGAACGTGAACGTAAAACACTGGAAGCTTTATTGTATACACCAGCCAGTGACACGGAATTGTTTCTTGGAAAGGCGCTGGCTGCATTTATTCCCGCTGTCTTGATCGCCTGGCTGAGTTTTGTTTTGTATACTTTGGTATTGAATGTGGCCGGCTACCCGCTCTTTGGCCGGATCTGGTTCCCCTTCCCGGTCTGGTACGCGCTGGTTTTCTGGGTGACACCTGCCTTTGCCGCTCTGGGAGTCGGCGCGACCGTGCTCATCTCTACCAGAGTGCAGACGTTTATGGGGGCATACCAGACCAGTGGGTCACTGGTTCTATTGGTGCTGGGCTTGATGGTCGGCCAGATAGCAGGGGTGATCTATCTGAGCACATGGGTTGGCCTGCTGGTTGGTTTTATCATCTGGTTGGCCGCCGGTGTACTCATTTTCCTGGGCATTCAGCAGTTTAATCGCAAACGGTTGTTGCTACAAAAGGCGACTTAATCCAAGCAATCGGGTTTAAAAAGGTAAAAAGGAGAAGTTAATGGATGCGCCTAATATTCCCCTGATCGTCATGTTTGTTCTGGCAGGGACTTTTAATGTCGTTTTTCCGCTTGTTCTGGGTTGGTGGATCATCCGCAAACGCCATACCAGCTGGAAATTGTTCGGCGTGGGGGTGGTTACTTTTATCTGTTCCCAGATTTTCCACTTGCCGGTTGTGGCCGGCCTGAATGTACTTTTTAATAGTGAGGCAATGCCCTCCATTGATCCCTCTTTTGCTCCCTTCTTCAATGCTATCGTGCTGGGCTTGTTGGCCGGCTTGTTTGAAGAAACAGCCCGCTGGGTCGGTTATAAGCTGCTCAAAGAGCGCGGGAACTCGCTGGGCGCCGCTTTGACCCTGGGTGCCGGGCATGGTGGCATTGAAGCCATCGCAATTGGGGCCATCGTCCTATTCACCCTGGTCTCAATGCTTTCTCTGCAAGCCATAGATAGTGGCAGCCTGGCGCTGCCCGCCGATCAGATGGAAGCGGTACAACAGCAACTACAGGTCTATTTCAGCGCACCCTGGTATATGCCGCTGGCCGGCGCAGTAGAGCGCATCAGCGCTGTGGCGTTACACATCAGCCTTTCAATCCTGGTCTGGCTGTCCTTCGCCAGACGGAATGCACTCTGGTTTTGGGGTGCTATTCTCTACCATGCGCTTGTGGACGGTTTAACGGTCGTGGCTGTCTCGTTTGGTATGTCGATCTGGATTCTGGAAGGGCTGCTGATAATCACCAGCTTTGCCATGTTAATGCTCATTTATCGCCTTGCAAGACAGGTTGATCAGCAGAGAAAGCCTGCGCCTGCCGCGCTTGTGGGGGAAGTGCCTGTCATGGAGGACTAAATCCAGGTTGAATACAAGTCATCAAGGTGAAATCAGATGTCTTTATTCAAACTGAACACTGGTTATCATATAAGGTTGAGAACTTCCTTCTCTTATAATAATTGGGGTAATTGTATTTCATGGCAATATGGATTAAAATCATTTGATGATATCTAACAATGAAGTATTACTGCGCTTGCTACTGGCGGCCTTACTGGGCGCTATCATCGGTTTTGAACGGGAATATGACAATCAACCGGCCGGATTAAGGACCAATATGATCCTTGTTATGGGTGCAACCTTGGCTATGATTCTTTCAATTCAAATTTCGCAACAATTTGCAGCCTACGAAATAAGGGGCGACCCTGCGCGTTTGGCAGCCCAGGTTATCACCGGGATCGGTTTTCTCGGGGCTGGAGCCATCTTACATACCGGTGTCAATATCCGAGGTTTGACAACCGCAGCTTCCATGTGGACAATGGCCGTCGTCGGTCTGGCGGTCGGATCCGGTCATTATTTTGAAGGGGGCTCAGTGACTCTGGTCCTGTTTATCGTCCTTACGATTGTTAACCGATGGGAGAACAAAATCATCCAACCGCTGCAGATCATTCCGGTGGTGTTGTGGATGAAATCGGAAGAGGATACCATTGGCAACATCCGGGCAGTCTTTACCCGCTCTGGTATTCGCATGGACAAGTTTGCCTACCAGATAGAGCTTGCCACCAATGAAATTAAAGTGCAACTCGTTTTTCATTCGCGTAAGCAGGCTTTGATCGAGTCGGTGCAAAAAGACCTGATTAAAATCCCTGGCCTGAAGAAGATTAAAATAGGGCGGGACTATAGCCTTTAATAAAAAACACGGGGTATACATAATCTAATTGCGAATGAGAAACATTCTCAATTAGATGGGTTTGGATCGTTCTTGTCTGTACTATGGTGGTACGATCACAATCATTAAGATAAATTTCATGCTGTTTTTGTAGCCCTGATCAAGGGCCAAGTGGTGCAGACTGTTGCCGTTCTGCTTCTCCTCGTTGAGAGCGCTTATGGGTAATATTTGGCTTACTTTGCCTTCATCCCAACGGGCGAAGCGTGCCTCGGGGATTAATGGCGATGCTTTCTTCTTCTGTACCTCGCTGTGTATTTACTCATATCAGCTGATTGCGCTGCTTCGAGCGACGCAAAATGATAGATGAGACCACAGGTTTTTCATCTGAATGAGACAAGTATTTGTAGGTTGGACACGGATTGTTTAATTTGTCAGAGTCATGCGCTTATTCCAGTATTGGAATAGTATTCATCTATAGCATATCCCAAGGGATCGAAAATACAAGCAGAAACCCCGATTTTTTTCAGGCCGCCTGCCTGATTATCTATCCAGTACAACCCAAACGCGCAGCCGCCTGGTTAGCATTATACTTAGCCCATGACAGACCAGAGTGAGTTCATCTTCAGCGCGGATCAATCCTTGATCACCGAAAGCTTTCTGAACCATATTCAACAGCAATACCGGCTGAACTGGCAGGGCATCCATGGGATCTCTCATTGGCAGCGGGTTCGTGAAAATGGGCTGCGGCTAGCGGGCTTGAATGGAGCCAATCCAAAAATAATTGAGTATTTCGCCTTAACGCATGATTCGCAACGCCAAAACGATGGCTATGATCCCCAGCACGGAGGGCGTGCCAGCCAATGGATAGCCGAGCAGCCAGCCGGATTTTTTAAACTCACTCAAGAAGAATTGATTCTCCTGCAAGAGGCCTGCCACCAGCACACGGGCGGTGTTTCGCACCCTAATCTATCGGTAATGACCTGCTGGGATGCGGACCGGCTGGATTTGATGCGGGTGGGTATTCGTCCCAACCCCATCTATTTATGTACCAGCGCAGCCAAAGACCCGCAATTGATTGAATGGGCCATTGCAAGATCGATTTCGGGGAAAGGATAAAACTTACGCTGCGCGTATAATATTAACTATGGAACCATCCACTGAAACAGCGGAGAAATTAAACCCATATACGAACATTTGGCTGCGGTCGCGTAAAACCTTTATTTACCTCCTGCCACGCTTCATGGAGAAGCAGGTCGTTGGTCTGGCGGCTATATTTGGCTTCCTGCACATATTGCACCAAGCTGCCCAGGACGGACAGGGCGACTTCATCCCCATGGAACTGATTTTCCTGATTGCGCTCATCGTTGGTCCGTTGGGCGGATACGCGATTGTCTACGTAGTCAGCACATATATCCGCTGGGTCTTCTCCTGGTTCAAATTGCAAATCACCAGCCGTGATGTGGGTGTGGTGCTGGCCTGGTCATCGCTGCCTTATATCCTCAGCCTGGTTTTGTTTGTACCTTTTATGTTGATCTATGGACAAAACTGGTTTGAAAGTACGGTTAGCATATCCTCTTCTGTGGTAATAGCGCTTATCCCGCTCCTGTCGAATATCCAATATTTGCTGATTGGTTGGTCTCTGGTGATTCTATTGGTTAGCCTTGCGACCCTGAGTGGTGCCTCAAAAGCAAAAAGCTTACTGCTGCTATTGGTGGCTGCGGGTGTAATTGCTATTCCGCTCTTATTAATATCGCTTCTGCTGCCAGGCCTGTGATCACTTAAAACAACCGCTTTCCTCGCCAGAGTTGTGCGGGATGCGAATCCCCCAGCTGGCTGCCGGTGAATTGGCCGGTACCTGCCACTTATTGGCATCGAAGAACCCTTCATAGATCGTCTCGCCGCTGACCGCATCAATTACAAAGAAGCGATAGCGATCATCCCTGGTGTCCACCAGCGCAAGCTGACTGCCTTCAGGATTCCAGATGATCGGCCAGGCGCTCAACGCAGCAGATGAGAGGAAGCGTACATCGTTTGTGGCTGTGTCAACCAGGTAGAGACCGCATTGGCTGCCATCTTGCAGGCAGCCGCTGATGGCGAAGAGCGCATCTGTGGGAGACCAGGCAATGAAACGGCCAAGCGCGTTCAGTTGCGGGGCAGGCTGCTTCAGGTTTTCCAGATCGCTCAAAGGGAACCACTGCACCTCGGCGTTGTAGTCACCTTGCGGGGATTGCGTTTCATATAAGATGGCAATCTGGCTGCCATCACTGGAACGCTGGCAGCGGCCACCCGGCACCATCCCGAAATTGAGCCGGCCGAGCAGGTAATCATCACCAAAAATATCCCCGACCCAGAAAGTTGGTCTGTCAAAATAATCACCGGGCTGGCTGGTGAGCGATAATTTCGCCTGTGCAGCGTCAAAACTGGCAGGCGGTAACATGCCAATTGCTTGTGGTGGGCTGTAAGGGGCAAGTTCCTGATCAAAGAGAGCCAGTACCGCAGCCGGCGGCTTGTCAACGTGTTCCATGGCCAGGGTAATATTACGACGAACAAGCTTTTCTTCGCCATCCGCGGTGAAGATATAGGTTTCATCTCCCAGGCGCTGGCCTGTCAGCGGGTCGATGTAATCGTGGCCTTCCACGGCGATGACATTATCCGTGTCATCCAAAGTGGTGGGTGATGGAAATGAATCCTGGTCAGTGAAAACCCAGGCAGTCTGTCCCTGCCAGCTAGTTTCGGTGGGTTGCCAATCCTCCCCAGTGCGCGCCTGAGAAGTAAGTTTCGAGATGATGTAGTCGACCAGGTTCATAGGGGTCGGCGTGTAATTATAGCTGGTGCTGGTGGTCAGATTCTTGCTGGTGCCGTCTTGATAGATCGATTGTTGCAATACGCGCCCATCTAATGCAGTGGTCTGGTTGATCATTTGCACGGCTTGACGGTTCTCATCCAGCAGATACCAACCTTCGTCGATGTATTCACTCACCCCGTTGTAGAGCATGTTGGTACCCGTATCGCTTACGGCGGTTTTGATATACAGCCAGCCGGGTTGATCCAGCAGAGAGCTCTCCCAGTCCTGCAATTTCTGACGGATATCCGTCATTTGCGGGAACCCGTCGATCGGACTGCGGGTGGCAAATGGTAGCGGCGCACCAACCTGGTTTTCAATACCGGCCAATTCATCTGCTTCGAGGACACTTATTGCTATGTCAACGGGTCGATAGCCATCCTCTTCACGTTTCAGGGTAAAAGATAAGGCAGCGCCTGTACGCTCGCCTGAGGGTAGTTGAGTAAAATAAATATAGCGCAAGTGGGTGTCCTGCTTTGTGAAATCCGGGATGATATCGTTTGATAAATGGATACCGCTCTCAACAAAACTGGCAAGGCTGCTTCCAATAGGGGCAGTTGTGCTGCTTTCCTTAACAAAGGGCTCAAATCCGGCGTAGTCCAACAGGGAACCTTCTTCTTTAGGGCCGTCGTAACGCCAGCCAGCCAGAATTCCAAGGCCGTTCAGTTCGCTAAAATCATCTGCACCCGAACCGAGATCCGTGCTGAAACGTTGATCACAGGCCAACCACAGGTCAAAGCGGAAATCGCCGCTTTCCACGCTGCCGCCGCCCACGAAAGTCTTTGGAAGCATGCCAGAAAACATATTTTCATCCAGGAAGGTGTCGGCTGCATTCAACGCACAGGCATCAGGTATGATCGCCAGATTTTTGGGAATGATTTCTTTCGCAATGGTGGCAACTGCGGAAGGTGTCGCGTTTGCCAGAACCAGGGGTTGCGGGGTGTCCGCTGCAGGCTGAGGTGGTATATTTTGGAAGAGAAATACGACTATCAGGCTGAAAACAGCCAGCAGGGCTACTGTACCCACCACCCGCACAGCCGCACTAAAGTGGTAGCGCTGTCTTTGCCTGGCAGCCTGCTGCGGATTGGCTTGCAAGGCCAGCTGAGCTAAACGTGTTTGCAAACGGCGCTCCTGCTGGGGGCCAGGTTGAAAAGGAGGCCGGCTCAGGAGACTTTCAGCCAGATCGAACAAGGCCCGGTCTTCTGACACTGCAGCCGCTTGATCATGGCTATCGAATTGATCAATATGGTTTATCGCTTCGTTAAGTTTTCTCGCACGCTCAGATATTTTCATGATGTACCCTTTTTTTCAATTTACGCAACGCCCGAAAAATGATCACCGCCACATTTTGTTCACTGATGTGGGCAATGGCTGCAATCTGGCGATTGTTCAAGCGTGCGCCAAAGCGCCAGGCGATCAAATTGCGTTCACGTTCTGTAAGCTCTGCCAGAGCAGATTGCAGTTCACGCTTTTGCTCGTGCTGCAGCAGCTGATCTTCAGGTGATGCCTGCCCGGCCGGCCGCTGTTGGAAGAGATCCCATGGCAGCCAGCTAATTCTTTTTTGGCGGCGGTACCAATCACTAAAACAGTTGGCGGCGATGGTGAAGATCCAGGCATCGATCGGCGCTTCTCCCTGCTGGTAACGCTGCAGGTTGCGCAAGATTCGTTCGAAAACGAGGGCAGTCAGGTCTTCTGCGCTGGCATCGCTGTCGCAGCGATAACGCATATACTGGTATACGCGTCGAAAATAGGTTTGATAAAGTTCGGTAAAGGCCTTCGGATCGCTGCCGGTTTGCTGTAGTTCTGACTGCATTGCACCTCCCCAGTGGAATGAAATTTTGCAGCAAAGGTTCGAATTAACAATTAAAACGTTTGTGAAGTGATTCTATTACAATTTAGTCGAAAGCCGCTTGCTCGCGCAAAGCACGTGCTGTCGAAGGCATGCAGCACGCTTCGCGCGCGACCAGGTGGCGGGTGACTGGTGGCGGAAAATAATTAACGGCGTTCCCCTGTCGCCATATCGTTCCTGGTGAGATTCTGGGACTGAACCACCAGCGCATTAATTACCGTATAGTCACTTAATCGATTACCTGAAGCTCAGACTTGGATTTCCCTTAAATTGTTAATACGTTTTCTTAACATTTACGACATCTCCGCGAACTCCGCGCCTCCGCGTGATATTTACCTGATCAACAGGACAACTAATCAACGAACAACCAGCCAAAAAATCAACTAACCCCTTATTCCCCATTACTCCTCACTCATTGCTGCCGATAAAAAAACAGCTCCTCATTTGAATGAGGAGCCGTTCACTATCTAAATCAATTTCTTTTTTCTTTTCAAATTACCTTACGGTGATCGAAACCGGCAGATAACACAGAACTTTATTGCCTTCGACCAGCGCCCAATTGGAAATATAAGTGCCGGGTAAGGCCGGGGCTTTCATATCCACTCGGATGGTAACCTTTTCTCCTGCTTTGACGACGGTGCCAAGATCATAAGCATCCTCATAGATGTGCAGCTTGGTGCCGCTCATGAACTTGTAATCCAGGGTCGAGAGTTCCCAGGTCTTATTGCTGGTGTTCTTTACTTCCCAAACGGTGTCAAAGTCGTAATACGTTGGCACCGGATTGGGTGCTGTTGTGGTGACAGAAACAAGTGAGCAGGTATAGGTGACCGGGACCGGTGTGGCTGTGCCCGTGGTTGGCGAGGTGGTCGGCTGTAGGCCGGTGGTGGTGGCGTCGCCGCGATTCTGGTTATAAAAGGCATTATAGACATAATGTTTGTTTTCGCTATCCAGCCGCACCGAAATCCAGTCAGCTCCTTCAACAACAGCTGGCAATTTGACAATGAAGCGGAATGTGCCGCCTTTTTCGGATTTAAACGTGTCAACCGTTACGTTGTCTTGCCGGAATCCGTAATAGGTACCGACCCGTACAGTCCAGGTTTGGTTGGCGGGAAAGTTGACAGCTTCAACGACAATCTGACTGTCTTTTTTGACAGCGACTATATTAATCCGGTACCCATCGGCCGCAGCCACAGTTCGAGGTACTGTCATGAGCAGCATTGAAAGAACCATCAAGGCAGCCAGAAAACGATATGTTTTTGAATTTAAGATGTGAGACATAGTTATACTCCTTCTGTTTTTCGTCTGCAGTAAAATATTCCGCAGACTCATTGAATAAGACGAATCATCGGCACAAAAAGTTTCATTTCCTAACATTCCATTTAAGCTTATTGTACCGATAGAATCGAAAAATGTTCCTTACAGTTAAAACGCGCACATGTGAAATATATTACATCACCACAGGCTTAGGAATCGTGTATCAGAAACGTGAGGGTGGGCGCTCATAACTGAGGTTTGAAAGCGAAGTGATGGGTTAGCTGCCCGGGCTGGCTGCCGAACTCCTGGTAATAGCTGAATTGATTGATCTCAAATTGCCACTGAAATTCACGAGGTTTCAGCCAATCTATTACCTCTGGCAGCAGCTCATTGGAAAGATCGCCGATTGCCAGGGTGATATGCGGCTGCCATTGCTGGGGAGCATAGTAGGGGTTAAAGGTTGTGCTCAGGGGGCGTGTGGCTGCCCACATCTGTTGGTGCAGACGGATGAGTTGTGCGGATTTCAATACTTCGATAAAAACGACGGGCCGGTCACCCGCAAAGTATTTGATCCCGTCTGTCTGGATGGAAAATGGCGTGGTCTTATTGGCGATCGTTTGCAGGGTCAGGAGCAGGCCATTTTCGCTATACTGGTCAGCACCCTGCCAGGAAAAATGTGGGTAGAGAGTTCTTTGAATGCCCACCAGGTCAAATGTGTTTTCAAGTGCCTGCCAGGTGGCGTGTACAATTTCTGCAAATGGTGCCGGTAACAAACTGATGATGGCGTTCATCGCTTGACACCTGTTACTATTTGACCAGAGAGCGGTTTCAAAAGTGCTATGTGCGTGACACGTCCAAACTGGAGAGCTTGATAGGAGACCATTTTCTTAATAGAAGGTTTTTACGGATACGCAGATGGGCTGAAGGCCGGCACGTCGGCTGTGTCAGGGGCTGGGTAATTCTGATTACCGCTCAAATCACGGGTGGGCAGGGTCTGTGGTGTGATCACAATTACGGTTGCAGTCGGTACGGGCCGGCTGGGGTTGATAGTTGCGCTGGATTGCGGAGCACTGGTGATGAGTGGATTAATGGTCGCCTGAACCGGTGGGGTGCCCGGGGTGAGGTTATCCAGCCAGGGCAGGCCTTTCCAGAGATAGTAAGCAGAGGCTGCCAGAACCAAAACTCCCAGGATGATGGCTGCCAGCGCACAGCCATAGGGCAGCAGCTTCTTCTTTTTTGGGGCAGCCTTGATGTCACCCGGCAGGGTAAATGTGACAATAGTGATATTGTCGTGTCCGCCGCGCAAATTGGCCAGCTCAATCAGTTCCTTGACTACTTCTTCATCGCTGCCCTGATTGAAGGCGCTTAAAATTTCATTATCCCTGACCAGATCTGTCAGGCCGTCGCTGCATAATAAGAGACGATCACCAGGATGTAAAGGTTTGCCCTGGTTTTCGATCGATACCTGGTCGCTTTCACCATCAGCCAGGTGCATACGGAAATCGACTTCCGGTGGTGTTGGGGCACCCAGATAGCGCCGAATGACATGCCGGTTGGGGTGTCCCTCTATCTGATCGGGTGTGAGCAAGCCGCTGTCGATCGCATCCTGAATCCAGGTATGGTCGATTGATATCTGCCGGATATGGTTATCACGCATCAGGTAAATGCGGGAATCACCAACGGTGGCGATGAATAGGCGGTTCCCGATCAACCAGGCGCAGGCAACGGTGGAGCCCATGCCTTTCTTACCCGCGTCGTGGCTGGATTCCTTGAAGATTGCCAGGTTGGCTTTTTGAATGCCTTTTTCCAGTGCTTCGAGCGGATATTTGGCGTCACTTTCGGCAATTACCTGACTGATATTATTGACAGCCAGCTCAGCGGCAATCTCACCAGCTTTATGCCCGCCAATTCCATCGCATAAGACCGCCAGGAGTACGGGCGTGTTATTACGCTGACTTAAGCGGAAAGCAGAAACAGCGAAACGATCTTCATTGTTCTTGCCAGACATGCCGGCATGAGTCTGGGCAGTGACAGGATAACGCGAAAGTTCTTCACGAATCATATTTCATCATTATACGTTATTAATTGCGCTTCACGATCTGCAGGGGGGTTGGTTAATTCAAAACGATATACATTTTTGGCAAAATGAACCAGATCACCATGTCGCAGGCGAATCGCCTGGGTCGAAAGCGGGGCATAGTTTACCCAGGTTCCGGCAATGGAATTGTTATCCGCCAGCCAGAAGTCACCGCGCTGATCACGAGTCAGGCGGGCGTGTACTTCCGACATGGCTGTGGAAGGAATCACCAGGCCGGCCTGGCGGGAATCGCGGCCAATCACCAGTTCCGGGCGGGTCAACGGGATAGCCTTGGCGCGCAAAGCTTCAAAATGGTTGTTAAGCGGTACCAACCAGGCAGTCACCTCCTGGCCTTTGATGAGAGGATATGTACTGGGTGGCGCGCTGTTAAGCCGTGATATTTCCTGACGGACAGGTACTGGTTGGGTTAAGGGATCGGTGCGCCGTTCGCGGGCAGCTGATTGTTGGCGCCAGAAGAAACGTCGTCTTCCTGCCAGAACAACAGCTATTACCAATACGCTGCCGGTTGCCAGTACACTTCCCAGAATAATCCAGCGCTGCGGGCTCAGCTGAAAGGTTACCAACGATTGCCAGAATGTGAGCGGTTTTTCTGACACATTGATCTGCACGATCTGAGGAATCGATGTTTCAACCAGCCCGAGATTATCTTCAACCTCGAAAGTCAGTTCCACAGATTGTGTGCTGTCAAATTTGGAAAAATTCCAGATAAAACTATCGAAAGGAGCGGTATTATCCTCTTCGATCATGGTTCCATTTTCAAAGAAGCGGGTGGCGATAATGGTTCGCTCAAAGCCATCAGGAAACTCAATCAGGTAATCAATTTGCTCTTCTCTTGGGGCTAACGCCAATTCTTTGCTGTCTGTAGTGACGCTTTCCCAGGTACGCTCGATGGCATAGATCGGGTTGAGAATTACCATGTTGGGCGGCAGTACGCTTAGCGGAAAGCTATAAGGAGCTGAAGTTACCTGGAGATCAGCCCGGCAAATGGTTGCCACCAGACGATGGTTCCCCTTAACGTTCAATTCGGATTGATAACCTGCACGGTATAGGTTACGCATTGGATTCAGGTATTCTTCCGGGTTGGGCAGATCTCCCTCACCAGAATACAGAAAGAATGCACCCCCTGTGCGAGCGGTCATTTCTTTTAGCGGGTCAACCACGGTTGGATTGCTGCTTTCGACGGTGGCCGGCCCAACCAACCAGACAATTACCTTGACTTCCTGTTGCACAGCCCGATCAATCAGACCGGCAATTGCAGACACATTTGTAACATTCAACTGCGGGGTAACGTAGAGGATGACTCGTTTCATCAACGGATCCGGATTTGGATCTGTGGCGAGATCGAGGGACTGTAACAAACTGGTCAGGTTGGGCTGGTTGTTCCCTAGATCAGGTTTAAGCTCCTGCAATATTTGCGCAAATTCATTGTTATCCTGCAGTCGTATAGCCTGTAGTCCGGTGTTGGTGGCCAGGCTGTAATCGTCATTCGGGTAACCCTGGCGTGATTGCGTCCAGGTGATAATGGCATCGTTGACCGCTTGAAAACGGGTGCCACTGGTGGCGGCGCTATTGGAAAGGGCTGGCCCCAGGTTGTAGGCGACGATCACTTGAATGCCGGAATCGATCTGTTCGAGGGAATCAATTGCGCGGGCAGGCAGTGAGTCTTCCTGCACCTGAACGTCAGCCTTTGAGAGGCTGCTAAAAATGCCTCCATCTGGATGATTAACTTGCATGGTGAATTTAACCTCGGGAAAGTTGCTGGCATCCAATTGTAAAATACGCGCAGTATCCGTTGAAGTTTGCGCATGGATGGCTGTTGGGCGGCCGGCAAACAATACTTGCCCAAGAACGAGGATTAAGATCAGGATTGGGTTACGCTTAATAAAATTCATGACCCTCATGCAGAACAAAAAAAGGGCGGAAGCACCCACCCTTAACCTGTATTATATCTAATATTGACTGAAGATGTTTGGAAATAGAGGTTTTTTTTGATAACTTCTAATCGATCCCTTTTCCTCCCGGAGATTCGGATCAATGAGCTTTCATACCAAATCGACTCCGGGAGGGCTGTTTTTTATTCATTGTGGCTATACAACTAAAAAAAGCCTACCTTAATAACCCTCTTCCGCAAACGGGCTGGTTTGAATTTGGTGAAAATGGTCAAGTGATAGCTATAGGTTGGGCAAGATAGACTGGTTCAATCTATCTATTTGGCGAAAACATTACGAGAGTGTCACGAATGACACAAAATGGCGATGAAGTGAATAATATGGAACTTCGCTTTCATCGATGGATCCATAAAACAGCCATTTGCGATTAAGTAGGGTGCGTTCATGCTGCGCGAAGCACCCTACTTTTGTTGAGGATTGAAAGAGGAGAGGATGAATTCTTGTCGGAACGTACCCCTCAGACTGTCCCTGTTACCAACGCAATGTCGTTTATCCGACCTGTCAATCTCCGGAAGGTGAGAGCCCAGACCGTACCCGTATACGCATATAGCACGCCACTGGCCGCCAGCATGACGATGAGGTAAAGCACGAAGGACAATCCGCTGATCACAGCCCCAATGCTGGTGGCTACATCGGTTTGGAATAGCAAGGAAACCAAAAACGGTACTGCGATCAGGAGGATCGGCAGGGCCAGCACAAGGATTACCACAAAGCGGATCACTGAAAGCAGAAAACTCATTACTAGCTGCGGAAAGGGTTTTTCCCACAGCAGTTCCCAGGCACGAGCCAAAGCGGCAAAAATGCCCAGGTTTTCACCAACGATCGCAACGACTGCTTCCTCTATCAATGCATTGATTCCCAGTGCCAGGGCAATAAAAAGCAAGGAAAAGGGCAACAGCAGCGGAATCAGGATCAGCCAGATCAAACCGAAACTCAGGATTGTCAACAGCAAGATAGGAAGGACGAGGACGGATGCCAAAACCAACCCTGCCAGGCCAATCAACAGCATGAGCAGGAAGACGCGCCAGAAGTATGGCCAGCTTTCTTTAAGCAGAAGTGCGAACCCTAATTTCTGTCGGCCTTCATCTGCTAGCCAGGCACCGCGAGCCACGCCTACCCGTCCCAAAGTCCCGGCAAATAAAGAGAGAACGATGATTGCACTGATGAATAGAAACAGGGCAATCAGCAATGCTGCGATCAGCCATGGTTGTTCCTCAAGACGCAATTGTAAAAGTTGAAACCAATGATCACCCTGCAGCGTCAATGAAGGGCTTTGTGATGCTTGAACACCGTGGGGTGCCAGAAAACCGGAACCTCCACCCCCGCCGCCTCCATTTGATCCGGACCCGCCTCCTGCGGAACGCATACAGCTGGATAATATTCCAAAAATCCACAATGCTTTAAATTTCCAGACAATCTTCCAGGATGTTGAAAAAACTTCACCATATTTCATAATAACCTCCAGAATTAACTATACCAAATTTAGCGCTGTGATCAACTGGTCAGGTGGATGAAATCAGATTTTGTGTGTTTTTGGGCATTGGAAGGATAATAATGTGTGTAGGGGTGGTACTAAGTACTACATGTGGTGCAAGGCACCACCCCTACAACGCAGGGGGGCTCCACTCAAACAACAACAATCAATAAAAAAAGTGAATGGTGACGCTTTGGGAATCAGTTCCTAAAAAAGGGTAGAATACATTATCAAACAGCCGTTTTTATCCAAAAGAAAGAGGATGATCAATGAATGTAAGATTTGGAATCGTCGGCTTGGGATATATTTCCACGCGCTTTGCTTCTGCAATGAAATCGGTGGAGGGGGTTGAGTTGAGCGCTGTGGCCTCCAGGGAGCAAGCCCGCTCTGATGTTTTTGCCAGGCAATTTGGAGCAAAAAAGGCATATGACAGCTACCGCGACTTAATCAGGGATCCTGAGGTTGATGTAGTCTACATCGGGCTCACCCATAACTTCCATTTGGAGATTGCAAAACTTTGTTTACAGAATCGCAAAGCGGTATTAATTGAGAAACCGATGGTGACCACCCGCAAAGATGCCGAAGAATTGGTCGAATTGGCTAAGGCCAATAACACCCTTTTGATGGAAGCCCTCTGGACGCGCTGTCAACCGGCTTATCTTAAAGCCCAGGAGTGGGTCAACAGTAACATGATTGGTGAGCTGCAATTAATCACTGCCAACTATCATCATCAAGTCCCGTATGACCCGCATAACCGCTTTTATGACCCCAAACTGGCAGGCGGCAGTCTGTTTGACCTGGGCGTGTACCCGATTGGATTTGCGATTGGATTTATGGGGGAAGCTCCGATCGAGGTGAGCGGCCTGGCAAAATTGACCCCCAGCGGGGTGGATCAATCGGCTGCATGGGCGCTGCGCTTTTCCAATGGCAGCCTGGCAAACCTGAGCAGTGGATTTAGTGTCGATGCTTTGGAACAGGCGGTCATTTACGGTGGAGAGGGAGCCATTGTGCTCGATAGGAGTTCCGGTCCAAAGCGTTGTGAGCTTTACGACAATGAACACAAATTAATCGCCAGCTTTGTGGATTCAGAAGGCGATGGCTTTGTTCACCAGATCCGTCATTGTGCCGACCTTTATCGCCAGGGAAAGATTGAGAGTGACCTGATTCCCTGGAAGGATACAATCGCATGTGCGCAGGTCTTCGATTCATTGCGTATGCAATGGGGATTGCTGGACGCCAATAGGTAGAAATTGTTAATCACGAATAAATCGAATAGGCGAATTGCACGAATAGGAGAGTTATTTTTCTATTTTGATTGCTTACGAAGCGTTAGGCTGGGCTTCCTCACCCCAACCCCTCTCTAATCTGTTGGAGAGGGGTTGGGGTGAGGTTATAGTCTCGACTATTTAGTTACCATCAGGTAAAAAATCATACTATGTGGTCCACAATGGCACGATCAGCCATTCGCCGAATTCGTGATTAATAGCCTTTCTCATCCCATGGGGATCTGTTCCAGCTGGCTGATCAAATCCTTCAGCACCTCAAAGCCACCCTGCCAGAAAGCAGTATCAGCCACATCGATGCCGGCCTCAGATAGCACCTGTACCGGCGCTTTGGACCCGCCCGTAGAAAGAATTTTTGTATAGCGCGGGATAAAGCTGGCTCCTTCGGCCTTGTATTGTTTATACAATGAAAGCACCAATAGCTGCCCGAAGGTGTAGGCGTAGACGTAAAAAGGCACATCGAAGATATGCGGGATTGAGACCCATTCCCAGCGGAACTCATCATTAACCTCGACTGCATCACCAAATTGTGTCTGTAAATTTTGTAAATAAGCGTCTGCCAGTTCGCCCACGGATGCGCCTTCGTTGATCTTCTGATGAGCTTCACGTTCAAACAGAGCGAAGAAAGCCTGACGCATGATGGTGGCATAGGCGCCATCCACCTGACTGAAAAGAATATCTCGGCGGACGTCCTCATCTGTTTCGTGCTGCAAGAGGTAATCAACCAGTACCATCTCTCCAAATGTGGAGGCGGTTTCAGCCAGGGGTAGGTTGGAATGGAAGGTAAAAATGCTATGATCCGCAGCCAGCATTCCGTGGATGGCATGGCCCAGTTCATGCGCCATAGTAGAGACATCATCCGGCTTGCCCTGGAAATTAAGCATGACCCAGGGGGTCAGATCCGGTCCAGCCGGCCAACAAAATGCTCCGCCGCGCTTGCCTTTACGCACTTCGCTGTCGAGGTGCTGCTCGGCAAAGACACGTTCTGCCAGGCTGGCAAAGTGCGGGTCAAAGCGTGAATACGCATCCAGAACCAGATCGGCTGCCTCGTTGAAGGGGTAACGCTTTTCTGATGCAACCACGGGTGCATAGACATCATAGCGGCGTAATCGCTCAACTCCCAGCCATTTGGCTTTGAGTTTGAAAAAGCGTTGAAAGACGGGCGCATTTTCCTTACAAACATCTAAAAGGGTTTGAACCACCCCATCGGGAATATCATTGACCAGGTTGCGGGCAGAAATAGGGCTTTCATAATGGCGCAGGGCGATTTGTTCATTGCGCCAATCCCGCACAATAGCCTGGTAGATCTGACCAAGGATTGTGCCATCCTCACCATAAACACGATAGAGCTCTTGATAGGCACGTGCGCGGATATCTGCGTCGCTCGAGCGAACGTAGGTCATCAATTGACCACGGGTTAATTCCTTCTCCTCGCCATCCACCACCAGTTTATAGACATAGCGATTGGTGATGGAGGAGTAGAGCATTTGCAGAGCACTTACCCCGGTCACATTTTTGATATTGATGATTTTTTCTTCCGCTTCGCTGAGCGTGTGCGGAATGAAAAGGCGAATGGCTTCCAGCCAGTACTGGTAGTCACCACTGATAGCCATGAGCGCTTCCGCTTTTGGCCGCGGTAATTCCTTCCACCACAATTCAAAAAAGAGGGTGCGATTGGAAAGTTCCGCGACCAACTGATCTACACGGGCCATTAAACTCTGAGCTGTTTCGTTTTGGGTATCTTCGGAGAAATAGAGCCCGGCAAAGGCGGCAATTTTCTGGCCAAGTGCTGTAATGGCCTCCATGTCTTTGACGATGGACAGAAAAGTTTCGTTGGATAGATCTTGCACTAATTCCGGCCGGCGTTTTTCGATGGATGCCACCAGATCGGTGAGTTTGTCAATGGCGGCTTCCAATTGCGGGGTTTGCGGGCCAGGGAAAAGATCCGCCAGGCTCCACTGTTTTTGTTGATAAGTATTTTGACTCATGGGTCCTCTTCCTTTTTTAAAATTTGTGTGCGTAATTTTTGACGCAGGTGATCAATGGGATAACGCTGCCCGCTGATTTCATCTTGATAATACCAGACCTGCCAGCCATTGTCGGGGCCGCCTCGTAGTAAGCGCGCAATCTTGTGAATCGAGCCGTGTTGATCGCCGAAAAGCAACGATCCATCTGCCTGAATTTGCGCCTGCTCTTGCGAGCGGGTGCCAACATACAACACCTGCCCAGGTTTCAGCAGGCCATTTTCAAGCAGTGCACCAAAGGGCACCCGCGCTTCCCGGCGCAGGTTGGGGGTCATAACCAGGCTGTTGTCCAGAAGTGGTTGCACTTCATTTAAGCGTTGACGCGCAATTTTGGCATAGTCACCATCCTGCTCCATGCCGATAAACTGGCGTCCGAGTTGGAGGGCCGCCACTCCGCTTGTTCCAGTTCCAAAAAATGGGTCGAGGATCAGGTCGCCGGGCTGGGTGCAGGTAATTAAAATCCTGTACATGAGTGCCAGCGGTTTTTGCGTTGAATGCAGGCGTGCACCGTCCTTGCGCAACCTTTCCTTGCCGCGACAGGTGGCGAAATACCAATCACTGCGCATTTGCAAGCCTTCATTCAGATGTTTTAGTGCCTGATAATTAAAGGTGTAGGCTGATCCGCGCTCCTTCTGTGCCCAAATGATGCTTTCATGCGCGTTGGTTAAGCGTACACCCTGGAAGTTGGGCATCGGGTTGGTTTTGATCCAGATGACATCGTTTAGAATCCAGAAATCCAGGTCTTGTAAGATGGAACCCACACGGTAGATGTTGTGATAAGTACCGATCACCCAGAGCGTACCGGTTGGTTTCAATACCCGCCGGCAGGCTTGCAGCCAGGCTTTCGTGAACCGGTCGTAGGTTTTGAAATCAGCAAATTGATCCCAATTATCCTTGACTGCCTCCACGGGAGTCTGGTCCGGCCGCCACAAATCGTGACGCAATTGCAGGTTATAAGGTGGGTCGGCAAAGACAACATCAATTGATTCGGGGGGTAACTGATCCATCAAGGCAATACAATCGCCTTCGAGCACCTGATTGATGGGTAATTTCTGAGACGGCATAGTAGTTATTGTACATGAATTGGATTAAAAATGAGATGG
>JBBQNI010000039.1:0-32809 GCA_038329785.1 Anaerolineales bacterium | reverse complement strand
AATCCTATCATGGTACCAACCTCGCCCGGGGACCCAGTGGCGAAACACGAAAAAAGACTTACAAATCGCTCTACGAGGCAGCGGATTGCCCGTTGGACAAACAACTTTTACCGAACTACGAGTCCCTCTTCTTCGAACCCTTTTACCAGTTAGCACGCCAGCAATTCTTGGCACATGAGATGGAAAAAGCCCACGAAGGAGAGACCGACCTGGTCAGTTTGCTGCATATCGCCCCAGCCCACAACCTCGATTTTCGCAGCGTAACTTCACCAGCTCTCAAAGCCTTAAATCTTGGCGGCTGCCCCATGGCGATCTGGAAAAAACTGCTGCTGCCACCAGCTTGCTTCTTGAGCGTCTCCACAGAATCGCTGTTTGGGGGTTTTTCCGTTGAGGAATTGCCTGAGATGAAGGATTGGCTTGAATACATCTATGGACGCTATACCTGGGTAAATGAGATTTAATCCCCCTCCTACGTGCTTCTCCTACCTTGTACGTGGCTGACTCCCTATATCGTACCGTTCCTTTATGTGCTACTCTGTAAGTAATAGTATTAGCGAATGAAAAGGAGTACGATATGAACGAATTGATTGTTATTTTATGCGACCGCATGGGCATTGCCGAGACGGATGCGCGCAAGTCACTTTTACTTACAACCGACTACCTGCGCCGAGTGCTGCCAGAAAACCTGGCCATCCCGGTCGAAGAAGCCCTGAAGCTGGACGATATCACCGACGAAGAACTGACTCAGATCGGCTTGTTCCAGATGCCCTAGGGTGCCTGGCACAAAAAAAATTACCATTCATTGAGTTGCTTTTTATGTTGAATAAAGGGCAAACGATAAATTGCACCCGGTAATGAGTGATGAGTTCGGAGGTATGAGGGCTTGTTTGCGAGAGTGACATTTCGCCGAGCCTGGCTTTTTCCTCATTACTCATTACTTGTTACTCATTACTTCCCTATAATGCTCCTTGACATCATACTAATTATCCTATATATTAAATTAGTCTTGGGGAGTAGCATTCCTACCCGGGAAATGCACTATCGTCAAAACGGAGGCTATGTCTCCCGGTAGTACATGCGCGTAAGAGCGTTTGCGAGACCATCACACGCCGTGTGCTGGTCTTTTTGATTAAAAAGTAACCTGCACTAAAAAAATAACAAAACGCCAAAGACAGGAAGGGAACAATATGAGTGAGTGGTATACAAAAACCGGTACGCAGATATTAAATGAGTTGCAGGTGGATGCCCGCCAGGGTCTGAGCAGCGCTGAGGTGGAGGAGCGCCGCGCGAAGTACGGCCCGAACGAGCTGATCGACCGCGGCAGCAAAAGCCCCTGGAAGATCGTGCTGGAGCAGTTAAGCGAGACAATGGTGGTGATCCTGCTCATCTCAGCCGCCATCACCTTTTTCTTGCACGAATACACCGATGCAATCGTGATCCTGGTGATTGTGGTGCTTAATACTATTCTAGGCTTTACGCAGGAGTACCGCGCCGAGAAGGCCATGGCCGCGCTCAAGAAGATGTCGGTGCCCAAAGTGCGCGTGCGCCGCAACGGTCAAATCAGCGAGGTCTCAGAGCAGCAGCTGGTGCCGGGTGATATCATCCTGCTGGAAGCCGGCAACGCGGTGCCCGGCGATGGCAGCCTGGTGGAAAGCATCAACCTGCGCATCCAGGAATCTATTTTAACCGGCGAATCCGAGCCGGTCGAAAAGGACACTGATCCGACCAGCCGGCAGAACCCGGCCCTGGGTGATCAGCACAACCGCATCTTTATGGGCACCAATGTCACCTATGGTCGCGGCACGGCGGTGATAACCCAAACCGGCATGCAAACTGAGCTGGGCAAGATCGCGGATATGATCCAATCGGTGGGGGGTGAGCAAACCCCGCTGCAGAGACGCCTGAACCAACTGGGCAAAACCCTTGCGATCGCGGCTTTCGCGATTGTGGTGGTGGTCTTTGTACTCGGTCTGCTGCGCGGTGAGGATCTGCGAACCATGTTCCTGACCGGCATCAGTATGGCGGTCGCCGCCGTACCGGAAGGCCTGCCGGCGGTGGTCACAATCGCGCTGGCTCTGGGTGCGCAGCGCATGTTGAAGCGCAATTCCCTAATCCGCAAGCTGCCGGCGGTCGAGACGCTCGGATCGGTCACCACGATCTGCTCCGATAAAACAGGCACGCTGACCGAGAACAAGATGACGGTCACCTTGCTGGATGTGGCCGGCAACCGGCTTGATCTTCAAGAACGTCTCAGCGATTTCAGCCCTTCGATTACTGCAGCCGAAGCAACCGCCGAAATTATCTCAGAATCGAGCAGTGTGGCCATCATGCTGGCCGGGGGTGCGCTCTGTAACGACGCCGTCCTGGAAAAGACCGAGGGCGGTTTTTCTACCATCGGCGACCCGACTGAAGGAGCGCTGGTAATCGCGGCAGTGAGGGCCGGCCTGTGGAAAGAGAAACTGGAAGAAGCGCTGCCACGCATTGGCGAGCTTCCATTCGATTCGGATCGTAAGCGCATGACCACGGTGCATGCCATCAAAAATCCCGAATCCCTGCCGGTCAACTTGCAAAATCTCTTAAAGAATCCGGAATTCAACCAGGGCCAGCCCCATCTGACCATCACTAAAGGGGCTGTCGACGGGCTGCTGGAGGTTTCGGATCGCATTTGGACCAATGGACAGATTGAGACATTGGATGATGAATGGCGGCGGCGTATCCGGGCGGCCAATGACGACCTGGCTCAGAAAGGAATGCGCATCCTGGGGGTGGCCTTCCGCCAGTGTAACCAGCAAGCCTGCGATAAGCCGGATGAGAGTCTGGAGCAAGAACTGGTCTTTGTTGGCATGTTCGCGATGATCGACCCGGCCCGCCCGGAAGTACGCGAGGCTGTGGCGACCGCCAATGGCGCCGGGGTACGTTCCATCATGATCACTGGAGATCATCCGTTGACTGCGGTGCACATCGCCAAAGAACTTGGCATTACCTCAAATGACGAGGTTATCACCGGGGCTGACCTGGTAAAAATGGATGACACTGAATTACGAAAGAGGGTGCAAACCACCTCGGTCTTCGCACGGGTTTCACCCGAACACAAGCTGCGTATTGTGGGGGCATTGCAAGACAATGGAGAGATCGTGGCCATGACCGGTGACGGGGTCAATGATGCACCGGCGCTTAAAAAGGCGGATATCGGTGTGGCGATGGGTATCACTGGTACGGATGTCTCCAAAGAAGCCGCCGATATGGTGCTGCTGGATGACAATTTCGCTACCATCGTTTCAGCCGTGCGTGAAGGCCGCCGCATCTACGAGAACATCCGCAAGTTTATCAAATACACCATGACCTCCAACTTTGGTGAGATCGTGGTCATGCTGGTTGGTCCTTTTGTCGGGCTGGGGTTGCCGCTGGTACCGCTGCAAATCTTGTGGATCAACCTGGTAACGGACGGGCTGCCCGGTCTGGCACTGACGCAGGAACCGGCTGAGCCGAATACGATGAAACGCCCGCCACGCGACCCTCAGGAGAAGATCTTTGGGCGCGGCATGGGTGTCGATGTACTCTGGATCGGCGCGCTGATGGGTATTGTCTCCCTGCTGGTTGGTTTGTGGGCCTCCAACTTTGATCACCAGTCCGCCTGGCAGACCATGATCTTCACCACCCTGACGATGGCGCAGATGGGTAACGCCCTGGCGACGCGCTCCAGCAGCCAGACGCTGTGGGAGGTGGGCATCTTCAGTAATAAAGCCCTGCTCGGGTCGGTGGCACTGACCTTTGGCCTGCAAATGGCGGTGGTCTACCTGCCCTTCCTGCAGCGCATCTTCAAGACCGAAGGGCTCTCATTGCCCGAAATGGGCATCAGCCTGGGCGCCAGCCTGATCGTGTTGCTGGTGATCGACGTGGTCAAAGTGTTGAGGAGGAAGAGCAGCGAGTAGAGGGTAGCAAGACAACTAAAATCTTGCTTCCGAAATGTCAAGAGTATCTGTTTTTATGTAGGTATTTTGTACAACCATTTCCTCCCGAGGACGCGTGACGCGGACACAGGAGCCCTCGGGAGGGTTCTTTTACAGAAATTGTTGGGCACTCAGGCAGCCATCGAATCTTCGCATAAGGAGTCCCAGGCAGTATTGATAATCCGTAGGGGCTAAGGATCGAAGAAAAAACCCATAATTGGAAAAAGATCCTGGTAAGGATTCGATTTCCTATCTCAGGCGCGAGGCGTGCTACCAGAGGCACGCTGCATGCCTACGGCAGCACACTTCGTGTCTCAGCTAGGGCAATTAATATTTAAGCGGTGTTTCCCTCATTACTCAGAACTCCGAACTGGTTACTGGGCCGCTCGGCGTTCCCGTCCCCTTACTTCCTATCAGCTGTCAGTTCGCGAAGCGGCTATCAGCTTCCTAAAATTCTCCAGCCGCAGCAGTTTCAGGTCAAATCCTGGTTCCACAAACGGGCTGACATCGTTGACGATTCCATTCCAATTCAGGCTTTCCAAACGTTGCCTGACAATCCGCTTCCAGTTCTGCGCATCCAATGGTTCTCCTTGCCAGTTGCTCTGCTCGAGAGCATGGTTAAGCAGCTCCAGATTGGGAGCCGGCCAGGTGGGATCGCTCAAATACCAGAGCAAGTCGTAGATATCCCGACCTTTCGTGAATGGCCGTTGTAGTATTGAATGCAGTTTCCCGGATAATAGGGAAGATTTATCATAGTGGTGAAGCTGTAGGATGACAAAGCGGCGTACCACGGTCGTTGCAAGCCCGGCCCCTCTGGGAGGGTTGGTATCCACCTCGATTTTGATCGCCAGCACCTCATTTCGCTGCGATGAAAGACCCAGCTCAAACAATAAAGCGGGTAAGCGAACAAATGCGCTCTGAACTTTTTTTTGTTCATTAACCTTCAGCTCGAGCGGATAACCTTCACGCGTCAATTCCGATCGAATCGCCTGAAGATAAGCTCGCAAGTCATACTGTTTCGGGTCGCCTTCCAACGCAAAATCGAGGTCCTCGGAGAAGCGCCCATGCGAATACAAGAATCGCAAGGCAGTACCGCCGTGAAAAGCCAGAGGCATCATCGCACCAGAACGCTGGAGCGAAGCCAGGATACGCGCTTGCAAGTATTCACGGGTCAGGTTACGGCCCGCCAGAGGAGAATCTGCCTGAGCAACCAGGCTGGCCAGGTAATCTTTCATAAGTCCTCATATATGTCTTTTTTATTATGGGATAATGTAATGATAACTTCTGCAGCTGGCAGCATTTTGGGCGAACCAAACACCTGCGCTTGTTTCTTTAAAAGACCAGCATCGAGCTGACTCAGATTCTGCAAGCGCAGCGATTGCAGAAATAGCGATATGTCAGAGCCAGGTTGAAAATAGATCAAATCCAGCAGCGCTTTTTCAGGTGTGGCTACCAGGGCAGACTGTCCACCCAAATCGATCATTTTGTAACCAAAGAGCAGGTCTGTTTTGACATGTCGGAACTCGTAAGCGCCTAACGGCGTCGTCAGATGTTCTGGACGGCCAGTGGTGACACTCACGGTCATGTTTACAATGTCCGGGATCATGCCATAGAAAGCCAGTGCAGATTGCAGGCTGATATATGACGACCGCTGTAGGTGATTGGCTACCAGGAATGGATGAGGCTGGCTTTTTTGGTAGGGCGGAGCCAGAGCATAGAGCCCACGCCGCAGCTGGTAGACGCGACCACTTTTGACCCAGCGGCCTAGTTGTAACCGCACAATCTTCGGGTTGACATCGCCTGCTAAAAGCAATGAGGATTCGAACAGCGGGTCATCCCCAACCAACTTTAATAAAGATTCAAACTCCATTGCAATATATTAGCATTAATGATCATTTATTGCAATGAGAGGAGATAAATTGGTTTGACACGAAGATATTTCAAATATGATTCTGGTTGTGATTGCCAGAGGAATGCTGCTTCCAGGTTCGCGCGCTATTGGGTCTCGAAGCACTGTTTTTCTCCTTCATAGAACTACGAACTCCTTACCTGGTCGCTAAGCGGGCAGCCGAAAATGTAGGTTGGGCACGGTTCACGGGAAGACTCCAACGAAAGCAATGGATGATTGCAAGATCAAAACATTATTTGCCACGTGCCCAACAATCACAACCATCGTGGAACCTGTCAATGACCCTAGAAAAATAACCTTCATGAGGTATATTTCAGGTGGGTGTAATCCAATACCACCGCCAATCTCCCGGACGCAATTGTTGGGCACTCAGGCAGCAATCGACTCTTCTTCCAGGCTGCCATGCTAACCATGGATCCATCCATACAAACGTGCCCAACCTACGAACTCGTTTCTGGGCTGCTTCGCCGTTGCGGAGCGGCCCGCCACATCCTTCAACAGAAATTTGACATCATCCATCGCCCTCCTTACTATAAACAAAAAAAGGAGCGACATATGAGTTCAGTGCGCGTATTTGTTGGTACTCGGAAAGGCGCGTTCATTCTCAACGCAGATGGTGGTCGGAAAAATTGGCAGGTGGAAGGTCCGCTCTTCCCCGGGTTGGAAATTTTCCATATGAAAGCATCGCCGGTTAATCCGGATCGAATTTACGCCTCTCAGGCCAGTGAATGGTTTGGCCAGGTGATCCAGCGTTCTGATGATGGCGGCAAGACCTGGCACGCAGTCGGCAATAAATTCTTATATGAAGGGGATCCTGGCAACCACCAGTTCTATGATGGCACGCAAGTACCCTGGAAATTTAAGAAGGTGTGGTTGTTGGAACCTTCATTGTTCGATGCCAATACGGTCTACGCCGGTGTGGAAGATGCCGCTCTGTTCGTCAGCACGGATGGGGGCGAAAACTGGCAGGAACTTGCCAGTCTACGCGAAATCCAGGGCCACGATTGGATGCCGGGTGCCGGCGGTCTTTGCCTGCACTCCATCTTGCAGAACCCGGCCAACCCAAACCAGCTCTTCGTGGCCATCTCGGCCGCCGGGGTCTTTCGCACGGATGATGCCGGCGAAACCTGGCAGGCCATTAACAAAGGGTTGCATTCTGACTATGAACTACCGGAAGGTGATGCGGAGGTTGGCCATTGCGTGCATGGTATCGCCATGCACCCGGATCGTCCGGATGTGCTTTATATGCAAAAACATTGGGATGTGATGCGCAGTGACAATTCGGGCGACTCCTGGTACGAGGTCAGCGGCAACCTGCCAAGCGATTTTGGCTTTCCGGTTATTGTCCATCCACATGAACCTGAGACGATTTACGTTGTTCCGATCAAAAGTGATTCCGAGCATTACCCACCGGAAGGAAAACTGCGTGTTTACCGCAGCCGAACGGGCGGAAATGAGTGGGAAGCGCTCACCGACGGCCTGCCGCAAGAAAATTGCTATGTCAACATTCTACGTACCGCTATGGCTGTTGACCAGCTTGAACCGACAGGTATCTATTTCGGTACATCCGGCGGGCAGGTATATGCCTCGGCCGATGCAGGCGATCACTGGTCAGCCATCGTTCGGGATCTGCCGCAAGTATTATCGGTGGAGGTTCAAGCGAGGCCATGATTCGTGTCCGTCTGCCGTTTCACCTGCGCAGTCTGGCCAACGTGGAGCGCGAGGTAGAGCTGGATGTAGCCGGCGAACCAACCTTTGCGGCCGTGCTGGATGAACTGGAATCGTTATACCCGATGCTGCAGGGCACCATCCGCGAGCATGTCAGCAAGGAACGACGCCCCTTCATCCGCTTCTTCGCCTGCGGGCAAGATTTTTCCCATCACCCACCGGAAACACCACTGCCAGATTGTGTCCGTGATGGCCGCGAACCCCTGCGCATCGTCGGCGCTATGTCGGGGGGGTAAAGAGAGATATAGTTGTTTGTTGTTGGTTGATTTGTTGATTAGGGAATCAGGTGGTTGATAGCTCTCATCAATATCCATCTGGGTGGTTCCTGGGGAAAATTCAAGTAAAAACGAACCCGCCTTTACTAATTATCTACCAACTAATCAACGAATACCTTTTTTTCGCCCCTCATTACTCCCTAACATCCTCAACACTGCGTCCAGCTCTGCCACCTGGGTCTCTTCCACGCGTCCGGCATCGCATAATTGAGCAATTTGCGGATCGACCGGCAGGCGGGCGACAATCTCGGCCTGGCAATGTTCGGCGATCTCGGCGGCATGGCTGGGACCAAAAATTTCAAACTCCTCACCACTTTGCGGGTGGCGGAAGTAACTCATATTCTCAATCACGCCCAGCACCGGAATATCGAGGCGCTGCAAGAGGTTAGCAGCCTTGCGTACCACCAGGGAAGAAAGTTGCTGTGGGGTAGTCACCAGAAAGACGCCCTCAACCGGCAGGCTGCGCATAACGGTTATGGTCGCATCCGAGGTGCCGGGCGGCAGATCCACCAGAAGTGTATCCAGTTTCCCCCACAACACATCGCTCCAGAACTTCTCGATCATCCCGGCGATCATCGGACCGCGCCAGGCCACAGCGGCATCCTCTTCCTTTAACATCAGGTTACTGGAAACAATGCGGATCCCGAGCGGGGTGACAGCCGGCAGGATGCCCTGCGGTCCCCCACGCAGACCGCCGCCAGGCAAGCCAAACAGCTTGGGAATGCTGGCTCCGGTGATATCAGCATCCAAAATGCCTACTTTCTGACCCTGGCGCGCTAAAGCCACCGCCAGCATGGCGGTCACGGAGGATTTGCCCACGCCGCCCTTACCGCTCATCACCGAGAGCACCCGCCCGATGCGATTCATCGCATTCAATTTGGGTAAGGCCGGTTTCGCGCTGCCAAGAACTGCCTTGCGCTCTTCCGGTGTCATAACCCCAAAGTTAACCTGCACCTCTTCCACGCCTGGCAGCCGTTTAAGCTGGGTGCGTGCTTCTTCGGCCATGTGAAGGCGCAATGGACAGGTGGCAATCGTCAACACCAGGCTGAATGTAACCCTGCTACCCTCAATCTGAATATCGCGTACCATCCCCAGACTGACCAGGTCTTTGCCCAGCTCAGGGTCTTGCACATGCGAGAGAGCCTTGAGTACATCCTGCTCTGTAATCATAGTGGTTTCTCTGCAGTTATCAACTGCGAGTCAGGCGAGCGTGGTACACAAAGCGGTCAACAGCGCCAAAGCGGTATTTGTAATCTTCGTTGCCGCGCATGAAATCATACTCCAGCAAGCCGTTTTCGATCGACCAGCGCAGTAAATAAGCCAGCAGCACCCACCCGGCCGACACGGAATAGAATTGAGGGTCAAGCCCGGAGTTGTAAACCCACAGGCGCTGGTTGTAGTTGAAGTTCAGATAGGCGGCCGCCTGCTTACCATCCAGCTCCAGAAAAGCCAGCTGCAAATAGCCGTGCTTAGAAGCGTTGGTAATTGTTGACCGCATCGCCTGGCGCATTGGCTCACTCAAGAATGCTTCTTTTTGGGGATCAAAGGCCATCAACTGAAAGAATTGCTCAATCGCAGCTGGCAGCGCATGTTCATCCTCAACAAAAGAGAGGCTGGCAGAAGAATACGTCTCCTCCAGGCGGCGCATCTTGCGGCGGATCTCGTGGCGCTGCTTCTTATCCAGACTGGCCAGGTACTCCTCCCAATCCGCGGGCAGCTGTATAAAGGGTGAATGGTAGCTCTGCTGGCTGTGGAACTGCCAACCGCGCTGTGTGGCTTGGGCTTGCAAGGCGTCCAATAAACCCGAGGATTCGAGCAAATTGTGCAGATCGAGCACCTGCCAGGCTGGCACCTGCGGGTTGGTCGTCAGAAAATCCAGCAGGCTGCTCAGAAAACGCTGCAGATCCGCGGGCTGCGCAATAAACGCCAGAAAATCCGAAATTTCAATCGAACCAAGCAAAAGCAGGCTGGGATCGCCCTCATACTCGCTCAGAAATAAAGGTGCCACCCCAACCAGGCTGTCATCCTCATGGGCAGTCACCAGCACTAGTTGGGCACTTTGCGGCCATTCACCTCCACCGCGCGTCTGCCACCATTGCTCCAGGTATTCAAAGCGTAAGAAGGGAACATTCAAAATGGATTGGGATAAGAGTTCATTCCACTCGGTTTTTAAATCAGACGGAAAGGTACTGTGCAGTGTGAAGTTCATAGGTAGGATTATACCAAGAGCGCTGCAGAAATTGGTCTGGGATGAATAGTTTTTCTGGTTATCAAGCTTGATCACTCAAATCGACTGTTCCTGACAGGATTCCGCTATTAAACGATTAAACGCACCGGAGGATTTGTGAGTTTTTTGGTAAGACTTTTTAATTGCCCATGAATTGCTTCAAGAGAATCCTCCTCTCCTGCGGAGATTCCGTAACCGGTGACAAAAATCGCGCATGCCTTCGGGAGGGCTGCATGAGTAAAATTAATCACCCTCCCGGGAGCACAATTGACCGCAACGTATTGCCCGGAATCCCCGGGAGGATCTGGTATGACAAGATAACCTAAGCTTAGCCTATCCTCGACTCCTGCGGAGATTCCGTAATTGCAATTTGTAGGGTGCATTCACGCTGCGCGACGCACCAGCTTCCAATTATGTTTCTCGATCAAAAAGGTTTTGGGGTGCCTGCCCTGTGCGATCAGCTCACGGTTGGCAGCTCTGCGGCATAATCTGAGTAATATCACTCGTATTTGCCACCTGCGCAATATTGGCAGAGCGGATTGCCAGTGGGCGGAAAGGCGGTGTAGCCTGAATACCAGCAACACTCATATGCAACACATAGCAACCGGTAAAAGTTTGTTGGGTGCCATTATTAAGCTGGGCTGTGATCACAAACGGCACACTGTAATAGCGCTGTCCGGCGCCGGCATCAGCAAACACCTCTCCGGCCACAAATTCTACCGTCTTGGTATTGGTATATCCATTCTTGAAGTCCGTATAAGAGGGCAGGTCAGATGCCCCTGTCGCTTGATCCCAATAGCCATAGGCGCGTGCATATTCCTGCCGATTGACGGCATTGAATAGGGAAGAAAGCACTAACACCGGGTCGGTACGGTCATCCAGATAGTTGTTTTTGGTGATATCACTGGTGTTGGTTATGGGAGCCGGGTTAATTGGATTACCACTGGGGTAATCGGGACCGGAACAGGCAGTCGCCAAAGCGGCGTTGGTATCAGCTCCATTTGCCAGAGCAGTGGCTGTGCCTCTTTCAATCGTTAATCCGGTGAAAGGTGGTTCCTGAATCGCTGGTTGGCTCAAATGAAGAATGTAACAGGCTGCGTACGACTGTGTTTTTCCATCGCTGGTTTTGGCAGTCAGAATGGCGGGCACTGAATAATACATCTGGCCAGCACCGACGTCGCCGCCAATCTGTCCCATTTCAACTAATACATTGGTCGTCGTTTCATAACCAGACTGGAAATTCTTGAATGTCCCATTGCTACCAGCCGGATCGCGCCAGTAAGAATAAGCGCGCAGATACTCATGGCGATTGATCGCATTAAAGTAGGATTGAATCAGGCCGGTTGCGGTGGAGCGGTCATCCAGATAATCCGGCTGTGTACTTCCACTGCTGACGCTTGTTGCAGTCGGCTCAAGTGTGGCAGTGGCTGCCGGAATACCTGTTGCTGTTACCACTACAGGTGGAGCGGTACTCGCGGTGCTCGCTGCGCTAAACGGCACAAAATTCAGCACGTATTGAATAGCCGCGTCTCTAATCTGCAAATTGCCATTGGTAATTTCAAACGTGGCTGCCTGGTTTAGGGCATCCAAAAAGTCATGTTCCTGCTGCATCACCCCTTCCGGCACACACGCCATCAGGGTCGCAATTATCTGAGAAAACTTTACAGAGCCATTATCTTCCTGGTAGGTGCCGCCAAAGGAATTACAGCCCGCATTCCCGAAAATGCCACCTTGCTCTCCGAATTGCAGCGTTATCTGCGAATCAGGGGTCAATGCAGTTTCTGCGCCAGGGCTGCCGTACGTGACCAGCGCCCAACTGGTGCCGGCCAACTGAGCCGTTGGCAGCGTGGCGGTGGGAATTTCTTGGGTTGGCACCGGCGTCGGCAGCGTACAGGCTGTCAGGGTAAAGACAAATATCAAACTTATCCGTTTGATGAAAGTGGAAAACTTCATATACAACCTCCTTCAAGTTACGGTTGAATTGAAACCATCTTATCCCTTTTCTGTTAAGACAACAATCAAAGTTAGAAAGTTCCATGCCTGCTGCAGGATCGAAGGGTAGGGGTGGCTTACAAAAAAACAACAAACTCACAATGTAGCGGTTCATTGTCATCTATTCGTTAAATGAAATCTGCGCTGGTCTTTCAGCCTGGACCGGCGCAGATTTGAGAGAGAGGAGAGTTATATAAATTTGGTGCAATTTCTGATTCGATCCACCCATGTTTCAAATCAGGTTATCTATATAATAAAAGTCGTGGATTAAATAATTATGAGAAAAAGGGTCTATTTACTTAAAAATAGATTAGAGAATGGGGAAAGTTGATTGATTGGTTGATTTGTTGATGATTGGATTTATGTGCATCTTGATTGGTTAACGCCCAAGTCGTCAGAAAAAGGTTCCTGCCGAATCGGTCAAACCTTGTGACAGCCGATTATAATTAAATCCTCTTCGCTGAAAGGAGCACCCATGATCTCACCCGACTTACCCCTGATTGATCTGCACCGCCACCTGGAAGGAAATTTACGCCTGGAGACTGTTTTAGAATTGGCCCACAAATTCAATGTGCCTCTACCGGCAGACTCTGTGGCGGGTTTACGCCCATATGTTCAGGTCTCCAGCCAGCAACCCGGCGTAATGGCCTTTTTGGAAAAATTCAATTTACCCATGACGGTTCTCGGTGATGCACAGGCCTGTTTCCGCATTGCCCGCGAGGCTGTCCTGGATGCCGCCGGCGAGGGTATCGATTACCTTGAGTTGCGTTTCAGCCCCATATTCATGTCCTCTGTTCACCACCTCGATCCGACAGCGGTGGTGGAGGCGGTCCTGGCAGGCATTCAGGCTGGAGAAATGGAATCCGGCATCCTGGTCAAGGCCTTGGGGATCATCAGCCGTACCTATGGCCCACAGACTGCCGAGCATGAATTGGCAGCCCTGTTGCGCTATACAGATGACATCGTCGGGTTGGACCTGGCCGGCGATGAGGCTAATTTCCCAGCGCAATTATTCATTTCCCATTTTGAGAAAGCGCGCGAGGCTGGCTGGCATGTCACGGTGCATGCCGGTGAAGCCGATGGCCCGAACAGCATCTGGGATTCCATCCGCCTGCTCGGTGCAGAACGCATCGGGCATGGTCTGGCCGCTCGCCACGATCCTCAATTGCTGGAATATCTATTCGAAAATCAAATCGGCATCGAGTGCAACCTGACCAGCAATGTGCAGACCAGCTCGGTGGCTGGCTACGCCAGTCATCCGCTCAAGTTTTTTCTTGAAAACGGCCTGCTGGCCTCCATTAACAGCGATGACCCGGGCATCAGTGCCATCGATCTGCCCTATGAATACGAGGTGGCTGCACCGCAGGCAGGTTTGAGTGAAGCACAGATCCGCCAGGCACAATTGAACGCCCTGGAAAGCGCTTTCTTAAAACCAAAAGAAAAACTGGCATTATTCACAAAGAAGCAAACCAATTCTCATCTGTAGGCAGCCACAATGCTGGCACTTCCAAAAAATTTATAGCGGCTTGCCAGTCAATCTCCTACCTCTTTACGAATTCTATCTGATCCAAGTGTTCACTTTCATACGGATTTGCAGCCATTTTTGGTCAAGTTTTGAAGAAGTGATGAAGATTGCGCACATTTCTGGTGAAGAAGTACTCTTTTCAAATCACTTTTGTCTATAATAGAAGAATGAATAGCATATTAATTATCGAGGATGAGCGCGAACTTGTGAAGGTGCTCACCTCTTACCTTGAAAAAGCCGGTTATAGTGTCATCAGTGCTACCCGCGGAGATAGCGGCCTGACGCTCTGGCAGCAAAAAAAACCGGATCTGATCTTGCTGGATCTGAATCTCCCCGGAATGGATGGTCTTGATCTCGCCCGTGAAGTTCGGCGGCATTCACAGGTTCCGATTATCATGGTTACCGCCCGCATTGATGAAATTGACCGCTTGATCGGTCTTGAAATTGGGGCTGATGACTACATCACCAAGCCCTATTCTCCGCGGGAAGTGGTCGCACGCGTGAAGGCCGTCCTGCGCCGGGTCGGGGCTGCCCAATACACTTCCCAAACATTGCGCATCGCAGATCTCGAGATTGATCTGGATGCCCATACGGTACAGCGGGCGGGCCAGGAAATGGATCTCACACCCACGGAATACAATGTATTGGTCACCCTGGCTCAGCAGCCCGGGCGAGTCTTTAGCCGTTCCCAAATTCTGCAGGCTGTACAGCCTGACAGTGTGGTTTTTGAAGGTTTTGAACGCAGTGTGGATGCTCACATTAAGAACCTGCGCCAAAAAATTGAGCCGAATCCAAAAGAGCCTCAATACATCGAAACTGTCTTTGGGGTAGGTTATCGTTTCAGTAAGGCAGGTTGATAGGATGCGGACAAGGTTCCTGATCTCTTTTGCGGTTGTTATTGCCGTCTGCCTGGCGGCTGTCTCGCTGTTCGCCCAGCAGGCAGCTTCGCAGGAAGTGCGTTCATTCCTCGGACGGGGCGGCTGGTTGGGAGCAGAAGAACTGGTGCAATCGCTGGAAGCCTATTATCAGCAAAACGGAAGCTGGATCGGGGCAGAGAGTCTGCTGGCTGCACGCGGGCATGGGCAGGGTATGGGGGCCGGCCGTGGAGCAAACCCGGGCAGCAATGCCATGGCGAATTTGCGATTGGCCGATCAAAACGGGGTAATTCTCGTCAGCAATTCATCAGCAGAAATCGGGTTGAAAGCATCGCCAGCTGAATTGGACGCTGCCACTTTGTTGCAGATAGATGGTACAACCCGTGGCTTTCTGCTGGCCGAGTCCGGTAATACCTTTCAGGTTGCCCAATTTGAACAGATACTGCTGAGCCGGATCCGCAGCGCATCATTACAGGCAGCCTTGATTGCGGCTGCCATTGCCTTATTGTTGGCATTGCTGCTGACTGGAATTCTCGTGCGACCATTGCGAAAATTGACTCAGGCTGCCAGCGAGCTGGCGGGCGGCAATTTCGCTCACCGTGTCCATGTGAAACAACCTAAGGAACTGGCCGCACTCGGTGAAGCTTTTAACCAGATGGCGTGGTCAATTGAACAGGCCGGTGAGAATCGAAAAGCTATGACAGCCGATATCGCTCACGAGCTGCGCACGCCCCTGGCTGTGCAACGGGCTCACCTGGAAGCTATTCAGGACGAAGTATATCCCTTAACGCATCAAAATCTGGAGCCGGTCCTGGCCCAAAACCTGCTGCTGACGCGCCTGGTGGATGATATGCGCCTGCTCGCCCTGGCAGACGCTGGTGCCTTGCAATTAAACTTTGAAACGGTCGATTTTGTGGCAGTTGTCAACGATATGCTCACCCGCTTTCAGGCTCAAGCTGACAATCGCCAGATCACATTTGAGGCAAAATTTAATGCCGAACAGCCCTATATAAGAGCAGATAATGAACGGATTCAACAAGTAATGCACAATTTGTTGCAAAACGGGTTACGCTACACCCCGCCGGGCGGAACCCTATGGTTGAACCTGTTCAATCAAAATGACAGCATCGTGCTGGAACTGCGCGATAATGGGGATGGTATCGCCGAGGAAGCTTTGCCCTACATCTTTGACCGTTTTTACCGCGCCGATAAAGCCCGAGATCGTGAGCAAGGTGGCAGCGGATTGGGATTGGCAATTGCCCGGCAGCTGGTTCTGGCACATGGCGGTAATTTGCAGGCGGAAAATCATGCTCAGGGGGGTGCTTTATTTCGATTGGTGTTGCCGAATTCTACTCAGGCTGAATAAACGATCAGGATAACTCCACTATTAAACAGAGCACGTGGTATCGCCGAGATACCACGTGCTCTTTTCAAGGAGGAGAAAAAGTTTGTTGTTATTGCAATTCAGGAACTCGTATGCTGTACAACGAGGCAGATTATACCCGATTGTGAAACACTGCACATGGTCATTCGTCATGAGCGGAGCAGACAAAACACATTTTCTCTACTAGCCTTTTAGATAATTCCACCCCTGCAAACTGCTATTCGATGATGTTGAGGAGTGATTTATCCGGATTGCTTCGCATGAAATGGCTGAATGAAGCGAATAACTTGAACTTTCTCTTTCAACCGGTAGCCCTTTTTGACCGCGAAGTAGGTGCGCCAAATACGCAACCGATCAGGGCAGATAAAGATACATGCTCACTGGTGCGTCGCGCAGCGCGAACGCACTCTGCAAACTTGCTTTACCTTAATAATTACTATTCGCACATTTTCAGTTTTTGTATACTCATAATCAGTCGCACCTCAAAAAAAGTGTTGTACAATAATTATTAAATATGATTTTCTGTTAACCACATTGGAGGATTTCTATGTATCAAAAAATCACAATTATTGGAAATCTAGGCAAAGACCCTGAGATGCGCTACACCCCGTCCGGTCAGGCCGTCACCAGTTTTCCGATAGCCACCAACCGTTCATATACCGGCTCGGATGGCCAAAAAGTAAAAGAAACAACCTGGTTCCGCGCTTCTGCCTGGGGAAAACAGGCTGAAATCTGCAACAATTACCTGCACAAAGGCTCAAAAGTATACATTGAAGGACGCCTGGTACCCGATGCGACCACCGGCGGACCACGCTTGTGGAGCCGTCAGGATGGCACCAGCGGAGCAAGCTTCGAGATCTCTGTCAATATTGTTCAGTTTCTGGATAGCCGCGCCGAGAGTGAGTCCGTCTCCAGCGGTGAAGAATTTGCCGCTTCTGATGACGAAATACCATTCTAAAGCCTGCTCACATGGATGAAAAAAAAGCTGCGCCAGGCCTTCCATCACTGCTTATTCCGGAAGACCTGGCTGCTCAATATAGCAACCTGACACGTATCAGCCACACACCATCTGAATTTGTGTTTGATTTTGCAGCCTTGCTGCCTGGTGTCCAGCCGAAAATCTTAGCCCGTATTCTCATGTCACCGATCGCAACCAAGCTCTTTTTACAGGCTATGACCGAAAATCTGGCTCGTTACGAAAACATTTTTGGCCCGATTCAAATTCCATCCGGTCAATCAAACCTGGCTAACACGCTCTTTCGTAATATTCACCCCCCCGAAGGACCCGATAAGCCCCCTGATACCCCAGAGAGTGAGACCTAGTGGACCGTTTTTCGTTGATTTCTGAACTTGCGCACAAATCTTTTGACCTTCGCAACCAGGCCCGGGATCTTGCCCTTACCCAGGCTCGTCAGGTTATTCGTAATTCATCACAGGCAATCCGTGCCATTCATCGACTCGAAGTTGACCTGGCCAATCAACATCTGAGCGAAGCTCGCAAGTTAGTGGAGAAACTGAAGACAGACCTGACAGATCACCCTGAACTTTTTTATGCCGGTTATACCCAGGATGCCCTCAAGGAATACGTGGAAGCCATGGTAACCTGCGCGCTCATTCAGCAACAAGAAATACCGCTGCCGGAAGAGTTGGAGGTGGAAGCAGCCGTCTACTTAAATGGTCTGGCTGAGGTAGTGGGTGAATTACGCCGGCGCTGTCTGGATATTCTGCGCCAGGGATATTCGGATGAGAGCGAGCGCCTGTTGGGTATCATGGATGAGATTTATTCCCTGTTGATCACGGTAGATTATCCCGATGCCCTTACCAATGGTCTGCGCCGGCAAACCGACCTGGCCCGTGGAATCGTCGAACGCACCCGTGGCGACATTACCATCAGCCTGCGCGAACAACGGCTTACCCGTGCAATGAAAGATCTTTCTCATCAGCTTTTACAGGAAGATCTGATTAACGATACGGCACAATTTCCATTAGAGGAAAATGATTGAGAAAACGCACAATTCGCGCCTCTGAAATTGGCACCTATTTGTACTGTAAACGAGCCTGGTCGTACCAACGGGAGGGCCGAGAAACCCAGAATCTGGCCGAAATGGCGGCAGGAACAGAGTATCATCACCAGCATGGAAAAGCTCTTTTTCGTACCTTGCTGCTGCGTAGCGCTGCCTGGTTATTCTTAATCGCTGCCCTGGTTTTGGTAGTGATATGGTTGACGCAGCAGGTCTACCCCTGAATCCACTCATTCTCCTGGCGCTTTTATTATTGCTTTTGGCTGCCTTTTTCTTCTGGCGCAGCCACAGCCAACGCGTTCAGAGCGGGGTGCCGAGCGGGCGTATCATTTATGCCGACCCGACGTTGTGGGGCAAGGTTGAAAAACCCTTTTTTGATGCCGATGCGATGTTAACCGGTAAGCCGGATTACTTGGTTAAACACGGGGACTGTTTTGTGCCTGTGGAAGTGAAAAGCGGTTTTAGCTCGGGCGAGCCTTATGGCAGCCACGTTTTTCAATTGCTGGCGTACTGTCTATTGGTGGATCGAAGCACTGGAATGCGCCCCCCTTATGGTATTTTAAAATACCGCAACCGTACCTTTGCCATCGATTACACCCCGGACCAGGAGCAAGCATTATTAGACATGCTGGCGGACATGCGTGCTTGTATGCAAGCAGATGAAAGCCCATCTTGCTGTGATCGCTCTCACAATGAACCAGCCCGCTGCGGGCGCTGCGGATATCGATCGATTTGTGACCAGAAGTTATGAGGTTTGGGTGATTAGTTGATTGCGTAAATGGAGGGTTGGTTCGTTCGCATAACGAACCAGCCCGATCTTCGGGACAGCTTTGTAATGACGGTGGCTCAATGTTATTGTTCCAGGTGAAAAACCACTATAAGACGAACGCAGTTGAGTGTGTGTCCAATCATTTCAGGCGCTGCCTTAAACGCCTGCTGGTATAATTAATCAACTATGTCCGACACAAAGCGCCCACCCCGTAAATTTGCGGTTGTAACCCATCCATCACAGCTCAATGTGGCCGGTGACGCGCAGGATATTGCTGCCCATCTACTGGCTATTGGGGCAGAAAGTGCGAAAACTTACACCATCTATGAACCCGCTTTAAGCGAGGAGTTAGCCAGCGGTGAGGTGGATATTTTAATCGCACTGGGTGGTGATGGTACCATGCTGCGGGGCAGCCACCTGGTAGCACCGTTTGGTATCCCATTATTGGGAATTAACCGCGGGCGATTTGGCTTCCTGATGGAAATTTCACGGGATGATTGCCCAGAACGACTGGAGCAGCTTCTGGCCGGAGAATTCTGGCTGGAAGAACGCATGCTGTTAAAGGGGGAGTTATTCCGTGAAGGAGTCTCTAACGGAGAATGGCATGTTTTAAATGAAATTGTTGTATGCCGTGGTCAATATGTGCGCCCTATTTTATTAACTGCCCGATTGGATGGATATGTATTGGGCTCGTATAACGCCGATGGTCTGATCGCTTCCACACCCACGGGATCAACAGCCTATGCATTGGCGGTTGGTGGCCCGATTATGCCGCCTACCTTACGAAACATTCTAATTGTGCCGGTGGCACCCCACCTTTCCGGCGATCGCTCCATTATTCTGGCGGAAGGATCCCATGTGACCATTGAGGTTGAGACCACCCATCAGGCGGTATTGAGCGCCGATGGGCAGTCACCCGTCAGTCTGCAGGATGGTGATACAGTCGATGTAAGCGCCAGCGAGTATTCCGTGTCATTCGTGCGTTTTCAGGATGCCGGCTATTTTTACCGTAACTTGAACAAATATATGGAACAAAACCCCATAGTAGGTGGCAGGAAATGAGCGAAATCGAACAACAGCCATCCGTATGCTACCGGCATCCCGATCGCGAAACCTTTTTGCGCTGCAACCGCTGCGAAAAATTAATTTGCAGTGAGTGTGCCGTTTTGACCCCCACCGGGTACCGCTGCAAAGAATGCGTCCGTGGCCAGCAGAAGGTCTTTAATACAGCCAGGACACAGGATTACATCTTTGGCATCCTGGTAGCATTGGTTTTAGGGTATATCGGCGGGCTAATTTCCCGCTATATTGGTTTTTTCATCATCTTTATAGCACCCTTAATGGGAGTTGGAATCGCTGAAGCGGTGCGAATGCTCATCAAAAAGCGTCGGTCAATGGCGCTCTTTCGGGCTGTCACCATAGCGGCTGTTATCGGGGCCGTAATCAGTGCACTGCCACTGTTGCTTTCTCTTTTGCTTGGCAATTTCAACCTTTTTGGTATTATTTGGACAGGCGTGTATGTAGCCTTTATGGCCAGTTCTCTCTTTTATCGCCTGTCAGGAATTCAGATTCGTCGCTAGGAAGAGGCTAGAGAAGTCATGCTCGCTGAGCTGCGCATCCAAAATTTTGCCATCATCGACAACCTGGAAATTGATTTTTCAGCCGGGCTGGTCACCTTTACCGGCGAAACCGGGGCAGGTAAATCAATCATTCTGGATGCAATTGAAGCCCTGGTGGGAGCCCGCACAGATAGCACCAGCATCCGAGCAGAAGAGGACCGCGCTCAACTGGAAGCAGTTTTTCGCATCACCGACAAAAACAAAGCAGCCCTGTTAGAAATATTGGCACGGGAAGACCTGCTTGAGGATGATCAATATGTGACCCTTTCACGAGAATTACGACGCGAAGGGCGCACGGTTGCACGCGTAAACGGACACACAGTTAACCTGGCGTTGCTGCGTGAACTGGGGAGCCTGCTGGTGGATATTCACGGGCAATCGGAACACCTCTCGCTGCTGCATGTCCGCAATCACCTTGGATTAATCGATCGCTTTGCCGGGCTGGACGATATTTTGAACAGCTATAAAACTATCTACCGCCAACTGCGCAAGGTTCAACGTGAGTTGGAAGCTCTTTACCAGCAAGCGCGCGATGCGGACCGCCGTAAAGAATTACTTGGTTTTCAAGTGGAAGAAATCAAAACCGCCAGACCCATCCCAGGGGAAGAAATTGAACTCAAAGACGAACGTAACCGCCTTGCCAATGCCGAGAGCCTGGCAGAAATGAGCCGCCTGGCCCTTTCCCTGCTGGATGAAGGCGAATCTGAAATGCCCACTATAAGCGACCTGAGTGGACAGCTTGTCAACGCGTTAGCCGGCCTTGCAAAAATCGATGCAGCCCGGCAGCCTTTACTGGATCAGGCCGAAAATATTGCCGTTCTGCTGCAAGACCTTGGCAGCAGCTTGCGTGATTACGCCGATCAAATTGAGTACAACCCCCGCCGGTTGGAGGTAATTGAACAGCGGCTCGAGCTTTTACGGACCCTGGAACGCAAGTATGGCGGCAGTCTGGAAAGCGTGCTGACTTATGCCCATCAGGCAAGTCAAGAACTGGAGCAAATTGAACATTCTTCTGAACGCATAGAAGAATTAACCCTGGCCGAAAGCGAGCTGCGCTCCGGGTTACTGGAAGTTGCCCTGCAGCTTTCCAGCAGACGCAAAAAAGCCGCCAAAGATCTTGCAGCTTCTGTGGAAGCAGAATTAAGTGATTTAAGTATGCCTGGAGCACAATTCGAAGTTGGTTTTGCCACCATCCCCGATCCATACGGTCTGAAAATGGCGGATGGAAGCTGTTTGCGGTTTGACGAAACAGGTGTTGACCAGGCAGAATTCCTGATTGCCCCCAACCCCGGCGAAGGGCTGAAACCGATGGTCAAGATCGCCTCTGGCGGTGAAACCGCACGTCTGATGTTGGCGCTCAAAAAAGTACTTGCCCAGGCCGATGAAATTCCGACCCTGATCTTCGATGAAATTGATCAAGGTATTGGCGGACGAGTCGGTTTTGTTGTGGGAGAGAAGTTATGGCAGCTTGCCCGCGATCACCAAGTGCTGTGTGTCACCCACTTACCTCAGCTGGCCGCGTTTGGTGATCAACACTTCCGTGTAGAAAAACAAGTGCAGAACGGCCGTACTCAGACAATTGTAAATGCACTCGAAAATGACGCTCGCCGACAGGAATTAGCTCAAATGCTAGGAGCTACCAGTGAAACTCATCTCACGACCGCCGAAGAAACTTTACGCACAGCCCAGGAAAGAACCCGCTCCCATCGACCCGATAAACAGCCACCCCTTTAGCGAAAGATCCTTCCGTGTCATTTGAAAAACGTCTCAAAATCCAATTGTTGGGTCCACCAAAATTATTTTGGGATGGAAGACCCCTGGAAATTCAACGGCGGATGGCGCGATTTCTACTCTATTACCTGGCCGTTCACAAAGAAATTTGCGGTCGCGATCAAGTTATGGATGATTTTTGGCCTGAGAAGGACAACCAGCGTCAAAGGCTGCGCGATATTCTCAGTAAACTGCGCAGCGAACTGCCTGACTCTGGACTGGTGGTCACAGATCGCGATTTAATTGGGCTTGACCACACACGCAGCGAAGTTGACGTGCTTGAATTTGAAGATCTTTTCCGTCAGACAACACTGCCTTTTTTGGCAGTCGTAAACCGACCCTTGCCTGAACCCATTTACCAGAAAATGGTTCAAGCTGCCAATCTCTGGCAATCACCCAACTTTATTGCAGGAATGGGCCTCCTGGATAACGAAGATGTTGAAGTCTGGACCCGCCTTATGAACCAACGTTTACAAGGCATGCGCCTGGACCTGATGATGCGCATCAGCATGCATTTAATCAACAGCTACAATCTTGAAGAAGCTTTGAAATGGCTGGAGCAGGTGATTGAGCTTGACCTTGACTACAACCTGCCTGAAGCAGTTTTTTTGAAAGTTGATGTCCTCTTTCGCTTGCAGCGCTGGCCTCAGGCTTATGAATATGCCTTGCAAGCCATTAAGGAGTTAGGATTTGATTGGTTCGCAGGCTATGCAGTACAGCTTGAATCGCTGGTGGAGCAAATGGAAAATTTGCAACGCAGGAAGCCGGAAATCACACCCATTTCCTCTCCGACACTAAATGGCCAGCATATTCAGCTGGATGGTCAGGATCATTTGATTCAAAATATCGCCACACTCGCTCAACGAGGTGGAATCATCTTTTTACAGGGAGAATCCGGATCTGGCAAGACACATCTGTTGAAACGGCTAGTCAGTCAGGATGGAAACAAAAACCGCTGGCTATATTTATCTGCAAATTTCTTTCAAAAGGATCAAGCCTTCTTTTCGCTTTCAGGTGCACTTCGCAAGAGCTTACAAGAAAAAGACTGGCGCAGCTTGGATTCTTTTTGGGGCGCACAACTCACTCCTCTTTTCCCGGAAGCCCAACAATTCTGGAATCTTTCACCCGGATTAGAATTCGTACAGGTAAACTATCAGATTTCGATCTATGAGGCTTTCTATCAACTTTTCTTGAAATTAGCGCTCACCCGTAGATTGGGTATCGTCCTGGATGATGCTCACTGGTCGGATGTAGAAACGCTCAATTTATTGATTTATCTGGCCCAACAGGGTTTCTTTAAAGAACATGGTTTTCTAATCCTTGCCGTTAATCCGGAGATCGACCATCCACTATTGCAATCCCTGATTCTACGCCAATATGAGATCGAACCTTTTTCCCTTTTGCAGATTGAACCCTTGAACTATGATGGTGTTGCGCAAGTTGGTTTTACCGTGTTTGGGAAAAAAATCCACGAAACCCTTGTACACCGCATCAGCAAAGCTTGTGGAGGCAATATTCTTTTTGTAATTGAGACACTGCGAGCATTCATCGCGTTACACGGTGTGCAGGATGATCGTTCAATTGAGCGTCTTCCCGTTCCAGCTGCTGTCCATGCCATTTTGCGAAATCGCCTTCTTTCCTTACCGCTAAAAACTCGTACTGTAATGGAATGCGCTGCTGTAATTGGTGATCCATTTACCTATCACAATATACTTTCCGCGTTGGAGATTGATGAAATTACTCTCGTCGCTGCGCTGGAAGAGCTGCAAAATAAAGCTTTTATCATGGTGGAATCATCACCGTTTATCTCCGACAAATATTTCTTCAAGCTTGGTTTCCTGCGGGATGTAACCACTCTGGAAACAAGCTTAACCCGCAAACAGCTCTTTCATTGGCGCCTGGCAAAATTAATTGAGCAAGAGTATGAAAAAACACATAATAGTACCTTACTCTCAAAAATTGCCCTTCATTATTCAGAGGCTGGTGAAACAACAATTGCCTTTGATTATTGGATTCGCCTTGCCCAACACCAATATATCCGCGAACATGAGTATTCCACTCAGGAAGCCTACCAAAATGCGCGCCATATCGCTAACTCTTTTAAGGAACAGCTCTTAACAAAGCAGCTCTATTCTTTGTACATCGGCTGGGGCGAACAAGCACTTTTTCAACACGAACTCGCCATCGCAGATGATTGTTTCAAACAAGCCATCATCATTGGTCAAAAACGCAGTGATTCATTGATGTTAGGGGCGGGTTACAGTGGCCTGGGTGCAGTTTATTCCATCAATGGGTTGCCGAACCAGGCACAACAATATTTGGATCAAGCTGAGAATTTCCTCCAAAATGAAGATTTTGGAGAACGAATACGTGTGCAAACGCGTAAAGCCGAGTTGATGATCAATAATATCTTGCTGCTTGAAGGCATCCGTGAGCTGGAAAAACTTGGCAATGACTTTCAGCAAGCTTCCACCCCTTTTGAGCATTTTATCGTTGCCGAGGCAAAGTTTACCCTGGCAATTGGCTACGTTCTCGCAGGAGAGCTCGAAAAAGCAGATCAGCTTACCCGAGAGATTCGAGAGGTTCTTAAAGTCTACCGAAACCTGCCTTTACAATCACAATTGAGTTTGCTAACAGGCCGAATTGCTTATCTCCGCGGTCAGTACAGTTACGCTTCAGAACAATTTGGCTTAAGTATTCAATTTGCAGAGCTGTATTCTGCCTGGGATCTGGCCTTAAAATCAGCCACCTTTGCCAGCCAGGTTGCGTTGAATCAGGGAAAGATTTTTCATTGTCTGGAACAGATTAATAACAGCCGTCATCTTTCAGATCTTTATCATTACAAGGGGATTTCTAGCAATCTTAATAACGCGCAAGGTCGGGCTTTTCTTTTTTTAGGCCTGCTTTCAGAAGCAGGTGAATATTTTGAAAATGGCGTTTCTTTTAATAGCAGCAAATATGAAGTGCTTACCAATTTAAAAGGGCTGGGGATTGTTCAATTCTTAAGTGGTGAGCGTGAAAAAGGCCTGCAAAATATCAATGAGGTGATTCAAACCAGCCAGGTATATGGATATAAAATGATTGCACACGTGGCGCAAACCCAATTGCTTTTATTACTATATGATGCGGGGCTGCAGGGTTCCGCCCTCAGCCAGTTGCAGGCCCTGGAAAGTGATAGCACGGTGGAGCCATATGGTGGCAAGGGTAGTGCTTTGGCTTATGTCACTGCCCTGGAGGCGATCGCCACCCATCAATACGATCAAGCTGAAATAGCCATTAAGAAACTGCTGCAGGAAGAATCTCTCTGGCTTACCTGGCACGCTTATGATCTACAACGCCAGAATTACCTGGCTAAAGGGTTCAACCGGCTTGAAGACCAGATAGCCTGCGAAAATTGCATCCAAAAAATCCGTCATATGATCCCCAAAGATATGCGAAAAACAATTGTAATGAAAAGACCACCTCTGGCAGTTTTGGTGTAGACAGGGTTAACAGTTGTTAGTAAAATCTTGTCTACGGTGCGTCTACGGGTTATGTGTATAATAAGTTCAACAAGAGCACGACAGCGGGGGCTGAACGACAAGGGGACTCAGCCCACATAAGATCGGTAGTGAAAAGGGGATACCACTATCGATCTTTTTTTTGTTAGTGGGTTGAACACTTCAATTCAGCGGCGGCCCGCTTTTTTGTTTTTAGCGTGCTGCCTGCTTTTATGGTAAACTCGCAAAGATAATGGATCAAAAAACATTAAATTTACTCGAATTTGACAAGGTGCTGGAAAAACTGGCTTCCTTTGCAGCTTTCAGTGCTTCTGCCGACCTGGCCAGAAACTTACGACCAAGCAACGAATTAGCAGAAGCCGTGCAGAGATTAGCCCTTACCACTGAAGCCCGAATGCTGCTCAGTATGGTGGCAGACACTACTGTTGGCGGAAGTCGTGATATCCGTCCGCTGGTCAATCGGGCTGCCCAACACGGCATGCTGGAACCGGAAGAACTCCTGAACGTAAAGCAGACTTTGATTGCTGCACGCAGTCTCAATCGCAGCCTGACTTCCGAGCAGGGGCAAAAATTGCCGCTTCTGGCACAGCTTGGTGCTGAACTTCCGCCGCCGGCAGGGTTGATCGAGGCAATTTCGCGCGCAATTTCTGAGCGTGGAGAGGTACTGGATAATGCCTCAACGCGGCTCTCCAGCCTGCGCAGTGAAATCAAGGTAGCTCACGATCGCCTGATGACGCGCTTACAGCAAATGATTAACGATCCGCATAAAAGCCCCCTGCTGCAGGAACCGATCATTACCCAGCGCAATGGCCGTTATGTCATTCCCTTGCGGTCGGAGTTTAAAGGCCGTATCAAAGCCATCATCCATGATCAATCCGCCTCTGGGGCAACCCTTTTTGTCGAACCACTGGTAACTGTTGAGCTCAATAATCGCTGGCATGAACTGCAATTGAATGAGCGCGATGAAATCCGACGGATTTTGCTTGAGCTTTCCGATCAAATCGGTTCCCATGCTGCCTCTATCCGCCAGATCGTTTTCAATCTTGCCCGCTTTGACCTGGCATTGATGCTGGCGAAGTACGCTGAAGTGCTAGATGCCAATGAACCTGAGCTGGTCGAATTCTCAATGCGCGAAGACCATCACCCCGGTTCCACCATCCACCTCCGCGAAGCACGCCACCCACTCCTCGACCCGCACAAAGTGGTACCAATTGATCTTTCTCTTGATGAGAATACCTTCAGCCTGGTTATCACTGGCCCAAACACGGGTGGAAAAACGGTTAGCCTGAAGACCGTTGGTTTACTGGTTTTAATGGCACAGAGCGGGATGCAAATTCCTGCCCTATCCGGTACACGATTGAGCATCTTTCAAGAAGTGTACGCAGATATTGGCGATGAGCAATCTATTGAACAATCACTTTCCACTTTTTCCGGTCATATCACGAATATCACCCGTATTCTCAAGCGTTCCAACGAGCACAGCCTGGTCCTGCTGGATGAACTCGGCTCTGGTACTGACCCGCAGGAAGGTTCAGCGTTGGCACGGGCTTTGCTTTCTTTTATGGTTCGCAATAAAATCACCAGCCTGGTCGCCACGCATTATCCCAAATTGAAAGCCTTTGCCCATAATACTCCTGGAGTTGTAAACGCCAGTATGGAATTCAACCTGCATACCCTCAAACCTACTTACCACTTAATGGTCGGTTTACCGGGCCGCTCCAATGCCCTGGCCATCAGTGAAAGATTGGGGCTGCCGTCGGAAATCATCGAGGATGCGCGCACCCTGGTAGACCCGGACGAACTGCGGGCGGAGGATCTACTGGATGAAATTCACCGCCAGACGCGGGTGGCACGTAAAGAGCGTCTCAACGCAGAGAAATCGCGCATTCAGGCTCGCAAGGTTGAACGCGAATTGTACGCGCGCCTGGAAGGAATTGAGAACGAACGCCTGGCTGTGCTTGAAGATGCTCGCCGGCAGGCTGAAGAACAGACACAATCGTTTCAGGCTGAAATCCAAGCCCTCCGTAAAGAGTTGGAACGATCACGGCAACCTCTGGAAGCGCTCAAGGAAATCAATGAAAGAGTTGAAGAGTTGGCAGCCGAAGTGGAGCTGCCCGCCGTGCGCAAAACAGGGAAATCTGTCAGCTCACGAGAACCACTGGCCGTTGGAGAAAAAATCTTGGTCCGCACGCTTGGCTTGAAAGGGAATATCACCGCGATTGGCCAAAATGAAGCAGAAGTACAGGTTGGCAATTTGCGAATGCGCGTCGCTTTTCAAGACATCGCCCGTGCAGGTGAAGACACGGATGAAGGCGAGGCATCCAACCCGATCAAACCGAGGTTGAACGCCCGTGTTCGCAAGGCATTGGAAAGCATTGAACAATCACAACCGGGTAGAAACATAATTCACCCCTCGCCGGGCATGGAGCTGGATATTCGTGGTGAAATGGCGGAAGGTGGTTTGGAAAAGGTGGAAAGATTCGTCGAATCGGCCTATTTGGCTGGTATGCCTTTTGTACGCATCATCCATGGCAAAGGCACTGGCCGCCTGCGTCAGGTTGTGCGTGAAGCGCTCAACAAGAACAGCTATATTGACCGCTGGGAAAGCGGCACAGATAATGAAGGCGGAGAAGGGGTTACAATTGTATTTTTACTGCCTGAGTAACTGCCATTTTTTGCTATCTATATTTACAAACTGCTATAGAGTGGTGATTGATCACGAATGCTTTGCACGAAATGACGAATGAAGCGAATAATTTGAATTTTCGCTTTCAACCATAAACTCGCAAAACGGTCATTTGGAATTAAGTGTAGGGTGCGTTCGCTTTTGAACGCACCCTACGAACTGAGATCTCATCCAGGTGATTTTTCCGAAGGCGCGCAAGCGTATTGGGCACTTGTGCTTTCCGTGTCCTGGTCTTGTCCGAAGACCATGCAAATAAAAAGTCATGTTTGATGGACATGCCCAACCTACAAATGCGAATCACTTCAGATGGAAAACTTTCGGTGCTATCTATCTTTTTGTGTGGTCTGAATTGGCAAGATCAGCCCATCGAAATGCTTAAATTTCCCTGATTCGCTCGGAATGAGGCTCAATAATTGCTGCGACCAGTGATTAAAGAAAGAGATGGGGGTCACAATTCTGACAACTCCCATCTCATAACTAATTTGTTGCTGTTATTTTGCTCTGCCTACGGTACGCCAATCTCCAGCGATTCAAACTCCACATTGATCGGCACAACGTTGTAAGAAGAGGCGGAGATTCCAATCAGACCTTCTTTGAAGGAATTATCTTTGATTGAATTGGTTTGCACGCCGTTGATCCACAATGTTAATGTACTGCCATTGCACGAAAATGTGTATTCGTTGTATTCCATGCCGGTACGAATATTATTCGAGCCACCACTGGTCAACATTTTATAACCGCCGGTATCAACGGAGCCGTCAAACCGCAGAATGTCATATAGACCATCGCTGCCGATGTTCGCCTCATACCAGCCTTTGTTCTCATCATAGCGGCACAACAAGCTGATGCTGTTACTGTTTTTTCCACGGTTTTCCACCAGAGCATGCAGGTAAACATCCTCATAGATATATTCGCCATATACCAAGTAGGCATAAATATCCGTGTCCGTCAGGTCAAACTTCATCCGGCCTTCGTCAAAGTAAATGTCGGTGTAGTCCCCATTTCCATTGGTCAGGAACCAGGTCCACCAATCGGAATAATTATCGAATTCCTCAACACGGAAAGGTTCATTGCTGTCAGTGCTGGTCTGTGTACCGGAATCAGTTCCGTCGCCGGTAGAGGAGTTGGAGAGACCCGCATAACCGGTAACTTCGAGATCCTTGCTGTTGAGGGTTCCTTCCAAAATTTCATCGGTACCATTGCGATAGACAACAATTTTCAAGGGGTCGCTTTCTTCATGGCTGCGCAAAATCTCACAGTATTCCTTCATAGTTCCATCCATGGCGATCAAAATATCTTCAACTTCGTGGATGATGTCACCTGGCTCAACCCCCGCTTTGTCTGCAACCCCACCGGTGGTTGTGGATTCCACCCAAATGCCTGGGTATTCACCATCCGGTCCAAAGACAATGGCACTGCCCGATAAACCTAATGAAGCTACATTCGTGCGGTCTTTCAGTTTGGCGACGATCGGAATTGCCAGTTGCGCAGGGATGGCAAACTGTTGGTCAACGGAAGCGCGCGACATATAATTCACGCCTACCACTTTGCCATCCGTTGTCACCAGAGGGCCACCCGAATTACCACCGTTAATTTTGGCATCGTGACCGTAGATATAGGGCAGGGAGGACCAGTATGTCTGGCCATCTGCGTTGGTTTTGGAAACGATGCCTTTGGTCAGGTTGTATTCCGGTTCCACCAATGGAAAACCCGCGGCATACACATCCAGGCCGGTCTTGACTGTGCCATCGTACCAATCAAGATACGGGAAATCATCCCCCTCCACTTTGACCACTGCCAGGTCAGCACATTCGGATGTACCCAACACACGAATACTGCGCGGCTCTGATTCTCCATTGACATAGGCCTTGAGAAGCGCGGCTCCGGCCACAACATGATTGTTGGTTACGCCGATTCCGCTGGAATCGATGAAGAAGCCGGTTCCACCCCATTCAGCGTTTAAAATTTCTCCTTCATCCACGTCATTGATCGTACCCGTGCCAATGATTTGGAAGACGGCACCCTGGACATCATCAATATTATCAACCGCATCCGATGCCGGCATGGGACTGGCAACCGGTTCATCCACGACCCGTGTATCCGCAGGTTCAATCGTCGCTTGTTGGGGCACATCGGTGGTCTTACTGTTGCCGGTTAAATTACACGCCAATGTAGCCAGCATAAGAATCAAAATAGGGATTAATAACTTCTGCTTCATTTATCCTCCGAGGTTATTTTAATAAATATAAAGGCAAAAAAACGATCAGGCAATATTGTATGTTTTCTCAAAAAAACTATTTTCTTTCTGAGTCACTCATTGAATGTAATATTTTTTGAAGGCAAAGTCAAGAGAATTAGCCTTTGTAAATTAGCAAACCATATACGAAAAAGGTCTAATTTGTTGGAATTAATAACCTGATCACTTCTATCTATTTCTGGCTTCTCATTTCACCGCTTTGAATATAACGCAGTAACTGCATATCCGTCGGGCACAGCGGTAAATCAAGTTGATCGGGGCCAAGACAGGTTGCGATTTGGTGAATAAAAAAATCAACCTTTTCCCAGGAGAATAGAGTCTCCGCAGGAGGCGTGTATGGGGCATAGACGTTTCGGATGAAAGTGTTGTAATCGGAGACGACAAAACCGACAGACCTGGCGATGGTACCACTGCCTTTACTATTAACTTTTTCTTGATATAACTGCAGATAGCGCTGAATGGTAGCCCGGAGTTCGCGAATTTCTTCTTTTATCTGGTCCAGACGGTGGGCGCTTATATTTTCTCTGCTCTTGATATTAAAATTGCGGGGATACTCTCCCTGAAGTGAGGATTGCATGGTGAGTGGCAATGAGGGTTGGTGCATGGCTTCGACCTCCGTTTATCGAAAATATGTTCTATATTATAGAACATATTTTCGGGTAAGTCAAGTCCTGTTTCAGTCCGGTTCCAATTTTTTCTCATACAGTCAACGTTACCGCTGGGTTCTGATCAAATTTCTGTAATTGCCTATACTTAACTATTGGCCAAATCCTCCCGAGGACGCGGGGCGCGGTCACAAGAGCCTAAAGTCAAAGGAACCTCGGGAACGATTTACAATTGTTCCTTGTAGAAAAAAAATGAGCAACTTCCAACCAAGCCTCCTCCCTTGCGTAGCCGCGACTCCCAACCAGTTAATTTATTTGGATCTCCGGAGGGAAGGGAGGTTTGGTTTTGCAAAAAAATTCGATCTGTTTTTTTCAATCCGTCTGGCTATTGACATAATCTATTCTTAGTTGTATTATAAGATGTATCTTATATAGGATGGATCTTATATGTCACTTGATTATGCAATTTTAGGATTTTTAAATTACCACCCGTATAGTGGTTATGATTTAAAAAAAGTGCTGGATGTTTCTGTACGTCATTTCTGGAACGGAGATCAAAGCCAGATTTACCGCACCCTCGCACGCCTGAGCGATCTGGGGCATGTCAGAATGGAAATGGTTGAGCAAAGGCAGCGGCCGGATCGTAAGGTTTATCACATCACCAGCGCCGGTCGCTCTGCCTTGCTGCAATGGTTGAGCGGACCGCCACCGCTGGGTACCACACACAGCGGAGCGATGGTTCAGGTATTTTTTATGGGGGCTCTCAGTGATGTAGAAGTTTTACGGCAGTTTGAGGGTTATGCTCAAATAATGCGGTCGGTTTTAGCCCAATACGACCTGGTCCCGCAACAGGTTGAGAACGTTTATCAGGATGTCCAATCTCCGCGCGAGCGCTTCTTTTGGTTGTTAACGCTCGATAGCGGACTGCGGTCAATGCGAGCCAACCTGGAATGGGCTGAAGCAGCCATTGAAAAAATTCGCGGGCAGCAAACCCCTGCCCACATGGAGCAAAAATGAACAAACAATTACCCCTGCGCCAACGCCTGCGAAAAGGTCTGCTCTTTATTGCTTTCCTGACTTTTCCAATCACCATGAATTATTTTTCCCCTTACGTCATCGTTGAAGGAGCATCACAAGGCATTGTCAATGGCAGCCTGATCATTTTTATCAGCATGTTTACCTTTTCGTTGTTTCTAGGCCGCTTGTGGTGTGGCTGGATATGCCCGGCAGCTGGTCTGCAAGAAATGACGGAATCTGTCAATAGCAAGCCTGTTAATCGCCGGCGGGCTGACTGGATCAAATGGATGATCTGGATTCCCTGGATCTCGTTAATCGTCTGGCTGGTATTACGCGCCGGAGGGTACCATTCCATTAACTTCTTCCTCGATACCCAGAATGGGATTTCATTGGCCGGCGACGCCGAGCGACCGATTTTGTATGCCTATATTATTTATTTCGCGGTGATCACGCTGATTTTCGGGTTGGCTGCGGTGTTGGGCAAACGCGGCTTCTGTCACAGCGCCTGCTGGATGGCACCCTTTATGATTATTGGCCGCTGGCTGCGCAACCGCCTGGCCTGGCCGGCATTACGCTTGAAAGCAGATAGCAGTTCCTGCAGCGATTGTAAAACCTGTACACGCAACTGCCCGATGAGCCTGGATGTCAACGCCATGGTACAGGCGGAACAGATGGAGAATTCTGAGTGTATTTTGTGCGG
>JBBQNI010000038.1:0-32848 GCA_038329785.1 Anaerolineales bacterium | reverse complement strand
AGCTGGCATCCCTGGTTGATGGCGCCAATCCATGGCAGATGCTGCGTTGGGTGACGCTGCCACAATGCTGGCGTGGCATTCTCAGCGGTGCCTTGATGATGTGGGCGCGCGGCGTCAGCGAGTTTGGGGCGGTGGTCATTTTGGCTTACCATCCCAAGATCATGCCGGTGCTGGTCTACGAACGCTTTCAGGGATTCGGTCTGAGCGCCGCTCTGCCGGTGACGGTATTGCTGATCGTGGTCAGTCTATTGATCTTTGTTTGTGTAAGTTTTTTCTTGTTTCCCCGTAAAAAGAAAGATTACTGGTGAGCAAAACTTTATAAATAAGAACGAAGAATTACGCAATAAATGCTAAGATAGTTTTGTAAAAACAAGAAAGAGGTAAAAAATGAAATTAAGTGCACGTAATGTCCTCAAGGGGAAAGTTCTAAAGGTAACTAAAGGTGCCGTCAACAGTGAAGTCCTTCTCGAGTTGAAAGGTGGCGCCCAGGTTGTATCCGTAATTACCAACGAATCGGTTGAATCACTGGGTTTGAAAGCCGGTGTGGATGCTTATGCTGTAATTAAAGCTTCAAACGTAATGGTTGCCGTGGATTAAGAGGATTATCCTGATCCACACGCACAAGCAAGATTAAGAGATTCTGGTTGTTTCTCTTTTTCTCATCAACTTCAAACCGGGTTGTCTCGTACAGCCCGGTTTGAGTTTAAGAAAGCTATTAGCTGAAAGCTCACAGCTGAAGACCGAAGACTGCGCTAGCTACGCTCGCCTTATTTCGAGTAACTTTGTTCCCTAGCTGAGATTCAGGGACTTATCTAAAACATTTGAATCAAAATAGTAGCCGGTAGGGGATCACCCTGAAGCTTAGATTGGGGGTAAAAGAATACTTTTTAGTGAATCGAGTTTCCAGTTAGTTGTTGGAGGGGAGAGTACTAGTTTCCAGTAGTTGGATGGCAGAGTACTAAAACCGGGATTCGGGTAGGGCTGTAGATTAGAATCCAAAATCTACACCCTTTTTATGATCAGCGGAATCCTGGTTTTTGACTTTAAAATTAGCCGGAAGAGTGATATGGCAATGTGGAACACAAAAGTTTTCTTCTTAAAAACCCTCCCGAAGGTTCTTGTGACTTTTCGCGTGAATGTGAGAATCTTCGGGAGGAACTTGTTTATCAAATATTGCCTTCAATTTCAGATTTTCATAGGGATTCGGAAAGGCAACCTCGTCGTAGATTCTTCCCCCGGGAGGGGTCACTTGAAGTGAATGAGGTTACCACGGTACTTTGCATTCTATTTTTTCAAAACCCTCGTGTGGCTTGACTTAATTATCCGATTAACGCAAAACCGGGTACCCGTGAGGGTACCCGGCGACAAGGGGGGAATTGGAATCAGTTACGGTTTTTCGGACAGGGTGACCTCAACGGTCATCTCTTTGCCATCGCGTAGGATGGTTAGGGTGACTTTATCACCCGGGGTAAAGTTGCTCAGTTCCTCCCGCAGACTCTGGATACCATCCACTCTGGCATCATTGATCATGGTGATGACATCACCGCCGATTTTGATTTCCTGACCGTTGATAGTGATGGTCTCAGAACTGCCTTTCAAACCGGCATCACTGGCGGGGCTGTCCAGAGCTATTTCCACTACGAGAACTCCAGCCTGATTGCTATCCAGGTTCATTGCATCAGCAATTTCTGGTACCAGACTGCCACCGGTAATGCCGAGGTAAGCGCTGCCACTTGCAAAGGCGCTCGTCGGAGGTTGTGGCTGGCTGCTGACTGGCCGGGCTTCCAATGTCACGGTGACTTGCATGCTCTTGCCATTGCGCAGAATATCCAGGGTGACTTTATCACCAGGTTTGGTTGAACTGGCAAGATAGGAGACCAGGTCATCAAAGGTGGGGGTTTGCATATCGTTGATGGCGGTAATGATATCGCCGCCGACATTTACGTCCACGCCCTGAATCTGGGCGGTCTTAGCACTGCCTTGGATTCCGGCTTTCGCGGCAGGACCACCTTCCGTGACAGTGGCGACCAGAATGCCACGCTGATTACGGTCGAGATCCATAGCCTCAGCCAGATCAGGTTGTAATGTGCCACCCGAAATGCCCAGGTATGAATGCTGATAGCTACCTGTGCTGATCAATTCCGGCACCACATTAAGGACGATGGCGGAAGGGATCACAAACCCAATGCCAACATTGGCGCGTACCGGTGATTCAATGGCAGCGGTAACACCAATCACCTGACCGCTGGCGTTGAGCAAAACACCACCGGAGTTGCCGGGGTTGATGGCTGCATCGGTTTGAATGATGTCGGGAATGGTGTAGCTGCCAGTCAAGGATGTGTTGTCGGTCTGCAGGGAGCGTCCCAGGGCACTGATGATGCCAACTGTCATGGTGCCACCCAGTCCGTATGGATTTCCGATCGCGATGGCCAGGTCACCGACCTGCACACCGCTTGAATCTGCGACCACTACCGGCTTGAGGTAATCCGCGGGGGCATCCACTTTGATTACTGCCAAGTCAGAATCAGCATCTGTTCCAACCAGCTCAGCCGGGTAGGAGGTGCCATCATCAAAGACTACCTCAATACTGCTGGCATCCGCCACCACATGATTGTTGGTGACGATGTGTCCGGCACTATCCCAGACAAATCCAGATCCTAATGCGGATTGGACCTCAGGCAATTGCGGGTTGTTTTCTCCCGTGGATGGCATATTGACACTGGCAAGGCTGGATATTTGAATGTTGACTACCGAGGGATTTACTTGCCGGTAGATATCACCAAGCGTACCTTCCAGGGCAGCTATAGGCACCGGATTGACATCCAGCGTTGAATTTAATTCTAGCTGGGATGGGGGAGCTTTTTCCACGACTACAGCCGGTGTGTTGCTTTTTGAATCAGAGTTGAAAAATGGCAAATTGGCTACAGCCGTTAAGGGTGCGCAGGCTGTCATTACCATGGCGACGACCACCAGCGCACTCACGAATAATAAATTTCTTTTCTTGTCAACGTTCATTCTTAAATTCTCCTGGTTTGAAATTGTAGTATGAATAGATTATAAGGACATAGCGAGGTTACTGTCTTTATCAAATCTTTGTGGCAAGCTTAAGGAATGTTTAAGAGCGATGAGTTCATAGCTTATAGCTTACAACTGATAGCGGCTGGCTGCTTGCTTTGCACGCTTCGCGAGTAAGCGGGTCGCTCCGTAGAGAAAAGTACGAGATGGCTCGGCACTCCCTCTCCAGGAATTTGTAGGATGACCATTTGTAGGTTGGGCATGTGCGTCTGGGGAGATACATTAGCGCGAAATTAGATTGCATCAATAATCGAAAGAAAGCTGAGTGCCCAACAATCACAACCTTCGAGTGTCCTTTCCAGGGAATGATGCCTTTGATTTCTCTAGCTTTATCAAAAGGCTATCTGTGAAATTCCAGGGATCTTTCCTGCTGGAATTGTTGGGCACGCTTCGCGGGCACCTATCGATTTACCTTGCTTGTTGTCGTGGTTAGGAAGGATCTCTTTGGTCAAACTTGCCCAACCTACAGGTTAAGTTTTCAAGTATTGCGTTGGTATTTGGATAAACGATAGGCAGCCGTGATGCTTTGCACCATGCTGTGCGCCCTCCCCCTGGTCCGGTTTCAGCTTCCTAGCACCACACATTCAACCAACATTTCAACCCGTTGACAAATCAACCTCCCCTTAACAAAAAATCGGGCGTCACGCGGAGGCCCGATTTCTGTTTAGAGGAGAAGAGAAGTTCGTACTTGTATGGATAGTATAGCCACCTTCCCTTCAGGTGTCCTTATGAGAATCTTGTGGCATGCTTAAGGCCAGGTTAAGAAAGCATTCAAATATCACTGTTTACAGTACCATTTTGCAGAAAAATTAAGACAAAATTTACGGTACGAAATCTATTGCAGGTGCTAAAATTAATCCATCACGCTCAAAGTAGAGCATCGCTGGGGGAAAGAAACATGAAGCCGACACTTTCCTTTCACCCCCCCCAAATCTCTTATCAAAGAGGACATCGAAATGGAACAGTCAAACGTAAGCACCCAAATGGATCAACTAAACACCGCCAAAAAGTTGCTCACCCTGGAAAATCAGGCCAAAAATGGCGTTAACTGGTTTTTTTGGATCGCTGCTATTTCGTTCATCAATTCAATCATTTTTTATTTCGGAGGTGGCCTGACCTTTGTGATGGGTCTCGGATTGACGCAAATCGTGGATGGGGTGGTGTTCGGCCTGACGCAGGATCTGAGCGGCGGAATGGCTACCATTTTACGCGGGATGGGCATTTTTGTGAATCTGCTGCTGGTCGGTATGTTTGTTGCCTTCGGAATATTTGCCAAAAAAAGGTATCCGCTGGGTGCTGGTAACCGGGATGGTCATCTATGCCATTGATGCGGCACTGGTTGGTATATTCGGCGATTGGCTGGGGTTGTTATTTCACGGCCTCGCGCTGGTGGGGCTGTGGACCGGCTGGCAGCCGATGCGAAAATTACGGGATATTCAGGCTGCGCAGGCAATCGGAGATGTGGCTGCCATGCAGACCATTCTCGAAAAGCAGGCTTTGACAGATTTGTAAGACCGCAGAAACGAAAGCTTAATTTTCGACGGTTTACACTGGGCATCATAGGAATTTCCGACGTACTCACCCTTTTTGTGGTGGCGATGGGGGCATTAAATGCTCGTTAAAGCGCGTGGTCAAGCCCTGCCTGACTGGCGAGCTGGTAATAGGCCTGGGCTTCGTCGATCTCGCCTATTGCCTCAAGCGCTGCGCCAAGAGCCAGGTACATGGACGGTAAAAATGCAGTCACCTGATCAGGGTTCGTGACCAGCTGGGCATGTTGGAGTGCCAGGCGATTCCAATGCAGCGTCTCGTGTGCGGATGTCTGGCAGCGCGCCAGATAATGTGCGGCAATGCAGCGTTCATAATCGGTGTTGGCAGCCTGCCAGGCTTGTTGATAAAAATGCGCGGCTTGCTCCGCTTGGCGGGCATATTCAGCCTGTGTACCCTGGATGCAGAATTGAATTACCGGGTTACTTGTGTCCATCATCCTAAAAATCTCAAAGGTTTTGACAAAAAGTTATTTGGGAAGTTCCTAATTCCTGAACTATTCTGATTCTGTTGAAGCAGCTGATCATAGCTGGCGGGTATGGATTTTGGCTTCCAGCTCGGCTTTACGGCCGCGATACTCCACCAGTCCCAGTTCCAGCGTGCGCCGGAAACGCATCATACTGTACATCAACCAGACGCCGGCCAGGATCAATACCCCGCCCATAATTTTGTAAATTGTGTCCAGAAAGGCGATCATTACCAACCCAGCGGCAATCAATACCCAGTTGCCCATGCTCAGGCGTTCGACAGTGCGTAAAAGCTGCTCACCCTGGGTGATCTTGCGTTCCAAAAAGCCTATTTTTTTTGCGATATCATCGGTTTTAACCATGGTCTTCTCCTGTTTTGAATAGTAACTATACCAGACCTGGATAGGAAGTTCAACCGGATTTATGGATATGGGCTTATTGCCGCCGCGCGAGCTGACAGCATAGACCCTGACCTGGTTTTTGACTGGCAGAAAAGCCTCAAGGGCAATATCAGTATCTCGAAACCACGAAACCAGGGTGTAGGGGCCAAGGATCGGATAAATTACGTGTTTTGGAATATGGAGACCAACTCCGATCCTTCGCCCCTACTTTTTAGCTGAGAATAACAGCTCCTTGTAGGGTGCGTTCACGCTACGCGCGCACCATATTGTCTATGCAGGAATCTTTCACCAATTTTTGAATCAATCCGCGCCTTGCTCGTGAGAAATTTCTTCCCACCCGCATCCCGCTACCCGCTCGCGCAGCGCGGCCTCCCGCTACCCGCTTCTTCCTGCTGCGACTGACAACCCCAGCCCTGACATCTTTTTTGTTAAGAAATTGAAAGTTTCTTCACGGTTTTTTTATTGCATGTTTCAGGCAGCGATATATAATAAATATGGCAATAATTTTTATTCGTAATTTTTTGTTCGTACTTATTTTAAAAATCTTTTTCTAGAAATAACCCTCGCCGGAATGGAATCGGGTAGGGTTTAAATGCATGTTTACGCCACAATGGAGAGAAGAGCATGGGTAAAAGAAACTGGTTGGTTAAGCGGGCTTTACTCGGGTTTGGAATAGTCGCGGGTGTACTCTTTCTGGGCGGCATTATTTTGCTTAACCGTCCCGAACAACAGACTCCGGCCAAAAAGGTGGTGCAGGCAGCCTGGATCAACTTACAGCGATCTGGCGCTTATTCCTTCTCAACCGTGGTGGAGCAAATTACCCACCCGGCTCCAGCTATCACCAACGTGGGCAAGGCGGCCGAGCGCCAGGTGTATGCTATGGATGGAACGACCGATCTGGTTAACAATACCATCTTCATGCGCCTCTTTCAGCAGGAAAACAATGTCGCCAACCATCAGGATGCGATTGAAATTCGCGTTGAAGAGGGTCAGGCGTACGGGCGCACCGAGAAGAGTGAGTGGGTCAGCCTTGATAGTTTCAGCACTGACACCTTTGCACCGGGAAATGACTTCTCTTCCTTTTTAAAGGCAGCTGATAATATCAGGTTTGTAAACAAAGAAAGCCGCGCCGTGCCCGATGCTGAAGGTGTGCTTGCGAAGGTGGAGGTGGGGCACTACCGTTTCGATATTGATTCGAACCGCTTTGCTGCCTTTATGCGTGATCAGATGGTAGTCGAATATCAACGCGCAGGTAAATTGCCACACAATATGCAGCTTTCCATATCCGATCTCTACCGGGATATGCGTGCCAGCGGTGAGATCTGGATTGGGACGAGCGGATACCCGCTGCGCATGGAAGTGCAGATGCAGATGCCGCAAGAAAAAAGCGGTGAGCGGGTGGAAGCGCTCATCAAAACCGACTTCAGCTCAATTGATTCGCAGCGCAAATATGCGGGGCTGCCACTGGCCGCATTGGTGGGTACGTTTGGTCTACTGAAGAGCAGTGCGGAATGGCAGAACATCTTGCTGGGCGGCAGCGGGGCAGCCCTGTTTTGCTGCCTGATGGCGTTGATGCTGCTTAAATCAGGACGCAAAGGCGTACAGATTGGCATTTCATTGCTGATGATTGCCCTGTTTGTGTTTACCCCGCTCTGGGAAAGCCACCAGAACGTGGTCTTTGCCCGTGAACTGGAACAAAAGCAGGCCGTGCAGGATAATGCAAAGGCGGAAAAAGAAGCTGAGAAAGAGGCTGTAGCCTCACTGTATGAGAGTGACTGGAACCCGGTCCAGGATCCGCGAGCTAGCGTTAGTAAGGAGGCTGCCGGTGTTGCTAGCGAGCGCACGCGCCTTTTGCCGTTACTGAATCAATGGGCGGTTTCATCCTTTGCCGGTTTTTTACGTCCGCTAGCTGATGAGGTTGGCGATGCTGGTGAAGTGGATAGCGATCTGGATGGCCTGACCGATGCGTTCGAAAGCCAGTATGACATCACCGTGCTGGACCCCAACAACCCCGACACGGACGGAGACGGCCTGGGTGATGGTGAGGAATCGAAGCTGGGCACCTCGCCCGGCATGCCCGATAGCGACCAGGATGGCATTCGGGATTTTGATGAGGTCAACTACTTCTATTATCGCAATGCCAACACGCCCGAGGAACACACAGGGGAGTGGTATTCCAACCCAATGGACCGTGACACTGACCATGACAACTTGCTGGATGGTGTCGAATGTGATGCCCGTGTGCTGGATGACGATACGACTGTCGCCGGCGTCTGCCGCGATACGGATGATGATGGCACCCCTGATATTTTTGATACAGACGATGATGATGACGGCGTGCCGACTCTGGTCGATCTCGACCCGCTCTACGGCGGCGGCACTGTCTACACAGCCGGCAGTCCATTCAACATGGCCGTCCGCGGTGTTGAAGCCGAACTGCCGGTGTTGCTCGAGTTTCAACTGCGGCCTACCAATCCAGAACATTTGACCTATATATTAAATGTGCTCGATTGGCCTGCCAAGGATGCCGATGGGCAGATCCAGCGCAAAAGTGTCGACTCAACCTATGGGGATAGCCTGACCGCGGCCGAAATAACCGCCGATCCGCGTCCCACCTTCGGCGATATGCGCCTGGTACCTATGCTGGAGATTCAACTCAAGAACAACGTGCCCCTCGCTTTTACTAACCAATTTTCCACCACACTTTCCGGAGCGAATTTTGATGGCACACTGAGCTTTACCTATCCGATTCCCTATACCGGCATGCCGAGTTATGTGGAATTGAGTGATGCACCCGCTGGCGATTACCGCATCTATTATGGCAGTGGTGACTGTGATGATCTTTCCGGGGTAACGTTGCTCGGCAATATCAGCAACGGGGTAAGCATTGGGATGAATATGCACCTGGGAGATTTAGCAGACAGCAAGTATGCCTTCCTGGTTAAGAACCTAAACGAAGATAAAGTGCTGGCCTGCAACATGCCCTCCCATCCACATGCTGGCGCGGTCGATAGTGTGATCGATACAACCATGGTGGATGCCTATGGCGGTTTTGTGCGCGATGCTTCCACCCGCGGTAATGTGCTTGCCTACATGCCGCTTAATACAGTCAACGATGTGAGTGGCAACGAGCCAGTGGCTTTTTCGGGGCAATTGCCCGTTCAGAACCTGAATGGGCGCTTGAACAGCAGCGACCTGGAAGTGCGCATGGTCTGGTTGATCAACATGTTGACCGATATCTGCAAACCCATGCCGGAAGGCTTTGCCGATTCCACAACAACACCCTGGTGTGACCCTGAAAAACCCGAGCGTTGGTCTCAGGATGTGCCCCGCGTAGTGCATTCCTATGATGACAGCTTTATCATGACCGGCATGCAGATCAGCGAAGATCACGGTGTGCAAATGGCGGTTGTGTTTGAAGACCCCCAGACGGACCCCGAGCCACAATATGACGACCCACTCTGGAAGTTGAGTTCCGGCTTGCAGGGCAGCTTCCTGGCTGGGCGCGAGGATTTTGATTTCGACCAGATTAAAACGCGCTTTGATCGTGAGGATGGCATGTATGCCAGCGGTGACCAGCAATTGTGGGGTATTGATGATGACGCCATGCAGGTACTGAATTATACCTACGATTATTTTGATGAATCATACAAGTTCTCGACAGAGCAAGCCCAACAACTCTTTGCACAATACTTCCCTGCCTCTGTGACTGGCAGTGGTTATACAACCTCCAACCTCTTATTCGCACGCCAATATGATCAGCGTGCCATGGGTCTGGGTGAATCTTCGATGAGCGGGGGTGTGACAGTATTTAATATTGCTGGTGTAGCGCTCGTGACTAACCGGATGGTCAATTGGGCTCCTTACCAATTTGTCCAGGATGCCTGGAAGAGCGTCCCGCTGGAGCAATATCTGGACGTGTTGGAAGCCCGCCTGCGCAGCCTGGAAGACTTCCAGGCCACTGGCGATGATGTGGTAGAACGGAAAATTATCGACGGGCAGATTTATATGCTGCGTTACTATTACCAGACACTTTTCCTGGGACTGTTAGGTCTGACCGGTGTGAACGGAACGGCGGTAGTCAACCCGGCAGTAATGTCTGATTTTAATTATTACAGTGACTTCCTGGCTCTGCAACGAAAAGGTGCATCGTTAAGCAAGATCGTAAGCACCGTTGCAGAAGCGGTCATGAATGGGCTGGATCGCTGCACGATTGCCTGGCTTAATTTCTACGCCGGTGACAAAATTTCTAAAGTGGAAGGTTTTTTCCAGGCAATGGGTGACGGTCTAAAGCAAAAAGCCGCGCCGATTACGAAATATCTGACCAGCACCCTGAAAAAAGTTGCCTTTGGATTGCTGGTGGCATTGGTGGTGGTGGCGGTGATCACCGTTGCAATTATCGCACTTGCAGTCCCGGATTCTCCTGAAGGAAAGATCGCCATGAAGATATTAATGATCGGCATGAATGTGCTGACCATTGTGCTTTCGGTGGTGGCGATCAAAGGCGCAATTGAGCTTGTACGGGTTTCCAAATCGCTTTCGTCAGCGTCTCAAAAGGCGACCATCATTGGGGCAATTATCGCCGGTATCATCACCTGGGGTGTCTTTATTTACACCTGGGCTTCCAGCGGCATGAGCTTTGGCTCGCTGGCTTTCAATACGGCGCTGGCGGAAGCCATTGCGGCTACCATGTTGATTGTGCTGATGGCTGCGCTGGCCTGTACCGGCGTAGGTGCTATCATTGTCGGCATCGTAGCCATCATTGATGCGATCATCAGCTCGTTCTGTTATGCTTTCGGTGTTTATGACCGTGACGATGATGATTGGGCCAAACAATATGTCTGTATCGGCATTTCCGGCTGGGTAACCAAGGTCTTTGCCTGGTTAATCTATAGCAATACCTACCTGGTCGATTATGACAACAGTGATCGCATTGTATTCACCAGTGTGAATACCGAATTTGAGAATGCTCGTCTGGGTATGACCAGTGCCAACAAACTTAAAGTAAACCTGGGTATCCAAAATACCATCACGCTGTCGGATGTGCCTTTCGAATGGATGGCTGCTGCCTATTTCTGGCAGTACAGCAACGCCAACGCCAAAACAGCCACCTTTAGTTATCAGTTAAATCCGACCGAAGTGGACATTCACGAAGCGCTCGGTCGTGGCGATATGAAGCACCTCTGGCAGAGTGCCGGTAGCGATAAATGGAAATATGATTTTACAGCTACTACCACGGGTTACAGCATTCCCATGCCTGCGGCCGGTATCAACCAGGACCCGACCGTGTATATGGCGGAAGGGAGTGCCTTGCCGGTACAGGAGTGCTGGTGCATTCCGCCTATCTGGCCATTCATTCCGGTACCCATTCCGATCTGTTACATCCGCACTGAAAAAGCTACTTTTAACGTCAAGGTGGGTGAAAGCCTCACGATGGATGTCTTCCCGACCACGCTGGATGCTTTCTATTCGCTCAAACCGGGTGGTCACGGTAATTATCTACTCAATTGGGACGGCGGCAAAATTTACTTACGAGACGCCGATGGCGATAAACTGGCATGGAATAGCAACGATCCGGATGATTCACTCTTTGACACTGATGGCGACGGCCTATCGGATTACTCAGAAATTGTATACGGTACCAACCCGCGTCTGTTTGATACCGATCAAGACGGAATTTACGACCTGGAAGAGCTCATGATCCAGACCGACCCGACCCGCAAAGATAGCGATGGGGATGGGTTGACTGACGGGCTTGAAAAGCAGGGCTGGTTGTTCACCTATGGTTTTTATGCTGATGGAAGCCCCAAAGAAACCATGGTCTACCCCAATCCGCTCAACCCTGATACCGATCTGGATGGTATCAGCGACCTGGAGGAGAAGATCTACGGCTTTAACCCACAGGTGCCTGAAGAAGCCAACATTTTGGAATACTCGCTCAGCTATCGTGAAATGGACGCTCCCATCATCAGTCTTTCACTGGATGAAAGCGGGGGAACGACGCTCTTTACGGATGATTCTGGCTTTGGCTTCAACGCCTTTTGTCAGGAGGATCATTGCCCGCAGAGCGGTTTCAATGGCCGTTATCTGAACGCTATTTATTTCGGGGGCGATGATTTTATATACCTGCCCACCACCAGCAAGCAGATTTCCTTCCTGGACAATCAGCCCTTCACCCTGGCGGCCTGGGTTTACCCCGCGGCTGATGGAACCTTGATCAGCAAGTGGCAGCAGGGTGCAGATAACCGCCAGGAACTGCAATTATCTTTGAGCGGCATGCATCCCCAGCTCTACAGTGCCAACCAAACGGTCACTTCGACTGCCCAACTCCCCAGTGAAAGCTGGAGTCACCTGGCGGTCAGTTTCGATGGAACTCGTGCGCGCTTCTATATTGACGGCCACATGATCGATGGCTGCCAGGAGGGCAGTTGTGCCTGGCAAAACACAGCCGTGTTTGCCAGTGACAGCATTGCGCCTCCATTGACTTTAGGGGCAACCCTGGCCGAAAGCGGCGGACCGCAGAATGCTTTTTCTGGTTATCTGGATGAGGTACAGATTTTTGATCATACCCTGGCGGATGTCAGCCTTAATGAAGAAAGCTTCATTGCTACCCGGCTGATGACACATCGCTACAATCATCAGGATATTTACATTCGTCCTGCTGAAAGCGTGGAATACACCTCCGTGGTGACGAATTTGCTCAACAGCCGTTTTGCCTATGGTCTCTTAAACACTTTCATGGAAGGCTATGAAGCAATTTTGAATTGGGCGGGCAAGTTACTGCCGCGCACCTTCGTGCTCTATCCTGATAATCCCGTAGTCACAGGTGTAAACACACTTACTACCGTGGAAACGTTGCAAGTTGACCCGGCCTGGAGCACTTCCCAGGCGCTGACCATTGAACAGGTGGCTTCCGCTCAAATCGTTGACCGCCGTACGGAATCGAACTTTGCCCAGTTATGGCTGAAGTTCAATGAAACTGATAGTACCCTCGGGTTTATTGATTCTTCCGGCAATATGCCCCCGCGCGATGCAACCTGTAGCAGCTGCCCGACAGCCGGAGTGAACGGTATGCTCAATACTGCGGTGCGTTTCACAGAAGGCCAGAATACGACTTTGACAATTCCATCATTGAGCGGTCTCAATTTACTGCAACGCGGCATCACGGTTGCCTTCTGGGTGAAGCCCGATGCGGGTGCAACCAGTAACCTGACCATTCTAAAGTCAGCCGGCAATCGCTTCAGCTTCAACCTTGTGCCGACCGGGTCAAATTACCGGCCGCAGGTCTACATGAATGGCAGTGCGGTGACGCTCACCAGTACCCGTAACATCACAGGCGGCGCCTGGAATCATGTGGTCTTGCAATACAATGATGGCAGCCAGGTCTTGTCTGTCTTTGTGAATGGCGCCCGCGTTGCCCAAGCCCCCGGCGTCAGTTCGCTTTCCGCGGATGACACCCTGGTAGTGGGTGGCAGTCCGCAGGGGAAGAACTATCTGTTGGATGATCTGCGCATCTTCAACCGCCCGTTGACCATCCTGGATATCAACCGCCTGGCCGAACGCCCGGTGCTGGACATGCAAATGGAAACCTCCAGCTTTGGTGATAGTTCCAATTACGGCCAATCAGTCAGCACACCGGTTCACAGCCCGACTCTATCCAGCAGTTCCATCCGTGGTTCTTCGTTATATCCTTCCAGCGGCGGTTCCACCGGTTTTGTTCAGGTCAATGGCAATCAGCTGCTGGATTTAAGCGATGGCAACTTTACCTTTTCAGTCTGGATTTACCCACAGGCTGATTCAAGCGGGAACTGGCAGGGCATCTTCGGGAAACACGAACGCAATGATGTCAACAACACCTATCCGACCCTAGAACGCAGTGGCGCTTATTTACGCTTTGGCTATGGGACGGGTTCAACAGAGCTGTGGAAGCAATCCGGCGCGATCTTAAGTGACAATACCTGGTATCACATCACTGTGACGCTCAACTCCAATGGCACCGGCGGATACGAATACCGGCTCTACCGTGATTCGGATCTAGTGGATAGCACCATCTTCTCAGCGCCGCCAGTCAACCGCAGTACATTCTTCGTAGGACATTCCAGCTCGGTCTATTACACATATCTAGGAAATCTCTATATGGATAACGAGCATGATGCGGGTTCGCATGCCGAGCCTTATATTTATGAGGACCGTAACGCCATTTATTACCATTCTGTGATGGGTGAAGGGTCCATGGCAGATGGTGACGTACACAATGTTAATCATGGTGATACCATCACCAACTACGCCCATGTACGCTATGTCGTCATGGAAGATGATGACTCTTCTGGCGATGATTATTGTGGGGATGTAAATTTGTATTGGAACACATGGCCGGGCGTCGGAACTGCCAGTTTAAGCAATGGATTTGATGGCAGGCAGTCATATTCCATCAGCCGCCCCTCAGTGCAGTTTATCGGCAAGATCGATGAGCTGCAGGTCTTCCGCTATGCGGTTGACGGTGAAATGGTCTACGACCAGACCAATGCCATTCCGATCACAGCTCGTTTACCGCTTGATGAACGGCCGTCGGCAGATACGTTTGAAAATAAAGCCTTCCTGGGTACCCTGGATGATGGCATCTGCATGGGTTTGAATTGCCCGGCAGCCGGAACAGTCGGCTTGATTGACCAGGCAGTGCGCTTTGATGGCCAGAATGACATAATCACCGTATCGGTTGCCACCACCTCGGATTACATGGTATCCATGTGGGTCAATACAACCTGCCCGAACTGCGGTCTGTACAGCCTGCAGCACAACGGTGGTACGATTTTAAATCAAATCTATCTACGCAATGGCAATGTGTGTGCCAAGGTAAGCTCCACCGAATTGTGCTCACGCAACGCGATCCTAACTAACGGGCAATGGCATCATGTGGTTTACAGCAACAATAACGGCAGCACCCGCCTGTGGTTGGATGGTGTTGTTGTCAATGAACTGAGCGGCCAAGTGATGCCCGCTACTGGTATGGGCATTGCCAGCCTGGGTATGGCAGCCGAAGCAGATCAAGATTACTTCAATGGCCAGCTGGATGATGTTCGTATCTTCCGCTATAGCCAGGATGTGAACGTCATCGCCAAATTGCTCAAGCGTGCCCCGCTCTTTTTGGCGCACCTGGATGATACCGTTGCTACTGGCGGGTTCGAAGATGCCACCCCCTACGATTGGATGTTGGATTGCGCTGGCGATACGTGCCCGCAGACAGATCAAGGCGGACGCCTGGGCAGGTCGGTCTCCTTTGATGGCGTTGATGACTTGCTCAGCTTACGCCAAACTCAATTCTCCAGCAGCGCACAAAGTTTCAGCGTCTCGCTGTGGGTAAAACCGACCGATACACTGGCGCATCGTCAAACACTCTGGTCGCTATGGAATTCCAGCAATTCACAAATCAAATACAATATCGCTATCGAACCCGATAGTATGGGTTTATGTGTGCGCAATTCTACCTCAACTTCAGATTGCCAGGCAGCTTCAAATGTTGATCTGGTGATGAATGTCTGGAATCATGTAACCCTGGTTGTCAGCCGCACAACAGCCACCACGGAAACGTATCAGCTTTACATTAATGGGTACCTCGATTCGAGTGGAAGCGGATTGACGGGCAGCGGCGTGGTCAGCAATGGTCTCGGTCGTCTGCAGCTGGGGAATATCTCCGGCGGCAGCCTGCCCGGTGGCGCTTATGTGGGTCTGATGGATGAAGTGGCCCTGTTTACCTATGAATTAAATGAAATTGATGTGCGTGACTCCTTCCATTATCAGATGGAGCACGTTGAGGAACGCCAATCAATCAGTATGCAGATTGATGCGGAAAATCCGATGGTGGAACTGGTCTCCTTTAATGACGAATTCCCCTACATTTCCGAGCTGGACCGCATTTTGCAGGTGGAAGCCAGTGATGGTACCGCCGGTATCAGTGCCGTCGAAATGAAAGTTGAGCATGTCAACATGCCGGCTCCGGTCAGTATGCTGGCACCGGTCTGCATGGATTCAGCCAGTGGTACCTCCTTCTGCCCGACCTTTGATCCACAGGTTGGTGATGGTGCCTATGATGTGTCGTTAAGGGCTATCGATAAGGTTGGAAACCAGACCTTCTCTGAAACCTACCAATTCCTGGTCGATAACAGCAGCCCACGTCTGACGGCCAATCTAATTAACGGTCAGGTGGTGCCGGCTGTGTTGGATTTGCAGCAGGAAGATACCTGGCGGCTGGATCTCTATGGTAATGTTCAGGATGAATTCCTGAGCAATAATATGCCTGGCAGTGGTCTGGATCTGAACAGCATTGCAGTCAGTATTTACAACGAGTTTGGCGCTTTGATCGGCTCCGGGAGACAGAACCCCACGCTCACCCCGGCCACCAGCGGATATCAATGGTCGCTTGCCTTCCTCTTCCCTGAAAGTGAACCGACCGGCCAGTTAACCCTGGTGGTAGAGGCGGATGACCTGGTGGGCAATCATGGCGAGATCAGTGTTAATTTCTACTTCGACGCCACCGCGCCTGAAAGTGCCTTGAATGAAAGCAGTATGCCAATCACGGACATCATGCAAACCATGGACGGCAGCAAGGATGTGAATGAATTCGCGCTGCGTGAGGTGATGATCGGCGGCAGCGCAAGTGATATTCCCGGCCTGAATTTGCTGTACATGACCGAAAATGGCACGTCGGCGGTAACTCAGGTAGACCAGGTGGATGTGGCAATGGACCCGGCTTTGAACGCTTCTTACCTGTTCAATGAGCCTTATCCGTCTGACTTGCTGGTATGGCTGCCGCTGGATAAAGAAGAAATTCCAGCAGGGTCAGGAGGCATTCCGGATGCGAATGCGGCGGTGCGATATTACCTGGATAGCTCCCCATTCCAGATCGCGGGCGAGTGCCAGACCGAAGATTGTCCGTTGGAAGGGCCGCTCGGGCACAAGAATGGTTCTCTCTATTTCAATGGCGATAACAAGTACATTAATCTGGGCACACAGGTCAACCTGGCCAACAGTTCTTTCACCATCTCGGTCTGGGCTAACCGTGAGAGTATCAATCGCAACGATCCTGTTCTATGGCAGGGTCCTCTGGGCATGGCCAATCAGCGACTGCTGCTGGGTTTCAATGCCGGCAATCAGCTGGTGTGCGGCTTTGGTGGCCGAGATCTGGTCAGCAGCCAGAGCTTTGACCAACCCGGCTGGCACAACTGGGCTTGCAGCTATGATCTTAACTCGCAGGTTCGTACGCTCTGGTTGGATGGTCATGAACTGGTCAGTGACACGATCAGCCCGCTGTTGGTAATGGACGAGAATCTGTACGTCGGCCTTGCGCCGGTTGGCAGCTTCAAAGGTTATCTGGATGAGCTGGTGGTCTACAGCCGCGCGTTATCGGCTGCGGAAATTCGTGAGCAGTATACCGCCTACCAGTATATCTACCGCCTTTCGATCGATGACGACTTCCTGGTCGCTGGCGATTGGCTGGAAGAGCGCTCCGGTTTTTATCAAAAGACTCGTTTGATGACATCGGTTAATGATGACTTCAACAAAGTGGCAGCCGGTATGCTGGGCGATTATGCCCTGGATTTCAACGGCAGCGAAAAACTGGTTGTTTCCGATCATTACAGCCTCAACCTGGAGCGGACCCAATTTACGCAATCTGCCTGGGTAATGGCCCATCAACCCGCCACTGAAGCGGGTATCTTCAGCCAGTTTGATGAAAACCCTGAAATGCGTTACCCATCCCTGACTGTCATGCCGGATGGGTCGCTCAAGGCTGGTTTTGGCAATGGCTACAACTGGTTATCAGTACAAACTGAAGCAGGCACATTAGGTTTTGGCAGTTTGCACTTTGTGGCGGCTACATTTGATGGCTCAACCTACAAGATCTATGTGGATGGCATAGCGGTGCTGAGCGATACCAGCCTGGCGGGTAAGGTTCCGTACCCAGCCCAAACTTTTGCAATCGGCGATAAAATTGACGGCACCCTGGACGAGATCGCGCTCTTTGCGCGCGCCCTTTCCGCTGAGGAAATTTTTGCCTTTTACCAGATGGCCTGGAATGAAGCCAATCTGGAAAACAGTGGTAACGAGGTTACCTGGAATGCGATGGTGCCCTACGGTCTTGAGGGTCCCTTTAATGTAAAAGTACGTGCCTGGGACGGCGGTGGCCGATACATGGCCAACCAGAAGCAGATGACCCAGTGGGGCGGTACGGTCGATAGTTATCCTCCACGACTGACCATCACGCAAACCGAAATTGACCCAACCGATAACACGATCGTAGCCTACGACTTTGTGATTGAGGATACCATGCTGGATGTGACCAGTATTCATCAGAATATCTGCGAATCGGTGACTTATCAGCAGGTATACTTCAACAGTTCCTGGCTGTTGGCCGGTGGTGTGGCCCCCAATAGTAGTGTCTACCGCGTAAGCGGGCATTGCGAAGGCGTGGAACCCTTCGTGGAGCAGGCCGGCATCTCTGCCTGTGACGCTGCCGGCAACTGTACGGCCAAATGGTTTGATGCGATTTACCAGTATCAGGTTTATTTACCTCTGGTCATCTCCAATAATGCAAATCCAATCCGAGAAGTCTCGCGCGAGAATCCAAAATTACATGACGTGCTGGCTGCCGCACAGAATTGGCCGCTGCTGGCTGATACCAGGGTCAAAACCGAGGTAGGTACAAAGGTGAGTGCCTGGCTGGATCATGCTGTGCTTACTTACACAGATCAGCGCAGCATCATGCACCTCAACGTTCAGGGTTATGTCAGCCCGTCACAGGCGATTCAGATGATCGAGATCAAGATTTGGGACGGTGAAGCTTTGTTGGGTATCACTCAGGCTGCCCTGGTAGGAGATTTGTGGAATGCGCCCTGGATCTTTGCACCAGCCAGCCCACCACCAGATGGTGTCTACCGCCTTGAACTGAACATCAGCGATACCTCCGGCGCTATTACCACCATCGACCTACCAGTTGAATTGTCGCTGCGCCCGTAAGCACACCAGGATGAAAAAGATGAGGAATGAAGGTATGAACCTTTCCAATAAAATTGAGACCCTTAGAGGCATGAAACTTTTCTCACTCCTGCTGGTTGCAACACTATTACTCACAATTACCGGGTTGGCACAAGCAGACCCCAGCCCGGTAATCGAAGAATTTGCCACCTTGCCGGTTGGCAGCTACCCGAGTGCGATCGTCTATGGCCCTGGGCAGGCGTATTGGGTTCCGCAGATGAATGCCAGTGCCGTGCGGTATTTCAGTGACCCGCTCACACAAGCGGAGGTCGGGCTCGCTCAGCCGGATTCTGTACCTTATGATGCTGTTATCGGACCGGATAAAGCAGTCTGGTTCACCGAGAAAGAAAACGCCAGTATTGGCAGGATTTCGGTCAGTGAAAGTGGCAGCATCACAGCCATAGCCCTGAGCGAATATGCTTTGAGCCAATCCACTGCCGATCCCACGCAGATCACCCTCACGCATGACGGCAAATTGGCTTTTACCGAATTCAGCGCGGACAAGATTGGTCTGACCTCAGACAGGGGAGAATCGCTGGATGTGGATCTTCCCAGCGGAACCCGTCCACTGGCAATCGTCACCGATCGGGAAGGTAATCTGTGGTTCAGCGCTTGGGGAAGCCGTTCAATGGGTAAGCTAAACCCAGCCGGTGAGTTGACGATCATCCCCACCGGTGAGATTGCCTTCCGACCGACCGAACTGATACGCGACCAGGATGGCTTTATCTGGGTGCTGCTGGATAATGCCCGCCGTATTTTACGGCTGGATCCATCAAACGGCACGATCAGCAGCCATATGATCCCGGCTGTACTGAGCAGTTCTTTTGTCGATATTACCCTGGGTGTGGATGGCAAGATCTGGCTGCTGGGTAACGAATCCATCGGCTGGTTTGAACACCCCTTGGGCGTACCGCAGAATTTTCAAGAGCTGGAACTTAACCCCAAGATCTTTGAAGGCCAGGGTCGTGCTCAACTGGCAGCCGGCCCCGAAAACAATATGATCTTCACCCACAACAATGACAGCGTTTTACGGCAGGTGCAGGTAGCAGGCAGCTTGCTGCGTGATTTGCAGGTTGTGGTTGCTAAAATGCACCCGCTCGTGCTTTCAGCCGGTGAGTTCTACGTCAATTTAGAGGTGGTTAACTGGTCACGCCAGGCAGCCGACGAGGTGGTTATCTACCTCGATCTGGATGCCAATATTGAATTCGTCGGTATTGATGGCATTGACCCGGCTAATTGTAATCAGACTGACCTGCAAGTCAAGTGCAGCCTGGGCAGCATCCCGGCCGATGGCAGCTTCCCGCTGTTGGTCACTTATCGCACAAGTCGAATCCCCGGCTACAACGTTGAGCGCCAACTGGTCTTTGCTGTGGATATTGAAGATGGTGACTATCAACCTGTTAACAACCGTCAGGTGCGTGCTTTGACGGTACAGAGATCAATCGACTACTATAACGATTTTGAAGTGCGTGTTGAAGACGACCTTTGGAGCCATACTGACCTGCAACCCTCTCCCAGTGCCAGCCAGACTCTGGGACGCTTCAGCAACGATAACGTTTCTATCACGTTTTCCGATTTGCCGCCACATGACCGCGTACATGTTTGTTTTCAGCTGTACGTGATGGGCGCTTGGGATGGCAATCAATTCCGCGACCCGGATATAGTGGTGGAACCTGTGCCCTTGATTGGGCCGGATATCTGGGCAAATTATATTAATGAAGAACGCCTGGTGGTGGCCAGCTTCTCGAATCAGGCCCGCTATAGCCAGTCCTTCCCGGCCAACTACCAGGAAGGCAGTTTCGCTGCCCAACAGGGGGCTCGCATGCTGGGTGATTTTGACAATGACGGATTGGCGAACGATGCCCGTTATGATTTTTGTTACACCCGCGAACACCGATATGAGACTTTCCGTACCACCTTTTACGGCGTCAACTTGAGCCCGGACCAGGCTGAGAGCTGGTCGTTGGATAATGTCAGAACCATGGTTTATTACAATGCCGCCTTTGATTGGTACTACCTACCCTTGTTGACACGCTGACCTGGAGGAAAAAAATGATGAGAGTTACCCCAAGAAAAAAGTCGAATTTTCACATCCCCATCTGGCTGCGGGCCATCGCTGTATTACTGCTGGTGAGTGCCATGCTGCCAATCGGCAATGTATGGGCATCCCAGCTCTTCCAGGCAGGCCCTAATGAGGTAGATGTAGTCATCAATGCCGCCCCCAGCCCTTCCTACATTGAACAAACGGTAATATTTACCGTTACGGTTGAATTGCGTGGGACGAATGTGCCGGTCACCAATGGCGCACTTGAATTACGCAGCGGAGACGAAAAGGTTTGCGATCTTGTATTAAACAGCAGCGGGCAAGTCAGCTGTGATCTTACCTTTGACACACCTGCGCTGGTTCCCTTACAGGCTTTTTATCTGGGTGTAAACCAGATTTTGCCGGGAGCTTCTTCACTTTACCTGCATACGGTGATGGACAAACATCATCCTCAGGTGGAAGTTGCTCAGGATGACCCTGATCCATCTATTATCAACCGCACGATTTTTGCAAATGCACTTGTGAGCTCATCCGGACCGGTTCCTTCCGGGCAGCTGACATTTTATCGCAGCGATGCTACCTGCCAGGCACCTGAAGTGCTTGCCGCCGTTGATACCTGTACCTCTGCTTTGGATAGTTCGGGCGAAGGACAGTGTGCACTGACCCTCACCGAGCAGGGCAATGTATTTGTGTGTGCCGCTTATCAGGGTGACTACGCCCACTATGCGGCAGTTTCTGCTGCTGAATCACATCGCGTCAGCAATTCAAACACATTCACTACCATTACCTCCATCAGCCCTGAGCCTTCCCTGGCTGGCCAGCTGTTAACCGTGAATTTCTTGGTCACCTCGCCGGATGGGCAACCCTCTGCCGGGTTGGTGACCGTCAGTGGGCCGGATGGCAATTGTTCCGCCACAGCCGCAGCCGGCAGTTGTCAGCTGACCATTAACCAGGCACATTTGCAGCCCGTATACGCAGCATACGCCGGTGAGATGGGCGGCAATATGGAGTTGCAAGCCAGTGTTTCGGATGTGGTCATGCACCGTGTCAATGTGCCGCCCACGGATATCCTGGTTGACCCGGTCCGTATCAATTCCTATTTGGCTGCCAACACGCGTGTGGCGACCCTCACCGCTGTGGATGCCAATGTAGATGAGAGCCATTCCTTTGTACTTGTAGCCGGAGTTGGGGCGGACAACAATGACCTGTTCTGGATTGATGGCAACCGCCTGGTGGCTTTTGGCAGCCTGCCGCTTGACCCGGGTTATCTCAATATCCGTGTCATGGCGATTGACCCGGCCGGCTTGACTTTTGAAAAAGTACTGACGCTGCGGGTCAATAACAATACCCCATTACTGCCGGATACGGGTTTTGCAGCCGGCAAAATTACGCCTCTCAAAGTTCAGGAAGTTGCCTATCAAGAGCAAGCTGGCGTCATCCTCAGCATTCCCCGCCTGGGTGTCAGTATTCCGATAACAGGTGTGCCCCTTGGCGATCAGGGTTGGATGACCGATTGGCTGGCAAATGAGGCAGGCTGGCTGGATGGTACCGCCTTCCCCGGCTGGCAGGGTAATTCCGTACTGGCCGCTCACAATTACCTGGCGGATGGCAGCGCGGGACCTTTCCTCGGTCTGCAGAATTTGCGCTGGGGAGACCGCATTGAGGTGACCGCTTTTGGGACAACATCTATTTTTGAAGTCAGGGCTGTCAAAAAGGTAAAGCCGGATGATCTCTCGATATTGGACCATCAGGATGATCCTTATTTGACCCTGGTTACCTGTAAATCCTTCAGTGAAAAAACCCAGAGCTATCAATGGCGGGTTATTGTGGAAGCAGTTCTCATTTCAGTGCATTAATACGGAAAGTTGGGTAGGTATGGTTCCTCAGAAGAAACTTCGACATATTAACCTGAGACGGCTTGGGCACGTTTTAATCTTAGCGCTGTTTTTTGGTCTGCTTGCCTTACCAGTACTACCCGTGCAGGCGCAAAGTGGCCTGGTCTTTAACCCGGGCTGGGGTGTACCAATGTACCCGGGCGAAGCCTGGTCGCTGACATTAACCGCCAGCGGGGGCACAACCCCGTACAGCTATCAAATAATCTCTGGTAGTGTGCCGGGGGTTACGTTAACCAATAGCAGCCCGAGCGCAACCTATGCTGGCACCCCTACCACACCGGGTTCCTACGACATCCGCATACGCGTGACCGATTCGGCCTCCTCACCGGCCACTGTCACAGTCAATCACACCTTTATTGTTCCGCAACCGTTAAATCTTGCCAGTACCTGGGGCAGCCAGATGTTTGTAGGGGATAGCTGGAGCCACACCTGGACTGCCACCGGGGGGGTTGATGCGTATAGCTATAGTCTGGTTTCTGGAAATATTCCGGGACTTACCTTTAGTTCCAACACGGCCAGTGCCACCCTGAGCGGAACGCCTACAGCTATTGGCAGCTATCCGGTCAGTATCCGTGTGCAGGATTCAGCCAGCCCGACCCCGCATAGTTTTACCATTGAACACACCTATGTTGTATTGTCTCATACCGCAGTCTCAATGCAGCTCGTGTCCGCCCACACGGGGGGTGAATACCGGGTTGGGGAGAATGTCTGGGCGGTCGTTGACCTCAATCAGGAAAGTGGTGTGTTACTGCCAATTTCTCCGGCGCTCACAGTGGCCATCAATGTACCGGGGGGACCTTCTTGTACAGCCACGCTGTATGCAAACGGTCGGGGCGAATGTTATCTGCGCTTCACAACCAGTGGTTATTACCGGCCGGAGGCTGTTTTTAATGCTACAACCTATTTTGAAGCTTCCTCAGTAGAGCGGGATGTTACAATTTTGGGGTCGGACCGGACTGATATTTTGGCATCCGGCAGAAGTCATACCTGCATGCTGGCGGATGATGGAAAGATTAATTGCTGGGGAGACCACGACTACTATACAATTCAAGATCAGAACGGGAATATTCTCTCAGATATAACCCAGGGTACTACCGTTTACGATCAGTTGAGCGCAGGCGGATTCCACACCTGTGCCCTTGATAGCGAAGGAGCCCTGCATTGTTGGGGCGATGCGGCTTCCATCGTTGAGCCGGATAGTATTCCCAATGTGGTCAATGGCAAGACTATCCATTATATCTATGTAGACGCGGGCAACGATCATGTTTGCGCGGTCGATACCCGCCACAAACTGCACTGTTGGGGCGAAATCCCGGAGACGATTCAGCCTGGCATTCCAACATTTGATGTACGCGCTGTCAGTGTTGGCAGCACGCATAATTGTGTGGTTGCCTATCCCTCTGATGCAGTCAGCTGCTGGGGTTCGAATGCCACAGGCCAATTGGATGTTCCAGCCAGCTTGACTGCTAAAAAAATTGCGGTGGGCAACAGCCATACCTGTGCCATTCGTAAAAGTGATTCACATGCAATCTGTTGGGGAACCCCGCTTATCAGCCTACCTTTTTCTTCCGACGTCGGGGAAATCACTTCCGGGTCTAATTATTCCTGCAATTTAGCGGGAGGGGGTACGTTGGCCTGTAGGGGAACTAATATGGCCGTGGTCAATGCAACCCCGGCGGGCATATTTACCGCTGTAAGTGGCGGTACTTTTCATGTCTGTGCCATTCAAAGTGGTACGGGTGGTCCTTTCCTGAAGTGTTGGGGGGATAACAGTGCCGGTCAGGGTCCGCGACTTTCTTTGACCCCACTTTCGGTATCTGCTTATTTGCCGCTCAATCTGCCCTGGAGTCAGACATTCCTGCCTTTCGGTGGTTCAGAACCTTATAATTTGAGCGCGGGTGGTAGTTTGCCAACCGGCGTTAACCTGGCAGGTTATGAGCTGAGCGGTATACCTACTGCAGCAGGTACGTTCAGTTATACGCTTACGTTGCGTGAAAGCTTTGTGAGCGGGTCTTCGCCCTATCCGCTGCAACTGGCTGGTATCACGCAGGCTTACTCGCAAATGGTAAAAAGTCCGCTGACTACCATTGCCATTCTCAGTCGCGATACGAATGTGCCGGTTGGGTCACCTGTTAATGTCAATGTGAGCGTCACAAAGGTGGGTGGAAGTTCAGCACCGGCCTTGACAGGCACAGTTACTATCACCGGCAGAGCGGTTGTCAGTGGCGAAATTGCCAGTTGTACGGCAACCGTGACAGAGGTCTCAGGTGTCGGAGAAGCCGCATGCCCGGTTTTCTATGGTGAAGCCGGTGATTCACAGGTCATTTCAGCTGTCTATGATGGTGACTCGTTCTATCAGGCCAGCCCGCCCGCCACCAATACCACGCGCATTACCCCGATTATTATCAACCCCACCATCACGGCTGGAAAACAGTTTGGCTGTTCTATCAATAGCACCGGATCACCGGCCTGTTGGGGAAAAAACGATTCGGGTCAGTCCCAGCCACCTGTCCGTGTCTTTAAACAAATTAGTGCCGGAGATTCGCATGTTTGTGCTCTGGATGCCGGTGGTCGCATTAATTGCTGGGGTTGGAATGGTTTTGGTCTGCTTACTTCATATCCTATTCTTTATGGTTATATTGGTATTACTTCAGGTGAGATGCATAGTTGTGCGCTATATTACAACAATCGCATCGATTGTTGGGGGGATAATAGTTCCGGACAAAACAATCGACCAAATTTAAGTTACAAAGCGGTGGATGCAGGCGCAAGACACACTTGCGGATTGACGATGGACGGTACCCCGCGTTGCTGGGGCGATAATTCCCTCGGTCAAAGTACAGCCCCGGTCGTATCTGGTTTCCTGGCGGTCGGTGCCGGTGGGGACGCGAGTTGTGGTATCGATGCCAGCGGTGCGATCCAATGCTGGGGCGGCACATCCGATTTCCGCGCCAACGTACCGGCCGGCAGCTATCTTTCCATCAGCTTGGGTGACGGTCAGGCCTGTGCCATTGATTCATCCAATATCATGCACTGCTGGGGTGATCAACCGCAGACTCCTTCCGGTAGTTTTGGGATTGTGGCCTCTGGTTATGACCACAGCTGTGCCCTGACTTCCCCCGATACGTTTTTACAGTGTTGGGGTGATAACAGTGAGGGACAAGCGCCGGTTATTAGCGTTAGCCCAACGACTTTGCCCGTCTTGCAGGTCAACCAGCCCTGGTCGGCCGGCTTGACTGCCAGCGGCGGGCGCAGTACGAATTTCAATTTCAGTACAGGTGGGGGCTTGCCAGCTGGTTTGCTCCTAACCTCTGGCGGCAATCTGCAAGGGACGCCTACGCTTGGTAATAATTACAGCTTTGGCGTAAGGGTCGTTGAAGCTGACCGGTCACCGGCTTTAATGCAAAATATCCTCTTCACACAACGCGTGAGGGGAGATTCGATCGTCAGCGTTCAATCGGTATTACCGGCATATCCGCAGGCAGGGCAGGCCGTTACCATTTCTGTCAATGTCTCTGCGGCTGCCAATAACCTGTTTACACAGGTCGCCAGCGGGGATGTACAGATCTCGGTCAATGGTACCCAGGTTTGTCAAACTACTTTGGTGGTGGGCAGTGCGCAGTGCATTGTCTTTTTCGATAACACAGGCGCAAAATCAGTAATGGCGACTTATGGCGGCGACGAACGCTTCTTGCCGGCCAGCAGCGCAGCCAGTCTGTTTGCACTGGATGTAACGGCATTCTCGCAGACAGCGCGCATTATCAGCGGCGGACTGGCGACGTATATCCACAAGCAGGATGGCAGCCTGGCCTGTATTGGCACAGGTTGCGCTCTGACTGTGTTCCCTAATTTTTATAGTGTGATGGGGGTTGGCAGCAACCTGGCGTGTGGCCTGGAGCTAAACGGTAAAATTAAGTGTCGTCAGGCAGGTGGTACCAGCCAGATCGACGGGCAATTTGTTGATCTTTCGGTGGGTTACGACCATTATTGTGCCCTGGATATCGCTGGTCAACTACATTGCTGGGGTGATGATAGTGCCGGTCAGAGCACTCCGCCAGTGGGTTCATTCACCCGTGTATTCAGCGGTCGCGGGGGCAGCTGTGCTATCCGCAGTAGTGACGGGCAAGCCGTCTGCTGGGGAAACCTCGCGCCGGCAGTCATCCCGACTGAATTATTTGAGGAAATTAGTGTTGGTGACGGTCATGCCTGTGGGCTGAGTGCCGGAGAGATTCAGTGTTGGGGTGCGGATACGCAAGATCAAATCGCAGCCCCGAATGGTGATCAATTCAATGCCATGACTGCCGGCGATCATCATAACTGTGCCCTGGATGGAGCGGGCAATATTCTCTGTTGGGGCGCAGCGGAGTCCGGTCAGCTGCTGGCTCCCTATGGAGGCTATTCCGCTCTGGACGCATTCGGTGACCATACCTGCGCTTTGCGTGGGCAGGATGAGGTCAGCTGCTGGGGAGATAACCCCAACGAAGCCGCACCAGAAATAATAGCGGTACCGTTTGCCTCGTCTGAGACGGTTGTCAACCAACCCTGGCAACATTACTTTAATCCGTCTGGCGGGGTTAAGCCATATACAGCCAGTGTTGTTGCTGGCAGTCTGCCGGCTGGTATCAGCCTGGAGAATGACATCATCATCAGCCCGGCCGGGGTTGTGGCCTCTGGGACACCCACCAATCCGGCCCAATATAATTTTGTGATTCGCTGGAAGGATTCATCCAATCCGCAATTGGTACGGGACATTCCTTACCAGTTGACGGTCACCGGGGCAAACCTCGAGGTTGAGATTGTGCCGGCGCATGCGACGACGGTCTTGAAAGGCGATAGATTCTACTTTAATTATGTTCTCAGCAACCATACCCCGCTCGCAATTCCGGCCGTACGGCTTGACATCGAACTGCCAGAAGCTTTAGCTGGTTGGGATGACCTCGCGCTGACTGGATTGGATGGCTGTGTGGTCGCGGAAGCCGGCATTCAATGCAATATTGATCCTTTCCCTGCTTCGAGCCAGATGACTTTACGCGTGACCGGTACAGTCACTGGTCAGGTGGGTGAATGGCTTTCAACTTCCGCGCAGATTGAATCGCAAAATCTCAATTGGCCTGAGATTCATCCGGCGGATAACGTGGCTGAAAGCAGCGTGCTGATTTCACACAGTAGCCTCGTCCTGAGTGAAAATTTTGATGATGGTTTATCGCCTGGATGGCTTTCAGGCAGATTGGTGACTTCGCCATCCGGTGAGGTTTATCTGGAGAGTGAGTACCCCGCCTCGCAGGCTTTGCGGCTGGTGATGGATCCGGTGGCGATTCATAAGCGGTTGATTATCCGTTTTGATCTGCTCATCCTGGGTGACTGGCAGGGGAATGGCGAGTCAGACGTAAGTTTGCCGTCTCTGTTTGATTTTGGCAATAGTGGTCTTGATACGCTGGTGCACACATCCTTCTGCAATCTCTCAACCTGCAGCCAGGCCTATCCGGGAAGTTACCCGGGTGGGGCGTATGCGGCTATGTATGCATCCATTGCACAGAATGATCTCGGGTATGACCCGGATCTATTCAAACAGGTACGTTACCGGGTTGAATTGAATTTTCCGCATCAGGATACCGCCATCGACCTGACCTGGCTGGCGCAGAATCTGCCGACGGGTGCCCACTTTGGCATTGATAACCTTGAAATTACGTTGGATACCGGCTGGCGGAGAGTGTTTCTACCGCTGTTGATGAAGTAGAGGAGGAAGGGTGGGGTACGCCCTACCCCTACAACGGTAAATATACCACCAGCAAACTACCGTGCCGGCCGGTATTCTCCAGAACCAGGTTGCCGCCGTGGGCCTGCACCAGGTCACGTGCAATCGAAAGACCCAGTCCCATGCCCTCGGGTAGACGCTGCGCTGCCTGCCCGCGCTGGAAGGGCTCGAAGACTTGCTGTGATTCTTCAGGCTGGATACCGCTGCCGCTGTCACGCACGCTGAACTTAAGCTGATCTGCACTGGTTTCCAGCGTCACCTCGATCGAACCTCCCGGTGGCGTATAGCGGATGGCATTGCTGAACAGGTTGGCTAGAACCTGTGCCATGCGATCGGGGTCAAATTCTGCTTTCTCAGGCAGATCGTCTGTTAGATGGTTCTTCCAGGTGATGCGTTTATCGCTTGCCAGGCGCTGCCAGGTCGGCAGCAAGCTGTAGAACCAGGGTTTAATCTCCACGCTCTGGATGCGCAGATCAAGACTGCCAAGAACTTGCTCGTGCAGATGGGCTAATTCGTTCAAGAGACTCTGCAGGCGCACCAGTTCATCGTCGATTCCCTCCAGAAGCTCGCGAGACAGCAGCGGATCGTTAACAGCCCCACCCAGTAATGCCTGCGAGGCGGAACGTAGAGCGCCCAATGGCCTGCCCAACTCATGTACCAGGTTGGCCAGCAGACGTTTTCGGCTGGTTTCGAGCGTTAGCAGGCGGTCAAGCAGGGTATTAAATGCTGACTGCAGCATCCGTGTTTCCTGTGGTCCGCTCAGTTTGAGCTCCGTTGGTTGGTCGCCGTTTGCGAGGCGGAAAGCAGCCTGGGTCGTTTGTCTGAGTGGTCTTTCAACTTCCCGCCCGAGAATCCAGCTTAAACCAACCCCAAGAATCAGCCCGCCAATCAGTACAAACAGGAGTACCTGACGTAGATCCTGCGACCGCTCAAAAATATTGGCAAGCGGGTTGGCCAGCCGGACGAATCCTATCAGCTGGGCCTTGTTATTGAAGACCGGCACGCTGATATCGGTAATTTTCTTTTCATTAACAGTCACTTCTGCCGGCATTTCTCTGGTCATCAACATGTCTGCGTCTGGCACGTTGAAAATCTGGCCGACCAGAAAGGAATCGGCCGGGTCGCTGGAGACAATCAGCCGGCCGGCCGGGTCCAGCAGCATTAGTTTCGCCGTCAAGCGTGGGCTGATGCGGCTGACGAAATCCTGGGCACGCACCGGGTCCTGCCAGATCTCAACATAGGTCGAGGCTGTATCCGCGACCAACACCGCTTGGCGGGTTAGCTCATTGGTCAGGTTGGCCAAAAAGACTTGAGTCTCCAACAGGTAGGTGGTCAAAACACCGATGGCTGGCAGAATGATTAACATTGGCAGAAGGGCATTCAGAATCAGGCGCGAGCGCAAAGTCTTAAACATTTTTATGCATTTCTGCCTGGTATTTGTAACCAATTCCACGCACCGTCAGAAGATGCTGTGGGCGATTGGGGTCCGCTTCTAGTTTTTCGCGAAGCCAGCGCATGTGTACATAGACTACCTGCGGTTGGCCGATAAATTCCGCACCCCAAACCCGATTGATGAGATCCTCGGTTGAAATGACCTGGCCGGCTGAGCGGGCTAAGGTGTAAAGCAGGTCAAATTCGCGCGGTGAAAGCTCAAGAAAGCGACTTTCAAAGCTGGCGGTGTGAGCAGCTGGATCAATGGTCAGTTTCCCGGCCGTAATTGGCGGGCTGCTGGTACTGGTTGATTCCTCTGATGATTGAGTTCGTCGCAATACAGCCTTGACATGGGCTAACAGCACGTTGAAATCAAAAGGTTTGGTGACATAATCATCAGCCCCAAGTTCGAGACCCAAAACCTCGTCCAATTCGCGCCGGCGTGCGGTGAGCATGATGACCGGCAGGCTTTTCTCGCCATGCAGGTTACGTAAGGCGTCCAATCCGTCCATGCCGGGCAGGTTGATGTCCAGCAATACCAGGTCTGGTGCTTCCTGTTCGGCCTGGGCGATACCATCCTCGGCTGTCGCGGAAGTATGGACAGCGTAACCGGCCTGTTCCAGGTTGAAAGCCAGACTGCGGCGTAAAAGTGCGTCGTCATCAATCAAGAGGATTTTCTTTGCCATACTGAGAATTACTATACAACAAAGTGGATAAAATGAGAAGGGGAACGCTGCGCGTTCGCTGCTCTATCCTCACGCAGAAGCGCGGAGAGAATAGATGCACCCTTTACTTCACTTTTTTTCTTCATTGTTATAGAATTATGCCAAGATGCCTGCTTACAATGACAGAACGATAACCAACTATCTCGATGATCATCAAATTGCCTATCGTCAGTGGGATCACCCGGCCGTCTTCACGGTCGAACAGGTCGACCAACTGGCGCTGGATTTACCAGGTATTCACACCAAAAATCTCTTTCTGCGGGATAAGCGTGCAACGCGCCTGGTCTTACTGGTCGTGCGGGGGGACAAGAATATCCAATTAAAAGAAGCTGCAGAAAAAATCGGCGTTAATAATCTTTCATTTGCTTCTGCAGAACGGCTGCAGGACAATCTTGGCATCAGTGCCGGTTCGGTTTCGGTGCTGGCGCTCGTTAATGACGTTGATCAGCATGTCGAAGTGGTATTTGACCGCGAAGTATGGCAGGCCGAGGCAGTGACCGCTCATCCTTTGATTAATACCACCACGTTGGTGATCTCGCATGCGGATCTGGAAAGATTCCTGGCGCTTACAGGCCATCCGGCGCAGGTAATTGAACTGGCGTAAGGGCAGGTTAGCGGCGATCCATCCGAAAGAATCTCTTCCTCACCATTTATGACTAGCAGGTTCGTGCGAGTTCCGATAAAGTATTGAAAAACGGCCTAATTTTGGATAATATAGGTCAATATTATCATTGATATTTCATCGCAACTCGGATTCCAATTCGTAAAGAGGGATTTTATGCCGCAACCTACCTGGATCGGACAAACGCTTAACGGGCGCTATCATATTGACGAACTGCTTGGGCAGGGGGGCATGTCAGCAGTTTACAAAGCCACCGACCCCAATTTGAAACGGGTGGTAGCCATCAAATTGATTCATCCCCACCTGGCTGGTGACCATTCATTTGTCCAGCGCTTCAAAGAGGAAGCCACGGTCGTGGCTTCGCTGCGCCATCCCAACATTGTGCAAGTCTATGATTTTAATGCCGACCAGGATGTTTCGTACATGGTGCTTGAATTTATCCCAGGCGAGACGTTGCAAGACCATCTCAAGCGATTGGCAGCCCAGAATCGCAGCATGGATGTCGGTCAGGCAATCAAGATCACGCTTGAAATGTGCGAGGCACTCAGCTATGCTCACCAGCGCGGCATGATTCATCGCGATATCAAGCCAGCCAATATCATGCTGGATGTCTATGGCCATGCCATCCTGATGGATTTTGGCATCGTCAAAATTGTGGGTGGTACGCAACACACGGCCACAGGAGCGGTGATGGGCACAGCCCGCTATATGTCGCCCGAATTGATTCGCTCTGAGCCGGCTGATCCGCGTTCCGATATCTATTCGTTGGGTGTAACACTTTATGAAATGTTGAGCGGTAAAACACCCTTTGAGGCTGATTCGGCCATGACATTGATGATGATGCATCTCAATGACCCGGTCCCTGATCCACGTAAACTTCGGCAGGATCTTCCGCCGGCCATGGTCAACATCCTCAACCGCAGTCTGGCCAAGGATCGCAACCAACGCTACCAGAATGTAAACGAACTTGCCAACGATCTTAAAAAGGTGCTTTCCAATCTACAAACCGGGCAGATCGCCGTCTCACAGCTGGTGACCGTGAGCCCCGATGTGCGCACGCAAGCCTACCGTCCAGACCAGGACGAAGCCACCTTTTACCAGCAGCCTGTGCACAATCCCGGTGCAACTGGCAGATATACCGCGCCAAGTGCGGCACCCACCCCTGCAGCCGAATACTCTCAAGCCTACGCTCCTCCCGAAAAAAAACGATTGGGAGCCGGGTGGTGGTTCGCGATTGGTGGAGCGGTGTTGTTGTTTTTAGGTGTTATTGTTGTTACGGCTTTTCTGCTGCTGACCCGGCCGCTGGGAGGCAATTCTGGCAGCCAACCGACTGCATTAGTGGGGGAACTTCCCCCGGGCGGAGTGCCGCTAGAATTGGCCATGGGTACGGCTACGCCGTCCCAGACATCAATCACCAGTTTTGCGGTATCGCTTACGGCCAATGCCCTTATCCCACCGACACAGGTGATTGTGGCGACAGCGACGCGGACCGCAACCGCTACCGCGACCTTGCCGCCCCTGTACGTGCGCATTAATGCGATTACCTTGAACGCCAGCAACGTCTACGTGGTGGATTATGAGACCTTCGGGTACACCGAGCAGCTGCCTGGCATGCATGTTCACTTTTTCTTCAATACCGTGCCGCCGGAACAGGCCGGGATGCCAGGGAATGGCCCCTGGATTCTGTATGGTGGGCCGCGACCATTTGCTCGTTACATCGTTTCAGACCGGCCATCTCACGCGGATCAGATGTGTGCGCTGGTGGCTAATGCTGATCATTCCATCATTTTGGAGAGTGGCAATTGTATGATGTTGCCGTAATTTAGGATTATAAAAAGATGGTACGGGCGATGTTAACA
>JBBQNI010000037.1:0-33230 GCA_038329785.1 Anaerolineales bacterium | reverse complement strand
TCAGAGGATTGGGTGTTATTTCAAAAAATGGCTGTTGCTGAAGGCGTGGCGGCCATGATTCACCACCGCTTGAAGAGCGAACCAGAGATTTACAATCTATCCCAATTTGACTCTGCCACCTATCAGCATTGCGCGCACCAGGAAGCGCTGACTGCCATCACCAACGCGGTCTATTTCAATCACCTCAACCAGATTCTGGCTGTGCTCAGCGAGCATAAAATTGCAACCGTTTTGCTCAAAGGTGCCCACCTGGCTAAATCAATCTATCCAGACCCGGCCCTGCGCCCAATGAGTGACCTGGATATTCTCGTCCGCGAACAAGATTTCGATCAGGCCTTGAAGTTGGTCAACGATCTCGGATATCATCAATATCTTCCGGAGGTGCTGCCGCACTTCAATCAACTTCTCAGCCACCATGCGCACTTGAAGAAAAGCAGTGATATTGGTGTCATTCTGGAGCTGCATTGGATACTGGTTGCAACCCCGGCTTATCGCCATGCTGCTTCGATGGATTGGTTCTGGCAAAATATTGAACCCAACCCGTCCTGGAAGAGTACCAATCCATCTTCAACTTCCGACTCTGTCTTCAACCTCAACCCCACCGCCAACCTGTTGTACCTGGCTGCCCATCAAATGTTGCAGCACGGCGGAGACCAGACTTCTCTGCGCTGGCTGCTGGATCTGCACTGTTTGATCCAGCAAGAACGTAATGCGATTGATTGGCCGGCACTATCCGCTCAGGCTGCAGTATTTCACTGGGAATCCGCCCTCAAAGCGAGTCTGCAATTGATCAACCGCACCTTTGGGACGCCATTGCCAGATGGATTTGTGGACAGTCTGGCAGTCCAATCCGACGAGTTCGATTCATTGGTGAAATCAAAGAATTCACATTCCCCTTCAAGGATTTTGGCAGAGGGTAAAATAATCAGCTCACTCAATTGGCCGGGGCGTATACGATTGGTACTCGCGCTGGTCTTTCCAAGTCCGGCCTATATGCGTTGGCGCTATCGCCCCAATCCCACCTGGATTTGGCCATTCATGTATGTCTATCGCTGGTTGGACATCACTGGCGATGCTGCCCGGACCATATTCGCAAAGCGCCAGAATCGATAAGGGGAACTCATCACGTGCAGAAGTTAGGGCAAAACCGAAATCCGGACAGCGCTTCCAATGGGTTCAATATTGGTAATTCGGATCTGATTGAACTTATCCAGGATGTGCTTGCGCAGGGTTCAGTTTTCCAATTTACAGCCACTGGCAGCAGCATGTCACCCTTCATCCGCAGTGGAGATACCCTCAAAATCGCCTCCCTCGATGGCAAACGACCACTCCTGGGACAGGTTTTGGCCTTTCTCAACCCGCATAATCAAAAGTTAATGGTTCATCGCCTGGTGGCAAAAAAGGATAGCAGCTGGATTCTGCGGGGTGACAGTTATGGTAGCCAATCGCGCGATATAGTCCCCACAGGTTCACTGCTGGGTGTTGTCACAAATATTGAACGGTCCGGTACACCAATTCACTTTGGTCTCGGATTTGAAAGGGTCCCAATTGCGCTCCTTTCGCGATATCACTTACTGCTTCCGCTCATGCAAGCATTGCGAACGGTCAAACACAAGCTCCAAAAAAAAACTAAATTGGGTATCTTTTAATTGCTTAGGGCAGCCTTGTTGTTGCGCTGGCAGGAACCTTAATAATAGAAAAACCGGCAAAAATGCAGGTTCATAAAAAATATCTGTGAGCGCGAAGGGGCTCGAACCCTTAACCAATGGCTTAAAAGGCCACTGCTCTACCATTGAGCTACGCGCCCATCGAACGTCGAAAAGTTTACTATAAACCGCCACCCCTGTCAACGGACACGCGGAAGCGGAAGTTAGAAATCGGAAGTTAGAAATCGCATACAGAAAACAGATGTGATTCTATCAGTGAAATAAACTCAGCTAGATTAGCGCATATGGAGGCGCCGCCCGCGAAGCATACTAAGCAAGATCGCGGAGGCGCTTAAATTTACTAATTCCTGAATGAACTAATCAACCAGCCAACTAATCAACGATTCACTCCCTTACTCATTACCCATTACTCACAACCCATTACCTACCTTCCAATTCTTCCAACAAACACTTTCCCCTCCCGCATTATTTGCAAATTCATCCCAATTCGCTTAAACTAAACCTATCATTTTCTCAGCAACGGAGAAGCCTTCCTATGGATCTGCAACACAATACTTTTTTACGCGACCGTTATCGTATCCTCGAACAGCTCGGTAAGGGTGGAATGGGTGCCGTTTACCTGGCACAAGATACAGTTCTGCAGACCAATGTGGCCGTAAAAATCAATCAGAATCCCCGTCTGGAAGGTCGTGAGCAGTTCCTGCATGAGGCGCGCCTATTGGCTGCCTTACGCCATCCCAATCTGCCGCGGGTTATCGATTACTTTGTAATCGAGGAGAGTCAGTTCCTGGTGATGGATTATGTCCCCGGTGAAGACCTGGGAACTATTGTCCATCGCGATGGCGTGCAACCACTTGATAAGGTTTTGCACTGGGCTAAGCAGCTTGGGATGGCATTACAATACTTGCATTCACAGACTCCACCGGTTATCCACCGCGATATCAAGCCGGCCAACATCAAGATTACCCCGCGGGGTGAGGTCATGCTGGTCGATTTTGGTATCGCCAAATCCGCCGATGTCTCTCAGGAAACATCCACCGGAGCGCGTGGGCTAACCCCCGGCTATTCACCTCCGGAACAATACGGATCCGCTCGTACTGGCTCATACTCTGACCAATATGGTCTGGCTGCAACAATTTACAATTTGCTAACCAACCAGAAGCCGGCCGATTCAGTGGAACGGCTGCTGGGTCAGACCCATCTTGCCCCAGCCCGTACAATTAATCCACAAATTCCGGAAACGATTGAAGCAGCGCTTGAAAAAGCACTTGCGGTGAAACCGGAAGATCGCTACCCCTCGGTAATTGATTTCGTTGAAGCGTTGATGGCTGACTCTTCGAATCAGGCGGATTCAACGCTGGTTCGTCCTTCGCGTCCGGTACCACCGGCTGCAACCACAGCAGCCCAGGCTACCCGTGTCGGAGTTGGTCCTTCTCCCTCCCAACCGCCCCCATCGCAGCCGCCGCCCTCGCAGCCGTCAGCGGGTTATCCTCCTCAACCGCCGCCCGTTTATCCCTCCCAACCCATCTCCCAGCCGCTTAACACACCCGGAAAAGCAAAATGGATACTACCGGTGGTTCTGGTCGCAGCAGTCGCCATTCTGGCCGTACTGACAATATTTATCGTAAGCTTCTTGAACAGCAACAAAGCGACGCCAACCGCAACAGGGGCTGTTGTCGTCATCAACGGCACCAGTACCACGGCAGTACTGGCAACAGAAACACCATCTCCGACTACAACGGAAACAAGTGCGCCGACCGAAACCGCCACGATTGCTCCCAGCGCCACCAATACCGAAGAACCGACCCCCACCTTTACTGCTACCCAGGCTCTGGAAGCTATTGGGCGGGGTGGAATAGTGGCCTTTATCAGCAGTGCGGCGGAAAGTGCAACTTTCCAGGTTTGGACGATGAAGGTTTACATCGATGCCGACGGAAACCCAATTGCAGGCGATAAAACCCAGATCACCACCAATCCCGGTGACAAATCCTACCCGGCCTGGTCGCCGGATGGGAAAAGGATCGTCTTCTCTGCGGATAGCGGAGACCCCACCAACAAGCTTGATCTATGGACCATGGATCCCGATGGTGGCAATCAAACCAATATTCTCTCAATACCTGGCAACGAAACCCAGTCAGCCTGGTCACCGGACGGCCAATGGATCGTTTTCACGACGGACAACCGCCTGGATGGTACTCTTCAATTGATGGTTGTCCACCCGGATGGCAGCGGCTTAAAGCGAATAAGCACCGACAAGCAGGAGTTTTCCGCTGAGTGGTCACCGCGCATGGACAAATTGGTTTATGTCCTGCCCTCCGCTAATGCCCGATATTTATGGATTCGAGATCCGAATAACGACTTTGTTGATACCGAAAAGAATTTGGCTTATGGCCGCTTAAAGTATTTTGACGACCCGGCTTGGTCGCCTAATGGAGAGTGGATTGCCTACACCAAAGTAGAAGGCCGCACCAACGATATCTACCTCTTCCGGGTTTCTTCCTTTGGCCTGGAAATTAAGCGGTTGACCAATACAACCTTCGATTCTTATCCAGCCTGGTCATCCGATTCCGAGTGGATATTGTTCACATCTAACCGCGATGGCAACCATGAGATCTATATCATGTCGATCCAGGGAACTCAACAAACCAATCTGACACTCTCAGCCAACGTAGAAGAAATGCAACCTGCCTGGCAAATCAAGTAAGCAGGTTTCCAGGCTAAACAAAAACGCATTATTAAGAAAACATAAGCCGATTACTGATTTATTACAATCGGCAACGGGCCTTGCTCAAGAAACGCCGAATGAAAATCCTGTATAATCCATTAATCGGATTAATTTTGGTTTTTTCATTCAGGGTTGTCCTCTATCCAACCAGAAAGAAGGTTATCAATGATTCGTGCCAGTATGAAACGAAATGTCTTTTCGATTCATGAGAACGAGATCATCGCCAATGCTGCCAAATTATTCGTGAATCATCGCATTGGCACATTACCGGTAGTAGATGGCAGCAACAAATTGATAGGCATCTTAACATTGCAGTGTGTGTTAAAAATCGTTATGCCGGATTTCGTCAATCTAGTGGGAAATTTTGAATTTTTGAATAACTTTGGTGCTATGGAAGCTCGCGTTCCTTTACAGAAAGAATTAGACCGGCCGATTAAAGAAATTATGTTAAAGCCATTCTCTGTCAATGAAAACTGGAGTCTCCTACATGCCGCGGCCATGCTCAACAAGGAAAACGTCATTGATATACCGGTCGTGAATGACGATGGCATTCTGGTTGGATTGGCTTCTCACGTCGATATCGGCACAGCGCTAATAAAAAGCTGGGATTTGAAATAATGGAATTTGTTTGCAAAGGGGTAAGAAAATGAGCCCGCAAATCATTTCATCAGCCATATTTCTGGTAGCCCTGCTATTGATTTTTACCGAAAAGGTACATCGCACCATCATCGCCCTGGTCGCAGCTTTGTTGATGATTGTGGTCGGAACCTTCGCCGGTTTTTATAGCCAGGAGCAAGCCTTGGAGGTCATCGATTTCAATACACTTGGCTTGTTGATGGGTATGATGCTGCTGGTCGCCTTGCTTGAACCAACCGGTTTCTTTCAATACCTGGCTATTTTGGGTGGCAAACTTTCTCAAGGAAAACCGGTACGTCTTTTGGTTATGCTGGGAGCAGTGACATCCATCGTCTCCATGTTTCTGGACAATGTCACGACCATCGTCCTGATTGCACCCGTCACCATCCTGATATGTGAAATTTTAGGCTACAACACCCAACCTTTTTTGATTTCAGAAGCAATCTTATCCAACACGGGTGGCGTTGCTACCCTGGTAGGAGACCCGCCTAACATTCTGATTGCTTCGGCAGCCGGTTTTTCTTTCAATGATTTTTTGGTGCATTCGCTGCCAATCATTATAGTGACCTGGTTTGTAGCATTGGCCGTTCTTAATTTCCTGTTTCGCAAGGAATTTCAAGGTCTTAAAAATAAGACCAATCACGAAGCGCTGATGCAGCTCGAACCAAAATCTGTTTTAAAAGATCTCAAGACCACCCGTAAAGTGCTGGTGGTGATCATTCTTGCGTTTTTTGGGTTTCTTTTGGAAAGTGTAATCCATTTGGAACCATCCACAATTGCCTTCACGTCTGCTGCAGTAGCGTTGTTGTGGGTTCGTCCCCCGGATTTGAAGCGCACACTCAATTTAATTGAATGGGATATACTCATTTTCTTTGGCGCATTGTTTGTGATGGTCGGTGGTCTGGAAAAAGCCGGCGTTCTGCATATTTTCACCCAGGCACTAACAGAGTCCGCCCATCTTCATCCATTGGTTTTAGGTGTGGGTTTAATTTGGATCGTGGCTATTATTTCATCATTTGTTGATAATATCCCCATCACCATCGCCCTCATTCCGGTGCTGCAAGAATTGGGTACGTTGGGATTTGATATTACGCCCTTATGGTGGGCGTTGGTATTCGGGGCCGGGTTGGGCGGAAATGGCACCATCATCGGCTCAACTGCTAATGTCATTGTTACCTCACTCTCTGAAAAGACCCGCAATCCAATCACGCCTGCTCTTTGGAACAAGAAAGGGCTGCCGGTAATGCTGGCAACCTGTTTCACAGCCTCTTTACTTTATATTGCCTTTTATTATTTGATAGGGTTCTAGTTCTCGAAATGAGAGCCTAAATGAATTTTAAAACACGACGATGTTTACTGTACAATATGCGAGAATGATAGACAAAAAACACTCAGCGAGCCTTTTATCGGCTCGCTGAGTGTTTTCTCGAAGAATCTTATTTCTGAATATGCGATTCCAAAAAATAGAGTGATTTATCCAACACGCGCACCAGCTCAATGTAAAGATCGGATGTTGCCATGTCTTCCAGTTTTTCCGTCTCATCAACATCATCTCTGGCTGCATTTGCCAGCGTGCCATACCGTTGAATCAATGCCTCTACACTTTCCATCCCACCGTGAACATCCGGGAATTCTGCCAATTGCGAGCTGCTGGCAGCCATGCGCGCTGTTCCTTTGGCAACCCCGCCTAAGGCAGTAATTCTTTCGGCTACTGTATCAACATAGGGGAAAATCATTTCAGCTAGTCGATCAAATAACAAATGGAATTGATAGAAGTTTGATCCTTTTACATTCCAATGAGCCTGTTTCGTCTGACTGTAGAGATCAAATGTGTCTGCCAGAGTTTCGTTAAGCAGGTCAATAACCTGACTGCGCGATTCTGCAGGAATATCTACGCTCGTTTGAAACCTCGTCTGGTTTTTGGTTTTATTAGTTGTTGCGTTCATTTATTTATTTCCTTTCTGTCTCATTTTTTTTCTACATTAATAGAATAATCTATAATAAAGAGTACTTAAATGGGGAATTACCCTTGGATGAATGGGTAATTAACCTAGCATAAAAATATCAAGGGTCAATAGCTTCTTCGCTTCTTCCTTATTTACTGGGAAAAGTTGGATGAGATTGGTGGTTTTGATTCCTGGCCAACTCTTTGTGGAAATTTTCATCGCCAAGGAGGTAAATAAGTTCCTCCGAAAAGATTTCTAGCAAGCTCACGCGATCTTCGCTTGGCCTCAAGCAGCTCCCTTCTTCAGCCAGAAGCAGGTCAGTTTCATCTAGTGTGATTCTGCCCTCTTCATCCAAATCCAGCGGGTGCAACACACAATAAAATGGTTTTAGTTGCCAGCGATGGTAACCAATCTGTTCACTGGCTACTTGTAGAGCACATTTATTTCCCTCTCCAAAAAATATACAGGCTGATCCCCCATAGTGCTCCGGGTTAATCACCACACTGGTATGAACCACCTTCCCACTTTCGAAATTCAGGTCTTCTTCCTGGCGATCCTGAAACCAGTTAGCGATATCTTGGCTTTGGGGAAACATATGTGGGCGAATAAAGTCGGCATTATGTATAATTCTCTCTTTTTCCTCCAAACCAACCCAAACGCCATACAGACAGCAGGCACCTTTGCAGTTATTCAAGGCACAGCGCTGCATTGGCTCTCGTCTGTACAGCCGTTCATTTATTTGCCATTTCTTTTTCATGAAAATCATTTTAACATGCATCCGGGAGACTACCAGCAAACGCAATTCAAATGCCCTGGACGGCTAAAGGTTTAAGGTACAATGGATCTAGCACCAACTCAAAATAAAATGATTTCTCCTTTCGGGAAAGGTAAAAAATGGACGAGATACTTGCCTTACTTAAAAAGAAACTGAATACAATCTACGACTTGAAACACACGGCAGCCTTGCTCGAATGGGATCAGCAAGTAAATATGCCCTCAGGCGGTAATGAAGAAAGAGGCGACCAGATTGGAACCATTTCTGAACTTGCCCATAACATGTTTGTATCAGAAGATATCGGCCAACTTTTATCGGACCTGCAAGGATATGCCAGCCATCTCGATCCACATTCAGATGATGCCTGTCTGATTAAAGTCACACAACGTAATTTTGATCAGGAAACAAAAATTCCAGTTGAGCTGTTAAAAGAACTGGCTCAACTGACAACCGTAGCCTATCCTTTTTGGGAGAAAGCAAAAGAGAACAACCAATTTTCTGTATTTCAACCCTACCTGGAAAAAATCATCAACCTGACGCGCAAAATGGCCCAATGCTTTCAGCCCTATGACCATATTTATGATCCGCTTTTGAATATCTACGAACCGGGGATGAAGACTGCAGATGTGAAAAAGATTTTTAGCGATCTGCGTCCTCAGCAAGTGGAACTGATTCACGTGATCGGAGAGCACGCCCCCATTAATGGGTCCTTTTTGCAGCAATATTTTGAACCTGAAAAACAATGGCAATTTGGCTTGCAGATTGCCGAGGCCTTTGGCATGGATTGGAAACGAAGCCGCCAGGACAAATCAGCTCATCCATTCACCACATCGTTTGGCCAAAACGACGTGCGTATCACCACCAAAGTTCACGCACACCATTTTACCTCAGCGCTGTTCAGCACCATGCATGAATCCGGACATGCCCTTTATGAATTGGGATTCAGCCCTGCCTTTCGGCGGACACCGCTCAGCGATGCGGCATCACTGGCAGTTCATGAATCACAATCACGCATGTGGGAAAATTTGATTGGCCGTTCACGTGCTTTCTGGCACCATTTTTACCCAAAACTTACGGAACTTTTTACCGAACAACTGCACAATATCGATGTGGAAACTTTTTACCGGGCGATTAATAAGGTGGAACCATCATTTATTCGCACCGAAGCTGATGAAGCAACCTACAACTTGCACGTAATGTTAAGACTTGAACTGGAAATGGAATTAATGGAAGGTACCCTGGAAGTCAAAGACTTACCCACCGCCTGGAATGCGCGCATGCAGGATTATTTGGGGATCACACCGCCGGATGATACTCGCGGTGTTTTGCAAGATGTGCATTGGTCAGCCGGTTTGATTGGATACTTTCCAACCTATGCACTTGGCAATCTGATCTCAGTACAGTTATGGGAACAAATGCATGTGGATTTACCCACACTTGATGATAAAATTAGTCAGGGTGATTTTAGCGAGATTTTACAGTGGTTACGTGTAAATGTGCACCAACATGGGGCAAAATTTGAACCACAAGAATTGGTTCAAAAAATTACAGGATCGAAAATAGATGCAAAACCATATATTGGCTATTTGCAATCCAAATATCAGGAGATATATCGCTGACAAATCAGTTACACAAATATGCGGGCTTTTTAGCAAAAATTGGTGGAACAGAAATTGCAGTAAGATGAATGAAAACTATGGCAAAGATTTTGTTTATTGATGACGATGTCCAGACCCTCGAACTAATGGCCAGAGAGGCGAATATACTGGGTCATGAAGCTATTCTTTGTCCCAGTTCAGGTGAAGCCATCCATCATGTTTATTTAACCCGGCCAGATCTCGTCTTAGTGGATATTAATATGCAAGATTTGAGCGGCTTTGACATCGTGCAGCAAATTCGAAATAGCGAGTATGTGGCAGCCACACCGGTATTGATCCTTTCAGCTGGCGAACCCGAGATTGAGGGCAAAAAAGCCATGGAAGTTGGTGCAAATGGGTTCCTGGCCAAACCATTAACCATCCTGGATTTGGAAAGCGCCATAAAAAAATTCAGTAACCACAATCATCAACAAGTATGAAATTTGGCCTGGTCTTGCCCAATTATGGGGCCAATGCAACCCGGCTGGCTATAATTGATTCTGCCAATAGTGCAGAAAGCTTGGGCTTCGATTCGGTCTGGTTGACGGATCATCTGGCTCTACCAAAAGAAGATGCCAACCGGTTTGGCCACATCTTTGAATCATTGGCAACCAGTGCTTATCTGGCAGCCAGCACCAGAAATATCAAATTAGGTATCTCCGCTTTGGTTCTACCGCAGCGAAACCCGGTGGAAGTGGCTAAAATGATCGCCACCATTGATGTGCTGTCTGGGGGGCGGACAATGCTGGCAGCAGGAATCGGGTGGTCAGCGGGGGAATACGAAAACCTTGGTTATGATTTTTCGAATCGCTCAAAAAGAATGAGTGAAGGCGTGCGAGTATTGCGCACATTGTGGCGGGGACAGTCAAACGTGTCGTTCCAGGGTCAATACTATAACTTTAAGAATCTGGTTTTTTCACCATCACCCATTCAGGCAGGTGGTCCGCCCTTGTGGATGGCAGGGGATTCCATTCATGCACTTAAACGAGCTGTCTTTCTGGCGGATGGCTGGCACCCGAACGCTTCCTCCCCCGAGACGATTGGGAAACTTTTAGATCAGGTGCGTCCCATGATTCAGAATCGGCCCTTTACAGTGGCTGTCCGCTTCAGACTCGATTTCTTTCCTTCTGAAGCGAATAGAAATGGACTATATGGGAATGCGGATGAAATTATCCAACAACTGAAAGAATATCAGGCTATCGGCATGAATTATGCATTAATCAATTTTGATGCGGAATCACATGCGCAACGAGAACAGAAAATGAAGACCTTTTTCCGCGAAGTCATCCCTGCTTTCATCTGATAGAATAAATCTGATGTCAAAAAAATTGATTTCATTCCATACTCACATGGCAGTCCTTCTATTCCTATCCTTTTTTTTGATGGGAGCTTATGGATGCCAACCAGGGGTATTAAAAACCCCACCGCCAGCAACCTTGACCCGCATCCCTGCCGCCACGCAAACACTGACGGCACCTGTCCAGTTTCAAAGCAGCGCCACCATCACACAGCTGATCTCATTAACGCCTTCACCAACGGAAATAGCCGAAACGGTTCCCCCGACCAATACGGTTAACCCAGGCTCGACATTTACAGAAATTGAACCAACCGGCGCTGATATGATCGATAGCACACCCACTGAATACGCCACCGCAACCATTACCCGCACGCCAACCAAAACACTCAAACCCACTCGCACTCCCTATCCAACCAACACGCGCAGACCGACGCGCACGCCTACCATTACACCTACTCCCATGCCGCCTCTGGCTTACTTCCGCATAAACAATCTGGGCATGTACTCTAAAGTAGTTTCACCGGTACGCCCGGAATCCATTATCAGTCCGGGGGAAGATGGCCTTGTTCACGTTGAGATTATCGATCCGGAGGGCAACCGCATCAGCAATGAAGTGTTTAACCATCGCACCAATATTGGCCGCCATTTTTTGATCGCACCTGAAATTGATTTTGTAGTCGATGGAGTAGCCGAACTTGCCCGCCTTCAGGTCAGCAGTTATGACCGTTTTCAACGCACCATGTGGCTGACGTCAGTTGACTTAATTTTACTGGCTATTGGTGAAAATCAGATCACTGCCCCGACTGATTTCACTGAGCCATACATTATTCGGCAGCCAGTAGCAGAAGACGAGATCTCAGGTGGCATGCTCGAGGTCAAAGGCCTGGCTCGTATCTTGACTGACACCCCGCTGATTATCGAATGTGTTGATCCGCAGGGCGTTATTTTGTGCGCAGACGAAATTCAACTACACGCATCAATGGACGGTGTCAGTCATATTCCTTTTAGCGCGTTTCTGCCATACGAGGTCAAGGAAGCCACTAATATCCGCCTTACTTTCCGACAGGAGAGTTCTACCCGCATTGCCGGTACGATATCCCTCTACAGTTTTGAAATCACGCTGCTGCCCTGAACGCCTGCCGATTTTCAATTTACTTGAGATGGTTTCTCATCGTTCTTCGATGAATCAACCGAAGACGATTGTCGAAACTTGTCAAGGAATAGTTGTTGCAGCTCGGCCAAAGCCAAAAAAGCCTTTTGGCGGGTATCCTCATCTAGCCCCAAAGCTTCAAACTCATCAAGGTCAAGCACAATTTGTTCCCCGTCTGGTTTAACCAGTAAATCCAGAGCCAGATCAACATATGTGATCCTGTTCGTATTGATATTCGCCGGAAAAGTGATGTTGCAATACCACCCTTTCAATTGGCCGCTATCGCGATCATACATGGCAAATATGTTATACCAGCGATCACCATAATAGGTTTCTACAAAGGTGTCACCTTCTTTAAGCATGATTCCATTGAACAAAAAATCTTTACGATTGAATTTGGCTTCAATCGTAACCTCATTACCGATCTTGTTGACCATCAAACCCTGATAACGCCAGGTCTCCTGAAGGTCAATGTTTTGTTTTATCACCAGGATTGATTTTTTCATGGCACCTACAGTATCAGATTTGATCATTCACTAATAATCATACAACCATCCTTATAAAATGGAAACAGAATCAACCTCCAAACTTCCTTGGACAATGTCACCAATCTTGAGTTCCTGCGTCAAGTCAAATTCCATCGCTATAGAATTGAACGCGATTATCACCCGATACCCTTCACCCAAAAAGAAGACATCCTTAACCTGCCCGCTGGCCTGGTTTTTTTCCTGTCGATTGAGGGACAGCGCATCCGGCCGAATTAAGAGATCAACAGCTTGATCAATATGATATTGCCTTCTTTTTCGATTTTCAACAAATAATTCCCCTATCGCAGTTTGCACTGTCAGCGGATCGAGACGAATGACTTGCGCGCGTAGAATATTATTTAAACCAAGAAACTTTGCCACCCAGGCGTCTTTAGGCTCCTGATAAATTGATTGTGGAGCACCACCCTGGACAATTTCTCCATCACGCAAGATTAATATGCGATCTGCAATGCGGAAGGCTTCCTCCTGATCATGGGTAACGTAAATGGCGGGTATGTCAGTCTCTAGCAATAAAGTGTGTATGTCTTGCAATAGTTGACCTCGCAGGGTTTTATCCAGGGCACCCAGAGGTTCATCCAAAAGTAATAGGCGCGGCTTGGGCGCCAGAGCACGAGCGAGTGCCACCCGTTGCTGTTCACCACCCGATAAATCCGTTACCCTCCTGCTGGAAAAATTCAACATGCCAACCTTCTTCAGCTCAACTTCTACCCGCCTGACCACCTCATCATCGGGAACATTCATCATTCTCAACCCGAAGGCAACATTCTCGAATACATTTTTATGTGGAAAGAGGGCATAGTCCTGAAACATCAAGCCAAAATTACGCTCGTGGATGGGTACATTCACCAGGTCAATTCCGTTCCATAGAATTCGACCAGCCTCGGGCGTTTCAATGCCAACGATAATACGTAATAGAGTGCTTTTTCCACTACCAGACCGTCCTAAAAGACAGATCGTTTCCCCTTGCTGCAATTCAAAATCAATTCCGCGCAGCAAAGGTTTACCCTCGTACATTTTTTGAATATTCTCAACCGTCAGCATCTCAACGCCTCAAAAATCAGAAATTCCTGGCAGCCGCAATTTCTCAACCACCAGAATTGCCAGTGCACATATCACCATTAAGATCGTAGCCATGGCCATTGCCTGACCATAGTTCAGTGAGCCTGGCTGCGACAGGTAGCGGTAAATCGCGACCGGAATGGTCGGCAGATCCGGCCTGGAAAGAAATGTGGTCGCACCAAACTCACCTATGGATATTGTAAAGGCAAAAATACCGGCAGATATAAAAGATCGTGAAAGCAGCGGTAACTCAACCTGCTTCCAGACCTGCCAGGGGGAAGCACCCAGTATAGCAGCAGATTGTTTGTAAACAACAGGAATCGATTCCATTGCCGGCTGCAAGATGCGGACGACGAAGGGTAAAGCCACCAGCGTATGCGCCAGTGGAATCAACACCATCGAATTACCAGCATCGAATGGTGGCTGGTTGAATACCAGCAAAAACCCCAGCCCGAGTGTAACTGCCGATGTTCCTAATGGCAGCATTAATAAGATATCAAACACGCGGCTTCCTTTTCCGCGAGCAGAAAGGGTCTTAGCCGCAAAAAATCCAACCAATAAAGTGAAAACAATGGTCAACAGACCAATCCATAACGAATTAAAAATTGCTGCCCCTGGAGGTACATAAAAAAGAGCGCCCCTCTGGTTTTCGAAAAGGGAAGCGTAATATCTCCCACTAAAAATAGCGAAACCTCCGGCAGCATCCGGCACAGTAATTGAACGGAATGCTAGTGAGATGAGCGGGAAAATTAATAAAATTAATAGAATAATATTGACTCCCCACAACAGAGCTTTCTCGGAGCGTTGCACGGGTGTTTTTTCTACTTCGACGGGATCTCTGGGTTGGAGGTGCAGCGAGCGCTGCCGATTGAGCCGGGTATAGCCAATAGTAATCAGCAGGGTGAATAATAGTTGCACCAGCGAAAGTACGCCCGCCATCGGCAGATTGAGCAAATGCAGCGCCTGGGTATAAATCTCAACTTCCAGGGTGGCAAAGCCAGGGCCACCCAACAACAGGATTACCGCAAAACTGGTGAAGTCGAACAAAAAAACCAGCAATAAGGCAGACAAAAAAGCTGGTCTCAACAGCGGGAGTGTGATTTCCTTGAATACCTTCCAGGCTGAGGCGCCCAGGGAACGGGCAGCGAACTCCAGCTTCGGATCCAATTGAGACCAGGCACCTCCCAGGACACGAATAAAAACGGTTGTATTATAAAATACGTGTGCCAGGATAATGGCGAAGAGTGAATTAAGAATCTGAATGGGCGGTTGGTCTATCCCTGCTATGTTCATTAAAAGAACGTTCAACCACCCGCGTGGGCCTACCAGGGCATTGAATCCTGCCGCAACCACAACTGTTGGCATGATAAACGGAATTGTGGTCAGGATTTTCATCAATCCTTTTCCGGAAAAACGGAAACGTGCGAACACAAACGCTGCTGGAACGCCAATTAGTGTGGTAACCAGAGTGGAAAGGGTTGCCTGCCAGATGGTAAATTGTAATGGGCTCCAAATTCGAGCGAAAACCGTACTTAACTTGCCTAAACTGGCCGGTGCCGTAATCGCATATTGAAAGATGGAACCAATTGGCAGCAAATAAAATAAAGCGAAAAAACCTGCTGGAATCAGCCAGAAGATCCAGCGCGTAATGACACGCCAGGGGTAGGCAAAACGTTGACCGGCAGACGGCATGCTTACCTGAGCACCGTAGCGGTCCATTCTTCAATCCAGGTATCCCTATTCTCTGCTATTATTTGTGGCTGAAGCGTGGCGGGTTGAGGTGCAACCTGGGCGTATTGGCTGAATTCTTCCGGAAGTTTGGCATTCTTATTGGCCGGGTAAACAAACATTTGCAATGGTATATCTTCCTGAAATGGTACGCTCAAAACATAATCGATAAACTTTTCTGCCAGTTGTCTTTGCTGCGTTCCTGCCAGAATACCAATAAATTCAATCTGACGAAAACACATGTTCGTTCCAGTCAGTGATGCCGTCGGAGCTTCACTTAAAGGCGGATCGGCAAAAATAACCTCCGCTGCCGGGCTGGAACTATAGGACACTACCATCGGTTGGCTGCCCTTCCCTGATGATGCACTGAAGTTGCTGTAGTAGGCAGTTTCCCAATCATTCACAATAACCAGACCGTTTGAGCGCAGAGCTTTCCAGAATTCGAGATAACCTTCCTGGCCAAACTCTGCAATCGTAGCCATCAAAAAAGCCAGACCGGGAGAGGAAGTTGCCGGGTTCTCCACCACCAGTAGCCCTTGATATTGCGGGAGAGTCAGATCTTGCAATGTGATCGGCAAAGCCAATGACTTTTCGGAAAAGAAAGCACGGTCGTAATTGATACAAACATCACCATAATCTACCGGTAATAATCGGTTGCTTGAATCTAAAATCAAATCCGGAGACAATTCCGGAACGAGAGCTGACTTATATGGCTCAAATAATTCTTCTGAAAGCGCCCGCGATAGAAATGTATTATCCACGCCATAAAATACATCCGCCTGGGGAGAGTTTTTTGTCAGAATGGCCCGATTTAACGCTGCTCCTGTATCGCCAGAAAGCACAAAGTTGACCCTGGCATTATTCTCGCTTTCAAATGTACGAATAACATCCTCGCTTATCGCAAAGGAATCATGTGTCATAACACGTAATAGCACTTCCTTCTGCTCAAGCTCCTGTTTTTGACATGCGCTTAACACCAGGGTCACTATTAACAAACTTACTAACCGTATTTGATTCTTGCTAATCATTGATTTTCCTTTACCTGACCAAAATTTTCGGTATGATGAATGCAGAGCAAATAGCCTGCCTCCACTACCACTCTGGCATGATCGGATGCCATTTTATTGCTGATACCACGCGCATTCCAGGAGTACAAATCCTCCTGATTGAGCGGATACTCGAGCTCGTCAGTAGTCACACCCATTACTCTGCCACCCAGCGGGAGCAAAGAAACCAGATCCCCCTTACTTCCAAAAATCTCGACATCCCCACTGATTACAATAATTTCCTGGTTACCATCCCAAATTTGGATTGAATGCCCGGACAGGGCAGGTTTGGTAAGCATAAAGATATTTGCCAGGGTGTGATCAATTCGGTCTCCGATGGCTGCCAGTAAAATAATATCTTTAATCCCCAATGCGATGACATGCTCTAAAGCAGCTTCCAGATCGGTTTCATCTTTGTGCACTGGCAGGCGCACAATTTGTATTCCTCTTTCTTGCACCCATTTCAAGTGCTCGGGCTGTACCGAATCTAGATCACCAATCAAAAGATCCGGTTTAAGATTCATTGCCAATATGTGCCTTAACCCGCCATCCACAGCCACAATGAAATCATCTGCATTGATCAGTGAAAGTAATTTATCCGGCTGGTTAATTTCGCCGTTGACAAAAATGAGAGCTCTTAAAAATTCCATTTATCTCCTCAATCAAAACAGCCATTCTCATAGAGAGAACGGCTGATGTATTCTACAAGCAATTCCCTCCGCCGGTATTATCCGGATCAGGTATGCGGGTCGAGAACAGTTTGTTCTCCTCTCAGCTCAGGTATTGGCCCTGGAGCTCCCCGGTGCCTCATTTGTATTCCCCGTTAGTATAGAGGACTAAAGATGAAATGTCAATTATATGTATATTTGAAGAAGGGATGGTAGGATCTTGTGATTAGTTTCCCGGTCTGGTGTTTCCTATAAAGACACAGCCTGCATAGACAAATGATTATGTGAGCGCATCTATCCAACCCGGGTTGAATAGATTACAACTATTCATCTTAATCGGCGTCTCCATTCTTCTTTAAGCTGCAAATCACGAACCAACTCGCCTGATTCGAGCGCTAGAAAATCACCCAACAAGCGATTAAACTTACTACTTTCTTCCAGAAATGGAAAATGACCCGATTCCTCAAAAATCAGCGCATGGTATCGATCAGGGAGGGCATCTAAATCTTCACCTTTCGGACAGGTAACAATGGGATCCTGCCGGCCATAAATAAAAAAGCAACCCGCTTCCAGGTATTCCAATCTGACTTCAGACTCAATCGAAATGTTTGGGGGAAAGACATTCAACACAGCAGCATTGTCATTCTTTTTTAAATCCAGTAGAAAGTTTTCCTTCGTTTCAAACCCATCATTGATTAATCTCTGCCAGGCTAGATCACTCCTGGCTATGACCCCGGCAGCCAACTGATCATTGCTCGTGGGGCAGGCCACTCCCATAATGCGGTCCACCAGATCCGGCCAACGACTGGCTACCGCAATTGCAACCAGTGCCCCCAACCCGTGCCCAACCAATGCCACTCTGAAAATCCCCATCTTATCCATAAAATCATGGACCAGCTGAGCCTGGTCTTCCAAAGAATATTTCTGGTTTTTTACCGAGTCCCCGAAACCCCATAAATCAAACGCGTATGCGCGGTAATTGAGTGATGCCGCCTGCATGCAGGGGATCCAATACCGCCAGGAACCAGACCAGCTATGCAAGAAAAAAACCGGTCTTCCACGGCCTAAAACTTCATAATGAAGTAGATCATTTTCCAGCAGAACAGCGCTCATGGTTGCTCATCAATTGAAAGAATCTGGCTCACCTTATTATTTAATTGCTCGGGAGCAAAAGGTTTGAGAATATAATCAATGGCACCGGCGGCGAGACCCCTCGTAATTTCCTCACTCTGACCTTTGGCTGAAAGAAAAATCACGGGTATTGCACGGGTATCCGGGTTATGTTTAAGGCTTTCACAAAGCTCATATCCAGATACGCCGGGCATGCGCACATCCAGAATAAACAAATCGGGTATTTCATCCGGTAAAACTGTGACCACTTCTTCTGCATTCGCGAATTGTCTGACAGAGTGGCCGGCATAGCGCAAGGTAAAAGCGACCAGCTCGCGTATATCTTTTTCGTCTTCAACTATAAAGATATGCGCCATTAATCCGTCTCCTGCAGATAAATCGGGATTGTAAAGGAGAATACGCAGCCTTCATTTTCAATACCTGAGCTGTAGAACCAAATCTGGCCGCCCTGCAACTCAACCAGCGACTTGGCGACAGCCAATCCCAAGCCTGTTCCGGAAGTTGCCAGAATGAGCTCATCCTCGCCACGGAAGAACCGTTCAAAAATTCGATCTTGATATTCTTTTTTTATGCCAATGCCAAAATCCTGAATATCAATTTGAGTCTCTGAAGCACCCTGATTTAGACGAATAATAACCTTACCGCCTGAACGTGAGTATTGATAACTATTTTCCAATAAGATGGCAATGACCTGTTCCACACGTTTTCCATCCGCGCGAACCGGTTTAAGATTCCGCGGAATTTTAAGCTCGAATTGCACCGCTTTTTTCTCTTGCTCAGAGCGTGACTGAAACTCCTTAATTAATTGGTAAAGAATTTTATCCAGATATACCGCTCGCAAATCAAAGTTGATTTTATCGTTTTCAATATTGGCGATATCAAGTAAATCATCTACCAGGACATTAAGGCGGGAAGAATTATTCTTTATAATTGTCAGAAAACGCCTTTGTTGATCGGAAATCGCTCCGGCTGCACCCATTAACATTACATCAGCATATCCTTTTATGGAGGTTAATGGTGTTCGCAGCTCATGACTGACATTTGCGATGAATTCGGTTTTCATGCGATCAACCTGCGCCTCAACCGTGATATCACGCAGCATAGTTACCGTACCCAGGTATTGGGTATTCCATAAAATGGGAGCTGCTTGGATGGCGATGATACGCTGACTTGCCAGATGGATCTTTTCAGCAAATTGCTGGCCTATATTCAAAACAACCACATTATTTGTCCATAATAGAACGGTATTTTTCCAGTTTTCCAGGCTGCCACCAGATTTAGCGGTCAGATCCACGATTGTTGTATTCTGAATGGCTGAATAAGGCAGATCAAGAATCTTTTCCACCGCTTGATTACTGAATGTAATCACATTGTGTATATCACTGATCATGACCCCGTCTTGAAGCGCATCCAAAACTGTCTGCGAGCGGCTGACAATATCCGTTTTTTCTACTTCCGCCAGAGCCAGGTCATCCAGCTGTCGCGCTAAACGATTCTGCAAATTTGTCTGATATATCAACTGACCTAACTGCGGCTTTACAGATTCAAGCAATTGTTGATCGTCTTTAGAGAAGTGAAATGGTTCTGAATGAGCAAATAAAAGGATTGCGATCTTATCACCAGCAAATTTCAGCGGAAGCGAAACCAGACTCAGGTAAGGGAAGTCCGAGCCGATTTTCTCTACCCATTCTTCATGTCTATATATTTCATCAAGTATCAGTGTTTCATCATTCTCCGACAATGATGCGCCAATATTTTCCAATGACTCGTCTGAAAGTGGTGCGCCTTCTACACCTCTATTTTGCAGATCTGGAAAACTTTGATAAAGCTTCTTTGTTTTTTGATTAAAGAGTATCGCCAATTCTGCGTTGACTGCCTCCCGCATCAGACCCAGGGATGTTGAAACGTTGGTCTCCACATCTTTCTCTTCGCTGGTAGCGGCTATTATGCTCAGCCGTAGAAGAAGTTGATCTCGTTGATTTTCCAAATTTTCTGAAAATACGAGAGTGTCGTGATAAAGATAGGCATTGTGTAAGGCCCTCGATGTATGTTGACCCAACGTTGAAACCCTGCTGACATCACTATCCGTAAATTTGCAGCTGCCATCAAAATTTTCCAGAACCAACACACCTAAATTACGATCTTCGAAAAAGAGCGGGACCAATAAATTGCAAATGGGTAAAGGCCCGCCTGTAGCTGATTGATAATGAACCAGGTCTTCAGGCAGCAGAGGATAATTACTGGCAAAATTGAGGTCGTTTATCTGTAGTACCTCATGATTCTCCATCACGATTGAAGGAATTGCCCACACAGCACTTGTAAAACGGATTCTCAGCAAAGCTAAGTTGTTCCGATAGCCTTTCGCCAATGCGGGTTTTAATGCCTGTTCGTTCTCATTCCAAATACCAACCCAGCCAGCCTGAGCAGCCGGAACTTGAATGAGAGAAGTCTGCAAGAGCTGCCCGAAGATCTCCTCAGGGTTTAATGAAATAGTCAACTGATCAAACTGATACAGTTGTTCAATCTCATTGAGTTGAACTGCCTGTTGATCTTTTTCAGTGCGGTAATCTAACAAATAGCTCATCAGTTTTATTTTTTCAATGAAGTATTCAACTTGTTTTTCCGATAATGGTGGCATATTGTTATCGCCCATCAACAGCAATACGGCCCTCACATGTGATTGGATTTGCCAGGGAAGGAATAAAAAACAATCCGTCTTAAACTCCTGGAAAAACGCACTGTGTTGCCAATCATCTCCCACCTGGTCTGTTGGATATTGCTGGGATGTCCAGCTATTCAGGACTGCATCAACCGGGTTTTTTTGCCCAAGCAAGGCATCCAGGCGATTCGTATCGACTTTCGATCCGCTTGTTTCCTGCACTCTGACAGAACCATCCGGGTTTTCGAAAAAGAGAATTGCCCGATCAAATTCAGTTTTTGCAACTATAGCAGCCATGAAAAGCGAAAGGAATTGCTGTCTGTCATCCATTTTCAGGAGCATTTCAAATAGAGAATCTTCAAAAAGCTCTTCAAATCCAGTGCTCAGTTCAATAACTTGACCAAGCTCAACTGGATCTAAAACAGCGCCTTCAGATAACTTTTCCGCGGGTTCTTCACTGGTTCTTGTATCTTTTACCTGGAAATAGCCAGCATTTTCCACTATCAATCCAATTTGATTGACAAAGATCTGCAATAATTCGATTGTCGAATCTGATATTTGGCTGTCGCTTTCATAACCAAGATAAACCAGACCCGCAGGTTGCGAATCGAAATCTGCAATAGGGCAAATAAGCGAATTTAGTTCTTCGCTTTCTTTTTCAATGCCATCGTAATGGAAAAAATCTGGCATTTCTGTTGCATGATATTGAAAGAATTTCTTTCGGCGATTTTGTGGATTTTTAAGCAACTCAATATTTTGCCAATTAATCAATCTGGAATTCGTGTCCATCTCGGGATCATCATCGACAGACGAAAGATAAAGACGCTCATACACATGGTCGTCTGGCAGAAATGTATATATGCTAACCACCCTAAAGGCGAAAAATGACAGTAATTCCGCCACAATTGGATCCAATACAGACTGGATAGATGATTCTCTGTTAATTCTCTGTGAAAGGGAAAACAAGCGGCGCTGGAGGTTCACTTTTCTTTCCAACAATTCCTGTGATCTTTGTTGCTTCCAGGTAATAAAGCTGCTGGTTAATGAATGTAGAACCTGGCTAATGAAAGATTGGACACCTTCAAGATCAACCTGCGTAAAGCCCTTCTTTCGTTTCGTATAAAGAAACAGCCCCCCATACATTAAATTTTCCAATTCAAATGAATAAAAAATGGCAGCCCGATTTTTTCCACCCAGCGAATGAACCTCCGGCCCAAATATCTTCTTCCCTTGTTCTAATAGTGTTGAAAGCGACCCGCGAATCTCTGCAGTCAGTTCCTCCCCATTTTCAAAAAGGATATCCATCGCCTGGTTGTCACTATTAGCCTGTCCAACTATTATCAAGGTATATGCACTGGCATTTACAATCCGCCTGGCTTCCTCACCAACAATTTTCAGAATTTGGGTTAAATCCTGTGAGGTGAGAATCTCACGGTTAATCCTCGCCAGCGCGGAGAGCTTCTCCATCTTTTTCTTCCACTGCACCTGACTCTGGTCACCCTGTTTTGACTGTTCTATCACCAGTGTTAGCTGTTCAGCTGCCGGCAAGAGGGTTTGAACATCACCAAAATCATATTGGTTTGGTTTGCCGGAGCCGATCCATAGCTCCCCGACACTTTCATCATCAATTGTGAGAGGAACAATAATTGCGGACCTCAGTTGCCAGTTATCAATAAACTTCTGGTAAAAAGGAACAACAGGTTCCGATTCATCAAAGCGCCCTATCACTATTGACTTTTGAGAGTTGGTAATTGTAAAGGGATACTGGCTATCTTCCACCGCGAGAAAATTGTTGGACGGGGTTTCTTCAGCACGTCCAAATAGCGACTCATTTTGAAGAGCCAGTCGGCTTGCATTGTTCTCCAGGAGAAAAAGTGCCGAACAATCCGCATTATATAACTCAGCCAGTTGTTCCGTTGAGTAGCTAAAAATCTCTTCCAAATCTGCTCCTGAATTTGAAAAGACAGCAATCTTCCGAAGAGTCTCCGCCTGCCTGGCCTTCTGATCTGATTGTTGAATTAAGAGCATATTTTCGATCAGAGGAGCAGCCTGATTCGCGACAATCATCAACAATCGCATTTCCAACTGATTGAATGCTGCGGGTTGCACTTTATGGTTTCCAGCCATCAAAAATCCAAATATTTCCCCGCCGGATATCAGCGGGATCAGCACAGATTCCCGAATACTGGCCGCTCTGGCAATATGATCGAGCCCCAGCGTGATCCAGTGAAAATCCACCTCGGCATTTTCTGTCAGGAGCACATCATGAGACCGGATTATTTTTTCGGCCTGACTGCTTTTAATTATCGTAGTTTTGAAAATCTCAACAAATGGACCTGGCAATCCCACAAATGGTCTTTGCGCTTCCAACATCAGGTTTGATTCATCAAATAATAGAAAGCCAATAATCTCGACAGGCACCAAAGGGGCAATTGTATTCAACATCCGCTCGAAAATGTCTTCAGGGTTGCGTGAATAATTGGCAGATTGAGTTAATTGCGCCAGAGATTTTAATTCATCGGCTTTTTGTTTCTCTACTTTGTAAAGAATTGCATTATTTATCGCAGCAGTGATTTGCGGCAGCACGCTCCACACGGTATCTCTTTGATCAGTTCTGAATCCATCTATCCGATTACTATAAAATTCAAGTGTTCCAAGCACTTCATGGTCAACCAATAATGGAAAACCCATATATGATTTAAATTCAGTGTCCTGCCCATCTTTCCCGCTGAGCATTATCATCTCTTCCGAAAAATCATTCACCCAAACTGGTTCGGATGATTGAATGATTTTTCCCGAGAATCCTTCCCCCAATTTTTCTAGTGACCTTGCTCGAAATGGCTTGTTGTCATTCAAACCGTTCTGTAGTTTATAAGGCATTAAATAATTCGCCTCATCATCTAACAGGTTAATTTCAACCCACTCAGCCGGTATAAAATCTTTTATTTGGGTTAAAAATCTAAAGATAATCGTTTCGAGATCAAGACTCGCCGTCAAAGCGTCACCTAACCCTCCGCTCAGGTTATGCAGAACAGGTTTATCCAGCGGTTCCTGGTAAGAGAGCTCACTGGTCACCGGCCTTATTACCAGAAGCATCCCATCTGAAATGGAATAGCTGGTTGCCTGGTAACTTTCAGCGCGAATCTTTATTTCAACAGCAGCGGGCTGCGAGCAAACCCGATAAAAAAGATCCACCGGGTCAACCAATCTCGCCAGCATATTGAGATTTACCGTTTGATCTTTTGATAGAGCGAAAAGATGATATGCCTTCTGGTTAAGGTCCAGTAATCTTCCACCTGGCTGAAGGTGGATGATCGCCTCCGAATTATCACCATCTGCCGTACCCAGAAGGTGACCTGTTTCAAATCGTTTTTCGGAACGTCCTCCCGCCAGACTTTTCAGCGTTAAGCGCACAGCTAACCACAGAACCACCCCAAGAATTATAAGAAATATCCCGAAAAGGATATCTGTTCCAAAACTCATAGGAAACTCACCGGCTCAATCTGCAACGTTATCGTTCCGTCGTGCTTCCGCTGCCAGTTCTGTGATTTCGCGAATATCTGAAAATTTATGAGTCTTCGGTGAAACCACCCCGATTGTAAGAGTCATAAATTGATGCTTTAAAGTATCTCCTTGTGCGTCCAGCGAGGTGAAATATCCTTGCTGCCTATCCATGAAGGTGTAATGTGTCTGAATAGATTCTCGAAATTTTCGCTTTAAAGAACCAGCAATATTATCCGTTGAACCCTGGTTGGTAATTATGACAAAGTTATTGCCACCAGCATGGCCAATAAAATCCGTTTCATTGCCAACTTCATCAAGAATCTCACCCATTAACATGGCTGTAAAACGCAAAACGTCATTGGCTGCGATAAAACCATACACCTCTTTAAATGGCTCAAAATTCTTCACCTGAATATCCATCAAAGCCCATGTTTTTTCGCGCATTACCTTTCGCATTTGATCTTCAATTAATTTTCCTGAAGGAAGTCCGGAATGGGCATCCGTCAGACTCTCCCGCTCTGCACGTGCAATCGCGTTTTGAACGCGTAAACGCAGTTCTTCAATATCAAAGGGTTTGGTGATGTAGTCGTCCGCTCCCAGCTCGAGACCTTGCAATTTATCACTGCGTTCGTCTTTTTGGGTCAGGAATATTACCGGAATATGGCTTGTCCTAGTGTTTGAACGTAATCTTCGGCAGACTTCGTATCCATCAATATCCGGAAGCATGATATCCAATACGATCAGGTGTGGCAAAGTTAGACGTGTTTTTTCCAGGGCAACTTCACCCCTTAACGCGAGATCCACATCATATCCCTGGGATTTGAAGTATATATTCAACATATTTGAGATATCAAGATCATCTTCAACCACCAATATGCGCGCTTTACCCATAAATACCTCCCTCAATTGAAAGAATGAAAAGCAAGTTAAATTAGCCGATACTACTGACTTAACAAGTAAATAAAAATATTTTCAATTACTCAATATTCTCTTAATTATACCTTTGAAACCTAACAGAATGCGCTAAACAAATCCCGGCTCTCAAGAAGATCAGGAATGGTCTTCCTTGCAAATCCATCAGCGCTTGACGTCTATTCTACTTACCAGTTTTCAGATTTTACCTCTGCACTCGGCGGATATTGTCTTTCATACGAGTGACTATTTAAAAAGGCGTGATGATCACTATCTTCGAAATGAACATCGTGATCGATTACCCTTCTTTCACTCGAACTAACCAGGACCACATCTGATTCAATGGTTCTGGCCGGAAAAATAATCATTCCTGCACCAATCCGGCAGTTATGTCCGACGCAACCACCCAATACAGGTCGGTTGGCAGACACCAAATCACCATTGGCATTTCGGGCACGCAGTTCGTTTGGAAGCAAATTGAAATCAGTAAAAGTTGTACCTGCTCCCACAAAACTATTTCTACCGACGACGGACATTTGCAGACAAGTGTTTTGTGCCACCATACTGTTGTCCATCACCGTCGTCATAAATAGAGAAGCTCGAAAAGGTAAAAAAGTGCCATCACCAATCACTGAAAGCATTAAATTACAACCTTGCGAAATATTGACATTGTTGCCGATAATGCAATTTTCGATGACCACCCCAGCACCTATCGTGACATTATCGCCAATCGTAGCCGGGCCGTTAATCACAGCCGAGGGATCTATTGTGCAATTCTGCCCAATTCGGACCAGTTTGGAACATTGCAATAATTGCTTTCCCTCCAGCATAGAGGTTATCAAAATTTTTAGCTTAAAGAACGGATTTGAATTGATTTCGTTTTCAAAGCGAGCTCCACGTCCAAAAACACCAAAAACGCAATCGGCAATAAAGATATGCACCCATGAATCTATTGCAATTACCGCACGTAAAGGAACATGGTAAACCAGATCTCCCGCTTTGGAGGCCATATATGTTGGCACATGATAATAGCCAATTTCACGCGATTGCAGATCAAGCACCAACGGCTGAGGGTTGTCAGTCGGCCCTTCAGGGAAATACCAGATCTCCACCAGAAAAACATCCCCATCGCGTTGATAAGAATCAGAAAGGGGCAGGCAATGTTCGCGAAAGGCCGGGTCGCTCAACTTTAATGCAGCTTGAACGGCTTGCCCACTTTTTTGTGCTTCTACCAAAAATGTACTGATAAAGGCATCGTTGAAATACAAGTTATTACGATAAACCAGGCAAGCATCGTTTATTTTAGGAAGCGATTGGCCGGGTGCTAATTCCAGCTCTGCGTGGGTATATTTTGCAAGCACATCGCGTTGCAGCAGCCACAAAGGCTTGTTTTGTATTCGCAAATCGCGTGCAGGTTCATTAAACGGGAGAATCTGTCTTGAAGACGGCAGGATGACTTTTAGAATACTCACTTTAATTTCCCAGGGGAGTCTTTGATATCCTGATCTGGTAGACGGTATCATTATCAACATCAACCACCTGAGGAGCCAATACATAGTATCTTCCACCAGAGTTCCATAAGAAATATTCCCGGATCAACCCAGAAAAATAAGATGCCCACATCTCATTCCATTTTCTGTTTTCAGTATTTTGTGAAATCTGCCAGATCCACTCTTCAAGATGATCGAAAATATGAATTTGCCAATGTAAATTATTACCGACGAACCTGGCAACTTTCTCCAGCCCAAACAAAAAACGCTGGTTTTGACTCATCAGACGATATTCAAGACTCGTTAACTGGTATTCACTTCCCTTTTGGCGAACGAAACCGCGGAAACTGGCTTCACCAATTCTGGTAGCAAGACCAAGCGAACCGCGTTTTCCGTATTTTTCTTCCAGTCTCTCAAAATTATTAAAGGAATCCAACACCAGGTCCGTATCGGCACAAATTTCTTGATTTTGTTCCCAATGCCCTTGTTTTATATTCGGCGATGAACTCTGCTGGCCAAGAACTTCAGCGACAGCCGTAGAAAGAATAGTGGTCATTGATTGGGAAAAACCGGTAGTTTTTGGTTGCTTCATTGATATTTTCTCATCATTCTTTCTTGATGAAATCTAGGATTGATTCAGTACAAACATCTGGGTGGTCCAACATGACGAAATGGCCGGCCTCTGGAAACAACTGTATTTTAGCATGAGGAGCACATTTTTTTAATGTCTTCCATTCTGTTGCCGAAACAATATTGTCTTTTTGACCATATAGGCCAAGGATTGGGGTTGTTAAAGCCTCGATTCGGGTCGTAAGGTCGGTATGACGAAGAGAAGCGATACTCTTTAAGAAAGAGTCAACCGTACTATTCATAATGTCCTGATCAATCATACCCGGAAATTTCGGGTCATTGCAAATTAGGGGAGCATATAATCTCATGAAGAAGCGAAAAAGGTTAATGTTTGCATATAAAAAAGAAGCGATGGATTTATCCCCGGCCAATTTCAAGGGAAATGCCAAAGATGAGCCTTTGATAGGCGAACCAACAACAATGACCTTTGAAATCCGTTCTGGGTGACTTAAAGCGGTCAGTAAACTGACTGTGCCACCCATGCTATGTCCGATTAAAGGAGCGGAGTCAATGCCCAGCTGATCCATGAATTGCTGGATGAGATCCATGAAATCCGATACCTGATAGGAATCCCGTTTGCGTCCAGATTCGCCGAATCCCCAAAAATCCAGAGCATATGCACGATGATGAACGGCAACGGACGTCATCACGTCCTTCCACAATGCCCAGGAACCCAGCCACCCATGCAAAAAAATAACCGGATCCCCCCTTCCGAGAACTTCGTAATGCAATATTCCCTTATCTGTCGTTATGGAAGACATTTAAGCTTTATTACTGGACTCCATTTCAGCCAGAATGGTATAGAGCAGCTCCAATAAAACCTTTTTGACTGACTCCTTATCTTGCGCAATACACGGCAAAAACTTTACATTAGGGTCCAGTCGCAAGGCAACACGCATATCTTCCAGGTCCCAGGCATCTTCAATATCCTGTTTGTTGGCAGCAACAACATATGGGGTGGGGGCATAAGCTCGGAAAGTCTCCAAAATGCTGCGTGCTTCACGGAAAGTCTCCGGCCGGGCACTATCGACCATGACAATGAACCCGAGCATACCTTCAGAAAGAATTTCCCACATGAAATCAAAACGCCGCTGTCCAGGCGTCCCGAACAAATAGAGGATTAATTCCGCATCAACTGTAATTCGGCCAAAATCCATGGCAACCGTGGTCGATTCCTTTATTTTTTCAGCTTCTGCGCTTATTTTTCTTTCAGTCGAGACAACGTCAATTTCACTCACAGCCCGGATAAACTCCGTTTTACCTGCGCTGAATGGGCCAGTGACTACGATTTTGACAGTTTGCATACTGATTCCTCTAGACCTCATTAGATCGAACGAATTCGATCAATAATCCTGTTCACCAAAGATTTTTGTTCTTTCTTGTCCGTGGTTGGGAAAGCTCTTGGTTGAATGGAAACCGGCGCATTACCAGGACGGATAATTTCCACCAACCCGGCCTGCAAGAGTGCATAAACCACCCGTCGAATCTCGAGCTCATTCAGCTTGGTGGTTTGTGCAATTTGACGCATGGTATTTTTGGGACTGACATAAGAAACTACGCGCCATTCTTCCACGCTTAAATTGACATTTCGGATATTTGTTCCAGGGCGATCCATGAATTTGAGCGACATATCCAGGCTTGGAATTTCCTGTTGGAGCTGTTCCCACTCGCGCAGTTGTCGTGAGCCTTCAATGATCAGATTCTCCAGATCCATGCGAATCGGAATCTTATCAGAAGGAGCCAGGGTGTTAATGTCAAAATGAAATAATCCCTCCACCCAGGTGAACAATTGGCGCACAATGGCAATAAAATACTGCTGCAAGCTATCGATAATATCCGTTTGCGTCAAATAACCGGCATTAATTAGCAAAAGCCCCAATTCTTTATCACTCATTTTCTGGGCACGTTCCTGAAGGATGGCATATTGACGGGCACTGATCTTGCGATTTCTGCGTAATATCCCTGCCAGAGTGTTATCATGATGTCCCAATTGAGCATACGCCAACTTGCCTTCGCGAAAAGAAATCTGAGCAATGTCGCCTGGCCCTTCAATAACGAGGGTACCAGTTTTACAAGCCAGATTTACAAGATTTAATAATTGCGTGATGGTGAAATCGCGAAGATTTCCTTTAAGAGCCATAAATTGTCCTTATTTCTGGTTGGGACTCATGGAATTATACAGTCAAGCGATATTGAAGTCAATTTCCGTTTGATTAAAAATATTGCATCTAAAGCACACTGCACGGAAATACCTTCTTTCTGATTATTGTTCCTTCATGAATCTGATTAGCTGTAAGACATTATAAGTTTATCCACGAGTTTATTGCATATAATTTCTGTAAAAATGCTTTAATTTCTCCCACCAAACTCAATTTTCTTTTGTGGTATAGTACCTAAAATCATGCAAGTTTTGTGCTCGATTAAACAATTATAGAATAGAAGTAAAAAAGAATCGATTCTTACTGCATTGGTAATTTTTCTTGTTTACAAAGGATTTCGCTGATTAAATGCCTGCACTAGTCAATACACTCTTGGGACATGACCTTTTCTTTTTGCAAATCGTCGCAAATGCATGGGGAATTGAACTTAATGCCCCGGATGCAGCCACTGCTCGTCCAGTGATTATGAGTGGGATGACCAATAAAGAGGTATTCGAGGAGGTATTTCTAGCCTTGCCAGAAAAAGCGCGGAATGCAATTCTGGCAATTTACGATCGTGAAGGCCACATGCCCTGGGCAAAATTCAGCCGCGATTTTGGAGAGGTGCGGGTGATGGGTGCTTCAAAAAGGGATAGAGAAAGGCCGGATTTAAAACCGGTTAATCCAGCCGAAGTCTTATGGTATCGTGCCATCATTGGCCGGGCGTTTTTAAATTTCAAAAATGAGCCGCAGGAATATGCTTACCTTCCTGACGAAATCATTGATTTGGTACAACCATTTGCGGTTTCCCAGAAAACAGACCTGGTTCGAATGGCATCGCCGGGAGAGATTCTATTCACAAAATTGACAGACGATTCTATCTTGCAAGATACCTGCACCGTGCTCGCCGCTATTCGCAAAGGAATTTACCATCAGCCCATCCCGCATATGCAGCTCCCTGGTGCAGAAAATTTCCTTATTCAACTGTTGCAATGTGCAAATATTTTAATATCAGACGACCACCTTAATGCCGAGTCAATTCGTGAGTTATTAGAAGCAGCGCGAGGTAAATCGTTATTATCGTTATTCTCTATTTGGCTTTCTTGCGTTCAATTGAATGAATTGACCATGACCCCCGGGCTTCTGTTTGAAACTCTACCGCATAACAATTCGATAGCCGCCAGAGAATTCCTGTTGGAAAGGGTTTTTGAACTCGAAACAAACCAGTGGTGGAATATTCAAAGTTTTATCAATAGCATTTATCAAAAAGATCCTGATTTTCTACGTCCTGCCGGTGATTATGATTCCTGGTTTGTCAAAGACAAAGACACGGGTGAATATCTGCGTGGTTTTAAAAATTGGACCCGGGTTGAAGGTGAATATATCCGCTGCATGCTGAATGGGCCTTTTCACTGGCTTGGCATCATTGATCTTGCCGGCAGTCATAAGGTCGCTGAGAAAAGTGCCTTTCGCATATCTGATGCAGGCGTCGCCCTCTTTGCCCGACAGACTCCAGAAATCGTTTACACAAACGGGGAAAAGGTTCAAATCAATCCACTGGGAAAAATTGTAGTTCCGAATTGCGCACCTTTGGTCACCCGTTATCAAATTGCACGATTTTGCGACTGGATTAAATCAGATCAGCCTTCCTATCAATATCAAATTAGTGCCCAGTCGTTGCAATCCGCACTGAATCAAGGTCTCAAAATCAGTCACCTGCTTTCCCTGTTGCAGAAAGTTCTCCCCCACCCAATACCGGTAAAAGTCAATGAAGCCCTGGAAAACTGGGATAAAAATGGCAGGGAGGTTGAGATCCGTCCGGTTGTTTTATTAAAAGTGACCAATCCACACATCCTCACCGCCCTTCAGAAAAGCAAACATAAGAAGTTTATTGAAGAAATCCTTTCCGAAAACATGGCCCTCATCCATCCCGGCGGTGCCGGAAAGGTAGCTGATGCATTGTTTGAATTGGGCTATCTTAGCGGCTGGACAATGGATTGATTACCCTTCTCAGACCGAAGGTTTTTTTGCTGGTAATCCAAAGTCAATCAATCTCCTCGCCTTACTTCTGTTCCTTCCCGCTTTTTCGTCTTTGCCACTTCGTATTTCTTATTCGCTAAGAGAAAGTCATAAGTTTATTTCAGTATTCTCCTGGTTAATGCCTCCCGAGCAATTGATAAAATTGTAAGTTGGGCATGTCCGTCAAACATGATCCTTTGTTTGCAGTTTCTGCGGACAAGACCAGGGCACGGAAAGCACTCAGCCAATTGGCTTAAGTCTCCATCCTGTAAGTTTGCCAATTGCGGTAATGATTATCAATCCGTACCGAACCTAAAGATGCAGGTCTCATCAGGATGGAAAACTTTCTCATCTTGTCTATAAAATTATGTGGCTTGTCAGAGCCAAATCAGCTTATACGATGCCCTATAAACAAGTTCTAATTCCTGCTGCGCCAAATTTGATGTATCAAAAAACAAGCAGGGATTAAGCCGAAATCGATGATAATTTCTACTTCCTGAAACATATCTATAAACTTTTTTTTCCTCAAGTGAAGATTCCGTTTAATGCATTGCTGAAGATAAATCTTGCCTATATGCTGCGCTATAATTAAGCATAAGGTTTCAAATTTCGTTGAGAAAAAGAGGTAAATCATGTCAAAACGTTTGGATTGGATTCCGGAAGAGATCGAAAAATTGAAATCAGAGGGCTTTTACAATAAGATCCGCACCCTCAGTTCACCACAGGGTGCCTGGCTGGTAGTCGATGGCAAAAAAGTACTCAATTTTTGTTCCAATAATTACCTCGGCCTAGCCAATCATCCCAAAATGGTTGCTGCAGCAAAAAAAGCAATTGACCAATATGGCGTCGGACCCGGAGCCGTTCGGACGATTGCCGGTACGATGGATTTACATCTCAAATTGGAAAAGAGGCTGGCAGCTTTTAAAGGTGTGGAGGCTTGCATTACATTTCAGTCAGGTTTTTCAGCCAATCTGGCCACGATTCCGTGTCTGGTTGGTAAAGAAGACGCGATCCTCTCGGATGAGCTCAACCATGCCTCTATCATCGACGGCAGCCGCCTATCCGGCGCAACAATCCTGCGTTACAACCATACAGATGCCAAGCATTTGGAGTCTCAAATTAAAGCAAACCTGGCTAAGTTTCGGCGAATTCTAGTGATCACTGATGGCGTTTTCAGCATGGACGGCGACCTGGCTCCTCTGGACAAGATTTACGAGGTAACCAGTAAATATGATGTCATGTTGATGGTTGATGATGCACACGGAGAAGGCGTTGTGGGCAAAGGTGGCCGCGGAATCGTGGATCACTTCAACCTGCATGGCAAAGTGGATGTGGAAGTAGGCACCATGTCAAAAGCTTTTGGTGTCATGGGCGGCATGGTGGCAGGTAAATCTGTCATTATTGAATGGCTGCGCCAGCGCGGTAGGCCTTTCTTGTTCTCTTCGGCTGCTACCCCAGCTGATGTGGGTGCATGCATCGCGGCCATTGACTTGCTGGAAGAATCAACTCAGTTGGTCGACAAATTATGGGAAAATGGCAACTACTTCAAAGCTGAAATGAAAAAAATGGGCTTCGATACCGGTCTTTCTCAAACGCCCATTACCCCGGTCATGCTAGGTGATGCCAAACTGGCACGTGAATTCAGCCGCCAGCTTTATCAGGAAGGCGTTTTTGCCATGGCGCTTGGTTTTCCAACCGTGCCATTAGGAAAGGCGCGCATTCGGGTCATGATCTCCGCCACCCATTCCAGGGAAGATCTGGATCTCAGCCTGCAGGCATTTGCAAAAGTGGGCAAAAAGCTGGGTGTAATAGCGTAAATCCTGTCCCAAATAACAAATATATAAAAAGAGGCTGCTTTCCGCAGC
>JBBQNI010000036.1:0-33568 GCA_038329785.1 Anaerolineales bacterium | reverse complement strand
GTCATTATTTAACAAAAATATCCAATCAGGATCAAAAAGTTTTGCTATCTTTATGCCTGAGTTAAATCCAGCAGAAAAACCAAGGTTTTTTTCGTTTCTGGATAAATATATTCGTTTATCCTCTGCATAGTTATTCATGAGGATATCATAGGAATTGTCTATTGACCCATTGTCGATCAGTATAATTATGGGATCTGTCGAAAATTCATTATTAGTAAAAATCGAAGAAATACATTCTACTGTATCCTGAGCATTACAATAATTTACAATCACAATAGCCAACTCATTTTTTATAGAGGGCATTAAATATTTTCTTTCAAGAACTTATCGTATTTCATTGTAATATTGTCCCAATAGAATTGCTCGGCCTTGGTGATCCCATTTGCAATGATTTCATTTCTAAATTCGCTATCCATAATTATTTTTGATATGGCTCCAGCCAGATCTTTCGGCGTCACGTCAGTAGCACAAACTCCTGCCACTGGGTTTGTCAAATAGGTTTTTCGATCACCGACGTCTGAAGTAACAAAAGGTACTCCAGTAACCCAACTTTCAAACATTTTTACCGGCAACCTGGCTTTTGCTACATCATTATTTAATACGGGATCGACAGTGATATCGCATAATTTGTAGTATTGGGCAATGTCTTCAGGATTAATTCTACCCACTAAGGTAACATACTCGGATATCTTTAACTCGCTAATCCTTTGTTTCACAAACCGTATATCTTCTCCGCCTCCTATTAATACTAAATGTATGTCAGGGTATTGGTCAACGAGCAGGGCAAAGGCTTCCAATAGCAGTTCAATTGGGTGAGATGTCACAGCAATAGTCCCTACGTAACCGATAACAATTTTACCTTGCAGTGCATATTTCGCTTGCAAATCCTCACTCTTGGACTTTTGTTGAATCGCAAAACGTTTTCTATCAATTCCATTAGGGAGAAGATATAATTTTTCTTCTGGAATACCCAATTGCTTCAGACGATTAAGCGAAAACATCGTATTTGTATTAACAAGGTCAGCCGATAACGGCAGCCTATTTTCGAAATAGGTCACAATTTTTTGTTGCCATCGAAAAGTAAAGCGATTGACTGATGATTCAAAATCATCACAATCAACAATAATTTTCTTTTTTCTTACATACTTACCAACCAAACCACCTAACCCATTCATAGGATGCGGTTTTCCTATATACAGGACATCATATTTCCCAAATAGTGCATATAAAATGAATTTCACCGAAGCAATACTCATCAAGTACACAAATCGAAAAGGTCTAAAATATGCTTTATCATCACCAATTTTTAATACTTGCATTTGACCTAAATAGCGGATTTTCACACCAGCAAGAGATTCATCTTTTATTCCTTTAGTTTTGTAATTGGAGTGCAACGTCAGTATTTGTATCTGATAATTTAATTTAGCAAGTTCTTTCGCTAAAGGAAAAAATCTCCCGAGACTTGATGGACTATTTAAGTCCTGAGTTAGCAGAAAAGTAATTCTCATAGTACTTCTGTCAAATAATTTAATACAATTTTACCAATTTGGAGATTCTCAAAATTCTCCATATATGTTTTATAGCCATTATCAGCAATTTTCTTACAATAATTTGGATTGGCAACTAAGTATTTGATACTATTCGCAATCTCCAATGAGTCGCCGGCTTTGCATAAATGAATATTTACCCCATGTTTTATTTCTTGTGGCAACGCTTGAGTAAAACCACTGATTACCGGTTTTTCCACTGCAAATGCTTCGATAATTTTATTGTTATTTGTCAAAGATCCTTGTAGTGTGTCACCAAATACTCCAAGTACAATATGAGATTTCCAAATTTGTTTTAATAATTCCTCTTTACTTAACCAATTAATAAAAGTAATATTTGCTAACTTGTTTTCAGCCACAAATTTTTGAGAATTGTGTTTTTCCGGTCCGTCGCCAACGAAAATAAATCGTATCTCATGATCATCTTGTAAGATTTTTGCCGCTTCTAGTATGTGGCTAACTCCATGATTCGGTATGAAAGTGCCGTAATACAAAACAAATGTTCTCTTGTTTTCCGTTTCTACAGAATAATCAGGGTAAAAAAAACTGCTATCGGCTCCAATAGGAATCAGTCGAAATCTATCGCCGTTAATTTGATGGATGTTGCAAAGCCAATCTACAAATTTCTGATTATCCAAAAATAATAATTTTGGCAATAACAACGCTCTTCTTTCAATCCCCTTTATTAAATTAAGCGATAATTTTTCAAGCCAATTTCCATAGATCTTTCTTTCTTTCATAATTAGAAAAAAAGAGTTTAGAACATCCCAAACTAAGGGTTTTTTACTTATAATTGAGAGGATTTTTCCAATAAATACGTCAAAATGACCAGGATAGGCAATAAAAATAATATCGAAATTCTTTTGAGTAAAAAATCTAAAAATTAGCTTTACATATCTAACTGACAACCTTATCCAAAAAAAGGGTGAAATCCATTTTCCTCTGGCAATATTTTCTCTATCCTCATCACCTTTCCAGAGGTTTTCGTGACATTCAATTATTTCTACACCTACTTTTTTCAAGCCATTGAAAATTAATTTATTTCTAGAATAGTTTTCTCTATAAGTGCCCCAAACCAGTACACGCATTATGACGATCCTTTTAATTTATTCTGTTGGAAATGCTTTGAAAGATTTTTTCCATGTTAATCGATTAATTACAACGTCGTCTTCATAATTGAAATTCACACAACCATAAGTTCATTTTCCTGATGAAGATTTGAATAACACAACATTATCATTTTTGTAGGTTAATGATAAACCACCAATTTCCGAAAATTCTTGTAAGATTCGATACTTTTGGGGACTATTTACCTCCCCCTTTTTCTGGCCAATGAAAATATATTCATACCCTTCTTCCTCGAGAAGTTTTCTGCCATCCACAGAAACTATACCGCTGTTCCAAATTTCAAAAGCTTCATCGATAATTGCTTTTTTTTCATCTACCTCCATTTCAAACCCATAATTTAACGGAGGAACACTGACTTGGTTTTTTGTCAAATAAGGTAACCACCAGCCAGCATCTGATCCAACAACTACTGTGTCATCAAAAGCAGGGAAGGAATTGATGAAGATTTTTTGCGAATCTGAAATATTTTCATTGATCCAGTTCGCTGCTTCCAGATCAGGAAAAGTTGCTAATGCAAATGTCTTTGGATCAATATCATATAAACGCTGCCGGCCAAACCACAAAGCAAGGAAAACGCATATTAAAACAGCGACTATTGTGATAACTTTCTTAAATTTCTCGGCCGAGAAAATAAGATTTCCAATAAAGCTTCCAAGTACAATCGATATAGGAATAAATAAAGCAATTAATATAGCAAAACCAGAGAGAATGTCTTTGCCTGGAAGATGAAACATCGTCGGGAATCCAGCAATAAAAGCAAAGATCCACCAAATAATAAAAGCCAAGCCGTAAAAATTTCTTTTGAAAATGAAAAAAATTATGATGAGGAGTAGAAAATAAAACACTGGCTTTGAAATGTAACTAAAAAGACCAGATGTCTCCAATGTTAAGAGGGGATTGATTGCAGCGGTTGTTGTTCCTGTTGAGGTTTGAATGGGTTTAACCATCGCGAGAAACAATTCAACCATTGACCCACCAAAAGCATTTAGAAACCATGGTAAAAATAGAATAAATGCAAGACTGGCAATTATTGAAATCGTCAATAATTTCTGTTTTGTATGATGTCGAAAACCAGTAACGAACAAGACCGGTATAAAAAGTATAAAAATTACAAGGATCCGGTAATGAGAAAACGCTAACCCTGCAATCATCAAAGCGGAGATTGCAATGTATTTCCAACTCAATTTCTTTTCTACAAACATTTTCCAAAGAAATAACACGGAAGGTAATAAAATTACCTGACCAATCAATTGAGTGTAGCGCCCCCAATTAGTATAAAAATTGGGCATGTTAAAGAGGAACCCACCTATTAACACCGCAGCAACACCCGCCCATTTATTTTTGTTCGGAGTCAAAAACCTCGCCATTGGATATAAGACAAAAATGGAAAAAATATTGATCACCTGTCCAAAAACCAATACGGCTTGAGCAGCAGTTTCGCCGCTAATCCATTGAAAATTCACTGCATTAGAATGAAATCCAAAGTGATAGGTGAATCTTGGAATATCGGCGTACGGCAACCAGGATTGAAATAGGCCATTATTTTCAAATAATAACTGGGTAATTAATGTGTGCTGGTATGAATCACCCCAAAGTGGAAGAGGTAAGGGACGAATTATCCAAAACCGTATAAAAATCAATAACAATAAAAGAAACCCAAAAACAATATCTGGGATTTCTACGCTCTTAAAAAAGTGCCTGGAACCTATGATTGCAAAAGATGTTTTTTTCTTTATCGTTTTAAAGATCAAGATTCCGAGCGAAAGGAAGATGGGTATCAGGGCATAAAAAATTCCTAGATTGATCCCAATCAGGTTTGTCCATAAGAAGAAAACAGGGGTAATTGATAGGCTTATTCCAATTGAAAAAGCAATTTTCTCAACCAAAGATTTTTCTTCAAAATGAATGTTGAGAACGTTCAAAATTGTATAACCTGGCAGTAAAAATAATAAGATTGAAAGAAATATCCAGAGGAGCCATTTTGTGATGAACAACTTAACCAGACTCAATAGCATTGGTTTGGGTGAATACGAAAGATTAAATGACAACTGTCGGGGAAAACTTGCCCCATTTAAATATGCGGCCCCATCTTCATAGCTATTTGAATCCCCCGAACCTAGAATAACACTACCTTCGCCTTCATAATCGATCAAAACAAAAAACCCTTTAAGGTATGATTCATTCGGTTCTGAAAACTCAAAAGTGTAATATCCTGGAGAATCTATCTCCTCCCGCTTTAGGCTTGTTTTTGCTATATTCGTAGTCTCTGACAATTTGTGACGAAGCAATAATTGGATTTCACCATCCCCAGTTTTGCCCGGAGTAAGGAATAGTCCTATTGCTTGCAATCCATTGTGTTTAGCATAAAAACTTTGCCCGAGTGTCAGACAATCGCTTAATTCAAGATCCTGATATTTGATTTCTGATTGACCGGATCCCTGGATTAATGTACATGAATTTAGTAGAAGCATTAATAAAAGAAACAGAATTACGACTGGCTTATTTTTAAAATTTGGTTTCATAATCACCAATTATTTCGGTATTAGGCAAAACTCCAGAGAATTAAATTTTACCTCGAATTCGATCAAACAAGGTCAAATGGTCCGCGTTAGCACCATTCTTGCACCTTAACCCTTACTAAACATACTCTACCAAAGGTGCAAAATGCATTTCAACTTGCGAATAATCGCATTTTTTCTGAAAACTGGGCTGTTAATCTTTATTATCACCACTATCACTTCTTTATTCAACTCCCCTAATAATTCCCTAACATCCACGCCGATCGATAGCATCGGTATGGGCACCTCCACCCATTTGCGATTGGGGGTGGATAATTTAGATGTAGCTTATCAAGCCCTGGAAGACATGAATATCCATTGGATTCGAGAGGAAATCCCCTGGGTAGAAGTGGAACAATTTCCCGGTCAGTTCAACTGGAGCTATACAAATAACGGTCTCTATGTGGATTATGACATCATGCTGGCTCTGGCTGAACGGCACAACCTGCAGGTGGTGGCGGTGCTTTCAACCGGACCTGCCTATCTTCCACACATTTACCCGGACCAACCCATTGATGCAGATGAACTTGTTCAACAATGGAAAAGTTACGTCCAGGCTGTGGTCGATCGCTACGGTGATCGGATAGACTATTGGGAAATCGGTAATGAGATGAACAATCCTTATCAATGGGGAAAGGTCATGTTCCCCACTGTGGAAGGCGCTGTCAGCACCCCTTCTCCATTTTTATATGCTCGTATGCTGACAACCGCTTCAAAAATCATTAAAAAGAATGACCGCCAGGATGTTGTTATTCTGGGCGGCTTGTACAATTCTTCGGCAAGTGATTGCAGCACCAGTCCGATTGGTTTTCTAAAAGAAATTTCCAATGCAGACGCCTGGAATACATTCGACATTATCGCTTTACACCCATATTGGCAGAACAATCCACCGGAAACATGGATGACACGCGGACCTGGTTTTGATTCTTACACTGGTTTATGTCAAATGGACAAGCCGCTGGAATCCAACCTCGTAGGAGAAGTGCGCAATGTAGCTGAATATGCTGAAATGCAGGGAGCAAAACCTATCTGGATTACGGAGATCGGCTGGCGTGATGACTGGTTGGCGCAGATGGGCCGGGCGAAAGGTATCGCCGATGAGCAAATCGAGGGCAACTTAGTTTTACGCAGTGTTATCCCACTTTTAACTGAACCGAATGTAGAGAAAATATTTTGGAATGGCGATGTTGAGGATCCGACTAATCCCGGATTTATGCTAAGCCCCAATGCTCGATTGATTTTAAAGAATATCAGTCGTCTCCTGGAAGCAGCACGCCCCCTGGGTCAATTCCAAAGTAGCAGTGATTTGGGAACCCCGCAGGAACTCGGGCTATATGAATATCGTTTTCGTAAAGAAGGCAGAAACATGATTTTCACCTGGGCAGCAATCGGAGGTGATCAACCATATCCAATCACCCTTTCGAACGTAACTGGCACAAAATATCGCGCATATGCAGCCAGCAGCGATGATTTAAGTCTCCAAAACGGTATGGAGCTGAAACCAGATCGAAAAAACTCTTTAACTTTGTATGTCAGTGAAACGCCGGCTATTTTGATTGAAGAAAAGCCCGCAATCTTTACCAGTTTGAAATTTCGAATAGAAGATGGGACATCTCGGTTGATGAGCAATCTTCAGAAGGATTCCAAGGATTGGATTCATTCAAAACTTCAACAACTGAGTGATCGTCTTCTCATCTGGGCGGAAGATAATATCTTCAATTTTCTTAATTGGGGCGTTGATAAGCTGTCCGGAGAATAATTTCATTTTCCAGGAACTTCTTTGATTTTCTATACGTCTTCAAGTAAGGACGATAAAGAAAGCGTGAAAAAAATGGTTCTACGCGTAATTCGAAAAAACTCCCTAATCATCTTTTTACTTCTGAGCCTGGCAGGTTGTAACTTTTCAAAGACCAACATAACGCTGACGGCGATTCCCACCATTCCTACGAAAACCGCATCTACACCTACTGAACAAAAAAGCTCTCCAACTCCTTTGACTGTTTCTGAAATTACTCCCAATCCAGCCTATGGTCGAATTCAAGCCGAAAATGCATCCAACCTTGCGATCGGGAAAAGTTTTCAGGCAAGTGAACCGGTGCGCCTGAAGTGGAGTTTAGATCAGAAATCCTTTGTATTAATTGCCTATCAAACCTTTTGGGTCTATTCTTATCCGCAAATGCAATTGCTGTACACCTCTGACTTTCAACCAGAGGAGATGTTGATCGATTTTTCGCCAAACGGTGAACAATACGCTGTTACCTTCAACCAGAGCTCATTGTTGATAAAGAACTGGAGAGAAAATTCCATTCACACAATACAAACCGATTTTTCTTTTATGTATGGAGAATTCTCCCCGGACGGATCGCAGATAATTTTAGACCGGCAGGACACCAGAGCTGGCGAAATTTATGACGTTACGAGTGGAGAAAAAAAATCAAGTGTTACGGGTTTTGAAACGGCGGCCCCGGTTTATTCTGTGGGTTTTGGCGCTGACGGTAAACACACAATATGGAAGGCACGTGCCACAATTCAGGTCAGCGAAATTGCAACGAATACCCTGGGGACAGCAATTTTTCACGAAGATTTCCTAACCAGTTATGCCCTAAGTCCAGATGGAAAAAAATTGGCTACATCAACGTCTCAAATGGAAGAAGACACCCCTGTTCCACAGGTTTTTTTCTATCAGCCGATGACTGGAGAAACCCTTGGCACTTTCGAATTATCCATTCCCGCCTATAGCATGGATTTTTCACCTGACAGTTCTCTATTGTCTGTCATTGATGGTACTGATATGGTAATTTTGGATTGTGGGCAAATGATTGAAGTCGCCCGCTTTGCCCAGGACGTTGACAGCGTCAATCAGATACTTTTTTCCCCGGATGGCACACTAATCACCACGATTGGGACTGACCAATTGGTGCGTTTCTGGCAGGTTATTCCTTAAGATCTAAGTCTATTAAATGAAAAGACCGTCTCGCAATGAAACGGTCTTCTTATTTTTAGTAAATACTTCTTCTAGCGGGCTGCTTGATAAAAACCATCTGCAGCGTCCCAGTTAACCACTGTCCAGAACGCGGTGACATAATCTGGGCGGCGATTTTGGTAGCGCAAATAATAAGCATGCTCCCATACATCCAAACCTAGCACCGGAACATGACCCTGAAGGTATGGACTATCCTGGTTGGCGGTCGAATAAACCTGTAATTTCTTATTTTCATCGAGTACAAGCCAGGCCCAACCTGAACCGAAACGGGTCTTGGCAGCATTTGAAAACACATTTATGAAATTATCATAATTTCCAAAGACGGAATCAATCTCTTTCAGTAAATGACCAGACGGGACATTTTTTCCACCCGGCGCGAGCAGTTTCCAAAAAAGTGAATGGTTGGCATGTCCGCCACCATTATTGCGAACCGCTGTGCGAATGTCTTCAGGGACATCATTGAGATTTCGTAAAATTTCTTCGACGGAATGATCAAAGTATTTGGGTGCTTTTTCAAGTGCCGCATTTAAATTATTCACATAACCTGCATGATGCTTATCGTGATGAATTTCCATAGTCTGGGCATCAATGGCTGGCTCAACTGCGCTGAATGTGTATCCTAATTCTGGTAAAACAAATTTCTCGGTCATTTCTGTATCCTTTTCTATTTTTTCCCCTCATAAACATGAGGAATTATGATAAATTTAGTCTTATTAATATAATAACTACTTTGAAGTTGAAAATCAATTAACGTTATATAAAAGTTTTATTAGAACCCTTCAAATTTAATGTAGGTTTTGAAAAAGCCTATACGAAAGCCAGAAGATCTTATAGGATCTTAATATAAGGACTGTAGAATGAAGATAATAATACGGTAGTTAATTTTGAAAACTGGAGTTAAAATGAAATGGTCTTTTCGAATAGCAAGGATTGCTGGGATTGATGTAAAAATCCACCTCACATTCTTTTTACTAATTCTCTGGGTTGGATATTCATACTGGGTAACAGCCAAAACGATTCCAGCCGTTTTGAACGGTATTTTGTTCGTCTTATTTCTATTCTTATTTGTCTTAATGCATGAGTTTGGACATGCATTAACTGCAAGAAAGTTCGGAATCAAGACTCGCGATATCACTCTGCTGCCAATTGGTGGTGTGTCACAATTAGAAAGAATCCCGCGTGAGCCCAAACAAGAATTTTGGGTGACCTTAGCCGGACCAGCAGTAAATCTGCTACTGGCCATCATACTCTTCGGATGGTTGGTCTTAACCAAAGGGTTTGCGTCGCTCTCGCAGCTATCATTAACTGACGGCTCATTAATCGAACGGCTTGCCATTGTAAACCTGGTTTTACTTGTCTTTAATCTTATTCCTGCTTTTCCAATGGACGGAGGCAGAGTTTTACGTGCAGCATTAGCTTCCCGCATGGATTATGTACGAGCTACTCAAATAGCAGAAGCGTTTGGCAAGGGTTTCGCCCTTATTTTTGGATTAATAGGGTTATTAACAAACCCATTTTATCTTTTAATTGCCCTGTTTGTATGGGTTGGTGCAGGCCAGGAAAGTAGAAGTGTACAGGTTAAGGAAACATTTTCAGGCATACCGGTTAAAAGTGCCATGCTTACCCAGTTTCAAACCCTTTCTCCCACACAACGGCTGAGTGATGCGGTCGAGGCTATACTATCCGGCTACCAACAAGATTTTCCTATTTTGAATGGAAATGAAATGGTGGGGGTGCTCACCCGAAAAGCACTTTTACAATCCTTAGCACTCGATGGTCAAACCGCCAATATATCCGGCGTGATGGATCGAGATTTCACCACAGCTAAATCGGATGAAATGTTGGATGCAGTAGCAGAACGACTGCAGAATTGTGGCTGCTCATCTGTACCTGTCTTTGAAAAGGATGTATTGGTTGGCCTGGTAACAATGGAGAACATTGGCGAATACTTGATGATACAGTCTGCTTTGCGCCGCTCACCATTGGGAATCCAGGCTTGAAATTAAATATCCCGCTAAGCATGAACACAAAAAAAACCCGAAAGAAATTTTCGGGTTTTTTTTGTGTTCATGGAAGTAAATGCCAAAATCTATCATCTGGCAAAAAGTAAAGTTCATAATAGCTGATTATTTGGATGATGGAGAAGCATCTTAGTAATACTGATTCTGTCAAGTTGGCATTTGAATTAACAACGACGACATGTGAAATCATTTCTGCCATGGCAACAGCCGCCGTCATTTCAGTCAGTCGATGCTGGTTTGCCTGGATTAATCGAAGCATTGAGAAAAAGCTGGCATGTCCCGGGTTAGGCTCAACCTGGGTTGGATTCGTAAACGGGGTGGACCATACTTGCCATCCGCCATTATCCGGCATGATTCCCACTAAATCGTCATTCAAGATATAGGCTTCCTTTGAAACTCGGCAAACTGTGGTTTTTCCTGCTCCTGAGACGCCCGTGAACAAATAACCCTTATTATCATTAACCAATCCCGCGCCATGCAAAAGCAGTCCGCCATATTTGTAAAGCCAAATGGCTGTTGCAATTCTAATGATCTGTTCAATTTCGTATATTGTTCTGGTAGGAGATACATCAAAAACAGCCCTATTCGCTTCCAGATTGATAACCCCCTCAATACCAGCAGCGGAAACACGACACGCTTCTCCTGCCCACTCCAGTGAAGGTTCCTGCCAGAGATCCCTTACTACCTCTTTCGTCAAATTAAATGTCATTGAGACCTGAATAGGAGATTCCGATGTCAGAAAATTTCGGAAGCGAGCAGACAATTTTTGATGAAAACTTAAGTTATCGCTGCATAATTCAAAAATCAAATTAGCTATTTGGACAGACACTGAGTACATGCAAATCAATTCCTGATTAATTTTTCAGCAGATTTCTTGCGGATGATCAAATAAACCAAATAGATTAAAACGGCTGCGGTAATTTCTATCCAGCCGATTGAGTTTACCGCTATTTCGATCGGTCCAAAATCTTCCGTTTGGCCTCCCATTTGCAGCTCCTGCAGCAAAAAAAAATAAGTTCGCCCAACCTGAATATCATGATCTGTCAATTTGTATTGACCACCAGTCAACGAATCGCCCTTGGGAGCAACAAGGGTTTTGTTTACTTGATAAACAAATGGCCCTGCTATTGTATCTGCTCGAAAAACGTTAAAGCCTAGCGTTTCAATTTCACTGGCTGTGGACCATTGAACCTCAAGGGATGGATTAAGCGTATGCCAAATTCCTAAACCGAACAATATCAATGCAATTGCGGGAATAATAAAAATCGCCTTATTAAATCGCTCGATCAATTCAGTTTGCACCTTTTCCCGAAATAACTGCGCGGGTTGATTACCAAAGTATTATCAATCCTTATTTTATTTATCGTCCTGATCTATTCGATGAATTTTCCCGAGTAGCGGGATTGTTCCAGGTGTCAGCAGGGAAAAACCGGCAATTATCAGGGGTGGCAAAGTCACTATGGCGAATAATAAAATTGCAAAAGCCAGAGCTTGAGTACTATTTATAGAAAATGGAATAAGCGCAAGTTGAGCAAAATAAGTGAAGGGACCAATATTCCCGGGCATCAAAGCTGGTAAAACACCAATATATACTAAAACCAGAACCAAACCTGCAGCTTTCCAATTCGATGGGAGCTTTAAAGCTTGAAAAAGGAACATATTGGTGGAAAGCATCACCAGCCAGATGAAAACGCTAATCGCAATAATCGATATCAGTTTTCCTGGACTGCGAAGCCATTGGATGGCGTCCATCAATAAATCAATTTGTCTGCTTACCCTGCTCTTCAATCCTTTGTTCCCATCCGGTTTATTAAACCGCTTCCAGATTAGCGGGCCAAAAAGAGCAGCTATTAACAAAAGCGCACTTAGAACCACAAGCAGAGGTGAAAGTCTGGCCCATTGATCAACGGCAATCGATGGAAGAATTGCGCTCATGGTCAACAGGCTAAATGAAAGCATGATCAAATCAAAATATTTCTCAAGCCCAATCGTTGCAGTTATGTTTGCTATATCATCTTTTTGCGGTTGATGTGCCCAACCAATTCGGATAATTTCTCCACCTCGAATGAACAAGACGATATTGACAGCTGCACCAATAAAATAAGCTGAAATTGTTTGTTTCAAGGATATATTGATCTGGTGGTATTTAAGTAACATCCGCCAGCGTAACACTTTCAAAGTGAGGCTAACCAGAACGCTAATGGTGGCTAAAAGAAACCATGCCCATGTAATATGCTTAAGGGCTTGTTTTAAGACCTGCCAATCTACTTGCCAGAAAGCAATAAACAAAAATATTAGGCCTAAACCAAATTTTATCAATGTAGAAAACCTGGTGATTATCCCGGATTTCCTCACTGATTTTTTTCCGATTAATTCTCTCAGGTTAGTTTACCCTTCTGAAGAATCTAAAACTTTCAAGAAAAAAGATCATATATCACTGGGAGTAATGGTTGGGGGCAATTCAAGCGTTGGAAAAGGTGTGGCTGTTTGGGTGGGTAACAGTTCCTCCGTATTTGTGGGGGTAGGAGTTATTTCAGTCGGCACAGGTAAATCCGTGGTGGTGGCAGGGATCACTGTAAATGTTGGGGTGTTACTGGGGATCGCTGTCAGAGTGGCTGTCGGCGTCCGCGTGTTTACCGGGTTAGAAGGCAGGGCGGTATTGGTTGAAGTACGTGTGGGAGTGCGAGAAGGTGGATACGGAGTCCAGGGCAGGAAGAGGGTTTGACCGGTTGAGATAAAAGAATCTTCCAGGCAATTTGCTTCCATCAAAGAATTAGTACTGATATTAAAATAATTGGCAAAATATGCCAGGGTTTCACCGAATCGAACAGTGTGGCTCACCCATCCATATGGTGCCTGGCAAATTATTGACGTTGCACTGAATGTTGGCGTAGGGGTGTGAGTCGCAGTATTGGTACTGGTCGGTGAAGCAGTCAGGGAAGGTGTGATCAAAGTACCGGATGTACCGGTCACAATGGGATTGGCAGTCAACTCAGCCACCAGCTCACTGTTGGGGAAAAAAACTTCGGTGACAGTTACAGTAGGTGATGGAACTGTCGTAGTGACGATCGAAGCCTGAACCGGAGTATGATTAGGAAAAAAAAGATCACGGTTATTAAAAAGCCACCAACCTGCCACTAAGATCAATATAAATATGGTTACGCCTGCAATTTCCCATAGATGGGCATAACGCTTGTCAGCTAAGTGACCAAGAATATCCTTATAAGGGGTTTCATTTTCCCCGATATCTGAGCCTGCATCTTCTGTTAGGATTGGTTCAAATGTATTTTCAGGTTTTTGCACTACTGCCGGTACCTGCCTGGCAGGCTTTACCCGTTGAACACCAGCGTTTAAGAAAATAGGGCAGGACGTGTGTTCTTTCTCGAGGCAAAACTGGCGTTGATGTTCTACAGAAATTGCTCTGGCTTTTCCGCTGCGATAACAGGCATGACTCTCACTGGCAAAAGCCAGGCGAGTATGTTCATCGTCTTTTAAGCCCAACATTGGGCAGCGTCTCACAGACGGCAATCTATCCTCCTGTACATGAAGCCTGCTTGTGCATATATTATGCCACACATTTAGTGTTTATTTGCGGCAAGGAAATGGTTCCCGTCTTTCGATAATTCCTACCTTTATTGATTGATGTTGGTTGAGTAGAGCCCTAAATGCGTGATTCGCAGTGGTGAGATCAGATTATGTTTGTTGAAATTAGATTTGAATCAGAGATCAATTCAAAGCGATTTATTCAGATCGGTATTACTTTATCAGAGTCACTCGCTTTGATTTGTGCGGTTAATTAATCTGTTTGCGCACAGTTAGAATAATCAAAAAGATAAAAATAACCCCCAGGAGAAACCACAAAATCATCAGCCATAATAAATCTGCAACCAGACCCAGCCCAAGACAAAGTAACAAACCACCCACCATCAATTTCAATTGTTCACCAGGTTGATTTAGTTGTTCCTGCAATCCTCGACCACGTTGGCGCGAGGTCCAGCGTGCCATTGAAATGACTGAAAGCAGCCATGCGATGGCAATGATCCAGATGAAGTTAGATATGAGGGAATTAAGATCGATGAGGGACATGCACAGCCTTTACTGAACTATTGAATAACATCTACTTGCCGGATTTTTAGAATTCCGATTTTGATTTTTTATATACAATGCCTACTTGGGATTATTCCAGGTTGAGGTAGAAAGAATGTTTTGAACACAAATTGCAACCTGCAATTACGCCAAGGAATTTCAAATTTCCGGCTGCGATTTGGTAAACAATTTCTACTCGCATGACTTTTTGATAACGCGGACAAACAGAATTCTATGATGGTTACAAAATTCTAATAACTTTAGGAAATTCGAGTTACTTAACAGCCCTTTCAAGCCCTATTTTGACATGGTGGACAACCAGTTCAATCTGTTCTCTGGAGATGGTCGGAAACAATGGCAGTGTCACTTCCCGCGATGCAACATCTTCAGTTATAGGCAATTTATGGTCGATATTTTCATATCGCATTTTGTAATAGCTGAATAAATGGATTGGCGGGTAATGGATACTTGTTTGGATTCCCTCTGATTTCATGTATTCCTGGAAGGATTCCCGGTTAGCACCTTTGGGCAGCAATACTGGCATGAGGTGATAGGCGGGTTTGTTCTTTGTCTTTGGAAACGGAATCTCGATCACATTTGCCAGATCAATGCGATATTGAAAATTTGCCAGACCACGACGATGATTGTTGTTGTGAAGTTTTTTTAATTGTTCAATGCCCAGAGCAGCCCGCATCTCATCGATCCGGTAGTTATACCCAAGCGCAACTACATCATAACTGTAGGCATGACCGCGATGACGATCATATGTAAGCGTGGTCATTCCATGCGAACGGAGAAACATTAGTCGTTCAGCCAGTTCAGCGTACTGAGTCGTGAGCATACCCCCTTCGCCGGTAGCCAAATTCTTGTTTGAAAAGAAGCTGAAACAGCCAATATCCCCGTATGTTCCAACAGGTTTACCACTCACCACCGCCCCAGGCGCATGTGCAGCATCTTCAATTACGTAAATATTATTGGTTCTGGCAAGATGATAAATATTAGCCATATCACACGGATAACCTGCGTAGTGCATCACGATAATGGCCTTTGTTTTCGGCGTAATTTTACGGGCTATATCCTGATAGGAAATGGTGAGATCTTGCGGACTGTTGATATCGGCAAAAACTACATTCGCGCCTGTATACAAAACCGCATTCGCTGTCGCCACAAAAGTGAGAGACGGCACAATCACTTCATCACCCGCACCGACACCTAATGCAAGCAATGCCATATGAAGCGCTTCCGTTGCGTTAGACACAGCAATTGCATAATTGCTGTGTGTTAATGTGCGGAAGTCATGTTCAAATTTTTCTGTCACAGCTCCCATTGTCAGCCATTTGCTGCGCAAAACGGATAAAACTGCTTCTTCTTCTTCCAGACCATAATCCAAATCAGCCAGCGGCACGAGCCATTGCATTGAAACCTCCACCTAAATTTAGTATTTCTTCGTCACAATAATGTAAATCATTAGGGTATGTGTTGCGCTAACGCTTGAAATCAAACCGACTTCGCACTAGCCCTGAATCAATTCCTTCTTAAGTAAAATTGTCAGCTTTTTTCAAGAGAAAATAAGACTGAAATAGATTCAGGTGAAAAACGGGCTGCCCTATTAATCCGGCAGAAATAATGAGCGCATGTTTTCAAAATCATTGGCAGCCTGCTCATAATCGTCTGGACGACCAAGATCCTGCCAATACCCATCAAATGGATATCCAACCACCTTTTCACCAGCCGCCAATAGCTTATGAACGAGATCCGGGAAATCAAGATATTGTCCTTGTGGAATGTACTCCAGAACTCGGGGTTCAAAAACGTATAATCCCATACTCACTTTATAGTCAATGGTCGGTTTTTCAATATATCCCTTAATCCGGTAATCTCCATCCTGTTCAATTACACCAAGATCAACTTTTATTTGGCGATGGTGCATGGCAATTGTGCAAATTCCTTTGTTCTGTCTGTGAAAATGCAACAAATCGGAAATATCCAGTAATGTTAAAACGTCGCCGTTACTGACCAAAAAGGTTTTTGACAATCCTGGCACATTGGCCAGCGGACCGGCAGTTCCCAGGGGGGTATTTTCGTGTACATAGGTAATATTTAAATCATATTGACTACCGTCTTGAAAGAAAGCCCGCATCAACCCGGAAAGGTGACCAACCGTAAGAGCCACATGATTAATGCCGGCACGTTTCATCTGATAAAGGAGTATTTCAAGAATGGTTTTATCGCCAATGGGCATCATTGGTTTCGGAAATACCCGGGTATAAGGAGCAAGACGAGTCCCCTTACCCCCAGCAAGAATTACAGCCTGCATAAGAACCTTTCAGAATGAATCAGACACATCAGATGACGAATAATTGTATATTAATACTAAGAATTATACCTGCGAATTGAGCGGCATTCAAAAAAGCAGCACTGTTAAAAGTTTTATAATCTTTCCACCAATCAATCTCAACGCTCGTATATGCCTGGACGATACAAATGCAAATTGTCCTGTATCCAATCAATAGTCTGTGCGAGACCAGAATCGATATCCACTTGCGGCCCCCAACCTAACTGTTGCCGTGCTTTGCTATTATCGGAAAGGAGCCGCATAACTTCCGATTTCTTGGGGCGAATCCGATCAATATCAATTGAAATTTCCATTTCTGACTTTCCCAACAGGGTGAGTATTTTTTTCACAACTTCGCCGATACTTATTTCCGTGCCGGTACCTAAATTAAACTCTTGACCAGAAACCAGAGCCTTTCTATCTTCTGAAAGCAAAGCCGTAGCTGCACTAAAGAAACCATTGACTGTATCATCAAGATACGTAAAATCCCGGATTGTATCCATGCTTCCCAGATTTAATTTTTCCTGGGTAAGCGCCTGTGTAATGATACTGGGGATAACCGCGCGAGCAGATTGACCGGGTCCATAGGTGTTGAATGGCCGCACGGTCACTGTATTAACATCGTAGGAACGGTAATAAGCCTCCACAAGTTTATCTGCACCGATTTTGCTGGCAGAATAAGGAGATTGACCTTGTAGTGGATGTGATTCATCAATCGGGACGCGCAAGGCTGTACCATAGACCTCGCTCGTGGAAGTATGCACCAGACTCGCCCCACTTTTTCGGCAGGCTTGCAAAATGTTCAGAGTACCCAGAATATTTGACTCTACTGTCTCGACCGGATGGAGGTATGAATAAGGGATAGATATCAGAGCGCCTAAATGGAAGACAAGCTCAACCGGAGCACTTGCATTTTCAGTCATATCTGGTCTTCCCGCTTTGGTCTTGATCCCCATCGCCTGTTCAATTGCATCACCATCGCGGATGTCACCAAAAATAATCTCCATCCTATTCAAAATATCCGCTGGCAGGTTCCGTAACAACCCGATATCTGCTCGCGAGTTATAACGAACAAAGGCGCGTAATTGCGCGCCTTGTTTCACTAATACTTCCGCCAACCTTGATCCGATAAATCCACCGGCACCTGTTAACAAAATCTGTTTGCCTTCAAATAAATTCATACATCCTCATGATCGATAGATTTGAGAGTTACCTGTTCAAAATATTTCCAAAATCCAAGAAAAGAAAAATATGAACAAGTTTATGCTCTTAAATTCAATTTCAAAACAACTATCTTGATACTTCATTGTAGATCAGGTCGAGATAAATAATTCATTCTGCGTGGCACATCACAGCGGGATCAAATTAATCCTGGCCAGCAGAGGTTTCCAGCAATTGCAACAATTCAATCAACTCAAATTGTATTTCTTGTTTTACTGCATCCCTGCATTTGAGAACTAATCAGTTTTCTTGCCGAATTTCTTGTTCCAGAACTTCCCGCAGGTGCGTCGTAAGTCGCAAAATACCATCCAGGTCTCCGGAGCGAGCCAGTTGTTCAATTTCACCCACATAACGCTTTCTCTCCTCGACTGAAAGCGGTCCCTCGGGCATCTCATTTATTCCGGTCGGAAGTGGGTTGGTCTCATATAATTGCGTCATAACATCCGGTAGGATCACCAGCCGGGCAGGAGTCCTTCCACATTGGCGGATAAGACGATATCGATCTTTTGGTGAGATATTATAAATTGTGTAAACGATGACTCCAATATCATTTTTCGCTACGATGTCCTCTAGATCGACGGTGGATCCGAGTACTGGGACACCATTGATCCGCATACCACGTTTGCGCGGATCATCATCTACGATTCCAACAACATTAAAGGATGAAGCCAGGTGGTGACGATTAAAAAGCCAGATTGCCAGCTCGCCATTATCACCGGCGCCAATGATCAAGACCCGTTCTGCCAGGGATAAGCTGCCTGCACGCATATTTACCCAGCGGGTTGCTACACCTGTGATCAGGCGTTCACGGTACCGAACGGCTACAAAACCCACAAAACTAAGTATGCCGGTTGTAATTATCAAACCTACTGGCAATACTTCTCTCTCCAGGAACCAGATTTTGAGAAATACCAATAAACCAGTCGATATGGCAGCAGAGAAACCCAGCATAAATGCATCGCCCGCAGCCGCTCGTGACCATGTTACGAGGTTGAGCCCAAAAAGAGCGTTGATCAACGAGAATAAAAAACCAATGAGTAAAGATACCAAAATCGCATTGGCATAGCCCAGATTGATCGGAATTGACGTTCTCCAGATAAGTTCAGAGGCTAATGCGGATACGAATACAACGATTGCATCGATTACGAACCAGGATAAGAAGCGAGTCATGAACAAGGATAGAGGTCCCCAAAAAAGTCTTGGTTCAGCTATCTTTTTGTTTCGCAGTGCCGGCAATAATGCGATTGCCGTCCAAAAAATTACATCAATGTCAGTCAAAATAGAATGGTTGCGGACATACAATAAATCCAGACGCAGCTTTGAGGGTAAAATCGAGCGGATATATTCTTCCATCACATTTTCGTGATTAAGCAACTGCTCTTCTGTGCGATAAATAACTGAGGCAGGAGAAGTAATGCCAGGGCGAACAGATAGGATGACATCTCGGATTTCTTCTGGCCAGAGTGTAGCGATGGAGATTGCCTCTGGGCGCGGACCAACCAGGCTCATATCACCGCGAAAGACATTCCATAGCTGTGGCAGTTCATTCAGCTTGCTATCTCTTAAGAACTTGCCAAGGGGAGTTATTCTATCGTCATCCTGAGCAGTTACCTGTGATCCGTTATAACTGGATTCTTCCTCATACATGGTCCGAAATTTCAATATTCGAAACGGTTTCCCATGCAGTCCCGCCCGCAAACCCTGATAAAAGACCGGTCCTTTAGAATCCCTCTTGAGACGGATACTTACCCATAAGAATAACGGCGAAAGAATTATCAACCCGAGCACTGCTGCAAAAAGGTCTAATGTCCGTCGTAAGAAGGCGTCTATCAGTTTAATGAGATTCAATGATTTATCTGCTTGCTCTTGAACAGTATTATTATAAAAATAATCCAAACTGACCCCCAGTTGAATGGTTAATATCAAAAATATCTCAGAACAATACCATAAGTATACAACTAAAATTAAAAATGGGGTGCTTAATTTACTGACTTTCGAACATTTCTGTAAAACAAGTTTATAAATAGATTGGTGTTCCAAACTGTTAATTTGTTCTGCCTGGATTCAATCGAAAGTCAGAGCAAATTAATGAACCCCAAATCTGATTATGGGTTTCAGGTGTTTTTCCTGCGAATGGCAATCTAAATCAAAATTCCAAGCGAGCATAAACTACTTAAAGATTCTGACTCACAACGATCAGGGAAATGGTAATTAATTTTAAAAGTGTTGGGCAGATACGCTTCAGGATAAAACTTTAAAAAAAGTTTCGACCATCAACCAATTTCACCTTACCGTCCTTTAAGATCATCTTCCAATCCAATTTTTTATAAAGCGGCCATTCGGTCACAAGCAAAACAGCGTCACTATCCTGCACAGCCTCATTTGCGTCCTCAAAATAGTCGATTGCCAGTTCCGGATATTGCTTTTTCATGTTTGCACTTGCAACCGGGTCGTGTGCCCGAACTTTTGCGCCTCTCAACAAGAGCATTTTGGCAATGTCTATGGCGGGGGCATCGCGCAGATCATCTGTGTTGGGTTTAAATGCCAGACCCAGCAAAGTGATAGTTTTTCCCTTTAAAATCTTTAATTCCTGTTGAGCGCGCATAACAAATTCTTCCCTCAACTGGTAATTCACTTGCCGGGCTGCCTGTATAATAGGCATTTCCAAATTGTATTCACAGGCAGTGGAAATAAGCGCAGCTGTGTCTTTTCCAAAACATGACCCACCCCAACCTATACCTGCATTCAAAAAACGAGGACCTATTCGCGAATCAAGACCAATTCCACGGGCAATTTGGGTAATATCTGCGCCGACTTTTTCAGCCAGATGAGCAATTTCGTTAATATATGAGATTTTTAGTGCCAGAAACGAATTGGCAGCGTATTTGATCATTTCAGCCGAGGCAAGATCACAGGTGACCAGTGGGACAGCCGTAAAACCTTCTGGTCGTGGAAGTGATTCGGGAGCAGTAAAATCCTGGTTGAGTAATGGCCGGTAGAGATTGGTAAGAATGTCAATTGCACGCGGATCCTCTGCTCCCAGGACAATTCGATCAGGGTAAAAGGTGTCATAGAGTGCTGAGCCCTGCCTTAAAAATTCCGGGTTGGAAGCGATGGCGTAGTGTCCGCCTGGACGGTGACCCTGAGCCTCCTGGTAAGCATCGCGAATCAAAGTGGTCACCCAATTCCCGGAACCAATCGGAACTGTGGATTTATTGACAATCACAGTAAAGTGGCCATCCAATCTGGCACCAACCGACCGCGCTGCCTGAGAGACGTACTCCAGATTTGCGCCGCCATCGGGCAAAGAAGGAGTGCCTACCGCAATAAACACAACATCTGTGTTAGGAATATCAGCCTCATCGTAATCAGTTGTGAAATGAAGATGGTCATAGGCCAGGGTTAATAAGGTATCCAGGTTGGGTTCATAAATCGGTGGCTTGCCCTGTTTCAACATTTCGATTTTCTCTGTATTTAAATCAAGACATGTCACCTGGTGACCTAAATATGCCAGTACTACCCCGGTATTCAAACCCACATAACCAGTGCCAATAACTAAAACCTTCATCATTACTCCTCTAAAACTTATATATTAATTAAAGAAAACCCGAAATTTAATAATTAAGCAAAACCTCGTTTTTGATCTTATTGTATGGCATTCATCCTGTATTTATTACCTGTTGTGCATGCTTTTGGCATTATACAATAAAAGTTTACTGGTATTCGTAAAAAAACATGGCATTATTTTGTTTGCCTTTCTTCTTTAAAAAGCTGTGGAAAGTTAATCGTGGAAGCCAGCTCATGGTTTTCACGATACCAGGTGACCAGCCTGCCAATTCCATCTTCAAATGAAACCTGCGGTTGCCAGTCTAATAAGCTGCCAGCCTTGTTTATGTCAGCCCAGGTTGCGTTAATATCGGTGTGCGGTGTTGGAAAATTATGAATTTTTGCGCTCTTACCAGAGTAGGTCTCTATCAAAGCAATCATCTCATTCAGTGTGTAGGGATGATCCGAGCCAAGATTGATAATTTCATAACCGAGCGGCCTGGTTGCCAAAACCGTTCCCCGCGCAATATCATCCACATAAGTAAAATCACGTGATTGACTGCCATCCCCGGTCAATTGAATGGGAACTCCAGATTCAATCCAATGCACAAATCGAAATATTGACATATCCGGTCGCCCGGCTGGACCATAAACCGTGAAATACCTTAAAATGGTTACGTCTAAACCGTACAGGTGGTGATAGGTATAAGCAAGTGCTTCAGCTCCCTTTTTTGATGCTGCATAAGGAGAAAGGGGGCGATCAGTATTGGCGTTTTCATTATAGGGCAGTGAATTTTGAGAGCCATATAATGAAGAAGTCGATGCCAGAACAAATTTTGGAATTTGGTATTGTTGAGCCAGATCAAGCAAATTTAACGTGCCTGTTGTATTGGTATCCAGATAGAGCCACGGATTTTCCACACTGATAGGAACACCTGCTCGCGCCGCCAGGTTGATAATTGCTGAGAAATTACTATTAACTGTGTGCTTCTTAACCAGCTCCTGCAAAGATTGACGGTCGCAAATGTCAATTTGTTGAAAGAAAAATTTTGGATGGACACGCAAAGCATCCAAGCGGTGGAATTTTAAACGAGGGTCATAAGCATCATTGAGATTATCTACCGCAATTACTTCATCACCCTGCGATAAAAGTTGATTGGCTACTCGTGATCCAATAAAGCCTGCAGCGCCGGTTATAAAATATTTCGACATGAAGGACCTTCCCAAAAATAGATTTGTTCGACTTAGATTTATTGTTTCTTTGTAAAAATAGGTATGTCTAGCAATTGTAAATCATCCTAAACGGAACGAACACAGCAAAATAACTGCGTCATTTCCCGCAGAATGACTTCAATTGTAATTCCTAATATGTCATGGAATGAAGAATCAAGGTTTAAATATTATGCCCGTATCTTGCAGAAGTCCCTTGATCTGAATAGCAGCTTCTTCAAGAGTCTCACTGTGATGAAAAACCAGATCTACTGGCAAGTCTGTCGTGATCTCCCCCCCCAACCAGATGGTTTTGATTTTTTCTTCGCCAATAACGGTCTGCAGAACCACCAGATCCGCATTGGTCAATTCAAGAGCAGTAACAATCAGGATCTGTCCGGCATCCAGGAAAAGGTGAGATACTTCCGCAAAGCGGCGCATGGATTCCCGCCAGCCTCCAGGTGCTTCATGGCGTTTCAAGTCTGCATTTACACCATAGAGAAGAGAGCCCAACCCGAGATAATACGCCTGTTTACCATCTTCAAAAAGCTGGCGTTCCAACATGGTTGCCAGGGTTTTTCGGCCAACATGGCGAGGCCCGGTAATGACGACCAGTGCGGACCTTTGATTATAGCGTTCAGCACGTTGCTCCATGGAAACAGTTGAAGGGATCCATTTTTGATTACGTACCAACACATCAGCACGAATTTCCGATTCTGGGTCGTCCAACGCTTCAAGGACAATACCACCACCCCGAATTTCATATTGATCCACCAGGACGAAGCGGCTGGTTTCCGGCATCCTGTCCGACGTGTCAAAAGCAATCGGATGAGCCAGCTTTAAAGTTACTTCTGCCACATCGTGGTGCCCAATCTCGGTTTTTTCATTACGGGCAGAATAGTTTGACGCATCAATGATTTTATGAATTTCTTCTACCTGCATCCGTTCTTTGACTGCACCAAGTTTAAAATAATAGTCTTTTCCCCTGGTTAGAGGTTGCTGACCCAGCCAAAAAAGTGAAACGCGCATGCGAGTACTTACTGAGGGCGAAGGTTCATCACTTTTTGCTGCGATTTGCCCACGTCGAACGTAGATTTGTTCACTCATGGTAAAGCCGGTGGCGTCACCACTTTGTACATATTCAGGTGGTTTTGCATTGAATATTTCAAAGGCTTTTATCTTTGTGCGTTTGCCTGATGGATAAAAGACCACCTCGTCCCCAATATTCAGGCGTCCGCTGGCAACCGATCCGGCAACGATACGGCGCGAATCACCAAAGGCTGAGAATTTATATACGTCTTGGACTGGTATTCGCAACGGTTGGTCTTCCCTTGTCGCTGCCTTTTCCAAAGAATCCAGCGCCTGTAAAAGTGTAGGCCCATCATACCAGGGCATTCTGGCGGCGCAATCCACCACACAATCGCCTTCGCGCCCACTGGCCGGAATATAGTGTAATGCTTTTATACCCAACCCATCCAAAAAGGTTGCATATTGAGTTTGAATTTCCTGGAAGGCTCCTTGAGCATAATTGACCAAATCCATTTTGTTAACCAGAACAACAATTTTTTTAATGCCAAGCATACCAAGCAAGTAGCCATGCCGCCGAGAGTTTTCCTGCACACCTTCCTCAGCATCGATCACCAGAATGGCTGCCTCAGCATGTGACGCTCCAGTAACCATGTTTTTAATAAACTCGATGTGGCCAGGCGCATCGATAATTATGTAGCTGCGGTTTGATGATTGAAAAAAAACGCGGGCGGAATCAATCGTAATTGACTGTGCTTGTTCATCCTTGAGGGCATCTATTAAAAAGGCGTATTCAAACGGCTGGCCATTTTTTTGGCAGCGTTCACGAATTGCTTCGAGCTTTCCTTTTGGTAGAGAATTCGTATCAGCCAGAAGCCGGCCAATCACAGTAGATTTACCATGATCTACATGGCCAACAAAGACAACGTTCATCTGTTCTTTGGTAGGAGTGTCAATTAGAGATTGCATATTACATATACCCGTCACGCCGCAGTGTTTCCAAACCACCACCATCATCTTTGTCCTGCGCGCGGCCAGCTCGCTCGGCAATATTGGCAAATTTACCCACTTTAAGTTCGGTAATGATTTCAGCTACGTTCCTGGCATTTGATTCGACCGGGGCAGTGCACGGGAAACAGCCCAATGAACGATAACGCCGCCCACTTCCCTGATTATAGTAAAGCGAGACAGTGGGAATATTTTCCTGTTGGATATATTCCCATATATTCAATTCCGTCCAATCTAACAGAGGATGAATGCGGACATTTGTGCCCGGTGCAAAATCAGTTTTATACTGATTCCAAAACTCAGGTGGTTGATCGGCGATATTCCATTCATTTTTGCGGTCTCTTGCAGAAAAATATCGTTCTTTTGAACGCGATCCTTCTTCATCAGCCCTGGCACCAACTATTACGCCTGAAAAAGGCTCAGGATTGGTTTCCAGTTCGTAGGTGTGTGTGTCATGATTATAACGACGCCGAGGCCCTTGCCCATTGAGCGTCTGTTTCAAAGCCTCAGTCTTCAATAAACCACAGCAAGTCAGGCGATCCACTGCCCCATCCGGAAATGTATTGTGGGCAGCCAGCGCAGCATCATTCGAGCCGACTACCAATGTCAGTTTCATCTCGCGAACCAGCTGGTCACGATAAGTAATCATTTCAGGAATTTTGAAATGAGTATCAATATGAATCAAGGGAAATGGCACATGGCCAAAGAAAGCTTTGCGAGCCAGCCATAATAAAACCGTTGAATCTTTGCCCATCGACCACAACATGCCCAGACTTTTAAAGTTGGCATATGCTTCGCGCAAGATATGAATTGAAATGTTTTCGAGCTTTGTTAAATGCGACATATTTTTCAAATAATTCCGAATGATAGGAGAATGTTAAGGAAAGTTCGTCTGAATTACAAACACCTGTACATATTGAAGATTCGATCGGGACTGCTCAGGCTAGATTCTTGCGTGCTTGATCACATGATAGTGATCCTACCCTGGAATGATTCCATGAGCCAGCAGAAAATCGACAATTACAACAACAGCCTCATGAATAGATACCTGGCCGCTATTAATTACCACCTCCGGATTGAGCGGTGCTTCATAAGGAGCGGATATTCCGGTGAATTCTTGTATTTGGCCTTTGCGTGCGGCGGCATACAACCCTTTTGGGTCCCTTTTCTCACAAATATCCAGTGGACAATCGATAAAAACTTCGCAGAATCCATGTTCAGGAAGTAGATTTCGAACTTTTTTACGCTCATTTCGGTAAGGCGAAATAAAGGCAGTAATCACAATCAAACCAGCGTCATACATTAATTTTGTCACTTCTGCAATGCGGCGAATGTTCTCATCGCGGTCATCAGCGGAGAAACCTAAATCGGAATTTAATCCACTGCGAATGTTATCGCCATCCAGCAGGTAAGTGTGAGCGCTGAATTTTTGGCTGAGAACATGTTCCAATTCGTTCGCGATACTACTTTTACCGCTGCCTGAAAGACCAGTAAGCCAGACAACCATCGGTTTGTGAGCCTTAATTGCGCTGCGATCTTGCTGTTGGATGTGATGCGGATGGGGAGTTAGATTATTCATGAGAAACCTGGTGTTTTTTGGGATCAACTCAATGGAAATAACTTCGCAAAATAACTGATAGAAAAGATAAATTTCATACGTAAATTATCCCAGCAGAGGCCAAAGTACCCTTATTTGCAGCAAGATGATTAATGTGCCGACAATGATCATCAAGAATTTAGCCGGTATTCTTTTTGCTAACCAGGCTCCTAACGGAGCTGCAATAACCCCGCCGAGCAATAAGCCCAGTATGACTTTCCAATGAGTCAATCCAATTGTCAGGATGAAGGTGACTGCAGCAGTCAGCGTGACGAAAAATTCTGAAAAATTGACAGATCCAATCGTTTTGTGCGGCGTATGGCCAGTAGAAATCAGTGTTGAGGTGACAATCGGACCCCAGCCACCACCTCCCAAAGCATCAAAGGCACCACCGACAAGACCCAAAGGAATCAACAACGCTGGCTTCGGTTCACGTTCATGAGCTTGTGCAATTGTGAAAGCTTTATATAGAATGCGTGCCCCCATAATCAACAAATAAACGGCAATGAATGGTTTGATGGCATTACCATCGATACTGGTGAGCACATAAGCGCCTATAGCTGCCCCAACCACTCCAGGTACCAATAAGCCCCAAACGAATTTTCGATCTACATTACCGAAACGCCAATGTGAAAATCCCGAAATGGCTGTGGTGAAAATTTCAGCAGTGTGAACAGATGCACTGGCAGCAGCGGGAGGGATGCCTACGGCCAATAAAAAGCTGTTTGAGCTTACTCCGTATGCCATTCCGAGGCTGCCATCAATAAGTTGTGCTAAAAACCCAACCAAAACAAGTACGAAAAAATTAATTTCCATCTTATTTGATGCTAAGAGTTTAGTTGGACATTTGCTCCAGAATGTCTAAGGTTTCCTGGTGCAAGAATCCATTTGTAGCCACGATACCACTATTCTTTGCCAGTGTGGTACCTGTTGTGAAATCAAGCGTGTTCCCAAAGCGGTCCGTCATTTCACCACCGGCTTCTTTTATCAAACGAAAAGCCGGTGCCTGATCCCATATATTTTCACGATAATTCGGGCGGTCTTCAGCTGGCAAACGCAAAAGAACTTCTCCATCGCCATTTGCAAGGAGTACATATTTTGCCTGGCTATCCATAAGAACGGCTGCATTCCGCAAATTGGCAACCTGACAGAAACTCTCAATCTGTCCGGTATTGGTATGCGCATCTTCAAATGAACGCAGCAATCTGGCACGCGAAATAGAAGTTTGTTGAGACACCTCTAATGGATGAAGTTTCTCGGGTTTTGAAAAAGACTGCCAATAAGCTCCCTCATTGAATGCAGCGAAAGCAATCCCACCCGTCGCCCCATGGAGCGATAGTTGTGGACATCCAATCACACTGAGAACGATTTCATCATCCACCATTAATGCCAGTGCGGTGACATATTGCATGCGGCGTAGAAAACCCTTGGTGCCATCAACCGGATCTAACACCCAGTAGCGCTGCTTTGAATTCGTTTGCCCATGATCAATCCACATGGCCACATCCGCGTTATTAACAGCTCCCAGATGAGGATTAAGTTGATTCGCGACTGAGCTTAAAAGATTTTCGTCTGCAATCAAGCTGGAAGAACTTTCTTCTCCCATCATACCATCCTGAGGATATTCATTTTGTAATGCCTGTGATATGTAAGCCTGAACTGCGTAATCCGCAATGGTGACTGGGGTACGGTCTGCTTTAATTTGCGACTGGTCAATGTGATCCCGTTGCACTGAAATCGTGATCTGTGCACACGTTACCATCAATCGACGAGCAAACGCTAATTCATTCTGAAATGCAAAGTCAGATTTTTTACCTGAAACCAAATTTAACCCGCATCTTTTTCGTGTGAATAATATCGGCCATAGGATTTATAGCCTTTGTAATTGTAATACTTGTATGCATAGCGAGATTTGCTCAAATCCAACTCGTTTAAGACAACCCCGATTAATTTACCGTTTGTACGCCGGAACTGTTCCACAACCTGCCGGGCAGAATCCGTCTTGGTAAACCCTGGCTTAATCACCAGTAAAACCGCATCAACTAAGGGCACCAAAACCAGTGCATCAGTAACTGCCAGGGCCGGGGGAGTGTCAATAATAATCAAATCGGAATCTTCTTTGATTTGCTCAATGATCGATTCCATTTTTTTAGACCCAAGCATTTCAGATGGATTGGGAGGCAATTCACCCGAGGTAATCACCTGCAAATTGTTGATTCCCGTTCGTTGAAACGTATTTTCCAATGCGGCCAGCGAGCGTACAAAGAGCGAGGTTAATCCGGAGCGATTGGGAACCCCTAATTTTCGGTGCAATGAAGGTTTGCGCAAATCGGCATCAATCAGGGTCACATTATTGCCATTTTGAGCAAATACAATGCCTAGATTGGTTGTTACGGTAGTCTTGCCCTCACGTGGATCAGTACTGGTAATCATCAACACACGAATGGGATTGTCCACACTCGAATACTGTACATTGGTACGCAAGTTACGGAACGCCTCAGAAACAGGAGAGCGCGGAGAAATATTAGTAATTGGCTTGCCATCTTCCACGTGGTGCTTTGAGATAATTCCAAGCACAGGCAAACCCAATGCACGTTTTACATCTTCAGCTGTTTTTAAGGTGTCGTCTATTGCTTCGATGACAAAAATCAGCCCAACCGCCAGCATGAATCCGACAATGGCTGCCAGAGCAGTATTGCGCAATACCTGCGGACTGATTGGTTTGTCCGGCACAGTAGCGGGATCAACTGGAATAACCGTTGAAACAGTCTGTGCCTCAGAAAGGCGGATTTGCTCATAACTCAACAACAAGGTGGAATAGATCGAGCGATATTGGGTAATCTTTGTTTCCAGACTGGCTCGCACGCCGGCATCTAATTCATTGGTCAGATCAGCCGTAGCCTGGTCAATTTGAGCCTCCATATCCGCGATTTGATTTTGAAGGCTTTCTTTGGAAACAGAGAATCGCTCAGCCTGGATCGTTTTCACCTGGGATGAGAACACAGCTGTCAATTCATTGGCTATATTGGTTGCCAACTGGGGATCCGGAGACTCCACATTGATCAGAATCAAGGTTGTATCGCGGATAGGTGAGACTGTCACGTCCTCCATAAAGCTCTCAACATCCACATCAAGACGGTTGGCTACTTCTTCCAAAACCGGGCGGGTTGTTAACATTTTTGAGTATGTGCCCGAAATACGTTCGCTGGTAATGATCGAATTGTAATCGGTTGCCTTGGTTGAAGGAGCCTCATTTATGTAGAGTGTGGTCGACGCGGAGTAGATTGGAGTCATCCGTTGACTGATCAGAAAAGAGGCCAACCCGGCAATCACGGTAACGAGCGCAATCAACCACGCCCATTGCCAAAATAATGCCAGATACTGGCGAATATCAATACTTTCGAACCCTTTATCAAAATCCTGGTCTTGGAAATCCATAAAGCTCCTATCCCCTGCTTGCCATTAATTTTTATCTGATAGATACCAGCAAATTATATCAGTTTGCAACCCAATTCTCGATATTTTGGCAATTTGCATGCTCCGCCATTCTGACATTCTCATATCAGAAAAAAATTATCTATGCGCAATTTCTTGTTTTTCCAGCAGGCAAAATCAGATTGCTTCGAATCTCACCCGGCAGATAATGAACATCTTATCAGTAACGAATTTTCGCAATACGCTTATTGATTCAATATTTCCGATTCATGAATAAGATAGCTGGTCTTTTTTCCAATGCATGAAATGATCACCTGATTGACTGGAAGCATACAATTACGTCTACTCTTTTTAAAAAATGATATCAAAAAACCTGGTGAGTTCCAAAACTCCTCCCAGGATTATTTATTGGCTCCACTTTCATTTTTACAGATTTTTCTGGTTGATTCCACAATACTTGACTGATCAAGAGGTCAACCCCCGTCCTTTAATATTTTAATTTTACCATAGCGAATGTGGTTTTTTCATAAAAAAGCAGAAGTCCATGGATTAAATTTCCAGCGATTACAATGTCAAAAATAATAATAATTAGCGGATCCCAATGCACCGGCGCTGGTGTAAAATTAGCTGGAGTGAATACATGCAAATAACCCAAACCACATCCATAAATCGTTTTTGGGGAAAGATCGACCAGTTCGGTTGGCTCATTTTGTTGCTTTGTGCACCTGTATTCCTTTTCATGCAAAGCCGGCAAAGCTGGTTATTGCTGATCTTGCCAGTTTTATGGCTTATCAGTTTGATTGCCCATCAAAAGGTATTGCCATTAACCCCTTTGAATGGAATCCTGCTGCTTTTCTCTGTTCAAATTTTAATCAGCTTATACGCCACCTATGATATAAGTATCAGCCTGCCAAAAATATCATCTCTAGTGTTTTCGATTGCACTTTTCTTCGCCCTGGTGAAATTTTCATCCGGAAAGAAATCAATTTTGGTGACTGTTTTGCTATTTGGGATTGCAGGAAGTGCCATTGCTGTTTTGGGTTTTTTTGGAACTTCCTGGGCGACCGCAAAAATTTCTGCCTTCAACCCTATTTATGCTTTGCTGCCAAGTCTTTCTCGACTGCTGCCGGGTTTGAGTGCCGGTTTTCATCCCAATGAAGTGGCTGGTGTTTTGGGGTGGGTATTACCCATCTGGATTATTGCTGCCGGCTGGTTGATTGCGCGCGCCAAAATTATCCACAAAACCCTCAAATGGTTTCCGCATTTGCTACTAATTCTGATGGGGTTGATATCAAGCCTGCTCATTGGAGGCGTTATATTCCTGACCCAATCGCGCTCCGCCTATCTGGGTGTTCTCTTCAGTTTAGTCTTGATCATGGTTTTTGCCCTGCCACGCAAATGGCGCTGGGTTTTTCTTGTTGCTGTAGTCGCAGGAGTTGTATTGGTCGTCTTTTTCGATGCCATACCACTTTTCTTCAACTGGCTGAGTAATCTCTTCCCCACATCAAACCTCTCCATAAACGCCTACTCCTTTGATACTCTTAATGGCAGAACCAAAATATGGAGCCGCGCAATTATCGCCATCCAGGATTTTTCCTTTACAGGAATGGGTATGAACACATTTCGTTATCTTGTTCACCAACTCTACCCGTTATCCCCGGTCATCCCCAATATTACCCCAAAAGATCTCGGCCATGCCCACAATGAGATTTTACAAAGCGCTCTGGATCTGGGCATTCCAGGGATGATAGCCTTCCTGGCCTTGAATCTGTCAGCTATCTGGATGAGCGTGACAACCATTCTCAAGCTGCAAAAATCTTCAAGGCGGACACTGAACAACCAGACTATCTTGATGCGGGAGTTTTATCAGATAGTATCAATCGGTTTGTTGGCTGGCTTCATTGGTCATTTTATCTACGCCATCACGGATGCAATTTCATTGGGCGCAAAACCCGGATTTGTTTTTTGGATTCTGCTAAGTCTAGTGACCAGCATTTACATGAAGACCAAGCGCCGCGAATTTAACTGACGCAAAGTCCCACTCCAGATTGGCGTTTTTTGCATTGAAATTGCCCAACTACGTGCGTTGCAGTATTCAACGGCTGTAAAATTCATTTATCCGGCGGTTGTGAAAATTCAACCGTTTTACCGTCAGAGCAGCTAATTATGATGGAAAAATACTCTCCACGTACCAATTTGGAGTGGCAGGATGTACGTTGCAGATTGAGAGCTGGTATCTTTTCACCCCAGCCCTGAGTCTTGTTGCTGAAAGACTCGATCGGCTCAGGAAAATAAACCTCAGGATACGTATGAATTAGTGACTGTTGATACCATTCAAACTGAGTCAGGGGCAAGACGATGACAGCAATGTCACTGCGCTGCTGGAGACCATAATGATAGTACCAGAGTGGGAACGAATCCGGATCGGCCGTTGTCAGGACAATCGCATCCTGTGGCAATGCTGCCAGTGCTTGTTCAGCAAACTCCGCTGCTTCTCCCTTAGAATGGGCATTAACCTCTTGCCAGGACGTCGGAATGGAAAAAATGAATGCACATATGGCCAACGCCGCCAAAACATAACTATATTTTCTGCCTCGGATTTGCCAATTAAGCAATCCCGGCCAGGCAGATGCCAACCAGACGACAAATATTAAAAAAGCCGGTAAAAGATAGACGATTGAATCATCTGTCCCATATAAAATTGCGAAAATGGAGGAAATTGCAAAGAGATAAAGCAGCACATAACGCGTGAATTTTGATCGATAGCCATATTGGACGGCTCCGATGACCGCCAGAATGATCCCAATAATCCCGAATTGCTGCCTTAATATCGCGGCCAGGGCTGAAATTCGGCTGAAAAATTGGGCTATATTCAGATCCAATAGTAAGTGTTGATAAGCCTGCCCGGAAATCAACCACCAGAAACCAGACCAGGTTGCGGCATTGCCCCAATTGATCGCTGGGTGATTGCCCGCACGGATCGGCAGAGTCAGGTAAACGAGGGAAGCCAGCACAATTGCGATGAGCTGGCCGAAAACATACTTACGGGGCAAACCATTGCGAATGGCCAACCAATTACCTGCCAGGATTACCGGTAAAAAAAACAGAATGGTGATATGGTTTCCAAATCCCAGACCAAAACAAAACGCCAGCAGAAGCAACTTTTTTGATTGCTCAACTGGGTTAGTGCTCTCAAAGAGAGTCAGGCAATACCAGAGTGCCAGCACGATAAACGAGGATTGCAACCCCTGCACTTCAACGATGAGCGCTTGCGACCACAAAAATGGTGCCAGCCCCCACACCAAACCGCTGACGCATGCAACCAACCTTGAGACCAAGTTTTGTTTTTGAAAAATAAAGCGTTCAATTAAAAGCGAAAGCAATCCAGCGCTGAGAGCAGCAGGTATTAACGAAAGCAAAATTGCCCGAAAATACGGGTCTCCAATGGGGAGCAATTGAAAAAGCGAACCCAAAAGCAGATAGGTGGGGTAACCGGTCGGATGAGGAACACCAGATGTTAATATCGCTGCCAGGAAATCACCACTGTCATTGGCATAGTTCACCCAGGTCAAGCGCGTCGATGTGGTCAACAGGTAAAAAACGAAACAGATCAGGGTGGGAAGGATGAAAAGAAGGGTTTGCTTTTGACGGTTGGTAAAACTCATGGGTTAAATGAAAGGGGTGACATAAAGTCACCCCGATAAAATTTACTTAGTCTAATTCTATTTGACAATAAGGGGAAGATAAAGAAGTTGAGGAGGATAAACAATCGTGACAATTAACGGTCCATAATTCTCTCGCACATCCGGGTCATCAGGATGGTTATCTATATAAATTTCGGCCTCACCAGCTACATGGAATAAATTGA
>JBBQNI010000035.1:0-33858 GCA_038329785.1 Anaerolineales bacterium | reverse complement strand
GCTTTTCAACCCGCATGTGTTAACTGAGATCAAAGAAATTTTAGTGTTCATCAAACAGATTGACATCCCGGGTAAGTAGATCATCGATTTGATTAACCGGGTGGGAATGATGGTCTAAACTCAGGTCGGACAAATCCAAACACACGAGATTTGAGTCAGGGTTGGAGATTAGCTCGAATAATTCGGTTTTATTTTTCGGAAGAGAAGCCTGCTAGAGCGATTTGTTTTCACATTATGAATTTAGCAGAATCCGCGATCGAGTTCATAGGAAACAGTCTCAGAACATGAACAGCAGAAAATTGAGTGTGAATTTGATGACGATTTTGCAATTCTCTCAGACAATTTCGCTTGCTCTGATATCTGAAATGATGTAATATTTTTGTATATACTAATCGAGAAGGTGGGACGGAAACGTCGTGTTGTTTGTTAAAAATAACCGCTTTCTATGAACGCGCATTTCCGTAGACCTTCGATACGTTCAATTCCCACAAGGAGTAAGAGAAATGAAGACCCGCACGATAATGTTTTCTGTTCTTGTTCTGCTGTCCCTGGTCCTTACTGCCTGCGGACAGACTGCCGTTGCGCCTACAACTGAAGCTCCTCCGAGCGATGTAGGGCAGGATGCTGCTTCGGATGATCCCATGGCCGAGTTAGTGAAACTTGCTCAGGCTGAAGGCGAGTTGACCACCATTGCCCTGCCACGTGACTGGGCAAACTATGGTGAAGTAATCGATGCCTTTAAAGCCAAATATGGTATTAAGGTAAACGAACTCGACCCAAACGCCGGTTCCGGCGATGAATTGCAGGCTATCCGCGCCAATAAGGAAAACAAAGGTCCACAAGCTCCAGATGTGATCGATGTGGGTCTTTCCTTTGGCCCGATGGCAAAAGATGAAGGCTTGATCATGCCTTATAAAGTCTCCACCTGGGATACCATCCCCGCAGATTTGAAAGACCCGGATGGTTATTGGTATGGAGACTATTATGGTGTACTCGCTTTCGAAACAAATACGACAATTGTAAAGAACCCACCCGCGGAATGGGCTGATTTGAAGAAACCCGAATACAAGGGGCAGGTTGCGCTTAGCGGTGATCCTCGTGTCTCCAATATGGCCATCCTCTCGGTCTATGCAGCTGCTGTCGCAGAAGGCGGTGATGCAAATAATATGGGACCTGGCCTGGAATTCTTCAAGACCCTCAATGCATCGGGGAACTTCGTGCCTGTCATTGCCAAACCCGGTACAGTTGCCAATGGCGAAACCCCCATCACTATCATGTGGGATTATCTCGCTCTGGGCGCCAAAGACACATTTGCTGGTAACCCTGAGATCGATGTGACAGTTCCCTCTGGTGCGGTGGTTGCCGGTGTTTATGTTCAGGCAATCAGCGCATATGCGCCACATCCAAATGCTGCCAAATTATGGATGGAATTTCTCTATTCAGATGAAGGGCAATTGCTGTGGCTTAAAGGTTATGTGCACCCCATTCGTTACAACGATATGGCTGCCCGTGGCGTAATTCCAGCGGATCTCGCCGCCAAACTTCCTCCGGCTGATCTGTATAAGAAAGCGATTTTCCCGACCCTCGACGACCAGACAGCCATGAAAGAATTTATTGTGGCTAACTGGGATACCGTTGTTGGTGTCGATGTCAAGTAATGGAAACACAAATTAATTCTGCATCACAATCAAATAAGGACGCGCCTAAAGCGCGTCCTTATTTTCAAAACCTCAACTGGAATTGGCTTGGAGTAGTTCCCTTTTTCTTGTTTGCCTTTTTGTTTATATTTTTGCCAGCCACCTCGCTCTTTGTGGGTAGTTTTCAGGATCTCGAAGGTAACTTTACATTCAGAAATGTTCAGATGCTCTTCACGGAAAGCTATCTCATTAATTCTTTTAAACTTACCATTGAGGTCAGCCTGGTGACCGCCATTGGCGGAGCCATATTTGGGTTCCTGCTCGCCTATGCTGTAACGATCGGTGGTTTGCCGCGCTGGGTGCGCAACTTCTTGAGCACTTTTTCTGGGGTTGCCTCAAATTTTGCGGGAGTACCTCTGGCGTTCGCATTCATAGCCACGCTTGGACGGGTAGGCCTTGTCACCGTCCTGTTAAAACAATTGGGGCTCGACCTGTATGGTAATAGTGGGTTTAGCCTGTACAGCTTTTGGGGTCTGGCGCTGACATATATGTACTTCCAGTTTCCGTTAATGGTTCTTACCTTCATACCAGCCCTGGATGGGTTGAAAAAAGAATGGCGCGAAGCATGTGAGAATCTTGGCGCAAGTAAATTACAATACTGGCGATATGTGGCTTTTCCAATCCTTTTGCCTTCCTTGTTGGCTACTACCATTTTATTGTTTGGAAATTCCTTTGGCGCGTATGCCACTGCGTATGCGCTCACGGGAGGGACCCTTAATCTGGTTCCCATTATTATTGGTGCACAGATCCGCGGTGATGTACTCAATGACCCGAACCTTGGTTATGCACTTGCCCTGGGTATGATCTTTGTGATGGCAATCGCACTGTTGATCTACTACATTTTACAAAAACGAGCTTCCAGGTGGCTAAAATGAAAAAAACAAAAATCTGGTCCTGGATTTGGATATTTCTGGGAGGGTTGTACTTCTTTGTACCGCTCTACGCAACTTTGCGTTTTTCCTTAATGATGAAGAAGGATGTTCTCTCCTTCATGGCTTATGAGCAGGTAATTAAAGACCCGAAATTTCTGGAAGCATTTACCTTTTCGGCAGAAATGGCCTTATTAACCATTGTGGTTTCATTAATCCTGGTAGTTCCCACAGCTTATTGGGTTCACCTTCGTTTACCGAAACTAAAACCGTTCATGGAATTTATTACCATGCTGCCATTTGTAATCCCGGCCATCGTGCTGGTATTTGGGATGATAAGAACTTATAGTAAACCTCCTCTGTTGCTTGTCTCCTCGCCAGCTTTGCTGGTTGCGGCCTACGTGGTTCTGGCATTACCCTACATGTACCGATCGGTGGATGTGGGTTTGCGAGCTATTGATGTGCGTGCACTGACAGAAGCTGCTCAATCGTTAGGGGCTGGCTGGCCGCGCATCTTATTTCAGGTAATTTTTCCGAATCTTCGGTCAGCATTGCTGGGTGGTACCTTCCTGACCTTCGCCATTGTGATCGGTGAGTTGACGATTGCAAACAGTCTGGCGTGGAAAGCCTTGGGCCCGTATATGACGACATTGGCTGGCATGAAAGCATATGAACCGGCAGCTTTAGCCGTGATGAGTTTTGCACTTACCTGGGGAAGTATTGCCATATTGCAATTTCTGGGAAAAGGCCGTGGCGGGGCTGCTCCAGAGAACATGGCTGGAATGCATTAAATATTTACGAGGGAAAACATGGCTTTCTTGGAACTCAAAAACATCACCAAACGTTTTAATAAATTCGTTGCGGTAGAGGATTTTAATCTCAATGTGGAGAAAGGCGAGTTTGTCTCCTTTCTTGGACCCTCGGGGTGTGGAAAAACAACTACACTGCGCATGATCGCCGGTTTTGAAACAGCGACGGAGGGCAACATTTATATCAATGGGGAAGATGTCGTTCGTCGCCCACCCAATCAGCGTAATATTGGCATGGTCTTTCAATCCTACGCTTTGTTTCCCAATATGACGGTAGCGGATAATATTGGTTTTGGACTCAAAGTGGCGAAAAAAACGTCCGCTGAAATCAAAGCTCGCGTGGATGAGACCCTCAAATTAATTCATATGAGTGAATTTCGTAGCCGTTACCCATACCAGATGTCGGGTGGACAACAGCAGCGAGTAGCCCTGGCCCGCGCTCTGGCCATTAAACCTCAAGTGCTGCTTCTGGATGAGCCGCTCTCTGCACTGGATGCCAAAATACGGGTCGAACTTCGTAATGAGATCCGTAGTATTCAGCGAGAACTTGGAATTACAACCATTTACGTCACACATGACCAGGAAGAAGCCCTTTCGCTTTCAGACTGGGTTGTTGTGATGAATACAGGTCACATAGAACAAATTGGCACTCCTTTTGAAATCTACAACTTCCCAACAACCCCATTTGTGGCTTCATTTGTGGGCACATTGAATATTATTTACGTCGATGTCGTTGATCCCACGCAAGGTGTGTTGAGCCTTGAAGGGCAGGAGATTTTCGCTAATAAGACAGTGCGGAAACCTGCACTTGATAAGGTCCGTATTGCCTTGCGGCCAGAAATTATTAAATTATCCGTAAGTGATGAAACTGCGAACGAGCTAAAAGGTATTGTCGATAGCATCGCATTCCTGGGAGCCATTGTGCGCATGCGGGTCAAAATTGGATTGACAAAATTTTCGGTGGATCTCTTCAATAATCCCGATCTTAAGCTTCCGAAAGAAGGTGAGCAGATTTCGGTCTATTTCTCGCGCGATGCCTGTTTGGTTCTTCAGGATTGATCTACATCCATCCATTCAATCGAATTCTTATTTATATTCAACAGCCTTTTTATCTCACAAACAGGGATCAAAAATGTGACCAGTTAACAAACCTTTTTCTGGGCAGAGGTAAATCAGCTGGTCGCGCTAATGGGAAATATTTGTGATCGTGATTATGAGTTATTGGGATGTTACCTGCCTCTCGTGGAAGTACTATTAATAAGTAAGCCACCTACCGGAAAAGTGCTCAAGATGGGCTGGAAGGTTAGGTACTTCGACGAATTTTAAAGAAGGATTAAAATAGATTGAGATTTTGGAGATTTGAATAAAAAAATTGACTAATTTCGAAAAACATTACTTCGGCCAGGATTACTCTGATTAAATTTGGTGTGATCCTGCCCGAGTAAGCTCTTAGAGATTAAAAAATTATGGAGACAGGTATGGCAAATGTAATCATGGTGCTCTGTGATGGTTTGAGATATGACACCGCTGTTGAAATAATGGGTTATCTCGAACATTTGGTGGAGAAGAAATTGGCAACCCGCTATTATGTTCAAGGTGAACTGCCATCGATATCGCGGCCGATGTATGAGACGATTCACACTGGAACACCGGTCAGTATCCATGGAATTACCAGTAACCGGGTCGTCAGGCAATCCCATCTGCCAAATATATTTTCTGTTGCCAGAGAGAATGAAAGAAAAACTGCTGCTTCGGCCAATTTTTGGTTCTCTGAGTTATATAATGGCAGCCCGTATGTTCCGGGGAGGGACAAAGAATGTGAAAACGCAGCCTTAAATATTCAATATGGCCGATTTTACACAATTGATGCGATGCCGGATGAAGAGATCTTTGATTCGGGGCAAATACTCTTAAGTAAATTTCATCCGGACTATCTATTAATTCATCCAATCGGAATGGACTGGAACGGTCATATCTATGGACCAGAAAGCAACCAATACAGGAATAATGCATTACTGATTGATACAATTCTAGCGACCTATCTACCAGGTTGGCTGGAAGAAAATTACACGGTTCTGGTTACTTCTGATCATGGTATGGCTAGAAATAATAGCCATAACGGAACATTGCCGGAATCAAGGGACATACCCCTATATATTATCCAACCTCAAAAACCCACTGACCAATCGCCAGAAAAAACAGCGAGCATGCTCAGTATTGCCCCGACTGTATTAAAGATAATGAGCCTTCCAATACCGACGACAATGGAAATGCCTCCGATAATTTGAAAAATTTAGAATAAATTAAGACAACGAAATCGGTAAAAATTGATGATGGATGGGCTAATGTTTCATCCTGGAACATTCAGACAGGAGATCTAACGGGATCTTCTATTACCCGCCGATTTCGCTCATTATGCGGTTGAGGGCGACTTCACCTTTAGCCAGGTCGTGTCCCCAGGGTTTGTGCCAGATGCCATCCAGAATGAGTTCCCGTAGATCATCCAGGGAATATCCAGCGCGGAGGGGAGTGAGCAGGTCAACCTCTTTTTCCTTCAAGAGACACAGTCGCAGTTTGCCATCCGCAGTCAAACGGGCACGGGTGCATGAGGCACAGAAGGGATGGGTGACGGACGAAATAAAGCCCAGGCTGCCAACTGCACCAGGAAGACGGTAGATGCGCGCTTCTCCATCCAGAATGCCGTGATTGAGAATGGCTGGTTCTCCCAAATCTTTCGCAATGCGCTCCAGGATCTCGGCATCACTGACGACCTGCTGTTTCTGGAAACTGGTTTGTCCGGCGAAAGGCATCATTTCGATAAAGCGCACCTGCCAGTTGTGCTGGTAGGTCAGGCGTGCCATTTCACTCACATCCTGATCATTGTAACCACGCACCACTACCACATTGATTTTTATGGGGGCCAACCCGGCCGATTCGGCTGCGCGTATGCCGGCCATTACCTGCTCCAATTTTCCCCAGCGGGTCAATCGTTCAAATCGCTGTGGGTCGAGTGTATCGAGGCTGATATTAACGCGTTGCAAACCGGCGTTCTTGAGCGGTTGTGCCAGGCGTTCCAGCAGGACACCGTTGGTTGTCATCGAAAGTGACTGTACCCCTTTGGTGGCAGCAATCCCGCCAATCAGATCCACGATACCGGCCCGCACCGTTGGCTCCCCACCCGTCAGCCGGAATTTATCGAAACCGAGATCGGCGAACAATTGGGTGAAGAGCAGCACCTCAGCATCCTGCATGAGCTCCGCCTTTGGGCGAAAGGTCATGTCTTCTGGCATGCAGTATACGCAGCGCAAGTTACAATGATCGGTAAGACTGATGCGCAAGTAATGAATAAAACGTCCAAAACGGTCGTTGGCCATTGCTACCTCTAAATATACGACTAATAGGATATTAATTGTAGGATAAACGAGAGAGAAAAGCAAGGGGTGCGAAAAAAAGCGCGAACCACGGTCAGCAGTCAACTTCTTCCATTCCTTCATTTCACGGTACAATCATCCCATGGATTCACGCATACAAACCCGTCTGCAGCGAATTGAACGGCAGCAAAACTGGGTGGAGGCAAACGCCAGCCAGTTAACCCTCCTCGACCAACGCTTCTTTTGGTATCGCCTGACCACCTTCGCCGGCGCGTGGGTTTTTGCGCTGCTGGCACGCTTTTTCCTGCCTGGATTGTGGTGGCTGGCTGCCTTCCTTTTCTTTCTGTTGGCTTTTCTGGTGGTGGTTTTCTTCCACCGCCGTCTGGATGAGCGGCGCTTGCTATACCAATCCACCGTGAAATATGTCGCCGGTCAAGCCGCCCGCATGAAGCTGGATTGGAAAAACATCACCATCCCCGAAATGCCTGCTGGTCTGGAAGATCACCCTTTTGCGCGTGATCTCGACCTGGTTGGTTCGCGATCTTTATTGCACCTCCTCGATCAGACCACCAGCCTGGGCGGGCAACAGCAGCTGCAGACCTGGCTCTTATGGCCGCAATTAGATCTGGAGACAATCCAGCAGCGCCAGCAATGGATACAGGATCTAGCAAACCTGCCCGGCCTGCGTCGCAAGTATTTTACTGCCCGTCTGGAAATAAGTGATCCGCTCAAACGCTGGGATGAAAAGCCACTGCTTTCCTGGCTGGCAGCCAATTCGCCTGGCACCAATTTCAATCGCTGGCTGATTGGCCTGAGCTTACTCGCTCTGGTTAACATAATTCTGCTGATTCTCAATTTGACAGGTGTACTGCCTGCCTACTGGCAGTTCGGGCTGATTGCTTATGCTGCCCTCTATCTCAGCAAGCACCAGACTTTTAAAGACCTTTTTCAAGATGCCTATACCCTCAGTAAATCACTCGAGCAGATCCGGCAGGTTTTCCATCTGATCGAAAAATATCCATATCCGGCCAATATCCATCTTCCCATTCTGACAGCAAATTTAAGAAAGGCTTCTGTGCCCCCTTCGCTATTGCTGCGAAAAATTGCACGCCTGACTTCAGCTGCCAGCCTGCAGAACAATCAGATTCTGTGGTTACTGGTCAACCTGCTGATACCCTGGGATCTCTGGTTTGCGCGCCTGCTTGAACAGTACAAACAAAACCTCAGCGACAGATTACCAGGCTGGCTTGAGACCTGGTACAGGATGGATGCTCTGCTTTCCTTAGCGGAATTCACCTATCTCCACCCCGGTTATACTTTTCCGCATTTTCAAACGATTCAGATTCAAGACGCGCAGCCGCTGCTTTCATCCATCCAGCTCGGTCATCCGCTGTTGCCGGAAGATGTCAGGGTGTGTAATGATTTCACCATTGACCAGACTGGTGAGATCGCACTGATCAGCGGCTCGAATATGTCCGGCAAAAGCACATTCCTGCGTACGATCGGGATCAACGTGGCGTTGGCCTTTGCTGGTGCGCCTGTCAATGCCAGCAAGATGCAGCTGGGTTTGTTGCGTCTTTACACCTCTATCCAGGTACTTGATTCGCTGAGTGATGGCTTTTCTTATTTTTATGCTGAGGTACGACGCTTGAAACGGCTGCTGGATCTGTTGCAAACAGATAACGAATTCCCTGTTTTCTACCTGATCGATGAAATTTTCCGCGGGACGAATAATGAAGAACGTCGCACCGGAAGTCAGGCATTTATTCGCACACTGGCTGGCTTGCACGGCAGCGGGGTCATATCCACCCATGATCTTGCCCTGACGGAGTTGGCGCACAGCAACCCACGCATTAAGAATTATCATTTTCGCGATGACGTCGTCAACGGTAAAATGACGTTTGATTACAAACTGCGTCCAGGACCATCACCCAGTACCAATGCGTTGAAGATCATGCAAATTGAAGGTCTGCCGGTGTAACTTTCCACGAGGTTATGCATCCAAAAAAGATAATGCGAGATGATAGGGAGATGAATGTATGAAACGCAGTGCCTTTGATGCAAAAGTAAAAAACAACCAGAAGCCCCTGGTTGCCGAGTTCTGGGCTCCCTGGTGTGGTCCGTGCAAGGTGATGGCGCCATACTTGAAAAAAGCTGAAGAAGAGTATAAGGGTAAAGTGGAATTGCTGAAGATTAATGCTGATGAGAATGCTGAATTGGTGCGTTCTTTGGGCGTGCGCGGTATTCCGACGATGATTGGTTATCACCGCGGCCAGCAGATCGCCCGCACAACCGGAGCGATGACACCGGAGAATGTGATGGCTTTCTTTCAATCGGTGGAAGAGAACAAAGCTTTTTCCCGCCAGCTCAGCCTGGTTGAGCGACTGCTGCGGATTGCGCCGGCACTGCTCTTCTTTTATCTGGGTGCCACCAGCGGACCAACTTACTGGATGCTGGCTGTCGGGGCGGTTTTCCTTTTTCTTTCGGTTTATGATCGCTGCCCGTTATATAAGGTGCTTTCGGGGCAAATCAAGTCCTGGATGAAAAAGGCGTAGTCACCCTTCTCGCTGCGTACCAAACTTAACTCATCTACTCCGCCATCCTAAATATTATATAAATAGTTGACTTTGTCCAATTAGAAAGCTATATTACCTCTAATTGCTGCCCGTTTCATCCTTGCCAGCGTCATGCTTAAGCGGGCTTGTGTGCTGTATCACCTTAACCAATCGAGGGAATCGTGGGAATGACAATCGTAGCGGAAATGCGCCTGCGCACCGCAATGGAAGCAGAAAAACCATTGCAGATCGCCGGAGTGATCAATGCCTATGCAGCACTCCTGGCCGAGAAGGCTGGCTTTCGCGCCATCTACCTTTCCGGTGGAGGGGTGGCCGCGGCTTCTCTCGGTTTACCGGATCTCGGCATCACATCTTTGGATGATGTCCTGGTGGATGTGCGCCGTATCACAGATGCGAGTAACCTGCCTCTCCTGGTAGATGTTGACACCGGTTTCGGCTCCGCCTTTAACATCGCTCGCACGGTCAAAGCGCTGATCAAATATGGGGCAGCTGGTTTGCATATCGAAGACCAGGTACAGACCAAACGCTGTGGTCACCGGCCGGGCAAGGCAATTGTAGCCAGTGATGAAATGGTAGATCGTATCAAGGCTGCCGTCGATGCCCGCGTCGACCCCTCCTTTATGATCATGGCTCGCACGGATGCCCTGGCAGTGGAGGGACTCGATTCTGCTCTGGAGCGCGCCGCCGCATGTGCGGCTGCCGGTGCCGATGCGATTTTTGCTGAGGCTGTCCATGATCTTGATACCTATGGTCTCTTTCGTCAGGCTGCCGGGGTTCCAATTCTGGCCAATATCACCGAATTTGGCCAAACACCACTTTTCACAGTCGACGAACTGGCCGTTGCCGGGGTAGACATGATATTGTATCCATTGAGCGCGTTCAGAGCGATGAGCGCCGCCGCTTTGCAGGTTTATGAAACCCTGCGTCGTGAGGGCACGCAGAAGACCAGTGTGCCGGCCATGCAAACGCGGGCTGAGTTATATGAAATTCTGGGTTATTTCCAGTATGAACAAAAATTAGACCAGTTATTTGAAAGGGAACATAATTGATGGACGAGCAGGTTGCAACCAAGAAATCAAGCAAGAAAAAAATGGTACAGCTTTCCGGAATACCGGTGGGGCAAACTGAGATTTGTACAGTAGGAACTCAGGGTCACGATCTGCGTTATCGAGGATACGACATCAATGATTTGGCGGAAAACTCCACTTTTGAGGAAGTGGCCTATTTACTGATCCACGGCGAATTACCAGTTTACAACGAGCTGCAGCGTTACAAATTGCGCTTAAAGAACCTGCGCGGTTTGCCTGCGCCGGTGAAGGCGGTACTTGAACAGATCCCGGCTGCAACACACCCAATGGATGTCTTGCGGACCGGAGCGTCCATGCTGGGCGCAGTGCTGCCTGAGCGAGGGGATCATACCGTTGAAGGAGCCCGTCATATCGCTGATCGTCTGCTAGCCATTTTCCCCTCGATGTTGATTTATTGGTACCAGTTTGCCCACCATGGCCGCCGTATCGAAGTGGAAACGGAAGATGAATCGATTGCCGCTCATTTTTTACACTTGCTGCACGGTCGTAAACCGAGCGAAGACCATGCGCGCGCTATGGATATCACCTTTATTCTATACGCCGAGCATGAGTTCAATGCATCCACTTTTACCAGCCGGGTGATTACCGGCACTGGCACCGATTTCTTTTCAGCCATCACCGGGGCGATCGGGGCATTGAAAGGCTACAAGCATGGCGGCGCCAATGAAGGCGCGATGGAAGTAATCGAACGTTATAAATCCGCCGCTGAAGCCGGTAAAGATATCCATAAAATATTACAGAATAAAGGCATCATCCTTGGCTTTGGCCATCCGGTATATACCATATCCGACCCGCGCGCGAAAATACTTAAAGGGCTATCCTGTTCGCTGTGCAAGGATTTTGGCGACGAGACCCTCTGTGATATTGCCGAGATCATTGAAGATGTGATGTGGGAAGAAAAGCATATGTTCCCTAATCTGGATTGGTACAGTGCGGTCACCTATCACATGATGGGGGTGCCAACCTTCATGTTTACACCTTTGTTCGTGATGGCGCGCACCGCCGGTTGGGCAGCCCATATCATCGAGCAGCGTCAGTCCGGCAAGATCATCCGACCGGCGGCTGAGTATGTTGGCCCGCAGCCGCGCGATTATCCATCCCTCGATGTGCGCAGCTAGCCAGCCCGATGATAACAGTAGTCAACAGCCAGCGCGCTCAGCCGGATGAAGTTCTGGAGAAGATTGCCGGCTATGTGCTTGATTTTGAGATAGAAAGCAACCTGGCTTTCCAGACAGCCTATTATGATCTGTTGGATACGCTTAGCTGCGGCCTGCAGGCATTAGCCTTTCCGGCCTGCACCAAACTGCTCGGGCCAATTGTGCCCGGGACAATTGTGCCAAATGGCGCACGGGTTCCCGGAACCAGCTTTGTGCTGGACCCGATTCAGGCTGCATTTAATATCGGCGCTATCATTCGCTGGCTCGATTTCAACGATACCTGGCTGGCAGCAGAGTGGGGGCACCCGTCTGATAACCTGGGTGGAATCCTGGCAGCAGCAGATTGGATCTCGCGCAACGCAGCCGTGCAGGGTCGAGCACCAATCAGCATGCATACAGTCTTGAACGCGATGATCAAAGCGCATGAAATTCAGGGTATCCTGGCCCTCGAAAACAGTTTCAATCGGGTTGGGCTGGATCACGTTATCCTGGTTAAAGTCGCCACAACGGCTGTTGTGACAGCCATGTTGGGTGGCAGCCGTGAGCAGGTGATCAATGCTCTCTCAAATGCCTTTGTCGATGGGCAGGCACTGCGTACCTATCGGCACGCTCCCAATACCGGATCGCGGAAATCGTGGGCAGCCGGTGATGCTACCAGCCGCGGGGTCCGTTTGGCGCTGATGGCTATGCAGGGTGAAATGGGTTACCCCTCTGCGTTGACCGCAGCGACCTGGGGTTTTTATGATGCTTTATTTAAAGGAAAAATCTTCCGCTTTCAAAGGGATTTCGGTTCCTATGTGATGGAGAATGTGCTCTTTAAAATTTCCTTTCCGGCTGAATTTCATGCCCAGACTGCAGTAGAAGCAGCCATTCGCCTGCACCCTTTGGTGAAGGAACGGCTGGAACAGATTGAACAGATTGTTATCACCACCCACGAATCGGCTATCCGCATAATCAGCAAGCAAGGGCCGTTGCACAACCCCGCAGATCGAGATCACTGCCTGCAATACATGACAGCCATCGGGCTGATCTATGGTGAATTGACGGCTGAACATTACGAAGATCAAATCGCCCAAAACCCGCAGATTGATAGGCTGCGGGCGAAAATGGTCGTGATCGAAGATGAACAATACAGCCGCGATTATCTTGATCCGGAAAAACGCTCGATAGCCAATGCGCTGCAGATTTTCTTCGAGGATGGGTCAACCAGCGAGAAGTTGGTCGTGGAGTATCCGCTTGGGCACCGCCGCCGGCGCGAGGAGGGCATGCCCTTGCTGATGAAGAAGTTCCACCATGGTGTTGTGCAGCATTTTCCTGCGGCACAGGCACAGGTGATCCTGACGCTGTGTCATGATCGCACTAGGTTGGAGCAGATGCCCGTCCACCAATTTATGGATGAGTGGGTGTTGGAAGCTTAGATTTAAAATTAAATAAGCTTGAAGAGCCTTCGTTTATAAGTCAAATACCAAAGTTTTCTGCTTCTCTTTCTGTGCTGGATTTAAACAAATCAAGCAGAATACTTCACCACTCCTTTTAATCGCCGGTTTTCATACGCTACGTCCCAACTACTGGAAACCGGGATTGGGAGAAGATGAAAAGCAGGTTGAACAAATGTTTCCTGTCAGACCTATGACTACAAACCCGGCTTCGAGGTTTTAATTTCAAAAATTCTAATCTCCCATAATCAACTCATCTGTTTTCTCCTACAATTTAGACTGTATTAACATACCCTATTATAATAACTTCAATTATGAGAACGATTAAGATTCAACCTAATCAAATCTTTCCCATTTACAATCGCGGTGTGAATAAGCAACCGATTTTTTATAGCCTCTCTGATTGGGAAATTTTCTTAACAAAATTGAAAAAATACTTCCGCAGAGAAAATGTCGAAATCCTAGCATATTGCTTAATGCCAAACCATTACCATCTTTTAATCAACGTGCTATGTGAAAATTTTGGGAACTTGATTATGCAGCCTTTTACAGCATCTTTTCAAAAACAATCAATTTGAGAAACAATTGGGTCGGACCATTAATCCAGGGACAATTTCAAGCGAAAATGGTGGAAACAGATGAAAGCCTGCTCCAAGTTTCTCGATATATCCACATGAATCCCGTCGTTGCTGGTTTGGTCGATTCCCCAAAAGATTGGAAATATTCTAGTTATAACGATTTCATAAATAACAAAGATGTATGAGTTAAGATATCTACTATATCAGACTATTTTTCCAATATGAATGAATTTACAACTTTCACTGAGGATATCACAATCTCTGGATTTGGTCTTTCAGATCTACCTGATTGATTATCCTTGTTAACAAAAAGATGCGAGTAGTAGGTCGTTCATATAAAGGATACGAGTCAGGTTTTTAACTATCCTGGTTTTGGTACTTTAAACGATTTCGTGGTTACACAGGGTGTTTAGGAACCACCGAAGCCAGGTTTGTAGTACGCCTCCATAAAGCTTCATTTGCAATCCAAACATATAAACCGACCCCAAACCTGGTTTCCAATAGCTTGTGGATAATGTTTTAAAACAAGGTTTCTGCGACCCTTTCTGTACTGGATTTAAACAAATCAAGGATTATCCTTACCCGAAAAGCTCGCTATGCGTGCCTCCGGCAGCCTGCTTTGCACTCACTTTATTCGTCGTTTCACTCGCCGGTTATCGTACCCTGTCTCTCGCTTATGACAATCATGGCGTCGGTGGTTCACTACTGCGATAAAACAATTTGGTTTCGTTTTTAATTGTTACCTTTGAAGAATACTTAACAAACCACATTACATTCATTTCTTCCCTCTTCCTAACAGTTTTGTTATTAAAACCTGCTCATCGCGAATCCCAATTTCGGCATATAATTAAATTTTATAACGTACAATTAAGATAGACGTCGTCATACATAAATTTTGTTTATTCTGACACGAACACGAATCGTGTCGGCTATTAAGTGAAGCAACGATGGTTAGTGGATCACAAGCGAGTAAAGATATCAAACCACCTTCCTTGTGGAACAGAATTTCTGTCAGGGTATTGCTGGCGATCTTAACATCAGTCATCATTTTGTTAGTCGTTGGCAGTTATTTGATTTTTCAAAATGAAGAAAAGAAGATCGTTCAGGAAAATTACAGCAATCTGCTCTACATTGCTCAATTTAAAGTTCAACAAATTACTCAATGGCGCAATGAAAGAATACTGGATGTCACCTTCTTCTCCTCCTCGCCGCTATTTGAGGAGAGACTGACGACCTGGTCGAAAAATCAAGGCGGTGATCCGCTGCCGCAAGCACTCATCGAACGGATGGAACTTATTCGCAGCGTCCATGGCTATGAAGCGGCTTTAATTGTCTCCCAGGATAGCAGGTTGATTTATCCTGAATCTTCTCAAATGCCAGTGCTGGATACAGAAACTCTGCGCCTGCTCGCAGCGACAGAGTCGACTAATTCAGTGGTGATGGGTGATTTCTTCTTCAGTCAATACGCTCAGAAAATAGTGATCGAATTTGCGGCTCCAATTGAATCAAGAGATGGCTCACCGATGGGCACCCTGGTATTGCGGGTTGACCCTCAGACTTTTCTCTATCCAATGATCCAGGCCTGGCCGACGAGCAGTGAAAGCTCGGAGACTCTTCTGGTGCGCCGCGAAGGTGATTCCGCCCTATTCTTAAATGCCTTACGCCATAGTGATGCCAATCCGTTGACACTATCTGTTCCAGGAACAGAGGTGAATGTGCCTGCGGTTCAGGCGATCAATGGTCAGAGCGGGCCGCTGCGCGGGATTGACTATCGCGCGGTGGATATCTATGCCCAGGCTTTGCCGGTTGCGGATACTTCCTGGTATATGATTTCGAAAATTGATGCCAGTGAAGTGCAGCGTGAGATTAAAGGAATGTTGTTGAGTCTTTTGGCAGTTGATGCTTTTGCCGCCTTGATTGCTATTTTTGTGGCTGCTTATTTTGTCTCCTTCCGTCAGAAAGGTTTACTTCAAAAGCTGCTTTACGTGGAACGTGAATCCCAGATGGGTCGAAATTTATTATCAGAGACCCTCAGTGCCAGTCTCGATGAAATTTACCTGTTCGATGCAATCAACTACCGCTTTCGCTTTGTTAACGATGGTGCAATAAAGAATCTCGGCTATACGCGCGATCAGCTCCTTTATATGACCCCGCTTGACATCAAACCTCTGCTGAGCGAGCGTGAGTTTGCGCGTTTAATGCAGCCCTTGGAAGATGGGAAACAAAGTATTGCGATATTTGAAACAGTCCATCAACGTGCCAACCACAGTCAATACCCGGTGGAAGTGCACATACAATTGTTCAATTACGGTGGCGACCGTGTTTATCTGGCGGTTATACAGGATATCAGCGAGCGAAAATTGGCAGCTGAACGAATTAGAGAAAGCTATGAGAAATACCGTCTGCTTTTCCAATCTTTTCCACATGGTTTGATGGTTACAGATTCAGAACGAACAATTGTTGAAGTAAACCCGGAGGTTGAACGAATTCTGGATTTACCGCCTTCCAAAATACTTGGGCACAATCAACATGACATTCCCTTTAAACTCATTCGCCCGAATGGCGAGCCATTCCCGCTGGAAGAATTGGCCAGTTCGCGCGCGATTGCGGAAAATCGACTGGTACAGAACATCGAGATGGGTATTGTCAGAGGCTCTGGTGATATCGTCTGGCTGCTGGTATCTGCGATCCCGTTGCAGCTTGAAGGATATGGTTTGCTGATAATCCTGGAAGATGTCACCAATCAGGTACGCATCGAAAGAGAATTACAACATAGCCAGGAGCGTTATCGCTACCTGGTGGATTATTCTCCTGATACAATTCTGGTGAACCGCGGAATGCAAATCGAATTTATCAACCCGGCTGGCGTTGAACTCTTAGGGGCGCAATCTGCAAATGAGATGATTGGGACAGACCCTTTTACGATTTTTCATCCCGATTATCATGATCTCATCCGTGCACGTTTGAAATGTATGTTGGAAGATGGGCTGCCTGTGCCCATGGTGCGCGAGCAAATTATCCGCCCGGATGGCAGCATCCGCGACGTTGAGGTGGCCGCAACACCTTTCACGGATGAAAGAGGGACTGCCATTCAAGTCATTATGCGGGATGTGACCGAACGAAAATTGGCTGAGGAACGATTGCAAGCCCAGTTGCAGGAATTACGACGCTGGCAGGAAGTGACACTTGGTCGCGAAATGCGAATATTGGAATTAAAGAAAGAAGTCAATCAATGTTTGCGCGAATCCGGTTATTCGGAACGATACCTGCAGGACATTTTTGATTTAGCCGGGAATTCCACCAAGAAAAGTGATCATGATGAATAATTCACCATTGTTAGGCTTGATCAATAACATTGCTCTATTATTGGCAATTGGTCTTTTATTCGATTTAACACTTTATTACCGCGCTACCCGCAATGATGGTCTTTATCGTATTCCACTGGGAATTGTCACCGGCGGAATCGGTATTTTACTGATGATGACACCCTGGGTTTTTGCGGAAGGAATTATTTTTGATACCCGTTCCGTTCTATTGACGATTTCCGGGCTGTTTTTTGGCCTGATACCGACCTTGATTGCCATGGCGATGACGGCCGCTTTCCGCGCTTATCAAGGTGGAGCGGCCATGTGGACAGGCATTTCGGTCATCATTGCCTCCGGTGGTCTGAGTCTGCTGATGCGCTATCGTTGGAAGAAGGACCTGATCAATCTACGAATTAGCCAAATTTATGTTCTGGGTCTGGTGGTGCATCTGGTAATGCTGGCCTTAATGTTCTTAATGCCCTGGCAAACTGCGCTTGAAGTGGTTCGTCGCATTACCCCCTCCGTGATGATTTTTTATCCTCTGGCAACCACCCTCCTGGGTATGTTAATGATTCAACGATTGAAACGGGTGGAAGCCACAGAAGAGCTGCAAAAAAACGAAACACGTTTACAGAGCCTGGTTGAAATATTACAACACCCGGTTGGGGCAGAAAAATCACTCCTGGATTTTGCACTTGAAAAAGCGATTTCATTAAGTGACAGTAAAATTGGCTTTATTTTCTTCTACAATGCAGAAACAGAAATGCTCACCTTACATTCCTGGTCAAAAATTGTGAGGGATGAGCTTGTTCTTCCGGACCAATTTACTTATACAAACCTGGCGGATAGCGGTCTGTGGGGAGAGACTGTCCGTCGCAAAGAAGCCTTCATTCTGAATGATTATTCCAACACACAACTTAACAAAAAAGGGATCCCTTTAGGGTCTATCCCTATTCAACGCTTTTTATCGGTGCCGATCGTTGTGGATGATAAGATCGTTGGTGTATTGGGCGTGGCAAATAAGGAATTAGCGTATGAACCGGCTGAGGCCAAACAGTTGACTATTTTGATCAACACTGCCTGGGTGGCCAGCGAGCGTGAGCGTGTGGAAGGACAACTATATCAGAGCAAACTGCGTTACGAAACAATAATTACCAATCTGCCGAAAAGCGTGGTGGCCATTTTGGATGATCATTTTAATATTGAGTTTATTGGTGGCAGTGAACAATTTAAAATAAACGGCCAGTCTCAAGATATTATCGGAAAACCACTGCAAGAAGCAATTGATATTGAGTTTGCGCGTGACTGGGTGGATGCGCTTTCGCCTGCATTGGGAGGAGAAACAGTCCAAACGGAGGGTGAATTTTTTGGCAGCTATTACAACATGCTGGCGGTGCCGCTCAGGAATAGCAGCGGAGAAATAAAGAATATTCTGGTGCTTGCTATGAACATCAGTGAACGGCGAGAAAATGAAGAAGAACTTCAGCGCTTGTTAACCTTTGCTGAACACTCCCGCATTGCTTTACTCAGTGTTATCGAAGACCATAAGGAGGCGGAAGAAGAGATTACACGTTTGAATCAGCAGTTGGAAAAACGGGTACTTGAAAGAACCACTCAATTGGAACAGGCTAATGCAGAGTTGGAAGCTTTTTCATATTCGGTCTCTCACGACTTGCGCGCGCCCTTGCGAGCAATGGATGGTTTCAGTTCCGTAATTCTAGCGGAATACAAGGATCAATTAGATCAACGCGGGCAACATTACCTTACCCGAATTCAAGAAGCTTCCAAACGGATGGGTCTCTTAATCAATGATCTCCTTGATCTTTCCAGAGTCAGCCGAACGGACTTACACAAGGAAGAGGTTAACTTAAGCATGTTGGCAACAGAGGTAGCCTCAGAGGTAGAGAGGGAATTTCCAGATACAAAGGTCGAATTTGAGATTGAAAAAGATATTTTGGTTCTGGCTGATCGTAACTTGCTGCAAATATTGCTCGAAAATTTACTTGCCAATGCAGTTAAATTCTCCAGCCAGAACGAAATTGCACAGGTTTCCCTGGGCATGGTTACACATGCTGATGAAATCTTGCTGGTTATTCGTGATAATGGAGTAGGCTTTAACATGGAATATGTTGATAAGCTTTTTTCACCTTTCCAACGACTGCATGGGGCTACGGAGTTTCCTGGCACAGGAATCGGGCTGGCAACCGTACAACGTATTGTTCATCGCCATGGAGGGAAAATCTGGGCGGAAGCACAGGAAAACCAGGGTGCTGCATTTTTCTTTACTCTGGGAGGAGTGGAATGAAAGAAAAAATAATACTATTGGTCGAAGATAATCCAGATGATGAAGAACTTACCATGATGGCGCTGCGCCAGAGTAAGATACTGAACCAGGTGATTATCGCCAGGGATGGCGTTGAAGCACTGGATTACTTGTTCTGTACAGGGTCGCATGCTCAGAGATCGCCTTGTTCTCCGCCGCAATTAATTTTATTGGATCTGAAATTGCCCAAATTAAACGGGCTGGATGTGCTCGCCAAGATCCGTGCCGATGAAAGATTGAGGTTTATTCCAGTTGTGGTGATGACATCTTCCAGTGAGGAAGAAGATATCATTTTAAGTTACCAAATGGGAGCAAATAGTTATATTCGCAAACCGATAGAGTTTCACCGTTTTGTGGATGCGGTTGCTCAGTTGGGTCTTTACTGGTTGTTGATCAATGAAATTCCTTCGTTAAAGTAAGAGGTTGCTGATACCTAAAGAACGGTTTTTATGGATAAGGAATTAAATCTATTAATAGTTGAAGATTCCGAGATGGATGCAGAATTAATGGTCCTGGATCTTGAAAAGGCAGGGTTTAATCTCGCTTGGCAAAGAGTGGAAACCCGGCAGACTTTTTTGGATGCATTGAGTGCGAAAATTGATATCATCCTTTCGGATTGGTCCCTACCGCAGTTCGGTGGTTTGGCGGCCTTACGCTTGCTGAAAGAAAAAAACCTGGATATCCCCTTCATCATCATCTCTGGCAGTATCGGTGAAGAAGCTGCCCTGGATGCACTGCGGCATGGTGCATATGATTATCTTCTCAAAGACCGCCCTGACAGGCTGGGTCAGGCTGTCCGCAATGCGCTGGAGCAGAAACAATTGCGTGACCAACACCGACAGGCACAGGAGGCATTGGCTGAATCGGAAGCGGAACTGCGCGCTTTGTTTGCTTCCATGGAAGATGTTGTTCTGGTACTGGATCGAGAAGGCGTATATCGAAAAATTGCCCCCACCAATCCAGATTTGTTAGTACGACCCAGAGAAGAACTTATTGGAGCAAAATTACACGACTTCTTTCCCGTAGAGCAGGAACAACGATACTTGCGCATCATTGCCGAAGTTCTCGAAAGCGGGAATTCGCAACGCATAGAATATGAACTTGAAATTGAGGGAATCATCAGATGGTTTGAAACCACCATCACACCAATGACGAATGAGCTGGTGGTTTGGGTTGCGCGTGATGTTACCGCCCGAATACAAAGTGAACGCGACCTGATCGAAAGTGAAGAACGCTACCGCGCATTATTCACCACCAACCAATCGGTCATCCTGATCACAGATCCGCAAAGCTTGCTCATTCAAGACGCCAACGCGTCTGCCATCAATTATTATGGCTATTCAATGGAAGAATTAAGGGGCAAGAGCATTGCCGAGATCAACACCATTTCTGAAGACGATTTACGTGAAAATTTAGCACTTTCCGTCGCCAGAAAGAAATCCGTTTTCCAATTTTGCCACCGCCTCAAAAATGGCCAGATTCGCGATGTGGAAGTTTTCAGCGGTCCTATTCCGCTCAATGAGAAAACGCTGATTTATTCAATTGTCAATGATATTACCGAACGGAAATTGTTCGAAAATTCTCTGAAAGACTATACAGAACAACAGGAACGCATTGTTGCACTGGGTTCAGATCTTTCCGCCACGGTGGGTCTGGATGGAATTTATCCAACAGTGGAGCGGCATTTACGACCCATGATTGGCTATGACACTTTTGCCATCAGCACGCTTAAAGGTGAGCATTTGACTGCCCGTTATGTGTACGATGAAGGCCAGGCGCGGGAAGTCAGCGAACTGGCGGAACTGCCCTTTGGCCCGGATTCAGCCCATTGCGGCCGAGTTAAGGCAATCATGACAGCTACGCTAGTTATCCTTGCTAAGGTGAACCCGGCTTATAAAGATTGTTGTGGATCAATTTGCGAGGACGCTGATAAAGTTCAGAGTGCCATGTTTGTACCCATTGTAGCAGAAGGCCGGGTTATTGGCAGCATGGATTTCTTCAGTGAAACGCCAGATTATTACCGCGATTTTCAGACAAAATGGATGCACATCGTGGCCAACATGGTTGGTTTAAACATTCTTAATTCATGGTCTTTTACCAATACCCAAAAACGTCTGGCAGAGCTGAGAGCAATGCACGCAATCGATACAGTGGTTACCTCCTCGCATGACCAGCAGGAAACATTTGATGTCTTGCTGCAGGAGACGATTGGCCAATTGGGGGTAGACGCAGCCGCCATCCTGCTGGTGGATGAGGAGGCGCAGACATTGAAATATGCCCATCGCTACGGTTTTAGCCAACCGGAAGGGCTACAGGATCATTTTAACCTGGATGACTGTCTGGCAGGATCGGTTGTGCGTACAGGTGAGATTGTCCAGCATTTTGATCTGGGAGTGATTGAACCCAAACTTGTCAAGAACCTTGGTTGCGTTGAAGAAAGATTTTCGGGATATATTGGGGCACCATTAATCTTTGAAGGCAAAGTAATTGGTGTGCTCGAAATTCTCCATCGCTCCGCATTACAGCCCGATGATGACTGGCTGCGTTTCCTGGAATTGATCACCAGTCAGGCAGCCATTGCGGTCAATCATCTGGAATTAATCCGCACGATTCAAAGCGCTAATCGTGAGTTACTACAAGCCTACGATGCTACCATCGAAGGTTGGTCACAGGCGATGGATTTACGTGATAAAGAGACGGAAGGACATACCCAGCGCGTCAAAAATCGGACCCTGGAATTGGCTGCACGATTGGGGTTAGGGAGTGATGAAATTGTGCAATTTAAGAGGGGGGCTTTGTTGCACGATATTGGTAAACTGGGTGTACCCGATCATATTTTGTACAAACCCGGTCCGCTGACAGACGAAGAGTGGTTGATCATGAAACAACATCCTTTGTTTGCCTATCAGATGCTCAGTTCGATTGATTATTTAAAGCCGGCACTGGATATTCCCTATTGTCATCATGAGAAGTGGGATGGCAGTGGCTATCCGCGCGGATTAAAAGGTGAGCAGATTCCGATTGCTGCCCGCATATTCGCCGTGGTGGATGTATGGGATGCGCTAACCTCCGATCGTCCTTACCGCCTAGCTTGGTCGCATAAAGCCACGCTTGATTATATTCGTGATGAAAGCGGAAAATACTTCGATCCGCGCATAGTCCCCATTTTTATGGAGTTGGTAAAAGAAGCGGATAGGGGGTAGTTTGTAGGGAGTAGTGAAAGCTGTATCGTCCTGAATAATGTTTACAGTAAAATGAGTCAATTTACTCATTTACGACTACTCCAAGAAACGCGAATCTATGATTCCAAATTACATCCCTACCCGAATGTGGTTTTAATATATTGCCCTCAAACTACTGGAAGCCGGCGACCAAAGGGAGTGCTCGTGCGAAGCACGTGCACGCTGCCCGCGAAGCGTGCATACTCGACTCTGGGTTGTAACTCCGGCTGCTTTTGGTTTTACAACCTTTTTTCACCTCAGCCAATCACCCAAACACCTTCACCACATGAAAAAATCCCTATTGACAAATATTTGAAAACTATGTAAAATGATTTTATCGTAAAAATTAATTTTACCGATACGGAATACTTTTATCGTTATAAAGAAATAACAACAAGCGGTAGGATGAGGGTTGGTGTAAAATGAAGGCAGTTTCCGTGACAATGAAAAAATTGAACATGATGCAACCAGCTTGGCAGCGCTGTACCGAGCTTAATTCCGGGCTAAACAAAAGATCACGAAATAAAGATGTACTTACCAAAACACAAGAAGATTGCAAAGATTCTACATCTGGCGGGGATATGGGTCAGATCCATGATAATGAGTATGTAGTTGTTGAGATAGGTATATAAAAATAATAGGAGTAATTATGCAAGAAAAACTGGAAACATTAAAGTCCCTCATCGCTGACATTGTCCATCTTTACCATGCCGGAGCTGTCTTAGGGTGGGATCAAAATACGTACATGCCCACGGCCGGGGCAACCGGGCGAGGGAACCAGCTGGCTATTATCAGTCGTGTTGCGCATGAGTGGGCCACATCCGCGGAAATGGGCAAACTATTAACTGAACTTGAACCATTTGCTGCCCAGCTTGACCCGGATTCGGATGATGCCCGCCTTATTCGTGTTTCCCGCCGTGACTATGATATTGAAACCCGGGTTCCCTCTGAATTTGTCGAAGAACGGTCGCGGGTCACCTCGGCGGCGTTTTCTGCCTGGGTGGAAGCCCGTCAAAAATCGGATTTTTCCATTTTCTTACCACATCTGGAGAAGGTGGTGGAGCTCAATCGTCGATTTGCCGCTTATTTTCCGGAATTTGATCATCCCTACGATGCCTTACTGGACCAATTTGAGCCGGGAATGAAAACGGAAGAGGTAAAGGCTATTTTTGAAGCTCTGCGACCTCAACAGGTCGAATTGATCAAAGCCATTGCGGGTCAGCCTGAAGTGGATGATTCCTTCCTGCACCAGCCATTCGATGAACAAAAACAATGGGATTTTGGCATTGAGGTGATCAGCAATTTTGGTTACGATTTCAAACGTGGCCGCCAGGATAAGGCACCCCACCCCTTCACCACCTCATTCGGGTTGGATGATGTGCGCATTACCACACGAATTGATCCAAATTTTCTCAACCCCATGTTGTTCGGCAGCATGCATGAGACCGGGCATGCGCTCTATGAATTAGGCTCTGCCCGTTCCCTAGAGAATACCGGGCTCGATGGCGGTGCCTCGCTGGCTGTGCATGAATCGCAGTCACGCATGTGGGAGAATCAAGTCGGGCGCTCCCTGCCTTTCTGGCAGTATTACTATCCCCGCCTGCAGGAGATCTTTCCGCAGCTGGCAGATGTTTCTCTTGACCGGTTCTACAAAGGCATTAACAAAGTGCAGCCCTCCTTGATACGGGTTGAGGCGGATGAAGCCACCTATAACCTGCACATCATGCTGCGCCTGGAACTGGAAATCGCCATGATGGAAGGCTCGCTCGCGCTCAAGGATCTGCCTCAAATCTGGAATCAGAAAATGAAAGAATACCTCGGCGTTGAGCCGGAAAACGACGCGGAGGGGGTCTTACAGGACGTGCACTGGTCGTATGGCAACCTGGGTTACTTCTCTACATACGCGCTGGGTAATCTGATCTCTGCCCAACTATGGGAGAAAATTCAGCAGGAGTTTCCGGACCTCGATGATCAGATCCGGCAGGGTAAATTTGAGAATCTCCTGGGTTGGCTGCGTGAAAACGTGCACCGGCATGGGCGTAAATTCGAACCACAGGAATTGATCGATCGTGTTACCGGTGAGCGCATCAACCCGGCAGCCTACATGCGCTATTTGAACAAAAAGTATGGGCAGATTTATAATCTAGCTAGTAGTTGATAGATGACAGCAAAAGACCGAAGATCAAGAACAAAGGTAGGGGTAGCCCTTGTGGCTACCCTTTTGCATTAAATTAAAACAGCAAAGACCGCGAAGAACGCGAAGAAAACAATTGTTTGCAGAGCCGCACTTGTTGTCAGGAAAAGACGTATTGGTAGAGGTTGGGCACGTCCAAGTGGAAGATCTCACGGATGGCAATGGTTTAATGCTGAAGCGCTTGATCATTTGCTGAGTGCCCAACACGCTTACGCGCCTTCGAGGAATCCGTCGCCCGATAACTACGCCTTGTGATAGAGAGAAAAAATTACAGGGAGTTTCATTTCCACCCAGCTATTCTTTCGTACGCGTGCCAGTGTGTTGGGCACTCAGGTACCCACCTACCCATTCGACATACTGCATTCGCAGCCATCGTTTTATCCTGTCCGACATGCCCAACCTACATTTCTCGAAGGATACAAGGGGCAACCCCTACCCCTGGTATTAAAGAAAGATTCCAATCCATCGATATCCTTCTCCCCTGCGGAAATCCGGCCAATGAATAATAAATTGGGTCACGCCAAGCCAGGCCTCATAACCTGTGGGAGGTCGTATAGGAGAAGAGCCGCAAGCTGAGATGGGAACAATCCTTGTCCGCTGTCTATCGATTATTAGCCGTCGACAAATAAACAAATAACCAATCAACTAATTCTGAATCACTTCTTCCATATTCTTGCATTTTTAGGCAATCTATAGGAAAATAAGCCATTATTAATATAAGGAAAAATTCAATGGTGCATGGGCTGAATCCCTCAGTTTGTGCACCATCAGTTTGTAAAAAGGAAGGTTTCTACAAGATGAGTATTTACCGATTTCGTGCTGTGATTTTATTGACCGCGTTGGTTGCAACGCTGTTAGCTGGCTGTTCGGCTGGAGCTGGAACGCAGGGAATCGATAAACCAGAAAAACCGCTGGTGCTTCTGGAGTGGACCGGTTATGAAGTAACCGAATTTCCACAATTCTTTGTACCATTTACGGATAAATACGGCAGCAAACTGAAAGATTACGTCTCAGTCTCCGTCTTTGGTGATGATGCCGAGGCTTTCTCGAAGATGCAATCCGGGTTTAATGCCGATCTTGTCCACCCATGCAGCTCCTGGTGGGGGCTGTATGTGGATGCCGGCCTTCTCCAGCCGATTGACACCTCACGTCTTTCCAGCTGGGATGAAATTCCGGAGGTATTTAAACAGCAGGGGCGCTTTAAAGGCCAACAATACTTTGTGCCCTGGGATTGGTACTACGAGGCTTTACTGGTGCGCCAGGACCTGGTGAATGATTTACCCACCTCATGGGCCGATCTCTGGGATCCGCAATATGCCGGCCATGTCTCCATCTGGGATAATGGCGAAGTAAGCTACGCAGCAACCGCCCTGGCCTATGGAATCGATCTGAATAACCCTACTGCAGCCGATGATGAGTTGGTAAAACAAAAACTGATTGAATTAAAACCCAACCTTTTAACCTACTGGTTGGATTACACACAGGCCATTGAGCTCTCGGCGTCCGGGGATGCCTGGATTATCGCCAATGCCTGGCAGGATACATACGCCTCGCTGTTGGATGAGGGCTATGATGTTGCCTATATTGAACCAGAGGAAGGTTACCTGGCCGGAGTCTGTGGTTATGCAATTACGACCAAAAACACCCAGCTTGACCTCACCTACGAATTCCTGGATGCTGCAATTGATGTCCAATCGATGGCGAACTTTACCAATGAATACTGGTACGGAGCGGCCAATACGAAATCGATTGATCTGGTGGAGGCCGATATTTTGGAAACACTCGGATTCACCGATCTCGATTACGCACTGGCACACACTACCTGGTATCCGCCTTTAACGGCTGAACGTCGTGACCAGCTCTCAGATTTGTGGAATGAAGTCAAAGCCTCTCCATGACGACGTCAAATAGGCAGCAAGGCTCCGCCGGCAAGATGAGCTGGCCGGGAACTGAAAAAAAATTAGCGGGCATCCCGCGCCCAGGGCAACTGGTAATGCTGGTTGCTCCTGCTGCGTTATGGCTCATCTTGCTGCTTATTTTGCCATTGATTACCCTGGTGATGCTCAGTCTGCAAAAATCTGCATTTGGAGCTGAAAGCACGCTCTTCTCTCTCAACAGTTATATTGAATTCTTTCAAAACAGTGCCTACCAGCGCTTGATGTTGCGTTCATTGTGGATTGCTCTGCTTGTCTCGCTTTTTACGATTTTGCTGGCCTATCCGCTGGCATATTACATGGCCTTTCATGGCGGTCAAAAACAGTCTTTGATGCTCAATCTGCTGATCATTCCAGCCTGGACCAGCTTTCTCTTACGGGTGCTCGCCTGGCGCGTGATCCTGGGCTCAAGCGGATTGTTGAATACCTTTTTGCTATGGAGTGGGCTGATCAACGGACCAATCACAGGCTTGTTCTATAGCCAGACTGCGGTGGTCATCACCCTCATTTACATCTGGATTCCTTTTGCCGCCCTGCCTATCTATGTTGCCTTACAGCGTATTGAACCGGGTTTGCTGGAGGCTGCGTCCGATCTGGGCAGCAAACCATGGCAAGCTTTTCTGCGAGTAACCTTTCCACTCAGCATTCCTGGTATTCTGGCTGGCTTTTTATTCGTCTTCATCCCGACGGTTGGGGAATATGTCACCCCCGCCATGGTCGGCGGCCCAAATGGACTCATGATCGGTAATATCATCTGGGATCAGTTTTCACGTGGCTTGGACTGGCCGATGGGGGCAACTTTATCGTTGTTCATTCTTCTGGCAGTTCTGATTCCATTGGTGTTAGCGGCTCGATTTGCTCAGAAAAGTGGTGTGTTAGGAGACAGCGTATGATCGATCAGAAACGCTCCATTCCGGGCACTGTTTATTTCATCGTTATGATCATTTTTCTCTACCTGCCAGTAGTGGTGCTGATGGTTTTTTCCTTTAATGATTCTATAATTCTGGCGTTCCCATTTAAAGGTTTCACCCTGGAGTGGTACAAACAATTGTTGGGCGCACGGGAACTACTGCTGGCTGGCCGCAACAGCATCATCGTGGGGGTCAGCTCTTCGTTGTTTGCCACTCTGATTGGCGCTCTGGCGGCGGTGGCGGTTACCCGCCATCACATGCCTGCCCGTAACTTCTTTCTCGGTGTCGCCAGTGTTCCACTGGTAATGCCTTCGATTGTGCTGGGGGTAGCCATGTTGGTACTCTTCCGGCGGGTATTTGATTTGCAGCTTAACCTGTGGCTGATCACCGCCGCACATGTGCTCATCAGTATTCCCAGCACCATTCTGATTGTGATGGCGCGCCTGGCGGATTTTTCGCATAACCTGGAAGAAGCCGCCATGGATCTTGGCGCTAATTATTGGCTGACGCTTTTGAAAGTGACTCTACCGATCAGTCTGCCGGCATTGGTGGCTGCTTTTCTGACCGCTTTCACTACCTCGTTTGATGAATATGCCATGACGACGTTAATCACAGGCACCGATACAACCCTGCCTGTTTACCTTTATTCATTGCTGCGTTTTCCACGCCGTCTGCCAGTAGCAGTGGCGATGGGCTCCATCATTATGGTGGTTTCTGCCACCCTGGTAATCGCAGCGGAAAAGTTGCGTTCGATCGGTACAAACCGTGCTCAAAAGGAGAATAAAATATGAATGGATATGAGAATTATCACCTGAACAGTTTTCAGGATAGACAGAGCCTGTCGTTAGAGATAAGCAATCCCTTTGCGGGCTTATCTGTGCGGCGGCGCAAGCAAGTAGCGCAAGAAGTACTGACTTATTGGTGGCATCAAATCGGGTATACGCTCTGCCCAGAGGAGGATTAGTGGGCAAAAACATTATTGAATTTGAAAACGTTTCGAAACAGTACCGTGAAAGAACGGGGGAGATCGTTAATGCGCTTAATCCATCCGAATTAAGCATTCAGGCAGGTGAGTTTTTCACCCTGCTCGGTCCAAGCGGTTGTGGCAAGACAACAGCACTGCGATTGATGGCAGGTTTTATCCAGCCTACCGCCGGTAACATCAGAATTCAAGGCCTGGCAATGAACAATGTGCCCCCGTATCGCCGGCCGGTCAATATGGTTTTTCAAGATTACGCCCTCTTTCCGCACCTGAATGTGTTTGACAATGTCGCCTTTGGGCTGCGTATCAAACGCACCCGGGCTGCCGAAATCTCGCGACGGGTGCACGAAGCCCTTGAAATCGTGCAGCTGGTCGGTTTTAACATCCGCAGACCGGCTGAACTTTCCGGTGGGCAGAAACAGCGCGTGGCTCTGGCGCGGGCACTGGTTAATCAACCGGCAGTTCTGCTGCTGGATGAACCATTGGGTGCCCTGGATTTGAAATTGCGCCGAGCGATGCAGCTGGAGCTCAAAGCCTTGCAGCAACAGGTCGGTATCACCTTTGTATACGTCACCCATGATCAGGAAGAAGCTCTGACCATGTCGGACCGCATCGCCGTAATGAGTGCCGGACGCATTTTACAGATTGATAGCCCGCAAAATATCTATGAACGCCCAACTACCCGTTTTGTGGCCGACTTTGTGGGTGAGACCAACTTCCTGACCGGCAAGATCAAGAATATTGTCACCGGCGATTATGTCAAACTGGCGATTGGAAATGACCTGGTCGATGTGCGTCATCGTACCAATGGCATCCATCCCGGTGATACGGTTACGGTGGCCATCCGCCCGGAAAGATTGAGTCTGGCAGTTGACGGTGAGCAAGGAGAGCAGATCTCCGCCACCATTTCTGAGATTACCTATCTGGGTACCGATACACGCTACCTCGTCACCATTCCAACCGGGGAGAAGGCAGCCGTACGGGTCCAGAATGCGGGTATGAATCGCACGTCCACTTATCGTATTGGCGATCAGGTAAAGTTGGGCTATGTGCTCGATGACGCCCAAATTTTGGTTGGCTGATAGCCAATAGCTGACAGCTGACAGAAAAAAGCTTCTTGCTTTCACGGAAGCATTTGTTGGCATGTAGCATGTAGTATGTAGCGGGTAGGAATACCAAAGACCGAAGATCGAGGACCGATGACCGAAGACAGATGATCGATGACGAGATTTACCGTAGGGGAGAAGGATCGAACAAAATACTTGCTTGTGGAAGATGAGACATTTGTGAGATCCTTCGCCCTTTTCAAGACCATAATCAAAGGGAATGTTTTGAAGTGAGAAAAGGTCCCCATCGGTTGATTATGGAAGATGTTGTTCGGTTTTGGTTCGAGATGATCCTTGCAATCAATCAGTGCGAAGGATCGGATGTTGGTCTCCACATTCCATAAACACATAATTTATCCGATTCTTTGCCCCTACCTATTACGTCAATGTATTTGGACAACGAATGGTGGCCTTCTTGAAATCTTGGAAAAAGATTTAATTATGAATGCACGGAGGAACTAACCTTACAAACAATTTCTCGAATGTTTAATAATCGCCGACACGTATCTCTTATTCCTCACATCCACTTGCGGTTCCGCATCCACCAGAACATAACCAACGGCACAATCACAATTGCAATCAACACCAATACAAAGACGGGGCGGGAAACCAGGCTATAGATTGGTTCGTTTGGAATGAAAAAATTCATCCCAAAAAACCCGACCACGAATGAAAGCGGCATAAACAGGGTGGTGATAATCGTCAGAGTTTTCATGACCTCATTCATGCGGTTATTAATCGCGGATAAATAGGTGTCCAACACACTACCCATTAGATCGCGCAAACTTTCGCTGATATCGTAAAGGCGCACCAAATGGTCATAAATATCACGAAAAAATACGCGGTCGGCCTTATCAATGACCTGGTCATCACCGCGAGCCAGCTTGTTAAAAACCTCTCGCAATGGGGCAAGTGTGCGGCGTAAGTGCATCAGAGAGCGCTTCATCCGGAAAATCTTTTCCAGCAAAGCCTGAGAAGGTTGGTCGAAAACCTGGTCTTCTATCTCGTCCATGACTGCATCCATCCGGTCGACCAATGGCATGTAATCCGCAATCAAATCATCCGCCAGCTTATAAAAGAGGTGATCCACGCCCTTTATCAGGTAGCGGTCATCACGCTGGACGATATTCCAGACCCGATCGACAATCTCCAGATTTTTTGACTGGTAGGTAACCAAATAATTCTTTCCCAGGAAGATGTCAATTTCTTTCGTGTCCAGAGGTTCATATTGATCCTGATCAAACGCGAGCGCATGCAAGACGATATAGAGATAGTCTCCCCAATCATCCACCCGGGGTACATGGCTTTCTTCAAGTGCATCGGAAATTGCCAATGGGTGAAATTTGAAGATGTCGCGTAAGATTGGTTCTGCGACGGCGGTCTCTTCCTCGCTAATATCAATCCACAGAGTGCCGCTTTTTAACGCCAGCAGTTCCTGAATGCCATCCACCTGCAGGTCGGTGCGAACTTTACCATTTTCATTACGATATAGAATCCGGATCATTAAGGAACCTCAGAATTAGATTTATTGTTATCCAGGATAATAGTATTTGTGCTCAGAAATGTCAAATATTGAAAAAAAGTGATTGATAAATGCGGTAACTAGAAAATCAGATAGGCAGATATTTAGAGTGGTTTTTGAAGATCCTAATTCTAATTCCGCCTTAAACTTCGTTTTCAACTGTGCGCATATAACTGCCCGCTTTCAACCCCTTTATTCGCACTGTGATTAGTATGTAAAACAAGATTGCGATTGATAAATTTACCAAAACAACCCAAATAACGATCAGCGGACTCCAACTTTCGAAAAATTGGCCGACAATCCAGGGTGAGATCATTGATGTCAGGCTGGCGGCGATGAGAAACCAACTGGTCACTTTGGCGGAAATTACCCCTAGCTTTTCTGCCAGATTCATTCCAACTGGGAACGCGGTGGCGATAAAGAATCCGAAGACAAAGGTTGCCAGCCACAATAATAGAGCTGAATTTGGCCAGATGAGAAGTGCGCTGATTCCCAGCAGGCTTCCGAGCAAATCAATCCACATCATAGTTTGAATGCTGATCCAGCGAGTGACCACGATACCCAGCAGTCGCGCGAGGGTAAAAGCAGCCCAAAAAACTGCGCTCAGATATGCGGCCGTTTGGACAGTCGTTAACCCTAATTTCAGGCTATATGTATAGATCCAACCGCTAAAGCTTACTTCAGCACCAACAAAACCCATGAACATCCCGACTAGAAATAAAACTAATATGGAAGAGGATTTGCGGGTGTGTTCCTGTATTTGGTCAGATATGTGTACCGGCTCAGTAGGTGAATGCTGACGTAGAAGGAAAGGTGCAGGGAGCACCACAAGGAGTGCCATAATCCAGAACGCCCATGAGATTGAGTTGTTGAAAAGTAAGGACTGGGCGATGATCAATGGGGCAATTAATGTACCAAACCCAAAGAAGAAGTGCAAGCTGTTCATGTAGCTGGCTACGTTGCTGCCATGCAGCCAGATCAATAAAGTGTTTTCTGCGACATCCAGGTGTGATTGTGCAACACCCAATAGAAAGAATATAGCTACCAGAAGCCATAAGATCTTGATTATAGGCAATAAAGCTATGAATATTGCCATAAAGATCAAAGAAAAAGCCAGGACAAAGTGACCTTTGACTTTGCTGAGATACAATCCAACCCCGAATGATCCTACCATGTAGCCTAAAGATGAAAGCAAGAATAAGTTGCTCAATTGACGCAATGTGCTGCCAGTATTGGCTGCAAAGGATGGCAGGCTGGGTCCCAACAATCCAGCTGTGAGTCCCAGTGTTACGAAAGACCAGAAATAAAGAATAGATGTTTTCTTTTTGCTTTGTGCACTGTGCCTAAAGCTCATGCAGGTATCCTATCAATTGGTTTACAATTATAAAAAAAGCGGCATTTGATTATGTGAAAATGGTTTACCCCAACCAATACTATTGATCTTACCACTGCTGAACAGACTTGGAAAGAAGAAAAAACTATACAAATTAAAGGTAGAAACAACTACCCTAAGAGTCTGGTGTCAATGCTATTTTCAACTAATTCAGATGGTTTTCGAGGTATAAATGGATAAGCAATTCCCTCCTGAAAGTTTTGATGAGTGGGCTGGTGATTACGATGCAGAGACCGTACAGGCAAGCGGTTACCCATTTGAAGGATACAAACGCCTATTGGAAAGTATCGTGGAAATTTGCTGCCCACTGTCCGGAGAGAAGGTCTTAGATCTGGGTTGTGGGACCGGCAATTTGGCAGCTCGCTTTTTAACATTTGGGTGCCAGGTAAGTGGGATTGATTTTTCAAAAGCGATGATTAACATTGCCCGTCAAAAATTTCCTGCCGTACAATTCCAGGTGCAGGATGTGCGCGAGCCAGTCGTGCCGCAGTATGACCAAATCGTTTCAGCCTACGTCTTTCACCACTTTCCAATCGAAGAGAAGATCCGGATCATTCAACGCTTGCTGCGTCAGAATCTCAATGTTGGCGGCAAGCTGGTTATAGGCGACCTGGTCTTTGCGGACCGGGCAGCTCGCACAGAAGCCAGTTTGAAATATGCTCAAGGTTGGGATGAAGAGTATTTCTGGATGGAGGACGACGATTTGCCACAAATGCACATGGCCGGTTTGCGGGTAGAGATAGAACGCGTGTCTTTTTGTGCAGCAGTGATGAAAATTTATTAATCAAAAGTGTGATTGCCTGATCGCTCAGTTACGCAAAAACCTGACATGAAGCTACAAATTCATAGAGCCGTATGTTTTAGTACACTCAGGTATCTATAAGCTTTCCGAAAAAGGGGATACTAAGGCCTTTATCTACTTATTATATGTGGGTGTTTATTGGTGTTGTGTCTCTTATAATTGACAATTTACCCCGAATTTGTTATTATTTCGATATCAAATAGTTTGATAAGGAGGGTAACTTATGGCGACCCGCTTTAAAGGAACACAGGACCAAATGATTGCGCTTGACACATATATCAAGCTCACCCGTGCCAGTGATTCAATCCAGGCACGTTTAAGTAATGCTGTCAGCATGCAGTATCTTACCATCAGCCAGTTTGGCGTACTGGAGGCTTTAATGCACCTTGGCCCGCTTTGCCAGAATGAACTAGGGACTAAGATCTTAAAAAGCAATTCTAATATGACCACCGTCATCGATAATCTTGAGAAGCGCAGCCTGGTAAAGCGCGAGCGCAGCACTGCAGATCGACGTATGATTGAGGTCTTTCTTACCCCGGCTGGCAAAGAGCTAATCGAAGGCCTTTTTCCACATCATGTGGCTG
>JBBQNI010000034.1:0-34000 GCA_038329785.1 Anaerolineales bacterium | reverse complement strand
AGTGAGCGGGACTATGCAATTGTCTTGTTTCTGGCCGATACGGCTTGTCGATTATCTGGAATTGCAAACTTGAAACTTGATGATATAGATTTGGTTAATCGCCTTGCACTTGTACATGAAAAGGGGCGGGGTGGAAATAATAAAGCGAGAGCGGTTTTCTATGGCTTCCGAACGGCTGACGCTCTGAAAAACTGGTTGAATGTTCGGCCAAAAGAAGCAAGCGAGTGTCACTTATTCTTGGGCACCCGGAGATCGGGAAAGCCTCTCATGTATCATCAGTTAGAAGCAAACGGAATCTATCTAATGCTTGAAAGATTGGCTGAATCTGTGGGGATCAAATCTGGATTTAATCCTCATAACTGGCGCCATGGGGCTGCGAGGGGGATGCTGCAGAATGGTGCATCACTGGCGGAGGTGAGCCAGATTTTAGGTCATTCTTCGGTGCAAGTGACGGGAGATCACTACGGAATCTTCTCTGAAGAGGAGTTAAAACGGTCACATGACCAGCATTCTTGGCTAGAAAGTGCTCTTAGACTGACGGACTCATAAGCCGTCGGTCGTGGGTTCAAGTCCCACTCTCGCCACTCTTTTTTTAATTTCAACGCTAAATCCAATAAACGACCGCCTTTCAAAGCGGTCGTTTTGTCTTCTTACTCTCATTAATCTCCGGCCAGCGGCAGGGTTTGTGGGTTGATTTTATCTGCAAAGGGGTCAAATTCTTGCTCCATTTGAGCTCGAAATTGTTTGGTGTACAGGCGGTAATACTTGCCGCCTTTCTTCAGTAGCTCGGAGTGCGAACCCATCTCAGCGATCCGGCCATTCTCAATCACCAGGATGCGATTGGCGCGCTTGATGGTCGAGAGACGGTGGGCGATGACAAAGCTGGTGGTCTGTTTCATCAGGACATCCATTCCTTTCTGAATCAGGGCTTCCGTCAATGTATCTACCGAACTGGTGGCTTCGTCCATGACGAATATTTCGGGTTTGGCCAGTACGGCACGCGCCAGACTGATCAGTTGTTTCTGACCCACGGAGAGCAAATTACCACCTTCGCCGACCTGTTCCTCATAATTTTTCGGCATTTTCAAGATGAAATTGTGCGCACCCGCCACTTTGGCTGCCTCTTCAATCTCGGCATCCGTCGCGTCCAGGCGTCCATAGCGCAGGTTCTCGCGAATGGTACCAGAGAACAAATGCGGGGTCTGTAAAACAATCCCGATTTTGGATTGGATTGAATGCAGACTTAATTTCGTGTAATCTGTGCCATTAATGCGGATCACACCCTGCTTGGGTTCGTAAAAGCGGCAGAGCAAGTTTACAATCGTGGTCTTACCGCCTCCTGTTGGACCCACCAGGGCAATCGTTTCGCCTTTGCGGATCTTCAAGGAAAGGTCTTCCAGTACCGGCACATTGTCTTCGTACGAGAAGGAAACATGCTCAAATTCAATATCACCAAAAATAGTGTTGGTTGGGAAGGCATCTTCTCTATCCTTGACTTCGGGAACCGAATCTACCAGTGAGAAGATGCGCTCAGCAGAGGCCATGGAGTGCTGCATCTCTGCGAACACTCGGGCGATATCCTGAATGGGCCAGAGCATGAAGGTAACGTAAGAGATAAAAGCCTGGATACCACCAATGGTGATGATGCCGAAATCGGATTGCAATCCACCGACCCACACGACTGCACCTAACGCAAAAGCGGAGATGATCTGCACGGTTGGCAAAAACAATGCGCTAAGCCATGCAGCACGGTAACTGGCTTTGTACATATCCCCGGTCAATACACTGAATTCCGTCAGGTTGCCTTTTTCTCGTACTAACGCCTTGATCACGCGCACACCGGTGATATTCTCGTTGAACGCTCCGGTGATCTTGGAGTTCAGTTTGCGCACCAGACGGAATTGGGTCAGAATGCGTTTGCGGAATTGGATGGCCACCACGAATAAAATTGGCAGGGCGATAAATACAATCAGGGCCAGCTTCCAACTGATGATGAGCATGAAGATCATGGCTGTGATGATGTTCATAAAACCCCAGGTCATATCGAGCAGACCCCAGGTGACCAGTTCGGAGACACGCTCGGTATCCGAGGTGACCCGTGACATAATCCAGCCCACTGGAGTGCGGGAGTAATACGATAACGACAGTTTTTGGAGGTGGTTGAAGAGCGTCTTACGCAAATCGTAACGGATCCGCTCCCCCAAAACACTGGCGAGATAGATGAAAACGAATACAAAGCCTGCCTGGACAACCAGTAAGAGCCCATAAGTTGTCAGAATCTGGCGCAAGGCAACCACATTTTTTGCCACAATGCCTTCATCAATCACGCGTTTGCTTAGAAACGTGAAGTAAGAATCAAGGGCGGATACAACGGCAATGGCAACTAAAAAGCCGATTACCCATTTGATATGCGGCCTGGTCAGGCTGAGGATTCGCCTTAAGGTATGGCCGCTAAATTTGGTTTGGAAATCTTCCTCTTCAAAATAATCGTCAGACATTTGCGATTTCTTTCACTAATTCCTGTTCAATGCGGGTCTGGATCTCATAGATCTCACGATAGATTCCGCCTTCCGCCATAAGCTCTTGATGTTTGCCATGTTGAACAATGCGGCCTTTATCCATCACAAGAATCTGATCGGCGTCCATGATGCTCTGGATGCGGTGGGCAATGATAAAAGTGGTGCGGTCCTGCATCAGCCTCGTTAGCGCATCTCGTATTTCTGATTCGGTTTCGGTATCCACAGAAGAGGTTGAATCATCCAGAATCAAGATGCGTGGATCTTTGAGCAGCGTGCGTGCGATGGCAACTCGTTGTTTTTGACCGCCGGATAGGGTTACGCCTTTTTCACCTACCAGGGTTTTGTACTTCTCGGTAAAGCTGTTGATGACATCATGTACGGCCGACGCGCTGGCTGCTTCTTCAATCTCATGCTGTTCCACTTTCTTTTCAACGCCGTAGGTGATATTCTCGCGGATCGAACGTGAAAAGAGGAAGGGTTCCTGCTCGACGATGCCAATCTGGCTGCGCAGGTAACGACGAGGATAATCTTTTAACTCAACTCCATCCAGTAAAATGCGGCCACTGGTGTACTCATAAAAGCGTGGCAGCAGGTTGACAAGTGAGGTTTTCCCAGAACCGGTTGAGCCCAGTAAAGCGATCACCTGACCAGGTTTGACGACAAAATTAATCTCTTCGAGCACCTTTTCACCTTCATCATATTGAAAACCGACATTTTCAAAGCGAATTTCGCCTTTGAGTCGGTCGGGGATGGAGGCGGAGCCATTATCCAGCGGTTCTCTGTTCTGCTTGATGATTTCAAGGACGCGTCCAAATGAGACCATACCGGTGCTCAATTGAACAATCAAGCGACCGAGGTTGCGTAATGGCCAGATAATCCAGACTAGAATACCGGCGTAGGCCAGGTAGGAACCAATACTTATGGTGCCGTTGATCGCAAAGAGGGCGCCTATGAAATAGCCGGTCAGCATTTGTGCGCCGCAGACGATATCCGAAATTGGCCAGAAGAGCGAGTGCATCAGGTTGAGCTTTTTGCCGCGCAGGTATTTATCCCAATTCTCTTTTTCGAATTTATTAATTTCATATTCCTGGCGGGCGAAAGCTTTTACCACACGTACCCCGGAAAGATTCTCTTGCAGGGTGGTCGAAATGACAGCGTCCTGCTCCTGATACTTTTCATACGCTTTGGAAACACGTTTGAAGAACCAGATTGATGTAAGCACTACAATCGGTACGACAATAATGGAAAGAAAAGCCAGGCGTACATTAATGGACAAAAGCATGCCGAAATTGATAATGAAGAGGATAAAAATTCGGCCGATGCCAATAGCTTGATCAGCGAAAAAGCGGCGCAGGGCATCCACATCTGAGGTGGAGCGTTGAATCAGCTCGCCAGTTTGCATTTTGTCATGATATGTAAAGGTAAGATGCTGGAGGTGGTCGTAAATGTAATTTCTTAAACGCCGCGTGGTTCCTTCGGCCGTTTCTGCTGCCAGGCGGCCGCTTAAGAAAGCAAAGCTGCCTTCTACTACGGCCAGCATGACGAACCCTGCAGCAACCAAAGGCAGGCTGACTGTGGACGATTTCGCAAGCAAGTATTGATCAACAAAATAGCGTATCAGAAGGTAAGTGGTGGTTTTTGCTGCAGCTGAGATTCCCAGGCTTAATGCAGCACCGCCGTAATGCCAATGATAGCCTGTCATTAACCGCCAGAGTCCTTTGATCTTATTTTTCACTACGACCTGGTTAAGATCATAATTAATTCGTATTTGTGATGTCGACAAGAGTGCCTCCATTCGGGCTGTTTGTGCCCGATTGGTGAATTATTGCGTACGTTCTTCTACCTGATTCCAACTGGCTTGAGCAGCCAAAAACAATTTGTGCGATGAGACTTAACCCAATTCTGCCATTCTATCACCCGATTATTAACTTTATCAGTATTCTTGTAATCTATCAATGATCATGCGGTAGAAAAATGGCGAGCCGAAAGGCTTATTTTTCTCCTGGTCAAAAGGACAGGTGGCTTGGAGAAATTTAAAAAAAAGAATAATTGCTGCTCATGATTTCATTTCTTTTCAGTGTCTTTACTTTCTGAAACGGGATCTGGATTTTCATGTGAAAGGAATCTTTGGCGATAGCGGATCAACAATAGAAAGATCATAAATTGGAAGATGGCATTCACAATCGTTGAGAATTGGTCAAAATAAAAGAGCAGCAGGTTTGCGAATGAAAGCATCACCAGGAAGATTGCAATTCCAGCCCGCACACCAACGCGGTCTTTCTTGATAAGAATAAGAATCCCGGCCACAATCGAAAGCAAACCGAGCGTGCCCTCCAAACCGATTTGCGCCTGATACCAGGTCAACCCGGAGTTGTTGCGCACAAGGTTCTGGGTGATGAGATTTTCAATCATGATCGCGATGATTTCTGGCTGATTGAAGGCGCGAATCAAGATAAATGGTTCAAAAATGGTATAAAAACCCCAGGTGATCAAGGCAAATGCAAGGATCAAGCGTAGTCTCTGCTTCATGAACCATTTGGCTTCAAAACGGCGATAGCGGTAATACCAGCGTTCAAAAAAAGTTGGCTGGTGGGGAATCAGGTTTAATATCCGTTTATTTAGAAATTCAATGAGTGTCTCCGCCAGTGCCAGTTGTTGGGGATCCTGACTGTTTTCGATGACGAAATCCAGTTTCCGGATTGCCTGCCGGTGTTCCTTGATGGAGAGATCATCGTCCAGCAATTCTTCCAGCTCCTGCAAGGCCTCATACAGGGATTGACGCGTTGTCATTACTTTTGGGCGCTGCAGTTCAATATATAAGAGGACGGTCAACAGAAAGAATGCATAAATGATCGGGGCAGCCGAAGGGTGAAAATAATCGTTGCTCTGGGTGATAAATTTACCAACTTCGTCAATGAATAATCCGATTCCGGTCCCGGATAAGAAGGCGCTGACATCAAAAGCCCAGCGATTGGAAAAGATAAGTGGCATGAGGGTGCCTGAAAACAACAGTAAACCGCCCCATAACACGTGGGCAATATGTAATTCGCCGCGGCCAATAGTCGGGTAGCCGGTCAGTTCAAGGAATAACCTGGTAAGTGAAACGGAGGCGGCGAAACTGATTAATGTGATCAGTAAGTATTCCTTGACCCGATTTCGGATGATCGCTGAACGGTTTTTCTTATGCAACATGCTGAATATTGTTCCCAATCTCTGGTAAAATGGAGCGAGGCTTTTACCAGTGTAAATTTTTTTACGCTGACATTAATATTTTTTATAAGGTTGTTTAATGTTACCAGAATATCTCATTGATTCACATCGGGGGATCCCTAAGGATCGCCCTATCAGCATGCTCATCCGTCATTCAGCGCGTTTTCCGATCACCTCTGCAGCGGAGGTGTGGACTGCGGGATTAACACCCGACGGTATCGAAATGGCAACCGTATACGGCGGGTGGTTGGCGCGTTCTTACAAGATTGGCAAAATCGAAACAAGTCCTATTACACGCTGTATTGACACTGGCAAGTACATTTCGACTGCCTTACCTGAACAGATAGAAGTTGCCGGAGTAGATGTTTTGGCGCATCCCAATGAAAACGCAGAATATGATTCCCTGGCTGATTACTTGCTCAACAAAAGCTGGCCGGAGCGTATCTCTCAAATTGCGGCCTACCTGGTTCCCAACGGACATCATCAGGATGGTTTGAATATCTTCATCTCGCATGATACTGTTGTGATCGCCATGACGGCCTATTGGATGGATATGGATGTACGCGGCGGAGACCTGTGGCCGCGTTTTATGGAGCCGTTCTTTATGTGGTGGCAGGCGGGCGAATTAATGGCCTCCTTCCGTGGTGAGACAAAAAATGTACAGCAGGTATTTGAGACGCACCTTGCCAATCACTTTACGAAAAAAGTATTTACCTCAATCCAGAGCGAAAATTAAAGTCTTATTACGCTACAATTGCCTTTCCAGGTATTGACGGATTTCGGTACCAATATTTTCCGAAAAGGTGATCTCGGGCGTCCCGTGCCATTTTGCACAGGATGTAAGTGTCTGAGTAAATGCAGCAGTAAATCGGTCTTCAATTTGAAAGTCGCGCTCAAAATGCAGGCTGCGTACTTCAAATTGCTGTTTCGCACGATGCGCTTTGGCATCCATACGCCCGACGAGTTTGTCTCCATACAGAATTGGCAATGAAAAATAACCAAATTTGCGCTTTGCCGACGGTAGGTAGCACTCGATCGTATACTCGAAGTCAAACAACTCCAGTGTGCGCTGGCGGTCCCAGATGGTGGGATCGAACGGTGAAAGAAAACTCGTACGCACTGCCTTACACTCGCAGGCCAGAACCTCCTCGAGAATCGGGAGATTGTCCGGATGAATCAAAATATCGTCTGGCCAATCCTTGCAGGGGATGGAAAGGATTTCCTGGTCGGCGATCATTTGTGGCAGGAAGGCAGCCACATCTCCTTTGCGAAGACGGTAGTAATCAGCCAACCATTTTTCCCTGGCTGCACCTAGACACTTAATACTGATAAGGATTTTCTGACGGATTGCCTCTTGTTTTGAAAGCGAATTCTCTGAAAAAGCTGGGAATACACGGTGAGTGAGATCGTAATAACGTTGGAAACCCTGCCGATATGCGACCATGAGATCCCCGTGGCCCCACAGATTTTCAAGCGCAATTTTCTCTTCTTTCCAATCCCACCAGCCATTACTCTTTTTGCCATTGGAAGAGAAATCTGCTGAGCGGACAGGTCCATTGTTTGTGATCTGCTCCAGAATATTACCAATCAGTTCCTGATGTTCCAGGAAATATTTTTCGGAGTGGCGCCAGCTAAAGTCATTACTGCCCATATCGGGGCGCAGCATAGGGTATTGTTCAATCGGGATGAAACATGCAGCATGCGCATAATACTCAAATAATATTCCCTCACGGTGGAAATCCTCCAGCCATTCTGGTTCGTAATTGCCCAAACGAGACCACAAGACGAAATAGGGACTGCGGGCAACCACGCTGATAGTATCGATTTGGAGGAGACCCATTTGCCTGATAGCATTGATTACATCATTTTTCTCAACAATCTCAGGGTAGGGGGCTGACATTCCCTGGGCTGCTAACAACATTAACCGCACCTGCTCACGATTGATTCTCATATGCATTCGTCCTTTTATGGTAATTATGTTCTATTATATCGAAAAATCAAGCGCCTGCCAACTTTTTATTCCATCAGTGTTGCAACTAAAAAAAACCCCCACTCATTTTGTGGAGGTCTTTTTTTTAGTGTTTAGGGACAATCAATTAATTTCGTCGACAGTCAGTCGGAATTTACTCAATTCTTCGCAATGATCCTCATGGATTACGATCGGGTTTTCGTAACGGAAACCAATATTTTCTTCCGGGCAGGCGTATTGCATGGCACAAATCAGAACTTCATTTGCCTGGTAGACATGATCCGGATTGGTCCAGTAGGGAAAAGGCCCATCATTCATACCGATCCGCCACTCATCGCCCATCATCCCAATCCCATGCTCAAAGCCGGGCACCATGAAATCTGCAAAGCCGCGCTCCTCGGCAAACCCCATCATTTCGAAAGCCAGGTTGGATGGTGTAATGCCGGCTCGATATGTTTTTAAGGTTAATTTGACGATATCCAAAAAGTTGTTAGCGTGCCAGCGCTGACGATCTGTAGTAGGACCGATCAAATAATTATGGCTGTGATCTCCCAACCCTAATTGAAACATGGCGTGGATATCTACCATCAGCGGTTCACCTGCTTGCAGTGTTTTGGTGGTAGCCGGTGTACAGGCTCCGGCTGCAAGGCCGGTGCGGTAGCCAGATGCGATTTCATTGCCACCGGTGAAAGACCATTCCCAGACACTACCGGCTTTGCGCATTGCATAAGCTGCCAGACCGGCAATTTCTGTTTCGGTCATTCCCTTCCAACCACCATCTTTGATTGCTTCATAGACGACCTGGTGGCCTGCATCGACTATTCTGGATGCCTCACGGAAGCGGTTGATGGTGCCTTCGTCCTTGATTAGCGCCAATCCGTCAATGATCTCATGTGCATTTACCAGTTCACAGCTTTCCAGAGCGGCGTTGAACTGTTCATACTCATAGTGGGTCAGGTTTCCTTCTGGTAAATAGTTAGACATGCCCGATTCAATCCCAATTCTGCCCTTTCCGGCCGGAAGCTGGTCTTTAATAAAATCGGATATCTGCGAAATCTGATCCTGGCCGCCCATGGGTACGAAACCAAGTACGTGATCTTCATCCAACCAGGAGTCATCCGCTGCGCGGGCGGCATCGATCACAAAAGTGAAAGCAGTTGGCAACCCGTGGCCGGGGATGACAATGAAAGCCCGCCAGGGGAAGAAGGCACCGGTCGTCCAGGACATTGTACGCAGTCTTGAACCAAGGTAGAGATCGATATTTTTGGCAGCCATCACAGATTGGATTTGTTCAATTCGGGCTTTGAAATCGACGTAATACGGGTCTTGAGTGATATTTGTGTTTGACATGATCATCCTTTTTTATGCAACACTTAAAAAATAGTCGGGATCGTCGCGATCACTTTATTAATACGATCGACCAGTGAGGCCAGCTTTAAAGCTTTGACCATATTGCCTTTCAGTTTTAACTGACCGGTCATCAATGCTCTTTGTGCTCCCAGGGTTGCCTGGGAAATTTGCTTGAAGATCTCGTAGTCCCCATGGATGATAAACTCCGCTTTTGGTCCCTCGCCGCTGCCGGTTTGGACCTGATCAACGACACCTTCCTGGAAGGAAACGAAGAAAAATTTCTTGTCACCACCGGGGCAATTGTTATAAATATTATTCATTGAAGAAGTAAGGCCATTCATTTTTTCTGGGGTGAGCTCCAAACGTAGTCGCCACTCCACCTCTTGCGCCCATTGTGGGGATAAATACAGGTATTGATCAGTCATCGAATTTTCTCCTTATATAGATGTTAATTAAAAAGACCTGTGGTTAACAGGTTTACGGTTAAATCAAAAAGGTGAGGGACGTCACTGTGTTCCTTTTTTATATAGGTTTGAATAATGAACATTTTGTAAATAGAGAAAAACATCAAGGCGGTCCCTTCAATCGGAACTTGTTTGAATAATTTGCGTTGGATGCCTTCACTGATAATTGATTTGAGCATATTAATGGACTCACCATTGATGTCCGCGTAAGGATCTCGCTCGTTGGAGAAGGGAAAAATCTCCGGGTCATTCCTGAGAATCTCACAGAAAGTTTTGTCTTCGTCCAGGTACGTGAAGGCCTTGACACAGAGCGTGACCAATTTTTCGCGCGGGTCATCAATATGCTCAATGGCTGTTTTGACGCGCGTCTGCCACTGGATTAAGGCATAGGCGACGGTTTCTTTATATAAGCTGTGTTTGCTGGCAGTATAAATATATAAATTGCTCTTGGTTACTCCTAATTCGGCAGCAATATCTGCAAGGGTAGTTTTGTTATAACCAAAGCGAGCAAAATTTTTTAACGCTGCCGTGTAAATCTGCTCGTTTTCTATTTTTTTTCGCATGGAGTCCTTTGAATGAATAAACAAACAAATTGTTCACTTATATATTTATCATACGACATTTTTTGAGAATATCAAGAACGAATTTGCCGAAAATCGAAATTGATACCTCATTTGATTGCTTCCTGATTTAATTCGATATATAATAAAACCACTATATTCGTTCCGAAGGGAGATGAAATTCAATGGCAAATGTAACTTTTAGACATGTTTGGAAGCGTTTCGGTGATTTTACAGCTCTTAATGATCTGGACATCGAAATTGAGGATAAAGAATTCCTCGTGTTGGTTGGTCCCTCTGGCTGCGGTAAGACAACGGCGTTACGTTGTCTCGCCGGACTTGAAGAGGTGTCGGATGGTGAGGTTTTGATTGCAGATAAGGTCGTCAATGATGTCCCGCCTAAAGATCGTGATATTGCGATGGTGTTCCAATCCTATGCTTTGTATCCACACATGACCGTCTATGACAATATGGCATTTGGTTTGAAACTTCGCAAGACCCCGAAAGAAGAAATCAGACGTCGCGTTGAGGAAGCTGCCGGAATTCTTGGGATTGAAGCCCTCTTGAAGAGAAAACCACGTGAACTATCTGGTGGACAGCGCCAGCGTGTAGCTGTCGGTCGTGCCATCGTTCGTGAACCTAAGGTCTTCCTCTTTGATGAGCCACTCTCTAACCTGGACGCCAAATTGCGCGTTCAGACACGTGCAGAGATCAGCAAGCTGCACAATCGTTTGCAGACAACCTTTATTTATGTTACCCATGACCAGACGGAAGCCATGACCATGGCCAGCCGCATTGCTGTCATGAACAAAGGTTTGTTACAGCAATTGGATACTCCGCAAATGCTCTATGATGCTCCGTCCAACTTGTTTGTGGCTGGATTCATTGGTTCACCGGCTATGAATTTCTTCTCTGGAAAAATCCGTAAGGAGGGTGATTCATTCGTTGTGGATGCAGATGCACTTGTCGTCAAAATTCCAAAGGAAAAAGAAGCTTTGTACGGGCCACTAGCCGGGAAAGACATCATCTTCGGTATTCGTCCAGAAGATATCCACAACCCGATGTTTTTGCCCAGCAACATTTCAGCCGCTGAAGTCAAGGCCAAAGTGGATGTGACCGAGTTGATGGGTAATGAGATCTTCCTCTATCTGGTCAGCGGCAAGCACGATTATGTAGCGCGAGTAGATCCACGTTCTCGTTACACGCTTGGTGAAGAAGTAACTTTGGCGTTCAATATGGATAACTTCCATATTTTCGACCCTTCTCTTGATCGCGAAAATCCCCCCGCGATTCGCTGAGTAAAGAAGTAATCAAACAAAAAAGCGTAGGATTCCTGCGCTTTTTTTAATATAAGAATTGAGGATCTTTTTGCGATTTAGTAGTAGTTTTTCAGACTGCTTTTCCATTCTTACGAAAGGAGCTTCGAACCAAAAAGAGCGCGGCTAATAAAAATAGCAAACCTGCTCCATCAAAAACGATAAAACGCAAAATCGAGCTATGCAAGGCCGGATAAATTTCCGCGCTAATTTGCTTTAATAAAAGGGTTTCTCCGCCTAAACCGATAGCCTGCATCAAAACAGCTTGCAACAATGATATTCGATATTTGACGGGGTTCAAAAGTGCAAACAAGTAAGGCACATTCCACATCAGAAAGAGTAAACCTGTACCGGCGACGGCAATTTCTCCTGGCAGTCCGTTCAATTCAAATGCCAGCATATAATCTTGCGGCTTGAGAACAAAAACCAGACCAGCCTGGACGTTACTAATAAACACCAGAGTTATTAATACGCTTGCGCTGTAACGGGAGGCTCGCTTAATCATTTCACCTTTTACTTGTCCATCTCAATCTACGCGTTTTGGTCCGAAAAGCGCTTTATTTTAAATAGTGATCAAACCACCCGGAAATTTGTTTCAGACGGATAATGCGCCGGTCGGTGCGACCCATGCGAGATAACCCGTGCGGTTCATCTGGAAAAATTACGAATTTGGTTGGGATGCCTAATTTCTTTAGGGCCACGAAAACTTGCTGACTTTGTTCCAGCGGACAGCGCAGATCCTGCTCACTATGGATAACCAGGGTCGGCGTTTTGGCTGCACCAATATGTTTCATCGGGGAACATTCCCATAAAGTTTCAATATCTTCATAGGGAGCTTTGTTGCCAAAAGTCTCCTGAAATGCCCAGTTGAAATCACTGGATCCCCACATGCTGATCAAATTGCTGACACAGCGTTGCGAAACCGCAGCTTTGAAACGCTGGGTGTGACCAATGATCCAGACAGTCATATAACCACCATAACTACCGCCGGTCACCCCCATACGCTCGGGGTCGATGTAATCCAATTTTTGCACAAAGTCGCTCCAACACATCAGGTCTTCAAAATCCCTGGTTCCCCATTTACCGGCATGAATTGCACTGGAATGAGCTTCTCCATATCCCTGACCTCCACGCGGGTTGCAAAAATAAACCACATAGCCCTGGGTTGCCAGATAATGGAACTCATGCATCCAAAAATTGCCATATTGCAATAACGGTCCGCCATGAATCTCCAGTATCGATGGATACTTTTTTGCGGGGTCAAAATCGGGTGGTTTGAGAATCCAACCCTGCAGGTCATTACCATCTGAACCTTTAAACCAGATTTCTTCCAGAGTTCCGAGATCAACCTGTTTCATCCACGATTCATTGAAGTGTGTCACCTGGCTGCTGGTGCCAAAATTATCCGCTGCCAAACTGCGGTATACCTGTGGAATGGTATTCGGACTGCCCAGCAAATAAAGCAGAACCTGCTGCTTGCGGTCGAAGGTTGGCTTTCCAACGACACCGGTTGGAACGATTACTTTTTCCAATTGTCTGGTTTTGACATTGCTTTTGTAAAAACCAGTATTGCCATGTTTGCTTATTTGAACATAGATCGATTGACCATCCTGTGACCAGATTGGGGCAACGAAGGGGGCCGGTCCATTATCATTAAGGGTTCCGCTGCTGACATGGACATCGTATTGCCCGGTCAGATCAATGGCCGCGTGTTTTCCTTCTATATCCACCAGCCAGAGGTTATCGTTGCGCCAATCCTCCCCAATCCCGACCTTGCCGACATATGCGATCCATTTTCCATCGGGAGAAAATGTACCAAAACTTTTATTTCCAAGCGGCGTCTCAATTTTACGGATCTCTCCGCTTTTTAATTCGTAAATGAATAAGTCATCCAGTGAAGGATTCAAGTCCGGGTCGCTGGAGCGATTAGAGAAAAAACCAATCAGGTTTCCATCAGGTGAGATAAAAGGTGCAATTTCATCAAAAATTTCATGGTCAGTCAGTTGTTTTGCGGTTCCATTGAGCGGATTAATTTCCAATAGATGCCAGCGGTCTTTTGGGTACCAGCCATAACCATCCAGGCGATAAAATGTACGCTCAATTTCCCGAACGGGTATACCAAGCTTCTTGGCTTTTTCATCCTTTTCCCGCAAGACTGCGTCCGCGTTCTTTTTGCGGAATTGGCAGATAATTCGTTTTCCATCCGGCGCCCAGATGATGGATTCAAATTCCCCATCCAATGCTGTCAATTTCTGCGCTTCACCACCGTTGACATTTATTGTGTAGAGCTGGGTTTGTTTTTCATTGTCACGGTTGGAAACAAAGAGAAGGGTCTGCCCATCAGGAGACCAGCGCGGACTACTGATCGCGGATTTTCCGCTCGTAAACGGACTTGTTTTCCCGGTTTGTAGATCAAGCATCCACAAATTGGAAAAATTCTTTTCATTCTCACGATTTACTTCCTGTACAGTGATGATTGCTTTTTCCCCATCTGGAGCAATATCCAGATCGGTGATCAATTTCATTTTGTATAGATCTTCGGCGGTTGTTACACGTTTTGCCATTTTTATACCTCCAACACCTTAAATGAGAAGGCTCTTCTCAGTTGGAATTTCTTCACCAGAAAAGAGCCTTTGGTTCCATCGCAGTTAGTTTGCTTTTTGACTACTTGGCTTTCGCCTGGTTGGCGACAGCTTCAGCGGCTTTGCGGATTTCTTCCGGGTCACCCAAATAGTAGTGCTTGATCGGGTTGAGATCTTCATCCAATTCATAAACCAGTGGGACGCCGGTGGGGATATTCAGTGGAATGATATCCTCCTCCGATACATTATCGAGAAACTTGATTAACGCTCGTAAGCTGTTGCCGTGAGCTGTGATGATGACTTTCTTCCCCGCTTTTATAGTCGGAGCGATCACTTCATGCCACATCGGAAGAAAACGATCGACCGTATCCTTGAGGCATTCGGCTGCAGGAAGTTCTTCCGCACTCAGGCTGGCATAGCGTGGGTCATGACCAGGATAACGAGGATCGTTTTCTTCCAGGGCAGGGGGACGAATATTGTAACTACGACGCCAGATTTTCACCTGTTCTGCGCCATATTTTTCAGCTGTTTCGGCTTTATTAAGTCCCTGCAAAGCACCATAATGGCGTTCGTTCAAACGCCAGTCGCGGATAACTGGAATCCACATCAAGTCCATTTCATCCATGACCATCCATAATGTGCGAATGGCGCGCTTTAAGACTGAAGTGAAAGCAATGTCGAATGTGTAACCATCTTGCTGAAGCAATACACCCGCTGATTTTGCCTCACTTCTACCTTTGTCTGTTAAATCAACATCCGTCCAACCAGTGAAGAGATTGGCTTTGTTCCACTCGGATTCGCCATGGCGAAGTAAAACTAATTTGTACATTTTTAGATCCTTTTATTATTTAAAATTGTTAATGATTGCCGGGTTCAGGAAAACGGCTCTTTCTGCCGATGCTTATTAACAGAATCGCCAGCCCCAGGGTTATTATACCCATAAAGATAAAGGCATCCTGCCACAAACGCATCGGAAAAAGGCGGATGAGGGTATCCGAATAATTAAATAGCCAGGTTTCACCTGTAAAAAATAGTTTATGGAATAAGGTGAAAAGTTGATTAAAGCTTATGGCAATCCCGGCCAGTATGACAGCAATCAGACCTACTGTAAACAAACCGCCACGATAAAAACCATTCCAAAGCTTATATTTCTCGTTTGTTCTTGTGGCAACGATAATAAAAAGAGCGTAAATTATAAGCAAAATATTAAAGACATCAATACTTTTTAGTAAAAGAACTTTTACGTCCAGCATATGACTGATTTCCCGCTCGTTATAGATGGTACTGCCATCCTCAAAACGGAGGTTGGAAAGGCTTGATGCTTCCGAACGGTCAAACAAATATTGCATAGATTCCTTAGCCCAATGCATTCGTTCTTCCTTGCTAAAACCGTAGTTATCAGCAGGGAAACCGGGGAAATTGTATTCAAAAGTCAAAAAAAGAGATGTAAATAAAATTCGGACAGCCAACATTATTAAGACAAATGGAAGTGTAATTGTAAAAAGCCAGCTCCCAATGCTGTTGATTGTTTTCATTGTAAGGTCTCCATTTCACCATGCAGAAAGAAATCAAGAATCAAAGAATTGGTCAACCATTCGATTGGTGCGCGATCATCGGTAAATACTTGACCCCGAGAGGGTGGTTGCTGTAAGTTTTGTAAGGTGACCAGGCTCGTCTCTAATAGTAATGGAGGAGTATTGGCCAGCTGCTGTAAATTTTGAATATTAATTGCCAGATTAGATGAGTGGGTGGATTGTTTGGTTGCGAATATGATCGAATTAAAAGACGCGGGCAAATCCATGACATGGATGGAAGGAAACTCAGCCAGGATGGTTGTCCCAAGGGAGTCGATCAAGCGCCGGTCGCTTGGCCCACGGCCGACATTGATCACCATTACGCCTTCTGGATTGAGGTGTTCGTAAACTTCATGAAAAAACTCGCGGGTTGTCAGGTGCCATGGAATATAAGGTGGCCGGTAAGCATCGATGCTGATGATATCATAACTGTTTTTGCTGGTTTTTAAACCCCAGCGCCCATCCTGGGTAAAAACAGTCAATCCTGGAAGGTCCATGCCAAAGTATTCCTTACCAACCTCCACAATTTTCGGATCAATCTCATATCCGTCAATATTAATTGCAGGATACACCACCGAAGCCTGGCGGGCAGTTGTTCCGGCAGCCAGGCCGACAATCGCCATGGATTTAACCCGGCTGAGATCGACGGGTGGTTGATTAAAGAGTGGAGCGACCAGCACCTGCTCCCACGGGCCATAGTAGTTTAGTTGCTGGGGGTGATAAATTGAATGAACACCCTGGCCTTCATTCAAACGTAAGAGTGTGTAGCCGTTCTGTTCGAGGATCTGGATGTAATTGTATGAAGATTCACCTTCATAAATTAGTCCATTGGCAACCTTATCGCTGCCGCGTGCACCGAAAATAAAGAGCAAAATAATAATCACGGGCATCCATATCAATCGCAATGCCTTTTTAAAATCGACAAATATGGCCAGGCTAATGAGGGTGATGAACAACAAGATGGAACTTATGACCAAAAATGTACGGAATGTACCGATCAGGGGTATCAGGATCAAATCAGGGATAAACGTCCCCACGAATGAGCCCAGTGTGGAGATAGCGTAAATTCTACCTACAATAGTGCCCGCCTGGCGTGTATCGTGTAAAGCGATGCGTATAGCAAACGGTGAGGCTGTGCCGAGTAAGGTAATGGGGATAATAAATAGAATCATGACTACGACAAAAGAACCGATCAAATTACCAAGGTAAAGCTCATCGAATGCCTGTGAGGCTAATCGCAACACCGGCCGTGACAGAATTGGTACAACAGCCAGTGCCAGAGCCGCCCAGCACAATATGGTAAGAAAAGTTTCGAGTTTTGGCGAACGGTCTGCCCAGCGGCCACCGACAAAATATCCGAGCGTCAGATAAATCAGAATGAGACCAATAATTGAAGCCCATACCAGGTTGCTCGTGCCAAAGTAATTGCCCAACAAGCGTGATGCTGCCATCTCAGCAGCCAGGCTAACCATCCCTGAGAAAAACACAGCAACGTACAGGATTTTTCGCATTTCATAATTATAACGTACGAATGCTGGACGGCTCCCTGTGCGATGTATAATGGTGTAAAGAATATCCGAGATAAAGAGCGTGGATTTTTAGCAGGTAGGATATCTCTAAAATCTGTCAAAGTGGATAAGATTTGGAAAATCACAAAAAATACTGGGATTTCTGGGGATTAAGAAATTTGAATTAATTAGAATGGAGGTCGTATGAAGCTGGTCAATGTTGCAGAGATGAAGGCGATCGAACAGGAGGCCAATCAAAAAGGGGTTTCGTACGAAAATATGATGGAGCGTGCCGGAAAGGGTATAGCCGAAGTCATAAAAAGATATGCTCCAATAATTGCGGAGAAACAAGTTGTAGCCCTGGTAGGCGGCGGTAATAACGGTGGGGATGCCATCCTTACTCTGCTTGAATTACATGAAGCCGGCTGCAAGGGATATGTATACCTGGCTCGCCAGCGTGAAAATGATCCTCTGATAGTCAGGTTGCAAGCGAGTGGTTTTGAAATTGGTCTTTATGAACAGGATTCTGAAAAGAGAGAGCTTTTTGCTGCACTTCAAAACGCTGATTTCGTGATTGATGGGCTGTTGGGAACCGGGATTAAATTGCCTTTAAAACCAGAATTCGCAGATATTATCGCTGCTGTCAATGCGGAGCACTTTCACTTTAAGGTAATTTCTGTAGATTGTCCCTCCGGAATTGATTGTGACACGGGTGAGGTAGCTGCGGACTGTATTACAGCGGATATCACAGTCTGTCTGCAAGCAATCAAAGTGGGTCTTTTAACATTTCCTGCGTATCAGTATGTCGGCATATTGGAAGTTGTCGATTTGCATCTGCCTCCTGGCTTAGAAGCCGAAATTGCAGTCAATCGCGAGGTCGCAACGGCTGAATGTGTGGCAAAGTTGCTTCCTAAAAGACCCTTGCAAGCTCACAAAGGGACTTTTGGCACAGCTATGATCATCGCCGGATCAATCAACTATACCGGAGCTGCTCACCTGGCAGGTCATGCTGCCTATCGTATTGGCGCAGGACTGGTTCAAATGGCTATTCCAGGACCTATCTATGCAGCCCTTGCCGGGCAATTTCCAGAAGCAACCTGGCTTTTACTACCGCATGAAATGGGTGTAATTCACGCCAGTGCCGCCAAGCTGGTCCTCCAGCACCTTGAGAAGGTCACTGCCATTTTAATTGGTCCCGGTTGGGGCGTGGAAGATACTACTCGGGAATTTCTGGAAAAATTAATTTCAGGCAAAATGCAAAGTGAACGTAAAAGAAGCGGAATTGGGTTTGTCATGATGGACGCAGATGAGGAAATCCCATCGAAAAACCTCCTGCCGCCGATGGTTATTGATGCTGATGGATTGAAATTGTTGGCCAAATTAAATGATTGGCCTTTATCCCTGCCGCAAAAAACGATCCTTACTCCCCATCCGGGAGAAATGTCGGTTCTGACAGGGCTTACGGTTGCTGAGATTCAAAATAAGCGTATGGAAATCGCCTGTAAATATGCCAGAGATTGGGGTCACGTGCTGGTCTTAAAAGGAGCTTTGACGATTGTGGCAGCCCCCGATGGCCGCACTTGCATTAATCCAATCGCAAATCCTGCCCTGGCAAGAGCAGGTACTGGCGATGTTCTGGCTGGCATAATAACCGGTATGCTTGCCCAGGGTATTCCGCAATATGAAGCGGCGGTCGCAGCCGTTTGGATTCATGCACAGGCAGGAATAGAAGCGTCTGAGAAGGTTGGCCACCCGGCTTCAGTTCTGGCTGGGGACGTGGTCGACGCCATTCCACGTGTACTTTCACATCTGGGATGAGATATGGTAGAAAGAAAAAAGCAGATTGAAATACCCCAGGGTAATTTAATCTGCTTTTTTTGATTAAGAGTTAAGTTAATTTCAGGTTAAATCAAGCTCAGCTTCATCTCCAGAAATTTCTGCCGTGATCTTCTTAGAAACACGGGCTTTCTGTTCTTCGTATAAAGCCTGGCCTTTTTCTTTGACCACTATAGCTTTTTCTTTGGCTTCGGCAAGCAATTCTTCTGCCCGTTTAACTGCTTCGTTGGCTGTCTCTTCTGCCTTATTGTAGACTTCTCCGGCTGTTTCTGAGGCTTTATCACGCAGTTCAATTGCACGCTCTTTTATAACTGTACGCGTTTCTTCTCCTGATTGAGGCGCAAGCAGCAGTGAAACAACCGCACCGGTCAGGCCGCCAACGAAAAATCCAATTAAGAAAGCTCCAAATTCATCTTTGTTTGACATCTTTAATCTCCTTTTTATCTTCAGATGGTTTATTTAAATTACTTACGATTTTTTACCGGGTTTAATTAGATCGATAAACCGTTTTACTCCGGCTGAATACGCATTCATTTTTATGACAGGTTCAACCAGGTTATTGCTAATAAATGTAGTGGTACCTTTTAGATTGTTAAGCGTCTCATTGGTAGTGTCCAGAATGGGCTTGATTTCGTTCTTAAATACGTTAATCAAAGTGGCTAATTGGACGATGAGAATAATCAAAGCAATTCCCAGCAAGAGTGATTGTAAGGCCATAAAAATTATGAAAATGTCTCTTATCTTACTTGTCGTCTCCAGGTCAGCACGGAAGAGGCTAATTATCGCAAAAATGATCAAAGCCAGCACCACGACGATGCCGAGAATGATTAAAACAATTTTGCCTTTGCTGCCTTGAGTTTTCACCTCGCTAACAGGGGCGATTTTGCCTGGTACGGTTGCTTCTGGTATGGAATCGAATTCTGTCATCTTTATTATTATACACGAATGGAGTTAAATGACAGCTTTTTTGTATAGATTGGGTCTAATTGTCTGAAAACTCTGATGTTTTGAGGAAATCTATGGAAGATAGGTAATTCCGTACTCTTTATAAATGAACAAGAAGCATGCCTTTATATTTTTCAACATGTCTAATTGGTTAAAACCCTTGGACTGCGAAATTTGCGGGTTTTAACCCTTCGTGTTAAACTTACTTGTTATGTCATTTTGGGTCAGGATATGGCTACTTGCATACTTCCTATCGGGTTGGTTTTCACCAAATAATCAACTCGATCTTGTTCGTATTCTCTCACCAAAAGATGGCGATGTGCTTCAAGGTAATGTAGTCATTAGCGGAACAGTTACTGGTGTCGGACTGCAATATGCCGATATCAGTTTTCAGTACCAGGATTCTACCTCATCAGAGTGGTTTCTAATTGAACAGATCAATCAGGTAATAATTGACGATTCAATGATTAATTGGGAAACATCCTCAGTCGCAGATGGTAATTACCGGCTGCGGATTCTCGCGCAGTATAGCGACGGGCATCAATTGGAGGCTATTTCGCAGAAGTTGCGAATTCGGAACTACACAACAATTGAAACCCTTGTTGTAACGCCGAGTGGTTCACTGGCGACACCCGGTCAATTGTTAGAGACATCTTCAGTTTTACTTTCCCCCACAGCAATAGCGACTGCTACTGAAATGCCCAAAAATGAATTATCGCTTACATTTGGGGATATGGGTAAATCCGCAATGAATGGTGCGATAACGGGCGTTTTATTACTCGTTGTGTTGGGACTTTGGCTCATTATACGAGGGAGACGGTTGGGTTAAAAGGATGCAGGAAAAGAGTATTTTTAACCTATTAAAGAATCTGAAATCCACCACAACTAATGAGACTGGCCGTACTTTTATGGCTGTCGGTCTGGGTAACCCAGGCAAGGAATATGCGGGGAACCGCCATAATGTCGGTTTTATGGCCGTAGATTACCTGATGAATGAATTGCAATTTAGTGGCAAAAAGGTGAAGAACAAAGCGATTATTATTGATGGTCAATATGTCGGTGTAAGGCTCTATCTGGTAAAGCCACAAACCTTTATGAACCTCTCTGGAGATTCTGTCAATGCGCTGCTCCGTTTTTTTAAGATTCCTGTATCAGATCTGGTGATTCTCCATGATGATATTGATCTGCCTTTCGGTACAATCCGGCTACGTCCTGCGGGTGGTGCCGGCGGGCAAAAAGGGGTTGCCTCAATTATTCAGAAATTAGGAACACAGAATTTTGCTCGTATTCGCATTGGGGTAGGTCGACCACCCGGCCGGATGGATGCGGCGGATTATGTTCTTAAAGATTTTTCAAAAGTCGAAAAAGATGAGTTGCCTTTTGTCATGGATATCATCGGGAAAGCCTTCAAAGATTTGATTGCCTATGGAATTGAAAGCGCGATGAATGCCTATAACGGTTCTGGATCAAAGGAATAATCGCTAAAGTGATCCCAGCCATACAAATACTGCCAGAATATAAACAGCTAGTTGAGATGCTTGTAAATAATCAGATGGTTCCCAGCCTGGGGCTGCATCGAGCAACAAGGTTGCCAGTCATTGCCGCTCTTGGTCAGTCTTTAAATTGGCCGATGGTGTTCGTGGTTGAGCGGATGGATCAAGCTATCAACCTGGCAGATGAACTTTCCTTCTGGTCGAAAGAATCACAGGCGCAATTGTTTCCTGAGCCCACACCAATGTTTTACGAAAAAGCTGGTTGGGGCTCACTTGCCCGACGTGACCGTTTACAGGCTTTAACGCGTTTATCACAATATCATTTACCGTCAACTCAAAAACCAATGGACGCTCCAATTATTATCACGACAGTGCGTGGTTTGATGACCCGCACAATGCCACGCCGTGATTTTCTTAAATCCATTCGTACTATCAGACTAAACCAGGAAATTCAACCAGAAGTTCTCGCACGTGAGTGGGTGAATATCGGTTACCAACCGGTTGAACTGGTGGTAGAACCAGGTCAATTCTCGCGGCGAGGTGGCTTGATGGACATCTGGTCGGTAGCAGATCAAAATCCGGTGCGCATAGAGTTTTTTGGCGATGATATTGATACTATCCGACGGTTTGACCCCGCCACCCAGCGTACGATTACGAAGCTTGATGCAGCCACGATAACGCCTGCCAGTGAGATGCTGGCTTCAAAAGCGGAAGCAGCCGGGGTTGGTACTTTTGAAATGAACGAATTTTTTATGCCGATCGTTTACCCCATGCCGGCCAATCTGTTGGATTATTTGCCGAAAAAATCATTAGTCCTTCTAAATGATGCTCAATTATTGCGTGGAGTTGCTAATGAGATTGAAGAGCAGGCAGTTCGATTCCGAAATGAATCGATTCAAGAAGGTGTACTTGATGAAGATTATCCTGTGCCTTATCAATCCTGGTCCGAGATAGAAGATGTGCTGACAGTCCACCGGGCAATTGATCTCGGTTATTCTTTGGAGTTTGAGCCTTCAGAATTAGCTCAGGCATTTTCTCCCGGCCCACGTTTTGGGGGTCATCTGAATGCCTTTATGGATTATTTACGGGATCATTGCCAGGCAGGCGAGGAGTTCTGGATCATTTCCCGTCAAATTAATCGCATCCGCGAACTCTGGCAGCCACAAGCCTGTCAACAAAATCAACCCAATTTCATCGAAGGAAGCATCGGTGATGGCTGGATTCTTACGACTGAATCGAAAACAGCACATTTAATTTCCGATGGGGAAATATTTGGCTGGGAAAGACCACAGCAACGTAAGCGCCTGCGACCTGCAGTCAGGGCACCAGAATCGGAATATGCGGATCTTAAGCCGGGTGATTGGGTAGTGCAAGTCGATCACGGTGTAGGTCTGTATGTAGGGCTTGTACGTCGCAGCCTGGATGGTGTGGAGCGGGAATACCTTTGTATTGAATATAGTAATAATGACCAGCTATTTGTACCAGTACACCAGGCTGACCGGTTGAGCCGGTATATTGGCCCGGATGGAGGCGATCCCAAACCAACCCGGCTTGGAACACAGGAATGGTCACTGGCGAAGAGAAAAGTGCGGGAAGCAGTACAGGAAATTGCCTATGACTTGATTGAACTATATGCCCGCCGGTCTGTAGTGGAAGGGATGCAATTCAGCCAGGATGTAATCTGGCAACAGGAATTGGAAGCCAGCTTCCCATATGTTGAAACCGAGGATCAACTTAAAGCGATTCGAGAAGTCAAAAAGGACATGGAATCAGCAAAACCGATGGACCGGCTGTTATGCGGCGACGTTGGATATGGCAAAACCGAAGTAGCGCTGCGGGCAGCCTTCAAAGCCGTGATGGATGGCAAGCAGGTTGCCATTCTGGTTCCAACTACAGTTCTGGCACAACAACATTATGAAACATTCCGCAACCGTCTGGCACCCTACCCGGTGAGTGTGGAGATGCTTTCTCGTTTTCGTACATCAAGGGAACAGGATGAAATATTAATTAAATTAATACTTGGAGAAATTGACATTATTATCGGGACGCATCGCCTCATTCAAAAGGACGTGGTTTTTAAGGACATTGGTCTGGTAATTATTGACGAGGAACAGCGTTTTGGCGTAACACACAAGGAGTTCTTTAAGAAGTTGCGTACCGAATTGGATGTCCTCACATTAACTGCCACACCAATCCCACGAACTTTATACATGGCGCTGACCGGTGTACGCGATATATCGGTGATCAATACGCCGCCTGCTGAACGCCAGCCGATCGTAACCCACATTGGGCCATATTCGCAGCAATTGGTGCGTCAGGCGATCATCCGCGAAATTGAGCGCGGTGGTCAGGTATTCTTTGTACATAACCGGGTTCAGACAATCTCTGCCATGAACAGTCACCTCGACAAGTTAGTACCCGAGGCTCGCATAGGCATTGCCCATGGACAAATGAATGAGAATGAACTCTCGGAAATGATGCAGAAATTCAACAATGGTGATATCGATGTGCTTCTGTGTACTTCAATTATCGAATCTGGTTTGGATATACCCAATGCAAACACGCTGATTGTTGATCGGGCAGATGCTTTTGGGTTGGCACAGTTATATCAGCTCAGGGGGCGAGTCGGTCGTGGTGCGATGCGTGCATATGCTTACTTCTTTCGTCATCGAAAACGCATGCCGACTATCGAAGGACAGGAACGGCTGGAAACGATAGCCGAAAATACCCAGCTTGGTTCCGGGTACTCAATCGCCATGCGGGACCTGGAAATGCGTGGCGCCGGTGAGCTTTTGGGTACACGCCAGCATGGAGCGATTGCAGCTGTGGGTTTTCATCTATACACGCGCCTTCTGGCTCAGGCTGTGAGGCTGATTAAGCAAGATGCGGGTGAGGTGACCGAAAACCCCTTGCCTGGATTCAAGGAATTGAAACTGGCCGTGAATGTGGATTTGCCGCTGAATATAGGCATACCTTCCACATACGTGTCTGAACAGAAACTGCGATTGAACCTGTACCGGCGCATTGCGAACGTAGAAAATGAGAAAGACCTGGTTGAGCTTGAAGGAGAATTCCGAGATCGCTTTGGCGATCCACCTGACGAGGTCAAGAATTTATTCTTTCAGATTCAAATCAAGAAACTGGCGGAACAGGCTGGTTTTATATCCGTCGCCTTAGAAGGTGAACAATTGGTCATGCGTTTTCCATCTCTACCAGAAAGTGCCAATAGACGCGAATTACTGGATCTGGGAAAGTTGGTTCGCACTGGTAAGAACGCCTATTGGATTTCGTTTGCCCAAATTAAGAATAACTGGCGCGATTTATTAGTTTCTATTTTGAAACAATATATACAAATCTCCAATCCGGCATAAGTTAAGGTATAATCCTCACTAGATTATTTGTTCTAGGATGAAAATATGGAATTTAAATTAACAGCTCCCTTTATCCCAATGGGTGATCAGCCGGAAGCAATCAGTCAATTGGTATCAGGCATCCAAAAAGGATTTCGTCATCAGGTATTACTCGGCGCAACCGGAACCGGTAAAACTTTTGCAATGGCGAATATTATTCAAGAGTTACAAAAACCAGCACTGATTATGGCGCATAATAAAACGCTGGCCGCGCAGCTTTATGCAGAATTCAAAGAGTTTTTTCCGGAAAACGCAGTTGAATACTTTGTCTCATATTACGATTATTACCAACCGGAAGCTTATGTTCCGCGGCATGATCTATATATTGAAAAAGATTCTGATGTCAACGAAGAGATAGAACGCCTGCGTTTGGCTGCTACCACAGCGCTCATGTCGCGCAGAGATGTAATCATCGTCGCGTCTGTTTCTTGTATCTATGGTCTTGGCAATCCAGAAAATTATGGAAAATCTGTCCTTGAGTTGAAAGTTGGTGAAATTTACCGGCGCAATGCCTTATTGCGCCAGCTAATTGAGAGCCAATATTCGCGCAGCGATCTCGATTTGCGTTCGGGTAATTTCCGAGTACGGGGAGATACGATCGAAATCTTCCCGGCGTATGAGGATAAATTTGCTTACCGGATCACTTTCTTTGGAGATGAGATTGAAAGGATTATCCGGGTTAACCCCACAACCGGAGAAATCTCTCAAGAACCGGAAATGATTACAATTTACCCGGCCAAGCATTTTATTGCAGACGAAGCCCGCTTAAAGATCGCCCTGGATAACATTGAATTAGAATTGGATGATCAGCTTGCTCTATTTAAAGCAAATGACAAATTCATTGAAGCGCAAAGAATAGAACAAAGAACGCGCTATGATCTCGAAATGCTGCGGGAGGTGGGATTTTGTTCTGGAATTGAAAATTATTCACGCCATCTCGATCTTCGTCCTACTGGCAGTCCGCCGTGGACGTTGATGGATTATCTGCCGAATGATTATCTTTTGTTCATCGACGAATCGCACATGACAATTCCACAAATCCGGGGAATGTATCGGGGAGATCAATCGCGTAAGTCGACTTTAGTTGAATATGGCTTCCGGCTTCCCTCGGCCCTGGATAACCGGCCATTACGCTTTGAAGAATTTGAGCAGCATATGGGCTACACCATTTACACCTCAGCCACACCGGCCAGCTTTGAACTTGCCAAAGCTGATCAGATCTCAGAGCAAATTATTCGCCCGACCGGTCTGTTGGATCCCGAAGTTGAGGTAAGACCGACTCAGGGGCAGGTGGATGACCTTATTGTCGAAATCCGCAAGCGTGTTGAAAACGGAGAGCGGATTCTAGTGACCACCCTGACAAAGCGGATGTCGGAAGATTTGGCGGATTACTTAATGGAAATAGGCATTAAAGTTCACTATCTTCATTCAGAAGTGGACACTCTCGAACGGATCGGCATTTTGCGCGATCTACGTAAAGGTGTATTTGATGTGATTGTTGGTATAAATTTGTTGCGGGAAGGTCTTGATTTGCCTGAGGTATCCCTGGTAGCAATTTTGGATGCTGACAAAGAAGGTTTCCTGCGGTCCGGGACAGCTTTGATTCAGACGATTGGTCGGGCTGCCCGGCATGTGCATGGCAAAGTTATCATGTACGCGGATAGGGTTACTGATTCAATGGATCATGCCATTAAAGAAACCTATCGGCGCCGTGAAAAACAGCACAGCTATAACCTGGAGAAGGGAATTGAGCCTGCCAGCATCATTAAATCCATACATGACCTGACAGAACGGGTAACGGTAACTACCATTGCTGAAAATAAGGCAGACTATCGCACCGAATCACGCCAACGCAATATGAATGTAAAGGAATTGGAACGCACAATTTCACATTTGGAGCAACAGATGCGCGATGCGGCTAAAAATCTTGAATACGAGAAAGCTGCCGTAATTCGTGACCAAATTTATGAGTTGCGATCAATTTGGGCGGAAGAGGCCAATATACCACCCTGGAGAAAAGCTGCCATCTTATCCGGGCAGAAATAAATAGGCCTTAAATTTATTAATTAGAGGAAATAACCGAAAAACGGCGAAACTCCCCGTTTGCATCCAGCCATTCAACGCGAAGGTTGCTTACAAAACTCCCACCTGGCCCTTGTCTTAACCTGCCAATCAGTGATTCCAATGAATCGCGCGGGCCTTCGGCCATGACCTCGACTTCACCACGAAATGTGTTTCTGACCCAGCCAGTGATAGTGAGTAAGTTGGCATTCTCGAGGGTAAAATAACGGAACCCCACACCTTGAACGCGGCCTTCGATAAAAATATTTACGCGCACTGGGTCTTCAGAAGAGAGACTAGAGTTCATCCTCATCTTTTGATTCGTCATCATCCTCTAATTCATCTTCATCATCATATTCGATGTGTTCATCCCCATCAAAGTCGTTATCGTAAAAATCCTCATCCATATCTTCTTCGAGAGCATCCTCGAGATCGGCAACCCAAGAAGGTGCTTCATCGTCAAGGTCAATGTCTTCATCATCAATGCTAAATTCACGCAAATGTTGTTGGTCTGGTTCGCTTAATCCCATGAACTCTAAGTCACCAGCGATGCCTTCAGTCAGAAAGAGATTATCAAGTGCTTCTCGCAAAAAATCCCCTTCTTCTTCTGTATCGGCATTCTTAAGTAACTTTTCAAACACACTCCGTACCTTGCCGCCGCCAATTTTGGATAATGCCCAGACGCTCTCTATCCACATATCTTCATCGGGCTCCGAATCCTGCATCAATTTTAAAAGAAGGTTGCGAGCAATTTTTATCTCCAATTCACCGGCTGCACGGATTGCCTCCCGTTGAATCCGGAAATCCGGATGTGCCAACATCGACAATACTTGGGACGCCCAGGTTTCATCGGCAGATCTACCCATGGCGACTAAAGCACTGGCCAACCAGCTTTTATCAGTAGATTGAAAAGAATTACTTATGATCGAATTGACATCTTTATGGCTGGAATAACCCAGCGATTCCAATGCTTTTTGGCGGACAAGCTCATTTTCAGATGAACGAATAACAGCCAGCAGAACCGTCACGATATTTTCCGTTACGGCGGTACTGATTTCTTCGATCTCTCCCAGATAAATAAATTTACCCAGTGCAGCCGCTGCGTGTGCGCGGACACTGAGGTCAATATCATTTTGCAGCAATTCTATCAGCTGCGGGACATGCTTTTCATTATCATAATCCCTTAGCATACGAATTCCGCTGGCCCGCACGGCTGCACTGGGATCGGTGAGTGCCAGGGACGCAATCTGGTGAAGATCAACAAGGGTATCGCTGTCGTTGAGAATTTCAAGATTTTCAAACAGACGCACCTTGCGTTCGGGTGTGATTTGATTCCAGACACTGAGTAGTTGTGTCAAATCATGGCTTTCCATGTCAGAGAAAGCCGGTAAATAGTGCGCAGGAAAATCGGCATCATCATTGAGCAAGGCATCGATGACAGCCTGAAACTGAATTTTCTCATTATTAATTTCTGGCATATTCTCTCCTATGGCATTGTGATTGGATTGACAATATCCATTGTAGTAATGATGACCATTAATGCCAACAGTGCGACAAACCCAACCATGTTAATCGCGTTCTCATATTTTGCGGGTACACGTTTACGCAGGAAGATTTCAGGCAATAGCAGGAATATTCGGCCTCCATCCAAGGCCGGGATTGGCAACAAATTGGTGAATCCCAGGGCTACGGAAATAATTGCCAGAACGAGCAGCGTATTCAAACGTTCTGCCGGCTGAGGAGAGGCAACATTTTCTTCGTCTTTTTCGCGTGCCTGTGTGTATATATTGTAAATTCCAATCGGGCCGACAGGTCTGGCTTCTTGCGGTGTAATGGTACCTTTAATCAAATTTCCCGGCAAAGCCAGCAATTGGTAGGCATAATCAACCGTAGAACGTAATGCAAATGGAACGGATTCAAAGATGGTCGCCTGGCGGTAGGGATTGACCATGGTTATACCCAGTAGTCCGTCGTTGGGTGGTGCCTCAGTGCGCGGGGTTGCCAGGATTGTACGCTCTATTCCTTCAGGAGAAATCAATGTGATGGATATCTCTTTCCCTCGAAAATCGCTGATCGTTTTAGCCAATTGCTCCGAACTGGTGATTGTGATGTTGTTGATCATTGTGATCTGGTCGCCTACGTTAATTCCAGCGCTAAGTGCCGGTGATCCATCGGAAACGCCGTATACTTCAACCACTTTCATATCGGGAACACCGAGCTGCATGAAGATAACAGTAAAAAGGATGATCCCCAGGATCAGGTTGAATAATGCGCCACCTATGAGGGTCATAAAACGCGCCAACAGGGAAGCCTGTCCAAATCCACCAGGTACGTTCGGATCGTTTTCACCACTCAGGCGCACAAAAGCGCCAAATGGAATCCAGTTCAAAGAAATTTCTGTTTCACGGAATTTACCAATTTTTAATAGTCGTGGGGGAAAGCCAAACCCAAACTCATCAACATTAATTTTAAATAATTTGGCAAATATGAAGTGCCCAAACTCGTGGACGAATAAGAGCACCCCGAACACGAGTATAAATTCTAAAATCATCATTATTTCACCTTATCGTAACCTTATTTATTGTTGCTCAACAATCAAGGCTGTCCTAAATTCTTACTGGAAAAGCCTGGATTTGATTGTTATCCCCAATTATAATTCGTTTTCACGAGCGGGCAATTTGATTTAAAAGGATTGTGGATGTTTATGATCTTTCTGGTAGTAGATTTGTTCCTTCGCCCACTGGTGCAATCAAAATCTGTTGAATTCCTGGCAGATTTTCCAATTTATTTTTGATCGAATTAATATAGTCCCTTCGTACAATCAGATGAATATTGGGACCTGCATCCAGCGTATAACAAACAGGAATTCCTTCCTGTCGCCATTCCGGAACGGCTTTCATGATTGTGATAGTAGCTGGTTCCCAATACATGAGGATTGGATTGGACGTCATCATAACTGCGTGCATCAGGTTACTATCCACCTCTACGATTTCGGCCAGCGCATTAAAATCCTTATTAAGGATTGCACTGCGGCCAATATCCAGACGGCGGATTGCATCGGCGGTACGTGCTTTTTGGATTGGGCTGGTGTAAGCTAAAGCGTGACCCGCTGTTGATCCAACTGCTTTATGACTAGTCTTGACGATGACGATCACATCCACCAAATCCCAGTGCTTGTTTGGAGCGATGCTGAATGCATAAGAATCCGCATCTGTTCTTCCGGGCAGCCATTCCACGTATCCGGCCGGAATCGAACGGCAGGCAGAACCGGATCCACGTCGGGCCAGACGTGAAAGATCTCGCTCACTCAATTCAAGTCCGAGAGCGTGACTGCCAGCCAGGCTCAAAGCTGCAAATGCAGCAGCGGAAGAAGCAACCCCGGCCCCAATGGGAAAGTTATTCGTGCTGAGTACCTGGGCGTAATATTGACGGCCGGCGAGCTCACGGACAATATTCAGGAATTGTGATACTCGCTTCAATCCTGAATTTTGGATTTCTTCACCGTTGACGGTGAGGGAATCGGCCTCAAAGTCGCTGTCAAACACGACAGTGGTATTGGTATGCAGACCGCCAAGATTAAATGAAATGGAACCATTTTCTGGCAGGCGTAGCTCGTGATCGCGATTACCCCAATATTTAATAAGTGCGATGTTAGCGCAAGCGACCGCGGTTGCGGTGTAATGAGTCATGTTACCTCAACTATCATTTGATCATTTTCTATAGCAAGTTTACCATGTACGTCGAACATCTCTATCAAATGCCGTTTCGATTCGAATGACGCAGTTTCCAACTTTCCTCGAATACTGGCGCAGAATTTTTCGATCTCACCAATCTGAATATCATCCAATACTGTTTGATTAAGGCGTGAGCTTAATTCTAATCTTTCCTCAATTAACTTTTTGCTTGTTGCGTCGATCTTTATCTTCCTTTCATCGATCAAGGACTTCGGAAAATCTCCATTTAGAAATAGATCTAATAGTTTGTTCTGCTGGTTTTTCAGATCCTCAAGCTGCTGGTCAATTATCTCTATTTACTCAACATTTCGCGAATTTACTGCCAGCGCCTCAGATCGCATATTTCGAAGCTCTTCAGTAATATTGGAAGTGTTTTCAATTAATCCCTTTAACAAATTCCATACTGTGGCATCTTCCATATCAGCTCGAAAATTGGGCTTTAAGCAAAGGCTGATTGGCTTTTGCTCTTTTCCCTTGCAATAATAATAAATGTTATGTTCTCTCCGTGTCCGTCCCACATAGGGATAGTTGCATTTCGAGCATTTAAGCCGCCTTCCCATCAAATAGGCGTGTTTTGCGCTTCTGCTGGAATCTTTAGCATTCTTTTGCATTTTCATTTGAGTCAGGTCAAAACCCCGTCATGTTATGATGGGGGGCACGGTCACAGAAACCCATTCTTCACGTGAGCGTGGAACTTGCTTTCCTAATCCGCATTTTGATTTTGCTTTTCGGGTTTGTTCTCTTCCATCGCTTATGATTTTCGTTTTGCCATACTGCCAGGTGCCAATATAAGTTTCATTCCGTAAGATATGACGAACCATCGGACTTGACCATACACCCGGATCTCCCTTTTCTATGGATATTTGAGACAGTAACAAAGCAGGGGTATTGACAAGACCCTCCTGTCAATACCCCTGCTTGGGCGGATAAATTACCGTTTGAGAATTGGCAGAAAGATGGAATTTTCTATCGTTATATCTAAAACAGTGACTGTGTTTTCTGTTGGGCGGCCGACAACTACTTGTTGATTGATCGGGTCGTAAGCGTAATTCATAGAGAAGCCTCCATCAACGTTTTCGCCTCGGACACTGCGAGGAAAAATGGATGCAGAACCCCGGCAGCCCGTGCTCCCATCACACCAGGTCAGGTTGCCCGCATTTGGCGTTCCATTGTTATCCCAATATGGGCTGAACACCAGGTAATCGTTGTTGGGCAGGGCATCAATGGCCTGATTGCCCATATAATCTTGATTGCTGGCACCTACCATGCTGTTGGCAACAGAGACGTTCCCCTGACATCCGGTTGTTGCGCTGCAAAAGGTCACGGCTCCCACCTCACTTACTCCGCCGTTATCCCAGTTGGGGCTGCCGACCACATAATTGCCATTTTCCAGAACGCGCAGATACATCCCGACCTGATCATCTGCGCTGCTGCCAATCAGGCTGTTGCTGGTGGAGATGGGGCCTGCGCAGCCGCTCGCGCCGCTGCAGAAGGTGACTGATCCTACACCATGCCAACCGGTGGACGTGGATACATAGTTGCCATTGGGGAGAAACTGGAAGTTTTCGCCAACCTGGTCATTTTCCTGAGTGCCAATCAGACTGTTGTCCGCGGAAACCGGCCCCACGCAGGTGGCAGAATTCTTGCAAAAGGTCAATGCGCCGGCATTTGCTGCCCCGCCGTAGTTCCAACTGTTATGGCTGATCAACAGGTTGCCATCGTTATCCCAGGTGAAGCTGCCCCCGCCAACGTGATCTCCTGCAGTACTGCCTACCAGACTGTTGCTCTGCGATACAATTCCTGGACATCCGGCCAATTGTTGGCAAAAGGTGAAAGCCCCGGTCCCCGCAGCAGTACCGTTCCAGTTGTAACTATCCACGATATATTTTCCCCCGCCCATTTCTGTGCCAAAAATGCCCACCTGATCGTTGTTGTGGCTGCCTCTCAGGCTGTTTGCCTGGGTAATCTCTCCGAGACACCCGCTATCTGCCGGACACCAGACCACTGCTCCGGCATTCGCGATGCTTTCATAGTCCAAATTTGGGAACATTACCATAAAATTATTAACATCCGAGGATGCAATCGCGCTCATTCCCTGCCCATCATCGGCCTGGGATCCGATCAGGCTGTTGGCTGAAGTGATCTCGCCCTGGCAGCCACTGGTTCCACTGCACCAGGTGGCTGCGCCGACATTGGCAATTGGGCCGTCGTCATCCCATTCGGGACTGAGGATCAAGTAATCTCCGCCGGAATACAGGCGTATGCCGTTTGTCCCAATCTTGTCATTCGCCGTACTTCCGACCAATGAGTTGCTCTCTGAAATATAACCCGTGCAGCCATTTGTACTGCACCAGGTGACTGCACCGGCGTTGGAAATTCCACCGCGATCCCATTCGGGACTGAGCAGCACATAACGGCCATTCTCTAACTGGAGAACTGCGCCGGAACCAATCTGGTCATTGTTATGACCTCCTACCAGGCTGTTGGAAGAAGAAACTGCGCCCACACAGCCGCCGCTGCCGCTGCAGTAGGTGACTGCTCCGGCATCCACGGTGAGACCGTTATCCCAGGCGCTGTGCACCAGGTAGTCCCCATCGTTAAGCACAGTAATCCATCCAATCCTGTCGTTGGTTGTACTGCCCACCAGGCTGTTGCTGATTGAAACCAGTCCGCGGCAGGTTTCAACAGAGGCGCAAAACGTCACCGCGCCGGTATCCATTACCCCGCCGTTATCCCAATTCTGGGTGGCAATGGCCCACCTGCTGTTTGGTAAGCTATAGATGCTGGAATATCCCACGTTATCCCCCGCAGAACTGCCCAATAGACTATTGGAGGGGGAAATTGTTCCATTACAAACACTGGTAGTGCGGCAGATCGTCAATGCTCCCGCATCAACGACCGCACCGTTATCCCACAAGGGGCTCTGGATGATATAGATATCATCAGAAAAGGTCAGGACCCATTGTGAACCGATCCGGTCGCTGGTATGGCTGCCCACCAGGCTGTTGGCAGCGGAAATAGATGCCGGGCAGCCGGTGGCGGCATTACACCAGGTGACTGCCCCGGCAGCGATAGCGCCGTTGTTATTCCAATACGGACTGTTGACCAGAAAATTACCGTCTTGCAAGATGGTGATGCCCGAACTGCCCACCTTGTCGTCTGCGAAACTGCCTTTCAGGGTGCTGACCAGTGCTTTTGTGGAGCCGTTGTACAGGTAAACCGCACCAACATTGGAGGTTACGCCTTCGCGGTAATTCGGGTCAGTGACGACAAAATTGCCGTTGGGCAAGACCGTCACCGATTTACCAAATAAACTGCTGCCCGATGGCCCAATAATATTGATCTGTCCTTTAGCGGCTGTAAGCTGTGCGGAAACAGTTTGGGGTGCCTGTACAAGGATTGTTATCAGCAAAACCACGAAGGTTATGCGCGCAAAGCGAGAGTTCCCGAGTTGGAGATGGTTATTCAT
>JBBQNI010000033.1:0-34586 GCA_038329785.1 Anaerolineales bacterium | reverse complement strand
ACAACTGCATGTTTCACAACGGCGTCACAGGAACATGACGTATAAAAAGGAAGCACACAACTTGCGGGCGGCAGTGGAAGCCACAGTTCGTCAGGTAAAACACCCTTTTCCAGCCAGTAAGTTGCCTGTTCGAGGATTATTCCGGATAGGTTGCATGATGATCGGATCGGCCATGATGAGTAATATTCGTCGTATACAAAGGTACCGGGTCACTAAATTGATTAAGGAAAGACAGCAAGAAGAGGCTAATAGAGGTCAAGAATGTGCTCAAGGTGTCCTTGATTCTTCTTTTTTATTTTTAAAAAGACGGTTATTCGAATTTATGACCCAGACTTTTTCTGTATTTAGAATTAATTGGTCTCTGTAAAATGGACTTATTTCAGTAGAGTCTATTAATAATTTGTTAGTCATATTTCTCTTTTGCTTATTTCTTCCAAATTTATGATATATTACCGATTTGGAAGCACACAATATTTTATAGTTCATTTCCCTCGCTCGATAACACCAGTCTGAATCCTCGTAATACATTGGATAGCCTTCATCCAATTCGCCGACGATCTCCCACTTCTCCCGGGGAATCAGCACGGTGGCGAAGCAAGCTGCCTCAATCTCACGGATGTGGTCGAATTGCCCCATATCCAGATGTCCCAATCCCAGGTCGTAACCCCAGCGGAAGAGCGGCACATGATTCCCGATTGAATTAATAAAGCCCGGTGTCTGCATCAACAACAGCTTCGGGGCGATCGCTGCTGCTTTTGAATGCTCCTTATAAAAATTAATCAAGGACCACAATGAGCTTCGTGGAATCCATACATCTGGATTGATCAACAGAAACAAATCACCTTCCGCTGCTCTCACACCCTGGTTAACTGCAGTAGCAAAGGAAACAGAATTTGACAGGGATATTACCGTAATTACTTGTAGAGCCTGGTCAATTTCATTCGAACAACTATCCTCAGAGCCATTGTCGACCACAATAATCTCATGCAGCCAGGGTGCCAAAAGCGCAAACATCTTATTCAGGTTTTCAACCCATTTCATGCTGTTAAATAAAACAACTATTAAAGAAATCTTAGGCAGTTCAGTCGGTTCAGCTACGCTTTCATCTTCATCGAAACCTTCTTTAGTGATCTGGCGGTAGATAGCCCATTCCTGATCGGATTTTTTACCATCTTCTTGAGCCGTAAATGAATCGAGCCAGGTTTGCACCTTTTTATCGACGAAGATTTTCCCGCCGGATGGGTTTACCTGGTACAGAGATAGTTTCGACTTCCCAAACATCTATGCGACTAACTCCTTCAGCGCCAATCGAAGTCCCAATTTCCAATCCGGGATTCTACGGTTGAAAGATCGTTCAAATTTTTCGCAATTCAACGCTGAGTGTAGTGGACGGCAGGCTGGTGCCGGAAATTCGTAAGTTTTTGCCCCCGCCAGTTGCTCTGTCTTGACAATTGAATTGCCCTTCAAATTATCCAAAATTGCTTGTGACCATTGCAGGCGTGAGGCTGCACCTCCTCCAGCTAGGTGATAGATACCGTTTTTTTGATCAAAAAAAGAGGTTAAGTGCTCTTTATCAACCGGTAGAATACAGGTAGATAATTGTGCCAGCATTCTGGCCCAGGTTGGGTTACCGATCTGGTCATCAACCACTCGTAATTCCTTTTTATCGTGTGCCCAGGATAGAAATTTTATTACAAAACTTTCACCCCGCATGCTATATACCCAACTGGTACGAAAAATGATCGCCAAACATTCACTTTGAATTATGACTTGCTCTCCCGCCAATTTGGATTGACCATACACATTCAGCGGGTGGGGAGCATCATCTTCACGATTATCTCTCTCCTGAGAGCCATCAAAAACATAATCAGTCGAAAAATGCATCAGTGAACAATGATTGCGTTTGCACCAGGCAGCCATCTCTCCCGGTGTAGTGGTGTTGATCAACGTGGCTTTAGAGACCTCCGATTCCGCCTGATCTACAGCTGTGTATGCAACCGCGTTATAGATAAGATCAGGTTGGATTTCATCCAGCAACGCCACAATTTTCAACGGATCTGTAAAATCAATCTGGGGATAATCATATGCAATCAAATCCCCCATACAAAAAAGCTGTCTCTCAGCTTCCCAACCCAGTTGGCCGTTCTTCCCTAATAAAAGAATTTTCAGTGAGGTCATTTTAAATTATCCACTAGTTCCTGCAGATAGCGGCCGTAATCATTTCCGGCGTATTTCTGGACCTGTTTCGACAACTGTTCTCGTGTAATAAAACCTTTATGATAGGCAATTTCTTCCGGGCAGGATATCATTAATCCTTGCCGGTCCTGGACAGTCTGTACAAATGTAGACGCCTGCAATAATGAATCGTGCTTGCCGGCATCCAACCAGGCTACTCCGCGTCCAAGCACCTCCACGTACAATCTACCTTGCTGCATGTATTGGCGATTGATATCGGTAATCTCAATTTCACCACGTGGAGAAGGCTGTAATTCTTCGGCCATTTTGACAACATTGTTATCATAGAAATAGATTCCAGGCACTGCATAAGTAGATTTCGGCGACTGGGGTTTCTCTTCAATGGAAATTGCTTTCCCCGCGACATCAAACGCAACCACTCCATATCTTTCTGGATCACGCACTGGATAGGCGAAGATTGTTGCACCTTCTCTGCCTTGAGCCGCGTTTGCCATGATCTTCCCCAACCCCCTTCCATAGAAAATATTATCTCCCAGGATTAATGCTACCGAATCGTTGCCAAGAAAGTCCTTGCCTACGATAAATGCATCGGCCAGGCCGCGAGGTTGCGCCTGCTCTGCATAGTCAAATTGCATTCCCCATTGAGAGCCATCTTCCAGGATTCGCCTGAATTGCGGCAGATCCTCGGGAGTGCTGATAATCAAAACATCTCGTATTCCGGCCAGCATCAACATGGAAAGCGGATAATAAATCATCGGCTTATCATAAACCGGCAACAGTTGTTTGCTGATACCAATCGTCAGCGGATATAAACGCGTCCCTTTACCGCCAGCTAAAATGATTCCTTTCATTTTCACCCCTTATCTTTTATCGTAATTCGTAGTTAACCACTTTTGAAAGGCCGGGGTCCCGGTTACACTTTCAATCCATTCTCTATTTTGCAAGTACCATTGTATAGTTTTTTCAAGACCTTTAGCAAGATCATTGCTTGGTTCCCATCCTAACCGGCTCCTGATCTTGGTGATATCGATATCATAACGAAGGTCATGACCAGGGCGATCCGGCACAAACCTGATCAGATTTTCATGCGGAGTGTATGGCGAATCTATCAGTGCTTTATCGAGAATACTGCAAATTTTTTGAACAATTTTCAGGTTAGGAAACTGATTTTCACCACCAATATTATAAGTTTCCCCTGTTTCTCCCGCTTTGATCACTGTATGAATAGCTTCACAATGATCTTCCACATACAACCAATCGCGAATTTGTTGGCCATCCCCATAGATCGGAAGATCCTTGCCATTGATGGCATTCAAGATGATCAAAGGTATCAATTTCTCTGGAAATTGAAAGGGTCCGTAGTTATTAGAGCAATTGGTTATGGTGATGGGAAAACCAAAGGTTCGAAAATAAGAGCGCACCAGATGATCGCTGGACGCTTTAGAAGCAGCGTAAGGGGAATTGGGAGCATACGGAGTAGTCTCCGAAAAAGGAGGATCGTCTTTGGATAACATCCCAAAGACCTCATCGGTTGAAACGTGATGAAAGTGATTGCCCCCAAAACCACCATTTTCATTCCATGCCTGGCGACAATTTTCGAGAAGTGTGTATGTGCCCACGATGTTTGTTTGAACAAATGCGCCTGGATCCTGAATTGAACGATCAACATGTGATTCAGCGGCAAAGTGTACTACCGTATCAATCTTATAATCTATCAAAATTTTTCGGACCAATTTCGAATCACAAATATCTCCACGAATAAAGTGGTAATGATCTCCCATAATATCCGCCAGGCTTTCAAGGTGACCAGCGTATGTTAATAAATCCAGGGTTACGATCTGGATATCCGGCTCTGTTTTGGTTAGAAAACGAATAAAGTTAGATCCGATGAAACCAGCACCCCCTGTGACCAACACATTTTCGAATTTCCTATAAAAATTTTTCTGCTTCATCGAAAAACACTCCTTTAGCATCTTTGTCGGAGAGAAGTGGTGCACCAATTCTCGCAACAGGCCAATCTATCGCCAGAGTCTTATCATTCCAAATAATCGTTCGTTCATTTTCAGGGGAGTAAAAATCTGTAGTGCCATATTCAACATCTGCCCATGAACTTAACACCAGGAACCCATGGGCAAACCCGGTAGGTACCCATAACAGTGATTTTTCATCTGCTTTAAGAAAGACGCCTTCCCATTGACCATAAGTACCAGAGGATTTCCGTAGATCAACGGCAACATCAAAAATTTCTCCTGTCAGTACACGCACCAACTTACCCTGAGTTTTACTTACCTGATAATGCAGGCCACGTAAGCCACCTTTTTTAGAGCCGCTCTGATTAATTTGAACAATTGAAAGATCAATTCCATTTTGTGCAAACTTTTGCTGGTTAAACGCTTCAATAAAATATCCACGCTGATCACTATAAACCCGGGGTTTAATCAACTTCAAATCTTGCAGGCGTAAACTAACAAAATCCATTACTTCTCCTTGCAATCATTGTGAGGATCGGTATTTAGTTATTGCTATGTCAGGTGCTCCGATATATTTAACTTCGCCATGATCTATCCAGCATACCCGCGTACAATTTGCTTCGATTGTTTCCATACTATGTGCCACAATAACAATGGTCGTGCCATTTTGGCGAAACCTTTCAATGCGAGAAAAGCATTTCTGTTGAAATTGTTCATCGCCGACGGCCAGGACTTCATCTACTAAAAGTATATCGGGTTGTGAATCTGTTGCAACTGCAAACCCTAAACGAGCCCACATTCCGGAAGAATATGTCCGCATGGGTGCATCAATAAAATTATTCAATTCTGAGAATTCGACAATACTGTCAAATTTTTCATCCATTTCGCGTCTGGAAAAGCCCAATAAGGCTCCGTTGAGATAAATATTTTCTCGCCCGGTGAGTTCCGGGTGAAAACCCGCACCTATTTCCAGCAATGGTGATACCTTGCCACGAACTTCTATTCTTCCAAGAGATGGTGCCAGAACACGCGCAATTAATTTCAGCGTGGTACTCTTACCTGCTCCATTATGACCGATAACACCGAACGATTCGCCTTCCATTATTTCCAAAGAGATATTTTTTAACGCATAAAATTGCCGGTGATGGATTTGCCTGCGTATACTTTTTATTATGTATTCTTTAAATGTAGAAATTCGTTCAGAAGGAATTTTATAACTTACAGTAATGTCGTTGAGAATAATTTTTTCTGCCATGGCAACTTATAATTTCTGCGAAAATTCATTGGATCGAAAAACAAAAACAAACCATCCCACAACCAAAAAGACGAGAGATATCACAAACGGGAAGAACCACTCCGAGAAAACCGGTAATCTTCCAAAATAAAGTGGAATGCGGAACAGTTTGACAATGCTGTACATAGGGTTGAAAGTTGATATCAGAAAACTGATATTTTCTGGCAAAATTTCTTCCGGATAGATGATAGGGGTTAAATACATCCAGGCGGTTAGCACGATCTGATACATTTCGGCCACATCGGGGAAGTAGACTGCAAAAGTAGAGACAAGCAAGCCAACACCCAAAGAAAACATAGCCAGGATGATTAATGGTACGGGCAGAAAAAGTATCGTCAGCGTTATGGGAATGTTAAAGAGCAACATTACAATCAACATGGGCACAATCGAAAGCAGAGTATTGACAAATCCCGTACCAATCGCGGCCAATGCAAAAGATGTCCTTGGAAGAAAAATTCTTTTAAGTAGGCCTTCACCCCAAATTAAATTGACCATGCTGGCGTTGGATGCCTGAGAAAAGAAGTTCCAGGCTAGCAGCCCACTCAATACATAAGCGGGGTATCCCTCGGTGGTTTTAAACACCTGCGAGAAAGCAACCGATAAAACAATCATGGTTCCAAGTGGGTTGAGCATCGTCCACGCGATTCCAAGAACAGAGCGTTTATAGCGCGTAACAATATCCCTACGCAGTAACTGGATAATTAAAAATCGATATTTTATAACCTGTTTGAATTCGTCTAAGGGTTGAAATGGATGTTTTGCGGCATCGTAAATATAGACTAAGTTTTTTTCCAACATCCTCACCTATTTATCCTTGATCAGCCCTCGATTATACCAAGAATAAGTATAATCGTAATAATCGTAGCAAAGGAACAGTCTTTTTGAGCTCACAAATAGAAAATATCTCAATTAAATCGGTATCGTTCGTGATGATAATATGACTTCATTCTACCGGATCAGGTATTTTCTATCGACTGAATTATTGCACATTCCCTGTCTTTCCAGGAATGGGTAGTAAGATTGCCCTATGATATACTAATTTTATCGAGTCAAAATGGAAATAGATAATCCCAATTTAAGTTCCATTTCAATTAGAGCTATCAAATTTTGGTGGGTTCTCGTAATCGCCAGTATACTTGGTGCCTTCTTCGGATTATCCATCAATCGTGCATTGGTGAAACCGCTCTATATAGCCAGCAGCTCATTTAGTGTGTCTATCAATTTCTATAGATTGGGTCATCTAACCCAATATGAACAAGATCAGTTCTATTCGCATTTACTCACTTTCCTTAAATCCGAGCAAGTTGTCAATACAACTATTAATGGGCTACCTCAACCACAAATGAGAATTGAACAATTTCGGGATATTTGCTTTCTTGAACGTCAACTAAGCGAAATTTCATTTCGATGTCAAAGTCCAAGTCCGGAACAAGCAAGGTTTCTATCAACCCAATGGAAAGAACAAGCCTTGGTAGAACTCAAGGATGCCTTATTACACGCCCAGCGTTACCAGCAATTGATCAGTGCCCAAGAACAAAACGAGACCTGCATTCAGAGATCTGCCCTTGGGTTGAATTCGCCTTACCTATGCGAAATTCCAAAGCAAGATCCAGACATCCTAATGGAACTGGACAGCGAAAAGGAATTAAGTTTTGGTATTTTCCCCGGGTTCTCTCTGGTTGATGGCCGGAATTCTGGCATTCCAAACCGGCCAGAACGCAATCAAACAAATCTGATGGTGCTTTTTGGTGCATTGGCAGGTTTCCTTATCGCCATCAGTGCCATTCAAATTAAGAAATTATGACTCGCCAGAAGATATTTAACACACTCTGGTATGCCGCCGTATTTCTGCTGCCGTTCACCAGCTTACCACTCGCCAGCAGACTATTACATTCGAAAATGGTAGCTGCTCCAGCGATTATTTTTTTAGCTGTTTTAATGCTATTTTGGTTTCTACCATATGCATTTAAACATTCTCTCGATTTGGCAACCTATCCCCTTCTCACTTTCGGCATCTATTCCCTCCTGATCACTTTTCTTTCAATTTTTAACTCAATCCCAATTCAAAAGGACTTCAGTTTTCTTTCCGGTTTTGGCGAAAGTCTGATTACATTGCTTATTGGTATTTCCTTCTTTGTCTTTCCTCTCCATTTTATTAATTCTGAAAAAAGATTACAGCAAACAATTAAATTCATTTATTTGGGATTCATTCCCCTATTTATCTGGTCAATTCTCCAATTTACCATCTATCAATTGAATAATAATTTTCCCGCTTGGATGGAAACCGCTCAAAGTTGGTTCAGCACCTCAGGTGGCCTTTTTCCAGGACGCATTTCGGGATTCGCTTACGAGCCTTCATGGGTAGCCAACCAATTGAATCTTTTATATATTCCGCTATTTTTTGGTTTCACACTGAGCAAACAGAGTCTTTTCATAAAAAATTTCAAGCAATTGAGCGTTGAAAACCTATTGCTGGCCTGTTCGCTAATATTACTTTTTTTATCAAAATCACGTATTGGTTGGATATCATTTATAGTTTGCGCCTTCTATGCAGCCCTTGTCTTGAACGGAAGGTATATCTCCTCCATAAAGAAAAAGTACCCCAAATTTTCTAAAAAGAGCTGGAATTTTGTAATACCACTTCTTATGGTGGTTTTTTATTTGATTGTAATTCTCACAGGATTGTTCATCTCCAGCAAGATAGATTCGCGAATGGAACAAGTTCTGAATCCCCAAACGTATCAGGATCGCAGCCTTCTTTCCATCGCCAATGAATTTCTATTTGCGGAACGGGTTCTGTATTGGCAGGCAGGCTGGGAAATTTTTAATGATCACCCTATTACCGGGGTTGGTCTTGGAAATTATGGTTTTTACTTTGAAGAATACATGCCTTCATTTGCCTGGGCTTTAGATGAGCCACGAGATTTAATTTTTCGGGCAGGATATCAAGCCAACAATAAGAACATATGGACCCGCTTACTTTCTGAGACGGGTGTGATTGGGCTGATTCTTTTTACAGGCTGGTTATATATTCTCTTTCAAAAGAGTTATGCAATTACAAAAAAAGAAATTTATAAAAAAGCTACCTGGGGTTATATTCTCATTATAGCTATAATCGCCTTTTTGTTTGAAGGTTTTAGCGTCGATAGTTTTGCCATGCCTTATCTATGGACAATCTTGGGAATATCCCTGGCTGCTATACGGATAGATCAAAGCACAATTTCTCTTCAAACTCAAATCAGCGATCCGGCGGTTTAATTACCTAATTGCTTTGATTTTGCCAGTTTATTGAGCTTTGCTTCATGGAAAATGCCCTGAACGAGAATCCCGAATATTAACAAAGCTATCAAGGCAATCATGATCGTGAAATCGAAGCGGCCAAACAAATTCAAATAGCGACTCAAATACCATTGCAAGAAAAAGAGATTGAAGATGAGTTCGGCCAGTAAAATTCGCCTGAACCAGTGATCTTTTTGACGCCAACCATATTCAAAACTCAATCCTGCTACACAGGCAATAGGAACCAACAAAGCCAGACGGTAACGCGGGTTATCCCACATGTCCCCTCCAGCTCTCAAAGAGGATAGTAATAACCACAGAATCACAAAAATAATGAGTACAGTCCATTTCCGTTTATTCATTTTCGGAATTCGGAAAATCATTATCAAGCTATAAACCATCAATGGTGCCAGTATGGCCCAACCAACAGCCCTCAGGATGTTGATCGATTTCCAAAATGCGATTGCAGGTTCAACAATAGCAGCGGGAAGAACAGGCTGAAGGAGGCCATAAATCGTCAAAAATGGAAGCTGTAATAGTTCTGGAATGCGACTAAAAATGAGTTGCACCCAACCCGAATTCTGTACAGAGAGAATAGCATCCCACTTACTAGCTTCAATAATCCATCGCCAGCTCAAGAACCCCATGGTTAATGTTAAGAAGGATCCACCCGCCAGCAGGAGCAATGTTGGTATTATATTTTCTTTCTGATCCTGGTTTTCCATGAATGCCCAGATAACTGCCAATAAAATGATAAACACTGCTGCTTTTGTGGACAAGACAAACAACAACAAACCAGTCACAATCGCGAATATTATCCTTTTTTTGGTTGGTAATCGCTTTGAAGTAATAAGCCAAAAAAGAATAGCGGAAAGCCCCATTAGAAACGGCTCGCGCATTTGCGAGGAGCTGAACATGATAGCATCTGGATAAAAAGCATAGATCAATGTTGCAAAGATGTTGCCGTTTTGATGCTTTGATGGAATATTCCAGACAAAGGGAATACCAATCGTAGTGACAATAACGGCAAGTACGAGGATAAGCAACTTCATATGGAATAGTGGCGAAAGGTAACGATAAATGAGCGCACTGATCGCTAACAATCCACCATACTGGTCACTAAAAAACTCATTCCCAAATGCGTTCCAGATAGGCGAATTCGATTCTGCCAATTTCCAGGCCTGGGTATCACGATTATATGCATCTCGAAATAAATAACCTTTTTTTTGCGTTTCCTGATCATATCCAACAACTGGCAGACTGTAAGTAGAGAAAATACCAAACCCTATGCGAAAAGAAAATGCCAGGACAATAATCCAGGTCAAGGTTTTATTCGTTCCTAGAAATCGATAAAAACGGATTAATACAAACAAGCCAACTAATACCAGCAAGAAAAAACTGACCATTGAACCAAAAATGGGAACTTTTCCGATAAAAAATACCAGCAAGGAAATGCTGAGTGAAGCCACGAGCGACCATACCAAATCTGAAGACCACTTACTCATTTAGGATGCCCTTTATCCCATTATGGCAGCGATTCATCCAGGAATATCGTTTAACGTCATTTCTTGCCTGTTCCACTTTTTCGACAAACGCTTGTGGGCGGTCTTGAATGTCAAGTATGGCCTTTTGCCATTGAGCTTCATCTGTCATACTGCAAAAAGTGGCATTCAGATCATTAAGAACTTCACGCAGAACCGGTAAGTCGCTACTGATAATGGGTCTTCCTGCTGCCATATATTCAAACATCTTCATCGGCGAACAAATATCGGCAGTGTTTCCACCACTGCTGCCTGACACCGCAGCTTCATAAGGCATCAATAAGACATCGCCAGCTGATTGGTATACCGGAATGAGTTCATTATTGACAAATCCTGTCATATGAATATTCAAAATTCCCTCTCTTGAATTTTGAAGTTGCCAGTATTCAACATCCTTCACTTTGCCCCCAACCCAGATAAATTGGATAGAAGGAAGAGACCTGGCGAGCTTCTGCAATAATCGCATTCCGCGGCCCGGATATAAATGACCGCTGTAGAGTGCACTCCAACGGTCAACCAGATTTAACTGCTTTCGAGCCACGGATGGAGAAGGTAGGTCATTATAACGCTCAATATCAACCCCATCCGGGGCAATTACATGATCAATACTTATATTTTTTACGTTAAAACGATTCAAATATCGCTGCCATAATGCTTCAGTGATGGGAAGAAACCGAATTCTCTGGTTCGAGCCAAACAGGATCTTATGATAAATTAATCCCAACCTGCCTGTAGGTAGTTCATGCAGCTCGAGTACAATTGGCACCCGAATAAAGTTTAAGAACAGAGAAATCTGGGGCATCCAGCTATGCAAAATTTCGGCACCCCACTTATTTGTCATCTTTATGGCTGAATAAACAAAGTCGTACCGGTTCCAACTTCGTCTGGATTTTATCCATTGAATATCGAATTCGTGTTCAAGCCCGTAACGTGCAGCGATATCGTCCCAGGGGTGTTGTTTTACTCCAGGAACAAACAACTTAACCTCAGCACCCAATTGTCTATACGCCTGGCATACTTTCATGACCTGTATGCTGTTTGCTGTTGTCGATGGGATTGTACTGTTGGAAATAAGCGCAATTTTCATAACTTAACCAACCGGATTATCATCCATTATATCTGAATTGCGAATGTGAAACCAACCCAACAAAGAAATTAAGCCCACTGATATAACAAAATATGCGCTTAACAGACCAGCTTGAAACAAATAACCAAATTGAGGAACGAAAATAAGCATGATGATTGTCTTCATTAACCCAACCGCTGCCATGATTAATAATGGCGCGTTGGGGCGATTGAACGCAAGCAGTAAATTCCTGTTCCAGAACAAAATATTGGCAGTTCCATACCCAACCAGTAAAATTAACGTTATGGTAAGCGATGGAAGATACTTTCCGTCCTTTATAAATGAAAGCAACCATGGCCCGAAAAGGACCAATCCTAGAGCACTCCCAGAAGTCCACACCAGAGCAAAAAGTGTGACTTTTCGTAATAAGCTCTTCAACGGGTTCCACAATTGAAGTGCAATAAATTTGTTGATCTCAGGATATGTTGTTGTAATCAAGGTGTTGATCGGCATCATAATAGGATTAATGATAGCCAGACCAAATTTATAATAACCGACGATTTCAGCATTCCAGAAATATCCCATCCATAAAACTTCACTATCACGAATTAATAAGTTTACGGTTCCGCTCAAATTCGTTGAGATCGCAAATTTAACCAACTCTTTTTTATTCTCAATTAGCTTCATGGATGAGCGCCACCATCCAATACCGATTAAAGAATTTAAACCTCCCAGACTAGAGAAAAAAATACCAAACCCATAGATAAATTTTCCCACCAGATAAGCCGTTAAGACCTGAATCAGATTGCCACTGGTGAAAAACAAAACTGCAATCCACGCTGCAGTCACAATATTTTGGAGAAAGTTAAAAACTGCAATGGTTTTATACCTGTCAGCCAATTGTAGAACCGCCGTTGATGTTTCAGTTAGAAAATTTGCCAGTAAAGCGACACCATAAATAATGATCCAGCGCGTTAATCCTTCGTTTTTCAGAATGTATCTTGCAGCAATAGGAGCCGTTAGTACTAACAGCCCATAGGCTATAAAAGAGGTTAATAGCTCAGTAATTGCGGAGTATTTAATAATTGCGCCAGCTTTTTCTTTTTCACCTTGTTGCAAAAACGTACCGGCAAACCTGATAATCAACTCCCCCATTCGAAAAGATAGCAATCGATTAACATTTGAAGCAAAAGTGACAATTAATCCCAAGAAACCATAATTGGCAGGTCCTAAAATAATCGCTGCAAGAATCCCTTGCAGCGATGAAAGCAAACTGCTGATCGTGTTGCTGCTGAATAGATAACCTGAATTTCGAATTACATTCAAAAAGGATTGATCCTTAATGGACGTCAGGTAGAACTCTTTGATTCTTTTCATAGAAGCTTATTTTTCATTTTTTGTTTAAGTTACAAAACTGGCTTGATGCAGTCAAATGAATTTTATCAGGCGGTAAACAAAATAATGCGTAAATTAATTTACCATCTTCTTTTTGAATCTCTTTCAAAAAAATCTAAAGTACGATAAATATTATCTGTTTGAAGACTACAATCTCACCACTTTGGGATTCTTTTTGCCGGCTGGTCCGAGTGCATTGCGGGTATCAACAATCAATTGGGATTTCTCAACAATATCTGCATAATCAAACTTTTTATGATTTGTGATGATAACGGTGCAGTCCGAATTTTGCAAAGCTTCTTCAAAATTATGGACTGATTCCAGTTCCCAGCCATCATGCAAAATATGTGGAATATAAGGGTCATAATAGCTGACTTCGGCACCTTTTTCTTCCAGCAAGTGAATAACATCCAGGGCCGGTGACTCGCGAATATCATCAATATCAGGCTTGTAGGCAACACCCACAATCAGGATGCTGCTGCCTTTAACAGCCTTTCCGTGATCATTGAGGGCATCTTGCACTTTGCCAACCACAAAGCGAGGCATGTTTGTGTTGATTTCGGATGCCAACTCAATAAAGCGTGCGGTGTAATTCATTGATTTCAGTTTCCACGATAAATACAAAGGGTCAATTGGAATACAATGACCTCCCAGTCCTGGGCCGGGTGTAAATTTCATAAAACCAAAAGGCTTCGTTGCTGCTGCATCAATTACTTCCCAAACATCCACTTTTAAGCGATCACACATAATTGCCAGTTCATTTACCAAACCTATATTAATCATGCGGAAGGTGTTTTCCAGGAGCTTGGTCATCTCGGCCACTTCCGTCGAAGAAACAGGAACAACGCTCTTTAAAGCCTGTTCGTACCATTTCGCCGAAACAAAAGAACAATCTTCGGTAATACCGCCAATTACCTTAGGGGTATTTATAGTCGTCCAATCTTCTCGTCCTGGATCAACCCGCTCCGGTGAAAACGCCAAAAAGAAATCCTTTCCGACTGTGAGTTCACGAATTTCTTCAAGTCTCGGTAATACCATCTCCCGAGTAGTACCCGGATAGGTACTCGATTCTAAAACAATCACCATGCCTGGATGAATATATTGCGCCAGAGATTCGGTGGCATTTACGATGAAGGAAAGATCAGGGTCACCGGTCTTTCGTAACGGGGTAGGAACACATATCGAAACTGCATCCGCTTTTTTTAAGGCACTGAAATCGGAGGTTGCTTTTAATCTACCGCTCTGAACCAGCTTCTTCACCTGATCTGAACTTACATCCAGAATATAACTTTCACCCCGGTTCAGGCGATCAACCTTTTCTTGAATCGGATCAATACCGATCACATTAAAACCTGCTTCAGCAAAAACAACTGCCAGTGGCAAACCAACATAACCCATTCCCAGAATGGCTACAATTGCACTTCTTTTTTCCAACTTTGTTATTAATTCAAGCTTAATATCCATTATTTTCCTCGAAACCCTGGTTTTAAGAATAGAAAATCTATTTAGAAAAGAGGTAGTTGTGTAATATCCTCAGAAGAAATAGTCCTGGATTCTTCCCCACGTACCGGAATTTCCTGTGTACGAGGTTTTTCTGGCATGTTATGTAAATACTGAGGTAGTTTTTTAAAATCAGCGATGACCGTGCTCTTTAAAGCTGGCTGATGTAATGCGGCAGCGGGATGAAACATCGCCACAATCAAGCGTCCATTCACCACTTTAGCCTGACCATGAATCTGGCTGATTTTCACATTTCCAAAAAACTTTGCCATCGAGAAACGGCCCAACGTGACAATAATGCTCGGGTTAATTAATTGGATCTGAGCTTCCAGGTACGAATTGCAAGCTTTTAATTCATCATCTTGCGGGTCACGGTTTCCCGGAGGACGACACTTGACTACATTGGTAATAAAAACCTGATCTCGTTTCAAGCCTGCATTTTGGAGAAGTTCTTCAAGAAATTTGCCGGCCGCACCCACAAATGGCCGGCCTTGCTGATTCTCATGAAATCCCGGTCCCTCGCCCACGAACATGATACGGGCATCTTCTGGACCTTCGCCGGGAACAGCTTTCAAGCGGGATTTATGCAGGTCGCACTGTAAGCAAACTGATATTTGCCTGGCTAATTCCTTCAATTGAACATCCACATTCATTGTTGCCCGCCTCTCTGTACCCGGTTTGCTTCCAGCGATAATTTATCCAAATATTTATTATCCACCAAAGACACCGACATTAGAATGGCATTTTCTCTATTGTCGTGATAGTAATTTTTGCGAATGCCATCCACTTTAAAGCCAAATTTTTGATAGAGGTTAAGCGCTTTCTGATTGGATTGGCGTACCTCTAAGAGAGCCTTCTCCATGCCTTCTTTTCGTGCTTCGGCCAAAATATGGCACAAGAAGCGTACTCCGATTGCCTGATTCCTTTGATCCGGATGGACAGCAATTGTACCAATGTGAATCTCATCCACTATGTTCCATAAAACAGCCATTGCGATAATTTTTGCAATACCTGTGATCTCAATTTCAGCGACCCAGCAAGCCGAATTTTTATTTTCCAAAATTTCGTAGCGAAAGGCATTTTTCGGCCAGGGATTTGAAAACGAAAGCTGATCAATTTCGATAACCTCTTCAAGATCTCCCAATTCCATTTTTCTAATCAGTATGTTCAAAGGTTACTTAAACTCCAACAACCTATGGTATCTGATTGGCGATGTGCAGATAAATTGGAGCCAGGGTTTGATTCTCAACAAAATCATTGGCTTTGAACCTTTTCCATGCCATTGCAGCCAAAAAAGAAGCTCGCCGCATTGATTGTACTGGCAAGCTTAAAACAACATTGCGACGTTTTCGGTTCAAGATTTGCCGATCTTCAGCAGACAACTCCCCACAAATATAAGTTGGTTCTTCAATCGAACCTGCCAGCTCATCAATCGTCATGATGGAACTTTCTCCATCCCGATTCCAATTTCCAGCCTTGTGCTTGTATTTTCCCACAGCAAACCGAGATCTGCCGGCTTGTAAAACAGCCAGCATTGGGATATTGCGAGCCGGTTGAGCAAATGCCAAGAAGTCGAGTGTGGGCACGCCGATTACAGGGATGTGCAAAGAAAGTGAAAGACCTTTAACCAACGCCATACCAATTCGTAAGCTCGTAAATGATCCCGGGCCTAATGCCACTGCCAGAACCTTAAATTCACTTAACGGCACACTAGTTCGTTTGATCAAACTCTGGATGGCAGGTGCCAGTTCGACGGTATGATGATTTTTAGTATGCCAGTTCATTTCCCCAACCACCTGAACACCATCGAATATTGCCAATCCCACGGATGAGGTAGAGGAATCCACAGCAAATATCATTTGTTACCCTCCAAATGCCTTTTTTCGAAACTCTTGCAGTAATTCCTTGTAATATGTTCCCTTTGGATTGAATACCATCCTTCTTTGAGATTGTTCCACCCAGAATAAATCAATCCATAAGTGATTCTGCGGCAAGGCAGATCGGATCAATTCCGGCCATTCGATTACAACAGCGCCACTGGAAACAACCTGCTCCATGTCCAAATTTATCGCGTCAATTGCTCCAGACAACCGGTAAGCATCCATATGATGCAAAATCTGGCCATCTGGCCGGCGGTATTGGTTGATAATCACAAAGGTAGGGCTGGTAGCTTGATCTAATGAACCCCAACCTTGATTCATTCCCTGCACAAAAGTTGTCTTTCCTGTTCCCAATTCACCCGACAGGCAAATTACATCTCCAACAGACAGGCAAGACCCTAGACGAGACCCTAATCTTTTGGTTTGATCTGCACTTTTACTGAAAAACTCGAGACTATGTGGATTGAGAATAGGCATACAAGATAATTATACACTGATCTTTTTCGGATTACTCGTGAGCAATGGATATCTTCGCCTGATCTGCAATCGCGCGAGCAATTTGTCTGCTCGCTTGTGGTTTCGCCAATATACTGGCCTTTTCACCAACCTGCTTCAATGCAAACGGATCTTCCAACCATTGCCTCAGTTGAGATATCATCACATTTACATCCGGAGCCCAGGCACCAGCCCCGTGATTAACCACATAATCCACATTTCCGTTTTCTTGTCCCGGCATCTTTGAAAACATGATCACCGGCAAGCCAGCTATAAAGGCTTCGCTGATGGTTCCAGGGCCAGCTTTGGTAATTAATATATCGGCTGCGTGCATAAACTCCGGCATATCCTTAACAAAGCCGTAAATCTTATAAGGAATTTTCCACCTGGCCTGTTCCAATGATAGTTGTGCTTTTTCATTTCTTCCGGCAATGACAATTAGCTGACAATTTAACCCTGCATTGTTAATTTCCATTGCATAGTGCTCAAGGTTGCCCATACCTTCTCCACCTCCGACCAGCAATACAGTAGGGATATTGAGAAGCCAACCATACTTTTTACGAATCGAACTGACATCTGGCATTATTTGAGTGTAGCGTTCGGCGACGGGTTGGCCAATTACCTGGATTTTCTCCACAGGTAAGCCACTTTTCAAGGCTTTCTCACGCGCTAACTCAGTTGGAACAATAACCAGATCCGCTCCCGGATGATACCAGGCTGTGTGAGTTGAAACGAGATCAGTAACGACAGTCACAAATCGGCTGGCATTGTTTACACGTGCACGCATAATCGGCGTGTTTACCAATTGGTGGACAGACACAATCACATCAGCAGGATGTTCATTCAAGAGTTGACGCAAAGATCGGCGCAAATATGGCCACAAAAAATTATAAAATGCCCGCATGCGACGTTTCCCATCGCTGACTGTGTAGGTTAATTCCCACATACGAGGCAATTTTGACAGCCCCGGGTAAATATCAGGTGCATAGTTAAATGGCAGCGGTGCATATTCTCTAAATATATCGAGCATTTCCATCTGAAATACCCCGGGGAATTCCAGCTCAAGTGCTTCCATGATCGCCTCGGCAGCGCTGCGATGCCCACCACCAGTATCGGAAAAAAGAAACAAGATTTTTGGTTTTGCCATGGGCTCTATCATTCAGAGGTGTTGTCCTGGACGATCTTTTTCAAATTTTTGGCAAGCTCACGACGAGATAATAAAACACGGTGTTGGCATTTACAGCAGACCAAGCCTATATCAGCGCCAAGCCGAACCACTTTCCAATCATAACTACCACATGGATGTGCTTTTTTCAGGCGTAAAACCATGTTAAGTTCAATCTCTGGTAACACAGGGGCATTATACCACCCATGATATAATCATCGAAAAATGGATATATTCTCCCCGACCACAATCATTACAAAAATCCTGGTTTTACTTATTGCTTTTCCCATTCATGAATTAGCACACGCCTGGACTGCCAATTATTTTGGTGATGATACTCCTAAACTCCATGGCCGCCTGACCATCAACCCGCTTGCACACCTGGATATTACCGGCAGCTTAATCTTCCTGTTATCCTACTTTGGTTGGGCAAAACCGGTTCCGGTAAACCCATACAACCTTAATCGCCGTAATTCAAAAGCGTATCTGTTTGTTTCATTGGCTGGCCCCATGTCAAATCTGGCATTGGCGATTATTGCAGCAATTCCTGTTCGCCTGGGTTTAATTACACTGACCAATAATTTTTTCAGTATTATTTTATTAAATTTCATCATTTTTAATCTGATCCTCGCTATTTTTAACTTGATCCCACTTGCTCCACTTGATGGCGGTAAGGTCTTAAGTCAAATTGTTCCCACTTCCATACGACCATTTTTTGAAAACCTTGATAAATATGGACCGATCATTCTCTTGGTCTTGCTATTTGTCTTACCAACAATCGGATTTGACCCTTTAGGGGCAATAATAAATCCAATTTTTTCAGGACTATTTGGAATACTGACTGGCAGGTGAAAATGTCTATTCAACTAACGATAATTGGTTTGGAAAGAATTGGTTGTTCGATTGGGATGGGATTAAAGGAACATGCTGAAAAAATCACAAGAGTGGGTCATGACCGCAAAGACACGAACAACAAAAAAGCCCTTGAATTAGGAGCAGTCGATAGAACAACTGCAAAAATCAAAGACGCAATAGTAGACGCCGACATTGTCCTTCTCGCTATTCCTATCGATGAAATCAAAGAAACGATTAAGATCATCAGCAGCGACCTGAAGGCTGGCGCAGTGCTTTTAGACACTTCCATCCTCAAGAATGAGGTGGCGGGTTGGGTAAAAGAATTCATTCCGGAGGACCGCTATTTTGTCAGTTTCCAGCCAACCATAAACCCATCCTACCTCACAGAGCCTGGCAATGATATTCAATTTGCCCATGCTGATCTTTTTCAAAATTCAATGATCGTTATTTCTTCACTACCCAAAATGGATGGTGATGCGATCAAATTAGCTTCTGATCTCGCTCATTATCTGGGTGCCTCCCCTTATTTTGCGGACCCCTACGAGGTGGATGGCATCACGACCGGTACTGAGATTCTACCTGAATTAATTGCTTCAACTTATATCAAGTTAATCACATCCCAGCCGGGTTGGCGTGAAGGCCAAAAAATCGCCAGTCACACATTCGCTGACCTTTCGGCTACGATCTTGAATTCGCCAGAACGTGAAAAATTCGGGGTAGCAGTACAGGGAAACAAAGAAAATACCATCCGCATGCTTAATGAAATGATGATTGGCTTGCGAAATGTTCGTGATCTCATTGAGAACGATCAGTGGGATGAATTGCATCAACATATTCTTGCAGCCCGCGAAGAACAAAGAGATTGGCTTTATAACCGCAAAAAAGCGAATTGGGATAATTTGCAAACCTCGGACGAAATCCCTTCTTCAGGAGATTTCTTTTTACACATGATCGGTTTTTCGAAAAAAAAGAAAAGAAAACCCGAATAAAATATGCCGGCCTATTGTTATTTCCTTTTATGTGAAAATGAAGCCTTTTATACCGGTTGGACAAAAAATATTAAAAAAAGATTTTCCCAACACCTGAAGGGGAAAGGAGCGTATTACACAAAAGTTCACACCCCTCTCGAAGTGATTTATTGGGAATCATATGGTAATGATAATATCGCCAGAAAACGCGAAGTACAATTAAAAAAGTTGACCCATAATCAAAAAAAGAAGCTATATAAAGGCATACTTATATCTATGCAGAATCATATATATTTCGAAAAATTCGATTATTTCGTCAAATCCCCAGGACGGGTAAATCTGCTGGGGGAACACGTTGATTACAATGGCGGACCGGTTTTACCGGTTGCCACCGATCGTTCTGTTTCACTCTGGGCAAACCGTCGAGTTGATCAACTTTTTTCGATATCAGCCCTTGATTTGGATCAAAGCGTTGTCTTTTCTTTGGATTCCATCAATTCGAAAATGGATGTTCATGGTGATACCTTGCCAGCTTGGGCGTTATATCCTGCGGGAGTTGTCCGGGTTGCCCAACAACAAAATTATCAAATGACTGGTTTCGATTCAGTCTTTCAATCCAATATTCCCATTGGTTCCGGATTGAGTTCATCGGCCGCCGTGGAAGTAGCCTTTGCAGCACTCTTACGTGAATTAGGAAGCTGGGAGATGGATAACTTGCAATTAGCACTGCTTTCACAGGAGGCAGAACAGAGATATGTGGGTGTCAACTGTGGAATTATGGATCAATTCGCTTGTGCAAATGGGGTTGCCAATTCAGCCCTTTACTTGCAAACAGCCACCCTGCAATGGCAGCCAATTCCATTGCCAAATGATATCGCCATCGTGATCGCCGATTCAAAAATCAAGCGCAGCCTGGCAAGCTCAGCCTATAATGATCGCCGTTCTTCCTGCGAAGAAGCACTATCTCTTTTGAAGGAGGATATCCCGCATATTCAATTCCTCGCCGATGTCAGTCCAAGTCAGCTGGAACAATACGGTTCAAGGTTGAGCGAGACGACCTTAAAGCGCGCCAAACATGTCATCGAAGAATGTGAACGGGTGCGCTTCGCAATTTCCTCGTTGCAAAATGGAAAAGTTGCTCAATTTGGTGAATTGATGAAAGCCAGTCATGTTTCTCTGCGAGACGATTATGAAGTTAGCTTGCCAGAAATTGATGCCCTGGTGGAAATCGCCAATCGGATTCCCCATTGTTATGGTTCCAGGATAACTGGTGCTGGCTTTGGCGGTTGCACCGTCTCACTGGTGCAATTGGCAAATGCAGAACTCTTTATTAAAGAATTAAGAGAAGAGTATAAAATTCAAACCGGATTTGATATAGATGTTTATTTATGCAAAGCAAGCAACGGAGTCACTGTTCAATGGCGTAATAGAAGAGCAAACCTGACAAGCGCTAAAGCGCCAATTATTAAAAAGGCTAACTAGCTGGCCAGGATTTCGAATAGACAATTTCACAAATTTCATTACAATGAACTTTGAGATAAAGGAGGAAAAATGAGAGTAATTGTTGATCCGGATATATGTCTGGGATGTGGTGTTTGTGAAAGTATCGCTCCTGATATATTTTCTTTAGGTGACGAAACGTATGCTGTAGTGCTCATCAATCCGGTTCCTGAGCAAATGCGTGATGTTGTAGAAGAAGCTGTTGCCGAATGCCCTGAAGAAGCAATCAGCATCGAAGAAGAAGATTAATTTTTGTTTATTCATCAAAAAATAAGGGGAGGTTTCCGAGAGAAATAATCTCCTTCCACTCGCCGGGATCTCCTTCAGTAAATATCGCAACTTCAGCAACAATTTCCGCTTGTGCCATTTCCATTAATTTGCGCATTCCTTCCAGAGTTGACCCGGTACTGATTACGTCATCCACAATCAATACTTTTTTTGCTTGAATCATGTGCTGATCCTTCTCATCCAGGATCAATAGCTGCGGATTGCCCGTCGTAATGGAATTTGTTTGAACTTGCATCGCATTACCCATATAAGGTTTATAGGATTTCCGTAAAACTATGTAAGGCACTTTCTTCAATGCGGACATAACATGAGCAAGAGGAATACTTTTGGATTCTGCCGTTACGATCATGTCAAAAAAGAATCCATCAAGCTTGTTTAACAGAGCTTTGGCACTTGCTTCCACAAGTTCCGTATCCCCTAAAATGTTTAATACAGCAATTTTTAAACCAGGTTTTACTTCGAACAGAGGTAATTCACGTTCAATACCAGCGATATCGACCAAATAGGTTTTTCGTTCCATAAATACTCCGACAAGAGAAGTTTAATCCTTTAAAGTGTATCATAAGATATAAATCGAGTGGCTAAAAAATTAGATTCCATACTTATAATGGGAGCAAATAAAAATATTGCTGAGGATCATACAATGAGCATATTTGATAATGAACGACTGGATAACCAGACTTTTAAATTAGATATTGAGCGGATGCGTGAGGGCTGGTATACCGACAAATACTTTACCAATATAACCATCATGCTACAACAACTCGCTCTGGAAGGATACAATTTCCAGGGTCAGAATGAACGGAAGCTGGCAAGTATCAATGGAGAAGAGATCCCAACCGGTAATATTGAAGTAGAGATGCAATGGTTCACCCGCCGCCCGGGTGAAACAATTGTAGTGGGTGTCGACAAAGCCCTCTCCATGTTGAAACATTGCACCGGATACTGGCAAAATGGCCAATTTATCGAAACATCGGACTACCTTCAGGTCTGGGCAATTCAGGATGGTGACAAAGTTAACAGCGATGGTAATCCCCTGCATGTCAAACCAGTCTTAAGGGTTCGCGGTCGTTACCGTGATTTTGCTATTCTTGAAACTCCAACACTTGGGATTTTGACACGCGCCAGCCGGGTAGCGACAAATGTTTACCAGACCCTGATTGCTGCGCATGGTAAACCAGTTTTATTCTTTCCAGCACGCTTTGATCTTCACGAGGTACAGGCTGCTGATGGATATGCCTATAACATTGCCGTCAAACGCTATAATCTGGATTTTGCTGACCAACTGGCAACTTTCATTTCAACGGATGCCCAGGGAGATTGGTGGGGAGGCTCTGGCGGAGGTACGGTTGCCCATGCAGCCATCTCCTCTTTCCTGGGTGATACGGCCGAAGCAATGCTTTCGTTTGCCAGAATTTTACCAACTAAAATACCACGTATCGCTTTAGTGGATTTCAACAATAACTGCAGCGAAGATTCCCAAAAAGTATGTAAAAGCATGTTCCAACAGTACATGCATCTTAAGCAGAACGGTAAATTTGAAGAAGCGGAAAGATATGTTTTGTATGGCGTTCGACTGGACACAAGCAGCTCATTAAGAGATGTCTCCATTCCGCCGCTCGGAGATCCCGCGCTGGATCTGGGCGTTAACCCCAGGCTCGTTTTTCAAGTCCGCCAGGCGATCGATAATGCCTGGCAAGATTGGGATCTTCCTGCCGATTGGCAAATAGAAGCACAAAACTTTTGCCAAAATGTAAAAATAGTTGTTTCGGGAGGTTTTAATCCAGAGAAGATCAATAAATTTAAAAAATTAGCCGTTCCTGCAGATATCTATGCTGTCGGCTCTTATCTCTTTGACAATCACGGGCCAACCGTAACCGATTTCACCGCGGATGTGGTGCGCGTGAAAATCAATGATGACTGGGTGGATATGGCCAAAGTCGGCCGCCACCATCTTGATAATCCCGATTTGGAAAGGGTGTGGTAACCACCTTAGTTCCAGTGTTAATCTGGGGATTTATGAAAAGCCAGAGCGACCCAATCCTTAATCATGCGCTGTTCGATAAGTTCAAAACCATACGATTCGGCCATTGATTGAACTTCATCTGCCTGGCGATCTAAAACGCCCGAGATAATCAAATGTCCATTCTTATCCACCAGGTTCGCCAGACCACTTTTAAACAGCCTGATAATAATTGGCGCCAGGATATTGATCATCACCACAGGTACATGTTGAATTGAGAACTCCCCTTTTATAATCTCATCCACAGATCCTTCACCTGTCTCTATTACCGAAACAACTCCATTTTCCAGTGCATTGAGCAGGGTCGCTTCTACCGAGGGCTTGTCAATGTCAACAGCAAGGACTTTCTTCGCGCCAAGTTTTGCTGCGGCTATGGAAAGAATCCCAGAACCACAACCCACATCAATCACATCAACTCCGGGCTTCAGGAATGGTTCGGCTAATGCAAGACACATTTGTGTTGTCGGATGCATTCCGGTGCCAAAAGCCAGAGAAGGGTCAATCTTGATCGCAATTCTCTCCGGATATGGATTTTCCAGCCAGGCCGGCAAAATTAGCAACTGTTCTCCGATCAGAATTGGGTTGTAGAATTTCTTCCAACTTTCCATCCAGTTCTGATTTTCAATTTTGCGGTAAAAAGGCTGAGGTATCGGTTGGATCAAATTGAGATGCCAGAGTGCTTCTTCAATTTTTTGTTTCGTCTCCTCAACCTGTTCATCAAAGGTCACATAACCAATTACCTTCACCGGACCAAATTCCAATGGGATTTCTTCGGCATCATCATATTTGACTTCGGTTTCCGTTACCACGCCATGAGAAACATAGCGCGAGAAGACTTCAGAAATGCTTTCAGCCAATTCTGCATCACAGGAAACCATGACTTCCAACCAGGATTCGGGTTCATCCACTGAGGACCTCTTTCAACTTATCAAAAAAACCTTTTTCCTGTGGCAGCACCTCAGTGCCTAAAGTCTTTGCTAAATTTTCAAAGAGGACCCTTTGTTCCGGCGATATTTGTGCCGGGATTTCCACTCCAACAATGATTAATTGATCGCCACGACCATTGCTGCGCAAGTGCGGTACTCCTTTACTGCGGAGCTTAAAGATTCTACCGGGTTGTGTGGCCGGTGGAATGGTGAGTTCCTCCAAACCGTCCAGTGTCGGCACCTGGATCTCTGCCCCGAGGGTTGCTTGAGCAACATTGATATTCAAATCCAGCAGGATATCATCTTCCCTACGGCGGAAGAACTTATGCGGTTTTACCCGAATTTCTAGGTAAAGATTGCCATGCGGACCGCCATTTACTCCGGGCTGTCCTTCACCTGCCAATCGAATCTGGGTACCATTATCCACCCCAGCCGGAATTTTTACCATTTTCTTGGTCGTAAGTCTTTCAAGTCCACTGCCACGACATACTTTGCAAGGTGATTGAATAATTGTTCCCTTGCCCTGACAGGTTGGACATGTAGTCACCTGAACCATTGAACCCAAGAATGTTTGACGTACCTGGCGCACCTCGCCATGCCCACCACAACTCGAACAACTCACCGGAGTAGTCCCGGGCTCAGAGCCTGTTCCTTTACAGGCTACGCATACCTCATCCCGAGTTATAGCAATCTCTTTTTCAATACCAAAAATCGCCTTTTCAAAATCAAGCTGCACAGCATAGGAAAGATCCGCACCGCGCCTGGGAGCATTTTTCCGACGCGATCCACCGCCTATCCCGCCAAACCCAAAAAATTCTTCGAAAATGTCTGAGAAATCAATGGTGGAGAAATCTGGCATGCCACCCATGCCATTTACACCGGCATGACCATAACGATCATACGCAGCTCGTCTTTCTGTGTCCGATAGTACAGCGTATGCTTCGTTGCATTCTTTAAACTTCTCTTCAGCATCCGCTTCTTTACTCACATCCGGATGGTATTTTCTTGCGAGATTGCGAAATGCATTTTTTATATCATCTGCTGTCGCATCGCGATTTATTCCGAGTACTTCATAATAATCACGTTGTGCCATGTTCACCTAACTTGTAAAATAATCCAGAAATAATAGCACAAAAAACCTTTAAAAAGAATTTTCCTACTAAACAATACCTTTTGTACAACGAATAAAAAGAATCAATGGGGGGCTTGCGTTAAACCCCCCATTGATTAATTTACAATACTAGATATTCTTAAATTCGCCATCAACAACATCATCGCCGGATGGTTTTTCGTCACCACTATCTGGTTGGGAGGCCTGTGAGCCCTCGGGTTGACCTGCTTCACCTGGCTGCTGATACATACTGGCGCCAATTTGTTGAATAAACTGTTCCAGCTCCTGAATTAATTTGCGCATACCTTCAAGATCATCCCCGCCTACCATTCCTCGCAAGCTGGCAACTTTATCTTCGGCATCTTTCTTTTGAGCCGCGTCAATTTTATCGCCATTCTCGCGGATCATTTTTTCAGTCTGGTAGATCAAATTATCGGCATGGTTACGGGCTTCAACGACCTGTTTACGACGACTATCCTCTTCAGCATGGGATTCAGCCTCATGGCGCATTTTTTCAACTTCGCTGTCCGACAAACCAGAGGAGGCTGTAATGGTAATATGCTGACTGCGATTGGTTGCTTTATCCGCCGCAGTGACATTTAAAATACCATTCGCATTGATATCAAAAGTAACCTCAATTTGAGGAACGCCACGAGGTGCGGTTGGAATGCCATCAAGGACAAATTTTCCCAAAGATTTATTATCCACTGCCATGGGTCGTTCACCCTGCAAAACATGAATTTCGACCGAGGTTTGACTATCGGCAGCAGTTGAGAAGATCTGACTTTTGCGAGCGGGGATAGTTGTGTTACGTTCAATAATCGGGGTGGCCACACCGCCCATTGTCTCCACTGAGAGGGTCAACGGGGTTACATCCAGAAGTAGGATGTCTTTTACGTCGCCGGACAGAACAGCAGCTTGAATGGCGGCACCCACTGCGACCACTTCATCCGGATTGACGCCCTTATGTGGCTCTTTTCCAAATTCCTTGCGTACTGCTTCCTGAACAGCCGGCATACGGGTCATACCACCCACCAGCACCACTTCGCTAATATCAGAAGGCCGCAATCCTGCATCTGAAAGTGCCCGGCGGACGGGCTCTAATGAACGCTTAACAAGATCTTCGGTAATTTGTTCCAATTTAGAGCGTGAGAGAGTCTTCACCATATGTTTTGGGCCAGTGGCATCAGCTGTAATGTAGGGCAGGTTGATTTCTGTTTGTAATACGGTCGAGAGTTCAATTTTTGCTTTTTCTGCTGCTTCCTTCAAACGCTGCAGAGCCTGACGGTCATTACGCAAATCCATGCCCGAATCTTTTTTAAATTCGTCGATCAACCAATCCATGATGCGAATATCAAAATCATCTCCACCAAGGAAAGTATCACCACTGGTCGATTTCACCTGGAAGACGCCATCGCCAACATCCAGAATGGAAATATCAAATGTACCGCCGCCAAGATCATACACGGCAATAATTTCATTTTTCTTTTTATCCAAACCATATGCCAGTGAAGAGGCAGTTGGTTCATTGATGATCCGCAAAACTTCCAGACCGGCGATACGGCCGGCGTCTTTGGTTGCGTTACGTTGGGCATCATTGAAATAAGCCGGTACGGTTATTACAGCCTGCGTAACCGGTTCGCCTAAGAATGCTTCAGCATCTGATTTCAATTTGGAAAGAATCATGGCTGAGATTTCAGGAGGAGAATAAGGCTTTCCATCCAATTCCACCCGCGAATCTCCATTGGGTGCTTTGGTGATACGATACGGAACCCTTTGCTCTGTTCTTGTCGTCTCTGTATCTCCATATTTTCGGCCCATCAGACGCTTAATTGAGAAGATGGTGTTTTCCGGATTAACAATCGCCTGATTTCGAGCGGACCGACCAACCAATCTCTCGTGGTTCTTATTAACTGCCACAACCGAGGGAACCAATCTTTCTCCTTCTGCGGAAGGGATAACAATTGGTTCTCCACCTTGCATGACTGCAACAACAGAATTTGTAGTTCCTAAATCTATTCCAACAATTTTTGCCATTTAATTTTCTCCTAGCGAGCGACAACAACCAATGCCGGACGTAAAATCCGATCTCCAATACGATAGCCATTGCGCATGACTTCGACGATATGCCCTGATTCGTGTTCGGTACTCTCTACTTGAGTAAGGGCTTCATGTACATTAGGATCAAATTCTCCGCTGATTGTTATTCGTTCTACTCCTTCGTTTTCTAAAATTGATATTAATTTCTGATAGATCAAATTAACCCCATTTACCCAGTTAGCGCACTCCTGGTTTTGAGGCTGGTTTTTCAATGCCAACTCCATATCGTCAATAACTACCAGATACTTTTTGATAATTTCTGACGTGATAAAGTTCTTAAGCGATGCTTGTTCACGTTCAATTCGCTTTTTGTAATTTACAAAATCAGCACGCTCACGCTGCCAACCTTCAAAAAATTCTTGCGATTGTTTTACCATTGCAGCCAGGTTTTCCTCATAGTCGTCAGTTTTCAAATCTTCTCCTTCGATCGCATCCATTTTTCCGTTAATTTCTTCAGGAGATCCCTCTGCTTCAGGGTTTTCACCATTTTCAGGAACGTTCTTTTCATTTTCTTGTTTTTTCTTCATCATTCCACCTCGTTCGGAGCGATAATATTTTCATCAAAATGAGATTGTGAAACCATCTCACTGAGCATGCCAGACATAAATCGAACAGCTGATATTGTTTTTCCATATGCCATTCGAACCGGTCCCAGGACACCAACTGTACCAAAGGCTATTCCAGGAACACCGTATTTTGAAAGCACGATTGAACATTGTTTTAGCTCATCCCAGGTGCCTTCGCCGCCAATCAAAACCTGAACCGTACCTTCTTCATTGTTCATAATCGTCTTTGAAAAAAGATCGTAGAGCAAAGTGCGCTCTTCCAAAACTCGGAGAGCACGGCGTGCATCACCAGCATCAGTAAACTCAGGTTCAGCGAGAACATTGGTGATTCCATCCAGATATATTTCACCAGAGAGGGTGGCATCCGCTCTTTCCATCTCTTCGCCAATTAAAAATGCTAATTCTAATTCCAGGTCTGAAAATTCACTAACTTTTTGGGTAATACGAGCAGTTTCCAACCCTTTAAAATGTTGGGTAAGCAGATGACCGGCGCTGGAAAGGCGTTCCTGCGAATATATTTCATTTAAATTTTGAATACGCTGGCGTAATTCCCCCCCAGCCAGAACTAAAACCATCAGGATCTGATGCCCATACGTTGAGATAAATTCAACATGCTGAAGTTTCGCATGTTCCGAATGCGGCGCTGTGATCAGAGAAGCCGCATTGGATTGCTGCGCCAAAATAGAAGCAGCCAGACGTGCCCATTGCTCAACTTCATTTCTCATCTGGTAGAACTGATGTGAAATCTTCCTTTGTGCAGAAAGTGGAATTTCTCCTTCACGTACCAATCGGCCAACAAAAAAGCGATACCCTTTATCCGTCGGGATTCGACCGGCAGAGGTGTGTGGTTGGCGTAAGTAGCCAAGATCGGTAAGAGCCGACATCTCATTGCGGACAGTGGCTGAGCTTAAACCAATATTGAATTTTTCAACCACTATTTTGGATCCCACTGGCGTCGCGGAATTAATATGCTCGTGCGTTACCAAAGTCAGGATTATTTTTTGTCGTTCAGTCAATTCTTCCATAATTTTTACCATTTTTTAGCACTCGAAAGCTTCGAGTGCTAATTGCACGAGATTTATGATATCATGCGCAAAAATTACAGTCAAGACAGTTTCTTATATTCTAATAGAATTCTGATAAACATCATCTCGTGCCATAATTAAAGGTTCCCAAAGTATTTTTAGATTTAATCGCCTCAATTTTTAGGCGTAACGATCAATCCAGATGGAAGGAGGTCAAAATCAAAAATCGTTACCCTTTTTTCATTTACGCTTATTTGACCCGGCGACCAGTTGTTTATACAATGGATATAGAATCTACTACTCTATTTATGTTAATTCCTTGAATGGAATCACTTCAGCAAATGTGCCCAAATATATTCGAATGAAAAATATATAGAAAAGGATCTTTAATGACCAAAACAACCTTTGTTTCCAAAAGAGCACCCTATTACCAGAATATTCCGGATGAAAAATGGAATGATTGGCGCTGGCAGCTAAGCAACCGGTTAAACTCTGTTGATGATTTTAAGAATATCCTTGAACTAACCGAAAGTGAAATCAAGGCATTAAGTTCGGTCGGCCTCTTTCGTGTGGATATCACTCCTTACTTTGCATCATTAATCAATCCAAACGATCCACACGACCCGATCCGTATGCAAGTTATTCCTACTGCAGGGGAAATTCAACCCTTCACCGGAATGATGGAAGATTCATTGGCTGAAGACCGCCATTCGCCGGTTCCGGGATTAGTGCATCGCTACCCGGATCGTGTCTTGATGCTGGTCACCACACAGTGCGCCTCATACTGTCGCTATTGCACCCGCTCTAGGATCGTTGGAGATCCGACTGCCCAGTTTTCGCGCGCCGATTTTGAACTTCAATTAGAGTACTTACGAAAAACACCCCAAGTGCGGGATGTGCTTTTATCAGGCGGAGACCCGCTTACACTGGCACCAAAATTACTGGAACAATTATTAAGTGCTTTGCGTGAGATTCCACATATTGAGATCATCCGGATTGGATCCAGGGTTCCTGTCTTTATGCCACAACGCGTGACAGATGAATTATGTGACATGTTGCAAAAATTTCACCCTCTCTGGCTCAATATCCACGTAAATCACCCCAACGAAATTTCAAAGGAATTGGAAATGGCATGCGACAAATTAACCCGTGCGGGCATACCACTCGGAAACCAATCTGTGCTTTTGGCCGGAGTAAATGATTGCGTCCATATTCAACGTCAATTGGTCCAGGATCTGGTCCGTATCCGCGTTCGCCCGTATTACATTTATCAATGTGATCTGGTGGAAGGTGCCGGCCATTTCCGCACACCAGTCGCCAAAGGTATTGAAATCATCGAAGGCCTGCGTGGCCATACATCCGGGTATGCTGTTCCTACCTTTGTAGTCGATGCGCCTGGCGGCGGCGGCAAGATTCCAGTCATGCCAAATTATATGATCAGTGCATCCGATCACAAAGTGGTATTGAGAAATTATGAAGCCTATATCACAACCTATGAAGAACCGCTGACATACGAACCACATGACCCATCCACTTGCCCTTACTGCAAAAATAAGCGCATCGAGCCAGGACAGAGCGGTGTATCCGGGCTTTTGGAAGGCGAAGCTATGTTCATTAAACCGGAGGGGTTTGATGAACTTCACAATCGCGGCGGCGGACAACACAGACTGCGCGCGGATAGTAATAAATGGAAACCATTAGGGATTGGTAATCCGAAAACCAAGGAGGAGTAATGCATTACCGTAGATTGGGAAGGACTGGATTAAAAGTTAGTGAGATTGCTTTAGGAGCATGGATTACGATGGGCAGTCAAATCGATGAAAAATTATCCAGCGATTTGATCCACGCTGCCTACGATCAGGGTATCATCTTTTTTGACAACTCTGATGCCTACGCCAACGGGCAGGCAGAAATTGTGATGGGAAAGGCTATCAAGGATCTGCCGCGGACAGGTCTGGTTATTTCCAGTAAAGTATTTTGGCCTACCATGCCTGGCCCCAATGGGCGCGGATTATCTCGCAAACACATAACCGAAGCAATTCATGCAACACTCAAGCGCCTGGATAGCGATTATGTCGATATATATTATTGTCACCGCTATGACCCCGATACACCGGTTGAGGAAGTTGTTTTCACCATGAATACGCTTATCCAACAGGGAAAAATTTTGTATTGGGGTACATCTGAATGGGAACCGGCTTTCATCACTCAGGCGGTTGGGATTGCCAAACAGCTCAATTTAATTCCACCTGTGGTTGAACAACCACAATACAATATGTTTCACCGCTATCGGGTTGAAGAGGAGCTGACTGCGATCTCACGCGAATTTGGCATAGGGTTGACGACCTGGTCACCTTTATATTACGGAATTTTGACAGGCAAATACAATGATGGAATTCCCGAAGGCTCGCGCGCTTCGCTGGATAATATGAGTTGGATTCGCGATCGGGTGACACCGGAGCGAATAGCGAAAGTAAAGTCATTGACCGCGATCGCCAATCAGCTGGAAATCACAACTGCCCAGCTTGCAATTGCCTGGTTATTGCGTCGAAAAGAGGTTTCGGCTGTTATCACAGGCGCTACCAGGCTGGAACAATTAGATGAAAATCTGCTGGCAGCCGAGGCCCAAAAAGCATTGACGGATGATGTTCTGGAACAAATCGACGCTATTTTAGGACCGGTCGAACGTAGCAGCGACGAATAAGTTCCGGAGAATTTTCCTCTAACGTGAAACTTAATTGTCAAGCGTGCATTGATTGATTTGTATGTCGTTGTAGGTCGGGCTGCGAAAGACGCCATCAACGGCATACAAAATTGAAATCGCATATTCAATTTTTGCACCATTCACTAGTTTAAAAGCGGCAAAATCGCTCTCAGCTGAGAGGGTATATTCCCAAGCACCAGTATTGAGCAGATTCATTGGTCTTGTGACCCAGGTCGTATTGGTTTCTTGCGGGCTTGCCAATCTGTAAACAAGATAAACGATATCTGCGGTTTCCGGGTTCACCAGGGAAACTCGAATGCGCGTCGATTCATCCCCGCAGAGATCTCCGAAGAAAATATTTGGCCTCTCCACCTGGAGGGAATCGGTTTTTGGAACAATATCACCTGAAACAACGGTCGCTGTTGCGTATGAAATCGCTGTAATTTGACCGAAATCGTGATCAATCACAAACTCTTGCGGAAGGCGCGTCAAAATTTCATTTGCAAGAGTGAGACTGGCCGATAAAGCTTCCTCAGGAAAAAGACCGTTGATAGATATACGCATATAAATATCAGCGACGGAAAGGTCGAGAATGTTGGCAGATGCCAATGGATAGATATACCAGAAAGCAGTATCACCAATAGAAAATATGCGTTCGTTGCGAAAATCGATCCGCTCATATAACGGGGCAGCCAATTGCTGGAAATCGGGCAGTGACATACCTTCCCCATCAATTAGTATTTGGTTGACATAGGAGATTAAATCTGGCTGGTTCCATCCAGCAACCATTTCGCGGGTATACCAACGGATTGCCTGGTAAGCCTGCCCGCCCTGGAAAACACCAATTTGGATTGATTTCGTCTCCCACTGATTACTTATCCAGCAGGATCCGTTGTTGAATTCGAACAACAAGGTTGAATCTTGCAAAATATCGTAATACGTTTGTTTATCCAGCAAATCACAGGGTGATAAAGTGCTGACAGCTGATTGCGTCAACGCCACCCCATCACCTGGTAGTGCGGTCGAGGGCTGCGAACTGCCATCGGAGATATCACCAACCCCTGCAGAGCATGCAGACAACAAACTGAATATAAATACAAATAGAAGCGTGAACATCATATTTATTGAAAAAACAGCATTCCTTTTGTTGGAAAACACCAGATTATTTTTCATTGATTTCATTTCTTTTTACAAAGCCAGGAAGAAATTTTTCCAAACTCACACGCATAATTTGCCATCAAAATGATTATATCAAACGTCCTTTTTTCATTCTTTTTGACTCCACTACTTCAATGGTTCGTTCCGACAATGCACCCTACATTTACTCCTAAATGACCGATCTGCGGGTTGACAGTAGGAAGCAAAAATTCACGTTATTCGCTCCATTCGCAATTTCGTGCGAAGCATTCGTGATCAAACACTTTTGAATACCAGTTCGTAGGTTATCAGGGGGTGAAAAGTCACCTCAGCCAGCTGAGTGCCCAACAATCACCGTAGTTTATAACCCTGGCCAATATAATGTTGCTCAATCTTTCATGTAAATTCTTACATATTTCGCGCGGCTACTAAAGTCTAATAATTTTCGTTTATCAATCGATGTCTCAAAGGTTTGAGTATAACAACCTATATTCCTTCTTAATTGAAATAATTGGATATGATGCTGATTGCTTCAATATCCTTCAATTTTATTTCTAAGCCTATACCATAAAAATATGCAAGCGACGTTGTCAATAAGATAATGCCCAAAATAATGAAGCGAACCTCCCAAAGATGTCTGGTCAATCCGCACAATTCTTTTTCCTTGATCATTGATTTTTGAGCAATCAAGGTAACCCAATTCATAGCTGTTGTCAAAATGACTGTCATAAAAACGAAGAACATTCCAAAAAATTGTGTTGAATGGACAATCCCTGAAAATGGTGTGTCCTCCAATATTGAAAGTTGTTGACTTGGTTTATAAATGGAAAAGGCAGCGATCAATAGATTAATCGTTAACGTAAGTAATAATCCAAACATAAAGGTGACATCCCGTAGACGGGGTTTTAGATTGGAACGAGCAAGATGAAAAATGATCAAAACACTTGGAATTAACCCGAGTAGAATCACAATAAAAAGAGTATTAAAGATCTGTATTTTGTATTTCTTCCAAAGTAGATCTGAAATGAATGCTGCGACAGCAATGAGGAAAACAAAGAGCCATTGTGAATTCTCTTTAGACTTTGAACTTGACGATTGCCCAACAACATCAGACATAATAAACCCCTTCTCCCCTCATCATTATAACAATCCTAAGGTTTCTCACAATACCCATATTCCGAAGGGAATAAGTAACTAAGGTTGTTGGTTTGTTGCTGTTGGTAGGTGTCTGGTTGCTGCTCGACAAGATAAAAGCTTTATCTCAAGGCCTGTACAATCTCGTAACACTCCAAAAAACGTAGGGGCAAACCTTGCAGTCGGCCTAAATTTGAGTAGGCAAAATAAATTACAAAACCCTCAAAATTCCTATCCCCGCTGCGAGCGGACGGGGTATTACGAAATTTTACCCCTTCGGGTCACGTTTTGCTCAAGCTTGGAACCCACGTAGCAAGCTACGGGGTATTCTGTGAAGAAATAAAGATTCTGTTTCAAAGAAAGATAAATCGAGCATTCAGAATACCTCATTAATCAACCATGAAAAAATTTGGCAAGAAATGATGGCAGTTGTAGGTTGGGCACGTCCGACTGGATAAATCCATGCCT